>NZ_CAJMZA010000028.1:0-96889 GCF_905220195.1 Paraburkholderia sp. J8-2
CTCGTGAAATCCGGAGAAACGCGTAAGTGCAATCGCCTCAAACGTGGCGTTGCATGACGCGTTCGACGAGCTGCAGATAGTGGTCGAGGCCCGGCGTCGGTTTGCCGGCCACCTTCGCGAGATCGTCCCAGCGGCGCAGGCGCACCGCGTCCTCCGCGTGAGGGCGCGCAGCGAAATCGCGCGCCTCATCTGCACTGAAGATGCCGCCCTGCAATTCGAGGCTGCGCACCGAATCTGCCGAGAGGCAGCCGAAATACGCTTCATCGACTGCGCAAAGATAGCGCTTCGCATCGACGTGCAGGCGGATCGGCTCCAGCACGCTATCTGGCAACACGGGCCGCAGGAACGGCAGCGCATAGTACTGGTGCAGATCGTCGATGCCGCGTTCGGTCGGCGTTTCGCCCTGACGATTGAGCAGGTGACCCAGATCGTGCAGGAAGGCCGCCGCGGTCAGCTCTTCGCTCGCCCCGTCTTCTTCCGCCAGCGCGCCGCTTTGCAGCGCGTGCTCGAGTTGCGTGACCGGCTCGCCGCTATAGGCCAGCGCGCCGTACGTCTCGAACAGCCCACGAATGTCCGCGAGGCTCAGTGCCATCTTCTACTCCTCAACTATGTGAATGCGGCGACGGCCCGCACCGGGCCGCCACTCATCGTTCCTGCCGCGCTCAGTCGCCACAGGATTCGCGCATGCGATTGGCCGATTCATCGGCGGCGCGCGAGGCGAGCGCGCTCAACAGCGCCCGATGCCCCGCGTACGATGCGTCCATTGCGCTGTGCGCCGGCGCGGCACACTGCAACGAGAGCCGCAATTCGCTCACGGTGCGCTCATAGGTCTCGCGCAACCTGGCGTTGCCAGCCGCCGTGACGAGCGACCCGCGAAACGCGTCGCGCGCTTGCAGGAAGGCCTCCGCCTTCTCGGCGACCACCGCGTCCCGCATCGCGTTCAGGTGCTCGCGCAACTCGGCGACCTGCGCCGCGTCGATGCGCGGCGCGAGCATCCGGCACGCCGCTTCGCGCAATGCCGCGCACACCTCACCCAACTCCTGGGCCTCCGCCGCGCCAACGCTGCGCACGAACACGCCACGATGCTTCTCGTTGCGCACGAGGCCCGCCTGCTCGAGCGCGCGGAACGCCTCGCGCACGGGTCCGCGCGATACGGCCAGACGAGCCGCCCAGTCGGCTTCATTGAGTTTGTCGCCGGGCGCCAGCACGCCTGCCGCGATGCGCCGCTCGATCTCGTCGCGCACCAGCGCCGTGAGCGAATGCTGGCGCACCATCGCAAGCGGCGTCGTGTCGGACAACGCCTGAGGATCGCGGCCCATATCGCCCGCAGCGCCACTCCCCTGCTCATTGGTCATCGAATCTTGCACGTCCCGCCTTGCACGTCTGTTACGCGCCTGCGGCGCATGGAACCGCATGGCATCCACCCACTCAGTCCGGCCGCCGGCGCGGCGCACGCGCTGCGATGAGCAGCAGCGCCGCCAGCGAAACGAGCAACAGGACCAGCGAGAGCGCCGAAGCCGGCAGGTAGTACCCACGCTCGACCGCGCCCACCACGACGATCGGCACCGTCGCAAAGCCCGGCGGATACACCGTGAGCGTTGCGCCCAGTTCGCCGAGCGACAGCGCGAAACCGAGCGCGAGACTCGCACGGATGGCCGGCACGAGTTGCGGCAGCACCACGCGGCGCAGCACCATCGAAGGCGGCGCGCCGAGACTCGCTGCCGCTTCGCGCAGCACGGTCAGCTCGGGCCGCAGCGCTGCGGCCGCACATCGATAGCAAAACGGCAGTACAAGTGCGAGCTGCACGAACACGACGATCGCAGCCGAACTCGACAGATCCACCGGTGCCTTGTGATAAGCGATCAGCACCGCGAGGCCAAGCACCACGCTCGGCACGCCGTTGGGCACCATCGCAAGCGTGTCGACGACCGCGCCCAGACCCCGCCGGTCGCGCCCTTCGAGCGCGAGTGCGAGCCACAGCCCGAGCGCCGTGCCGAGCACTGCGACGCCGAAGCCGATTTCGAGACTCGTTGCGAGCGCATCGAAGTCGGAGGAGCCGAGGCGCTCAAACCAGCGCGTGCTGAAGCCATCGGGCAAGATCGTGCCCGACCAGTGCGATGCGACGCTCGACAACGCGACGACGATCACCGGCAACACGAAGAGCCAGAAGCACAACAGCGCCGCGAAGCCAAGCAATGCCGCGCTAGCAAAACGCGCAAAGAGGCTGCGCTCCACGGGCCGCGCACGAAGATGCTTGGGCGGCAGCGCGATGCGTTCGGAACCGGCGGCAGGATTAGTTGACATTGCGCGCGCCTCCATGACTGCGGCGATTCACGCGCCGATACAGCGCATACAGGGAAAGCGACATGGCAAGCATGACCACGGCGCCAGCCGCGGCCGTCGGCAGATCGAGATCGACCGTGGCCGAGCTGTAGATCGCCACCGGCAGCGTGATGAGGTGCGCGCTGCCGAGCACGAGCAAAATGCCGAACTCGTTGAACGTCAGCAGGAAACACAGGATCGTGCCCGCGGCGATGCCCGGCCACGCGAGCGGCAGGATCACGCGCAGGGCGACCATCCGTGTGTTCGCGCCGAGACTGCGTGCGGCTTCGATCAGGCGCATGTCGAGCAGCGCGAACGCAGCGAGCGTCGGGCGCACGACAAATGGCGCGTAAAACACCACTTCGGCGAGCACGACCCCGCCGATGCCGAACAGGAAGTCGAGCGGCGGCGCCTGCAAATGAAAGAGCCGCTGCAGTCCGATGCTTACGGAGCCCTGCGAGCCATACAGAAAGATCAGCGTGAAGGCGACGAGAAACGACGGGAACGCCACGAACAGTTCCAGAAAGCGCGTGACGAGCCCTGCGCCCGGAAATGGCTTGAAGAACAGCAGCGCCGCAAGTGCGACACCAAGCACGGAAGCGAGACCGGCACTCAGAAACAGAATCCACAAGGTCGTGGCGATCACGCCGCGCGAATCGGGATTGCCGAAGAACGTCTCGTACGCGTGGAAGCTCAGGCCGTGCGCGCCCGAAAGACTCAGCAGCACGAGGCGCACGAGCGGATAGACGACGAGCGGCCCGAGCACGAACACGAGCAGAAACGCGATATGCCATTGCGCGCGCCGTTCGCGGCGGCGCACGGCGGCCGCGTGCGCTTCGGCGCCGGGCAGCGCCAGGGAGGAATCAGGGGTTGATAAGGACGACATCGTCAGCCTCGTAACGCAGGGACACACGCATGCCTTTCGCCGGCGTCATGCCGTGGCCGCGCTGCATGGTGACGAGCACCGGTTCGTTCGGCATCGCGTCGAGCAGCACCGGCACCGAAAGCACGGAGCCATACCATTCGACCGATTCGATCGTGCCGTGCAGCGAGCCTTCGCCGAGCGGCACGACGCGCAGGCTTTCAGGCCGCAGGCACGCGAGCTTGTCGCGCACGCCGTGGCGCGCGTCACCCACCGGGAACGCGACGTTCGGCGGCAGCAGGTTCGCCGCGCCGAGATAACGCGCCACGTAAGCGTCGTTGGGCGTGTCGTAGAGTTCCTGCGGCGTGCCGAGCTGCGCGATGTGACCATCGCGCATCAAGAGCGTGCGGTCGGAGAGCACGAGCGCGTCGTCCTGATCGTGCGTTACGCACACGATCGTCAGATCGGGCAAGCGCTCGTGCAGCGCCTTCAATTCGGAGCGCACCGAAGCACGCAGATTGGCGTCGAGCGCCGAGAGCGGTTCGTCGAGCAGGAGCACGTCCGGCTCGATCACGAGCGCTCGCGCGAGCGCCACGCGCTGCTGCATGCCGCCCGAGAGCTGCGCGGGCATGATGTGCCCCGCGTCGCCGAGCTGCACGAGCTTGAGGGCCTCAGCCACGCGGCGCGCGATGTCGCGCGACGGCACGCGGCGCGCCTTCAAGCCGAACGCGACGTTCTCGAACACCGAGAGATGCGGAAAGAGCGCATAGCTCTGGAACAGCAGACCCAGGTTGCGCTGATGCGGCGGCACATGGGTCAGGTCGCGGCCCGCCACGGTGAGCGAGCCCGCGAGTCCATCGGCTTCGATGAACCCGGCGATGAAACGCAGCAAGGTCGTCTTGCCGCAGCCGCTGCGGCCCAGCACGGTCAGCAGTTCGCCGCGGCGGATCGTGAGCGACAGATCGTCGAGGACAGTGCGCGCGCCGAAGCGCACGCTCAGGTGGTCGATCTGCACGCCCGCGGCGCCGGGCGCGTCCGTGGCATCAGTCAGTCCGGACGCATCCGGCAGCGCGCGGGCCATGCCGGCCGGCGCGAGGCTTGCGGTATTCACCGGGTTCATCTCCTGCAAGTACGGTTGCTTACTTCGGCTTCACGACTTCGAGCTGCTTGTCCGACGAGCCGATCACTTCGCTCTTCCAGCGCGCCGTCCAGTCGGCCTTCTTCGCCATCACCTGGTTCCAGTCCACCGGAATGAGCTTCACACCCTTGATGGCCTGCTTGACCGCTTCGCCGTTCTTGCCCGTGAGCGGCACGTCCGTGCGGCCCGGAATGCCGAAGATGTCCGGGACCTTCGACTGCACTTCCGTCGACATCAGGTAGTCGATCAGCTTCTTGCCTTCCGCCTGGTTCGGGCCGTTCTTGATCAGGCCGATGGCGTACGGCAGCTGGAACGTCGTGGGATGACCGCCAGCGTCGGCCGCGAGGAAGATCGGCTTGAGCGAGAGGCCGCCGTTGGCTGCGTCGTCGAGATCCATCTGCAGGTCGCCGTTGGCCACTGAGATTTCGTTGCGCGAGAGCAGCACGTCGAGGTAGCCCGTGCCCTTGGTGTGGAACTTCGCGCTCTGTTCGAGCTTCTTGAGGTAGTCGAACGCCTTGTCTTCGCCCATCAGCGAGGTCGTGAGGATGATCACGGCCATGCCGTCGCCAGCCGTGGCCGGGTTCGAGTACGCGACCTTGCCCGAGTAGTCCGGGTGCAGCAGGTCAGCAAACGTCTTGGGCTCGTTCTTCACGACATCGGGATTGATCGCGAACGAGAAGTAGTTGTTCACGAATGTGGCCCACGAACCGTCCGTCGCCTTCGCGATCGCCGGCACGTTCTTGTAGTTCACGCTCTGGTACGGCTGCAGCAGGCCGCTTTGCTGCGCCGTCTGGATGAACGGCGGCAGCGTGACGATCACGTCGGCCTTCGGCGAGTCCTTCTCGACGTTCGCGCGGTTCACCACTTCGCCGCTGCCCGCCGTCACGATGTTGACCTTCACGCCTTCCTTCTTTTCGAAGGCCGGCAGCACGTCCTTGTAGAGATTTTCGAGGCCGTCGGCCGTGTACAGCACGACGGCGTCGGCGGCGTGCGCGCTCGCGGCTGCGCCCAGCAGCGCCGCGGCGGCCGCGATCGGCAACAGCTTGCGTGCAAAACCCGCGCGATGGGAATTCGTGTGGTTCATGTCACTCTCCGAAGGCAAAACCAGATGCTCGGGATACCCGATGCGTTTGTGATTGAATGGATCGAACTGAGCTGAACAATCCGAACTTCGGCGGACTGCGCCGCCTGTCATTGCCCGCCTCCCGGTGGTCTCGCGTCGCGGATTGCAGATTGTCTACAATCCGACACTTTCCACCTGAACCAGCTGGCCTGGCGAAGGCTTGGCGTTGCCGCTCGCCTCGCTGACCGGCCCATCTGGACGGGCCCCGCAAGAATCACAGGTTTTGATGACACGCGCATGACGATTGTGGCGTTTGTCAAAAAATTCCACAATTCGCCAATATTCGACAAGCCACATAGCCGAGCAGATTCCGCCGCTCGCGCGTTGGTGGCTGGCATAGGCTTTGTCTACATGTGCAAAAACAAACGCGGCGCGCGCGGCGCCGCAAGAAAACTCAGGCGATGACGAGTTCGGGCCCGCGCGCCGTGATGGCGCGAGCGACGCTCTTTTCGGGCGCCAGCTCGGTGATGACGTAGCGCGCCTGCTCGAAGCCGTTGATGCGCACGGGCGTCACGCGCCCGAACTTCGAATGGTCGGCGACGACGATCGCGCAGGCCGTGGCCGCCAGCATGCGGCTGCGCACCTCGGCGACCATGCGCGAGTAATCGGTGAGCCAGCCGTCGGCGGTGATGCCGCCCGCGCCGACGAACGCGAAATCGGCGTGGTACTGGGCGAGCTGCTGAACGGTGTCGAGACCGAAGGTCGCTTCCTCGTGATCGGACAGCTCGCCGCCGAGCAGCGTGACGCGGTTCTCGTTGCGGCGGCCGAGCAGGAGCGCAATGCGCCAGTCGTTGGTGTAGACCGTGAGCCGATGACGGTCGGTGAGCGCACGCGCGAGCGCATGCGTGGTGCTGCCCGAATCGATGATGACCGAGGCGCCGTCGGGCACGAACTCCGCCGCCCGTTCGCCGATCGCGCGCTTGGCGCTCGCGTTGGCGGCTTCGCGCACGTCGAGATCGGGCTCGCGGCGGTCGCTGGAGAGCGCGCCGCCATGAGTCGTGACGAGCAGTCCGCGCTCCGCGAGCGTGTTGAGGTCGCGCCGGATCGTCTCGCGGGAAACGCGCAGTTCGCGCACGAGATCCGCCACGGAAAGCGCCCCCGTCCGGTTCACTTGCGAGAGGATGTATTGGTGACGTTGTTCAGCGAGCATCTCGGTGGGCGCGGGTCGTGCGTGGATAAAGACGCGGGTAATCAAGTGAATCCGGCGTGCATTCGAAGTGCATCCGACGCGAATCCGGAAAAGCCGCCGTATTGTATTACGCATGCGCGCAACGAGCCTGCGCTGCCATCCCGCGAGCATCCCTGCTAATCTCGTGGAGACCGCGCGCTCACGCGACGCCCGCTTTGCCGACCATTGGAATTCATGCGTTCACGACTTCGTCAATTGCGTCTGCTGTTTTGTGCACTGCGTTATGGCTTCAGGCTGATCTGGCTCGCAGCGCCGGAGCATCACAAGCTGCACTGGTTCCTCACGCTCGCCTCGAGCCTGCACGGCGACCCGCGTCTCGCCTCGCGCCTGCATGGTTCGCTGCCGCGTCTCGCCCCGCTCGCCACGGCCTTCGCGCAAACGCTCGCCACGCGCCCCGAACTCGCGGGCGCGACCTTGCATGACGCGATCGACGCCATCGAGCATTTCGAAGAACCCCTCGCGGGCGAGGCGCTCAACACCACGCTGCGCGCCGCGCTCGGCAAGCCGCCTGAAACAGTGCTCACGTGGATCGACCCCGCGCCGGCCCACAACGGCTGGTGCGAGCAGACGCACCTCGCGCGGCTCGCGCTGCCGGTGAACGGCCACCAGACCATCACGCTACGCGTGCTGCGCACGAAACAGGTCCAGGAAGTCGACGATGACGCCGCGCTCCTGTGCGGCGTAGCCCGCTGGATCGAGCGCTTTTCGCGCGCCGCGCGCAAGCTGCAGCTGCACGCGCTCGCGCAGGCGCTGCGCGAGGATCTGCAGCGGCGCTTCGATCTGCGCGCCCAGGCCGCGAACCTGAGCCAGAGCGGCCACCAGCTCGGCGACGACCCGCGTATCGTCGTGCCCGACGTGATCTGGGACCTCTGCACCCCGCAGACGCTCGCGGTGCAGCACATCGACACCGTGCGCGCGACCGATATCGCCGGGCTTGCCGAGCATCACATCAACGTCACGCAGGTGGCGGCGCATCTGATCGAAGTGGTCACGCGCCAGGCGTTCGAACACGGCTTCTTTCATGCGGCCCTCGACGCGAGGCGGGTCGCGGTGAGCGTCGAGCCGCAGACGCGCGGGCGCCTCGTGCTCGCGGGCGCGGCGCTGATGACGAGCCTTTCCTCACCAGAGCGCGAATTCTTCGTGCACGGCGCAACCGCGCTGTTCGAACAGGACTATGGCCGGCTCGCGACGCTGCATCACGTGGCGGGCCACGTGCCCACGCACGCGCGCACCGAACAGATCGAGGCGGAATTGCGTACGCGCAGCGAAGCGCATTTCGCGAGCGACACCGACGAGCGCAGCGCGGGCGCGCTGTTCCATCATCTGCTGCATTCCGTGCAGCCGTTCGGAGGCGAAGTCTCACCGCGACTCGTGGCGGCGCAGCGCGCGTTCGGCCAGGCGGAGGAACTGGCGCGCTCGATTCATCCAGGCGTGGATGCGTGGGGCATTGCACGTCACACGCTCGCCGACATCGCGCGCCAGGATCTCGGTCATCACGGCTGGATCCGGCGGCTCTCACAGGAGTTGCCACACCTCGCACAAATTGCACCTCGCGTGCCGCAGATGGTGTTCCGCTTCCTCGAGCACCACGCGAAGCCCGGGCACGGCAGCGCTTCGGGACACGCCGCGCAGCAGGCCGCGTTGCTCGATGCGTGGCGCCGCGAGCATCGGCGCACGCGCGCACTGCTGCTCGCCTGCGCGGTCTGCGGCGGCTTGATTGGCGTGACGGCGGTGTTGTTTGGAAGCTAGTTGCTGCTAGCGTGTCCGGTTACGCGTGGTTTGCGTTCGCGGTTGCCGATCGGGCCAGGCGGTTAGTTGCATTCGATACATCGATCGGCACGCCCCCAAGCGAGTGCAGTCCTGAACAAGACTGCAACCTGCGCATCGCGCGATACTCCGGGCCTTTCGTGTTTCTCAGGCGTTGCGCCAGCGCGCCCTTTTCGACACCGATGCTCGCCACTCTTGCCCCTGCCCTTTTCGTCGTCCTGTGGTCGACGGGTTTCGTCGTCGCGCGCGCCATTGCGCCCTACGCCGATCCCAACCTCTTCCTGCTGGCGCGCTTCACCGGCACGGCAGCGCTGTTTGCGATCGTCGCGCTGGCGATGCGCGCGCCCTGGCCGCGCGGACGCGAAATCGGCAAGCATCTCTTCGCTGGCGCGCTGCTGCAAGGCGTGTATCTGGGCGCGGGCTACTGGGCGGTCGCACAGGGCTTGAGCGCGGGCGTGATGGCGCTCCTCGGCGCGCTCCAGCCGCTCCTGACGGCCGCCATCGCGGCGCGCATGTTCGGCGAGCGCCTGCCGCCGCGGCGCTGGTCGGGCATGTCGCTCGGCCTCGCAGGCGTCGTGCTCGTGCTGAGCCCGAAGCTGTATGCCGCCATGCACGCGGCCGGTGGCGCGATCGCCGACGCCGCTGCGGCTGCCGCCGCCACGCCGTCCCACACTCACGTGAATCCGCTGCTCGTGGTGGTGGTCGCGGTGGTATCGGTCGGATCGATCACGGCGGGCACGCTTTACCAGAAGACCTCGCTCGCGCAAGCCGACATTCGCAGCGCAAGCGCCGTGCAGAACCTGGGCGCGGCCATTGTGGCCGCGGTGCTCGCGCTCGTGCTCGGCGAGACGCGCTGGATCGCCACGCCGACGCTGTGGTTCTCGCTGGCGTGGGGCATTGCGATGCTTTCCGGCGCGGGCGTGACGTTGCTCGTGTGGATGGTGCGCCACGGCGACGCCGCCCGCGCCACGGCGCTGCTCTTTCTCGCGCCGCCGCTCGCGGCGCTCGAAAGCTGGCTGCTGTTCGGCGAAACGCTCACGCCCATGCAGATAGCGGGCTTCGGCATCGCGCTCGCAGGCGTGCTGATTGCGCGGCGCGCCTAGCGCGCTTCAATCGTGCGCGGGGGCCGCGCCCCCGCCGGATCGCGCGCTCAGTCTGCGGTGTCGGCGCCGGCCGGCACCTTCGCGCGCGCCTTGCCGCCTGGCGCGGGCGACCACGCCGGGCGCGTCTTGCGCTCCGAATCGACCACGACGATAAAGCGTCCCGCCCACGGCGTGATCTCGCGATCCGAGTGGAGCACCCATAGCGACTTGCCCGAGTCGACCAGCGCCTGGTATTCGGCGTCGATGATCCCGTTGTGGTCGATGAACGCATTGAGTGTGGCCGGAATCCGCACGCAGCCCTTCGAGTGGCGGATGCCGAGCAGCGGCTCGAGGCGGTCGGGGTCGGTGGCGTGCATCTGGAAGCGCATCTGCGAATAGCCGCCCTTGCCCCAACCGCGTTCGCCGTCCACCCAGCCGAGGTCATAGATGCGCATGTCGCGCCGGCCGTACCCGCGTATGTTGTTCTGGTTCATGGTGCCTTCCGCGCGGAAGTCCATGTTCTGCGGGGTGTGCTCGAACACGCCGAGCGGCGTGAGGAAGTGGTCGAACTCGCCGGGACGTCCGGTCGCGACCGGCGACGCGCCAATCATGAGCCAAGGCTCGTTGGGCATGGCCCGGAAGTAGATGAAGAGCGCCTGCACATTCGCGCTGCGATCGACGAGGATGACGAACTCGCCCGCCAGCGCGCCGAGGTCCTTCTCTTCGAGCGCCGCCTGCAAACGCTGGCCGTAGGCGCGCTGGTCGGCGAGCGGCACACGCAGACGCCGGTTGACGTCGCGCGCGAAGCGCTTGCGCATTTCGAGCGCACCGCGGGTTTCTTCGGCGGCCTCCTCTGGCGTGAGCGTCCGGTGAACGGGTAGCACGAGCGCGGGCGGAGCGGATGCAGCTAACGCGGCGGAAGCCGAGGAAGCAGAAGACGCGGTCGACGCCCCCGAAGCGCCCGAGGCTGCCAATGCGGGCGCTGGCCCCGAAGCGGCGGAAGCGGCTTGGGCAACAGGCCGAGCCGCAGACGCGCCCGACGCTGCGGATGCGCCCGAAGCGACAGGCTTCGACGCTTCCCGCACCGGCGCGCTATGCAAGGCGCCGGAAGCAACGTGCGTGCTGGAGGCCGTCACGCCGTCGGCGGCGTAAGCCGTGCTTGCCGCCCACACAACGCAAAACGAGGCGCAGAGCGCGGCCACCACTGCGCGGTGCGCCTGCGCGCCAAACCACTGCGTTCTATGATGGGGAAGGTTCGAGGCGTCGCCCCGGACGCCGTCTCGCAAGCGAGCGCCCATGCGCCGCAAAAATTCGTCGTTCATCGTGAGTCCGGCTGATTGTGCGTCTTCTATGAAGTCGGATACGTCGAGCGCCGTGCTATGCGGCGTCGCTGACAGCGCCACGACGACCCGACATTAAACCAGACAACGCAGACAGCGCGCGCAAGTCGCGTGCGCAGCCAATTGAGGAACCGCCCATGGCCGCCAAACCGGATGCCCAACCGGACACCAATGCCGAAGCCGACCGCCTCGCCCGCCAGCAACGCATCATCGCCGAACTGGACGTCGCGGAGCATTTCGACGCGCAAGCCGAAATCGGGCGCCGCGTGCGTTTTCTCGCGCAGCGCCTTCAAGCGAGCGGACTGCAGACGTTCGTGCTCGGCATCAGCGGCGGCATCGACTCCGCGACGGCGGGCCGCCTTGCGCAACTGAGCGTGGAAAGCCTGCGTGCGCAGGGCCAGACGGCGGCACGCTTCATCGCCATGCGTCTGCCCTACGGCACGCAACGCGATGAAGCGGACGCGGCCGCCGCGCTTGCCTTCGTCGCCGCCGACGAAACCCTGACCGTCGACATGCGCCCCGCCGCCGACGCGATGCTCGCCTCGCTCGCGGCGAGCGGTCTCGCGTTCGCCGACGAGAGCGCGCAGGACAAGGTTCACGGCAACATCAAGGCACGCGAGCGGATGATCGCGCAGTACGCGGTGGCAGGCGCGCGCGCGGGACTCGTGATCGGCACGGATCACGCGGCGGAATCGTTGATGGGCTTTTTCACGAAGTTCGGCGACGGCGGCGCTGACGTGCTGCCGCTCGCGGGCCTGAACAAGCGACGCGTGCGTGCGCTCGCGCGTTTGCTCGGCGCACCGGCCACGCTGGTGGACAAAACGCCCACTGCGGATCTGGAAACGTTGCGCCCGCTGCATCCTGACGAAGACGCCTACGGGATCGGCTATGACGAGATCGATGACTTTCTGGAAGGCAAGCCGGTGAGCGAACACGCGTACGAGACGATCTTTCGCTTCTACGAGGCGACGCGCCACAAGCGCTCGCTGCCCTACACGCCGTACGAGGCGCGCTGAAGCTCAGTTGCGGGGGCGATCAGTTGCGTGGGTGTTTCGGCGGCTCGTCGTCTTCGAACGGCGGCGCGCTCACCTTTAGCGCGACGCCTGCGAGGCGGCGGGATTGAAGTTCGTGCGCCACGGCGTCGGCCACATAGGGCAGGTCGGAGTCAAGTTCGAGGTCCGCGTGCGCGTTCGGCGTGCCCGCGTCATAAACGGTAATGCCCTTGGCGTACTTGCCGAGTTCGCGCTCGAAAAAACTGCGCACGTCCTGCTCGCTGCAGGATTCGGGAACATTCCAGACGGTCACGTGCATGGCGGCCTACCTCGCGAGAACTTCGGACCTGGCGTGCCGCGCTCAGCGGAACCGGCGCGGTTGCGACGCGCGAACGCGTACGGGCTGCAGGCTCGCGCGAGCGCGCGAACGGGTCCACGCCACCTGGCCGAGCACGGCAGCGACGCCAAGCAGCAAAAGGCTGGAAGTAAGCATTGTTGTGACTCCCTTTTTTGTTGATGAATGTCAGCATAGTCGCATTTGCTGAGCGGTGTGCTGCGGCATATTGTCTGGCAGCGGACGAGCAACGGATTGCCCACCGCGCACGCCCGACCCGGTTCGCAATCAGCGTGCCCGAGGAGGCGCTGATCGCGAACCGGTTTGGCGCTTCAGGACCCGTCGTCGCGGCTCGCCGAGGTCGTGTCGTCGGCGGATCCGCCGCAGTCCATGCGGGTGAGGCGATCGTACTGGTGCACCCAGTTGCCGGTGATTGCAGCCTGCGCCTCGGCGAGCGTCATGCGCCCCGCGCACACGCAACGCTTCAGGCGTACGGTCAGCAGCGACTTGCGCCGCTCGCCGGTATGGCCGCCCCACGGAATCAGGTCGAAATTGGCCGTGGCGTCCGGTGACCCGCCAAGGACGATCGGCACATGCCGGTCGAGCGCGTAGCCCACGCCGTCGTCGGCGTCGATGCCGCGCGCGGCGAGCATGCGGTCCTTCAGCGCCATGGTCTGGTCGAACGGCGGCGCCACGGTGTCAGCATAGCCCGGGCGGCAGATCGTGTCAGTCACCGACTCTTGCGTGACACGTGTATCGAGAAGCCGTGGATCTTGCGCGAATGCGCCCTGCGCCACGCTGCCCGTTGCGAGCGCCAGCAGCGTAATGCGCAGCACTCGAGTGCGCCACTGCGGCGCGCCAGTGCGACAAACAATGCCTTCTGCCATGCGGCGCGCGATGCGGCGTATTGCTGCCTTTTCTGCGTTCATGGTTGAGCGCATCGTGCTGCACGATGCGGAAAGGATGGTTGGTCCGGGGTTATTAGACCACAATCAATATTTATCGGGGCAATTGCGCACATCGGCAAAGAGGCGCGCAGTGTCGCGCGTCGCGCGACGGCTCGCACGCCCTCCCCGCGAGCGCTCGCAAACTCAACGCTTCACAAGAAATTTTTGATCTGTAATCCCAGGTAATCTATGCGACCGGCGAAGATGCCCTGGCCGTTAGGCCGATGGCAGCACGCGACGCGATAGCGCATAATGGGCCGCCCGGTCAGCTCCAAAGCGGAGCGCATCGCGCGCATTCGAAGAAACGAGGAAACCCCATGTCCATTTCCATGTATCAAGCATCGGTGCCCGTGCTCGTGCGCGGCCTCACCAATCTGCAGAACATCATCGGCAAGGCGCAGGCACACGCGGCGGAAAAGCAGATCGACCCCTCCGTGCTGACGGGCGCACGGCTCTTCCCCGACATGCTGCCGCTCACGCGCCAGATCTACATCGCCACCGACACGGCAAAGGGCTGCGCCGCGCGCCTCGCCGGTGTGGAGCCCCCGAAGTTCGAAGATGTCGAAGTCACGTTCGACGAGTTGCACGCGCGTATCCAGAAGACCATCGACTATCTGAATACGTTCAAGCCGGAGCAGATCGACGGCACGGAAGCGCGCAGCATCACGCTTAAAATGCGCACCGGTCCGATCGAATTCACGGGCCAGAGCTATCTGCTGGGCTTCGTGCTGCCCAACTTCTTCTTCCATGTCACCACGGCCTACGACATCCTGCGCCACAACGGCGTGGAGCTGGGCAAGCTCGACTACCTGGGCGCGCGCTAACGCGCGGCGCTAAAACGCGAGCCATAAAAAAGCGTGCGGCGCCTTGCGCGCCGCACGCCTTCACACGACCGTCCTGCACGCCAGAAGCATCAATCGAGCGAGAGCCGCAGCGCGAAGCCGATCAACGCGGACGAGAACGCCCACTTCTGGACCGTTTGCGCGAGCGGATGGCGGCGCAGCCATACGGCGATGCGCGCGGCGCCCAGCACGTAGATCACGTCGAAGAGCGCACATACGGCCACCAGCAACACGCCCAGCACCGAAACCTGCAGCCAGACCGAGCCCGCCTCCGGCCGGATGAACTGCGGCAGCAACACCGAGCAGAACAGCAGCGCCTTCGGGTTCAGCAGGTTCGTTAGCAACCCCTTGGTGAAATCGGCACGGCGCGGCCGCGCCACGGCCACCCCTTCCTGTTCCGGCATGGCGAACGCCGGCGCGCGGAAGATCTGCACGGCGATCCATGTGAGATACGCCGCGCCCACGTAGCGCACCACTTCATAAAGCCACGGCGCGTTGCGCAGCAAGGCCGCGAGGCCGCAGGCGGAAAGCGTCACGTGGGTCGCGCGTGCGAGCGCGAGGCCGCAGGCCGCCGCGAAGCCGCTGCGCGTGCCGCGGCTCATGCTGGTCTGCATCACGAGCGCCATGTCGGCGCCGGGCAGCGCGCAGACAATAATCAGGGCGACGATGAACATCAACAGCAGGTGGGCGGAAATCATGTTTGCCTCGCGTGAAAGAGGCTCTATCTTGCCGCTACATGCAGAGCGATTTCTGGCGTTTTTCATTCCGTACACACCAGAGATTGGCGGAATACGCTAAGATTTCCGAATCCTCATCAGAACTCCCCTCCCCGCCATGAGCGACCTCGACAAACTCGACCGGGCGATACTCGGCGCGCTGCAAACCGACGGTCGCATGCCGAACGCGCGGCTCGCCGAAACCGTCGGCCTGAGCGAAACGCCCTGCGCGCGGCGCCTCAAGCGTCTCGAACAGGACGGCTATATCGAGCGTTACCGGGCCGTGCTCTCGCGCCGTGCGCTCGGCTACGGCGTGGTGGGATTCGTCTCGGTGCGCTTTGCCGTGCACGACCGCGCGCTTGCCGACCGCTTCGAGCGCGAGGTGCTGGCGATCGAGCGCATTCTGTCGTGCCACAACGTATCCGGCACGGCGGACTATATTTTGCAGGTGGTGGCCCGCGATCTCGACGACTACGGCACCTTCATGCGCGACCAGTTGCGCAGCTTGCCCGGCGTCACGTCGGTCGAATCGGCGCTGTCGCTGCGCGAAGTGAAGGCGGAGGGCGGACTGCCCCTGCCCTGAACACACCCAACATCAAACACGTAAGAACGGAGCTTTCGATGAACCCAGAACAGGCACGAGCCGAAGAAGCCGCCGCCATGGAGCGCGTGCTGACCGCGACCCAGCGCGTGAAGTCGGCGTTTACCTCGCTGCAGTCGCAGTTTCCGCCGGAAGGCGACGGCCGTCCGTCGCAATTCGCGCTGCAGACCTTCGACATGGCGCTCCAGGAACTGGAAGACGCCCAGGCCGCCTTCGACGAAATGCTCAACGACCTGCTCGACGGCGAGCGTTGAATCGGCACGGGTTCGCTGCGCGCCCCGCAAGTTTGACGAGTGCGCAGCGAACGATCGATTTCCCCAACAATTCGGATTCCCAATCAATATCCGCAGAACATGACTGATGACATCGGCGTTGCCGTCACCGTGCTCGGCGTGGGCGTCGTCGTACGCAACGGCGATGCGTGGCTGCTCGGCCTGCGCAAAAGCACATGGGGACGCGACACGTGGGCCTTCCCGGGCGGCAAGGTCGACCCCGGCGAAGATCCGCTCGCCGCGGCCGCGCGCGAGCTGCGCGAGGAAACCGGCCTGGAACTGATCGAGGCGCACGCAGCGGGCTGGGCCAGCGGCTGGCTCGAAGCCGGCCGCGTGCGCCATGTGACACTGTTCGTCGAGGCTGCCGCGGCGGGCACGCCGGCTGTCGCCGAGCCCGATAAGTGCGCGCGGTGGGCGTGGTTCACGCGTGACGCGTTGCCTGCCGAACTATTCGAGCCCACCCGCCTGTACTTTGAAACCCGCTGCGAAGCCCGCTAGCGCGCCGCGGCGGCAGCGCGCTCCTGCACAAAGGCCGCAATACGCTCACAGGCCTCGACGAGCCTCGCTTCGTCCACGACGAAACCCAGCCGCACATAGCCGTTTGCGGTTTCCCCGAACGCGCTCGCGTCGAGCACGGACACCTTCTGCGCCTCGAAAAGCTGCCAGGTGAACGCCTGCGTGTCGAGGCCCGTGCCGCGAATGTCGATCATCATGAACATGCCCGCTTCCGGCAACAGGCACTTGAGTCCCGGCACGCCCGCCAGCCGCTCGTAGACGATGTCGCGCCGGCGGCGATAGATCTCGCGCATCTGCGCGACAATCTGCGCACGGTTGTCGAGCGCCGTGATTGCCGCCTCCTGAATGAAGCCGGGCAGCCCGTACAGCATGCAGAGCGCGAGCCGCGCCAGATGCGCGATCATCGTTTCCGGCGCGATCACCCAACCAAGGCGCCAGCCCGGCATGGCATGCGACTTCGAGAGGCTGCCGAGCGTGACCGTACGCTCCGCCATGCCGTCGAGCGCGGCGATGCTCACGTGCTCGCGCTCGAACGTGAGGTCGGCATAAACCTCGTCGGAGAGCACCCACAGGTCGTGCCGCCGGGCTAATTGCGCGACGCGTTCGAGGTGCGCGCGCGGCATCACCGCGCCGGTGGGGTTGCACGGCGTCGCGAAGAAGATCGCGCGAGTGCGCGTCGTGACGGCGGCCTCGAGTCCGTCGCAGTCGAGATGAAAGCCGGTCTCCGGATCGACGGGCACCGGCACGAGCGTGGCGCCCGACGCGCGAATCGCGGCCTCGTAGGTCAAGTACATCGGCTCGGGCACGAGCACTTCGTCGCCGGCTTCCAGCAAACAGAGCGACGAGGCGAACAAACCGTTCTGCGCCCCCGCGCAGAGAATCACGTTCTGCGCACCGACCGCGCGCCCGCTTTGCAGTGCGTGCTCGCGCGCAATCGCCTCGCGCAGCGGCTCGCGGCCCATGATGGCCGAGTAGTGCGTATCGCCTTCGCGCAGCGCGGCCACGGCGCGCTCGACGATGGGCGCGGGCGTGCCGAAGTCGGGGTCGCCCACGCTCAGCACGATCACGTCCTCGCCCCGCGCAGCGGCCTGCACCGCCGCGTGATGGATCTCCCACGCCGTCGTGCGACGGCCCTGCAACCGCTCGACCAGATTCGAATACTTCATCTTCCGCGACTCTCCCGAACATGCGGCGCGCATCGCGCGCCTGGGCATTCAAACCGTTCCTGTTGATTCGTGTGTGCAACGCGTCTGCAACGATACCAAGGAACGATGCCGCTGAGAAATGTCGACGCGCTCATGCACGTGTCCAACGTGATGTTAGTATTTCCAGCCTGCTGGATGATCTTATTTGCGGCGCGCAGCTCCATGTCCTCACCTTACGAAGTCCCGGCGCTGCGGCGCATACACGATATTCTCGACGTGCTCGCGCACGCAAAAGGCCCGATGCGCGCGGCGGCCATCGCGCAGGCCACCGGCCTTTCGCGCAGCACGCTCTACCTGATGCTCGACTCGCTCGAACGCCGGCGCTGGATCGAAAAACGCGCCGACGGCTATATCGTCGGCCTCACGCTGTTCGAACTCGGCAGCGCCTACGTGCGGCACGACCGGCTCCAGGAAGTGTTCCGCCAGGAGGCGACCGTGTTCGTCGCGACGCATAACGAAGTCGTTCAGCTTGCCGTGCTGGATGGCGCCGAAGTCGTGTATCTCGCGCGCGAAGACCCCGCGCGGCCCGTACGTCTCATCTCCGATCTCGGCTCGCGGCTGCCCGCGCACTGCTGCGCGCTGGGCAAGGCGCTGCTCGCCAGCCTGCCAGATGAAGAGGTCGGCGCGATCCTGCCGCGCCAGCTTCCCGCCGTGACGGCCAACACCATCACGCGCAAGCCGGACCTGCTTGCGGCGCTCGCCGCGATACGCCGCTCCGGCCTTGCGCACGAGCGGGAAGAAGTGACGGCGGGGATTGCGTGTTTCGCGGCGTTCGTGGGCGTGACGGCGCTCGGCAAGCGCGTGGCGGTCAGCGCGAGCCTGCCGCTGGAGCGGCTTGATACGCACCGCGAAAAGCGCCTGGCCATCGCGGTGGTCGAGATGGCGCAGCGCATCGCCAAGGGGCTGTGACGACGCTAACGCTGCCGCGCGCTCGCGTGCTCAAGCGCTCTGGCGCGGCACGACCGTGTATTGAATGCGCGTTTTCACGGGATGCTGCGCGCTCGCACCGTCCGCTGCCGCGAGGGCGGCGACGATCGCCTCGCCCGTGCGCTGGCCAATGCCGTAGGCATCGACCGAAATCGTGGTGATCGCCGGATAGCAGCACTCCGCGATCTCGAAGTTGCCGAAGCCCGCGACCGCCATATCGCGGGGCACGCTCAGGCCGCGCCGCTGGCACTCCATAATCGCGCCGAACGCCGACATGTCGCTCACGCACATCACGGCCTCTGTGTCGGGCCAACGCTCGAGCAGCTCGGCCATGGCAGGCGCGCCGTGGCTCATCGTGACCGGCGAGCCGCCCAGTTGCACGACGCGGTGCCTGTCGAGCCCGAGCGCCTTCATCTCCATCTGATAGCCCTTGAGGCGGTCGAGGCCGCGCCGGTCCAGATCGCCCGCGCCACCAAGAAAACCAATGCGGCGATGGCCCTTGTCCGCGAGATAGCGCACCATCTCGCGCGCCGCGCTCACGTTGGAAAAGCCCACGGCCATGTCGATCGGCTCCGCGGGCAAGTCCCACATCTCGACGACCGGCACGCCCGAGCGCTGCAGCAGCGTGCGCGTGGCGTCCGTATGCTGCGCGCCCGTGAGCGCAATGCAGCGCGGCTGGTGGCGCAGCATCTGGCGCACGAGTCGTTCCTCGCGGTCGAGGAAGTAGTCGGTGTCGCCGATCAGCAGTTCGAGCCCCTGCGGCTCGAGCACGGCCGTAAGGCCGCTCACGGTGTCCGAGAAGTTGGAACTCGAAAGCGACGGCACGAGCACGGCGACAAACGACGAGCGCCCAGAGGAGAGCGCGCCGGCCGCCGCGTCGGCCACGTAACCCAGTTCGTCGATGGCGCGCTGCACGCGCTCGCGTGTCGCCTCCGACGCGCTGCGCCCAGCCATCACGCGGGACACCGTCATCTTCGAAACGCCCGCAAGACGGGCGACATCGGACATGCGGGGCGGCGAGGCTTTCGGAGCGCTGGTTTTGGACATCGCGGCTGGACGGCAAAATAAAAAGAACGCATATCATAACGGCTGCGCCTTTCTTTTCCTCGTTTCGCGCCGCTGAATGTGATCGTTTTCGTAGGCGTTCATTTAATTCGCCATCCTGATCTTTACACGAACTTGCTGTGCAAGCGTGTGCCGCCCGACTCGGAAATCCGTAAATTCGGTCACAATCGAAGACCGGCGCGACAGAATGCGCATTCCCGCGCACACGCCCGCCGCCCACCACGAGCCAGGAGGAGACTTGCCATGTCAGGACCCGCCCGCACCATTGCCGAGAAACGCGCCGAATTTCGCGCACTCCATGCCGCCGGTTGCTTCGTACTGCCGAACCCGTGGGACGTGGGCAGCGCGCGCTACCTCCAGGGCCTCGGCTTCAAGGCGCTCGCGACCACCAGCTCCGGGTTCGCATGGTCGCGCGGCCATGCCGACAACACCCTGCCGCGCGACGCGATCCTCGCGCACCTGCGCGAGATCGTCGCGGCCACCGACCTGCCTGTGAACGCCGACTTCGAAAGCGGCTTCGGCGCAGATCCCGCAGGCGTCGAAACAAGCGTGGGCCTCGCCGTCGAGACCGGTGTCGCCGGGCTTTCCGTGGAAGACTCGACTGGCGACGACGCAGCACCGCTGCTGCCGATCGAGGTGGCTGTCGAGCGCATGCGGGCCGCTCGCCGCGCTATCGATGCGCGTGGCGGCGACACCTTGCTCGTTGGCCGCGCCGAGAACTTCGTGGCGGGCGTGCCCGACCTCGACGACGCCATCGCGCGCTTGCAGGCGTATGCAGCGGCGGGCGCGGACTGCCTCTACGCGCCCGGCATCCAGACACGCGAGCAGATCGTGGCCGTCGTGAGCGCAGTCGCGCCGAAGCCGGTGAACGTGCTGATCGGTGCGAAGTCGGCCTTCACGCTGGACGATCTCGCCGCACTCGGCGTGCGCCGCGTGAGCGTAGGCGGTGCGCTCGCCCGCACCGCATGGGGCGCTTTCATGCACGCGGCTCAACGGCTCACCGAAGGGCGTTTCGACGGCTTCGAAGGCGCGGCGCCCGGCGCGACGCTCAACGCCGCCTTCCGCAGCGAGGCCTGACTACGCTGCGTGCGCGATGTGGGCGATGTGGGCTATGCACGCGGCTTGCGCGCGGAACGACGAACGCGAGGTGACACCGGCGCCGCCCGCGTGCCGGTGACGTTGCCCGCCCCGCCAAAGCACGCCAGCGCCCACGCCACGAACGCGCGCTGCTTGGGCGCCTGCGCGCGGCGATCCGCGTAAAGCAGATGCATGGGCCGCACCGGCGCGGCGTACGCCTCGAGCAGCGGCACGAGCCGCCCCGCCGCCACCGAAGGCGCCAGGTTCGGCTCGCCCGCGAGCACGATGCCCACGCCTGCTTCCGCCGCCGCGATCAGCGCGCGCGTGTCGTTGCTGCGCAGCTGGCCGCGCGGCTCGACTTCGATCTGCGTGTCGCCGTCCTTGAAGATCCACGTTTGGGGCGCCGGAAAGCTGTCGAACGCGTAATCGAGGCACACGTGCTGCGCGAGTTCGCGCGGATGCGCCGGCGTGCCATGCGCGGCGAGATAGGACGGCGCGGCGCACGGCACGAGCCGATAGGGCGCGAGCGCTCGCGCGACCAGTTGCGAATCGGGCAGCGCGCCAATGCGAAACGCGACATCGAACCCGTCCTGCAAGAGATCGAACTGCCGGTCACTCAGCACGAGATCGACTTTCACGTCCGGGCAATCCGCGAGAAAGGCCTTGATTTCATGCGCAAGCCGAAAAGCGCCGAACGAAACGGGCGCCGTCACGCGCAGCGTGCCTTGCGGGTGGGCGGTTTGCGCGAGCGCGACGGCATCCGCCGCCGCCGCCTCGTCGAGCACACGCCGGCAGGCTTCGAAATAGGCGCGGCCCGCTTCCGTGAGTGCGTGCTTGCGCGTCGAGCGCTGGAGCAGGCGCACGCCTAACGTCTTTTCCAGCGCGTCGACGTGCTTGCCCGCCATCTGCGGCGTCATCGCGAGCATGCGCGCCGCCGCCGTGAACGAACCGGATTCGGCCGTCTTCACGAACACGGTCATGCTGGTCAATTTGTCCACGATTAGAAACCCGCCATTTCAAGTGTTTCGCCTGGATAGCCGATTATCGCACGGGAGTTTCGGCGCTACGCTGAGGTCTCCATGACGAAACTCGGGGATTCCCATGAACGAACATCGTGAACATCGATTGGCTGTCGGCATTCTCGGCGCGGGCGAGATCGGCTCGACGCTAGGCAAACTGCTCGTGCAGGCGGGGCATGAGGTCATGCTCTCGTCGCGTCATCCCGAGGCGCGCACGGAAGAGGCGGCAGCGCTGGGTTGCCGTATCGGCACGCTGGAGGAGGCCACTGCCTTCGGCGAGATCGTGATCGTGGCGCTGCCGCTGTCCGCGCTCGGCGAGATACCGGTCGAAACACTCGCCGGTAAAGTCGTCATCGACACCATGAACTACTACCCGGCGCGCGACGGCGCCATCGCCGCGTTCGACGAATACCGCGCCGCCACGAGCGAGCACGTTGCGCAGCACCTGAATGGCGCACGTGTGGTCAAGGCGTTCAATGCGATTCTCGCGTACGACCTGCCGCGCGAAGAGCGGCCGCCTGTCGAGGGCGGGCGCCGCGCGCTGCCCGTTGCCGGAGACGATGGGCAGGCGAAGGCGCTCGTGGCCGCGTTGCATGCGCAGCTCGATTTCGACGCGCTCGACACGGGTGCGCTCGCCGACAGCTGGCGCTTCGAGCGCGCCAAACCGGCTTATTGCATTCCACTGAACCGCACGCAACTGCGCGCCGCGCTTGCCGCCGCCGAGCGCGACAAGGAACTGCCGCATGGCTCATGGCGACGCAAACCGCGGCCGGAATGACGCATGCTGAAGTCTTGACGATTGCCTGGCATAACGAATCAAATGGCACGAAGGCGTCATCACCCGGCATGCGGATGACGTCAGGCTCAAGCCAAGAGGAAGTGACGCGCGGGCCAGAACGGCCCGGCGTGCGCCACCGGATGCGGCGGCGCGAAACAACGAGGCGCAGCAGCCGCTGCGCCTTGCAAGCTGTGCTTAGTCGTAGTGACGGTGCTTGTGGCGCTTGCCGTGATAGCCGCGCGAATAGTCGTCGGCGTAGGAGTTCGAACGCGAGATATTGCCGCCGAGCGCCGAACCTGCGCCGCCGCCCACCGCTGCGCCAATCAGGCCGCCGGTGCGGCCGCCCATGGCGTTGCCCGCCGCCGTGCCCGCGCCGCCGCCGAGCGCGCCGCCGATGATGGCGCCCGTGCGCTCGCGACGATTCGAAGTGACCGCGCCACCCGCGCCGCCACCCACCGCGCCGCCGATCACGGCGCCGGTGCTGCCGCCCACTGCGCCACCCAAAGCCGCGCCGGCGACGCCGCCAAGCGCGCCACCCAGTGCGTTGTTCATATCGCCGGCCAGCGCCGGCAGCGAGGCCGCAGCAGTCAGCGCAGCAACGGCAACCATCTGGATGAGTTTCTTCGACATAGTTGTTCTCTTACGTTTTTGAGACGGAACCGAGTATAGCGGCCAATGTGAAAGGTCTTTGTAACGCCACTGGCCAAGCGCCGTAAGAGGTGTAACAAAATAGTCCGACGGAACGGACCCCTGCTCGAACTTCGCGGTCGCGCCCCGAAAATGCGACGCGATGTGGCACTCAATCGAGCCTGAACACCTGGACCGCGCTGGCGAGGAGTTCGGTCTGGCGATGCTGCTGCCTGACCTGCTCGACGGTGTCGGCAACGTGCGCCGCGTTCTCGCGTATCGCCACGTCGATACCGGCGATGTTCTCGCCCATCTGGTCGATGCCCGCGCGCTGCGCGCCGGCGGCAGTCGCCATCTCGTGAACGATGGACGACAGCCGTGTGACGCCCTCGAGCACCTGGCCCACCGTGTTGCCCGCGCTTTCGACGAGGCCATTGCCCGTGCGCGCGCGCTCGACCGACTCGCCAATCAGCGCCCGGATCTCCTTCGCGGCGGCGGCGCTGCGCTGAGCCAGCGTGCGGACCTCCTCCGCCACCACGCCGAACCCTCGCCCCTGATCGCCCGCGCGCGCGGCCTCGACCGACGCGTTGAGCGCAAGAATGTTGGTCTGGAACGCGATGCCGTCGATCACGCCGATGATGTCGGTAATGCGGTCGCACGAGCGATAAATGTCGCCCATCGTATCGATCACCGCCTTGATCGCCCCGCGCCCGCGGGACGCGACCTCGCTCGCCGAGTCCGCCAGCGCGCTGGCCGCCATGGCGTGATCGACGCTCTCGTGCACGCTTTGCTTGAGCTGCTCCATGGCCGCGACCATGCTTTCGAGCGAACGGCGCTGCTGCTCGGTCCGATCCGAAAGCACGGCATTGCGCGCGCTGGTGCCGGCTACCGACTCCGAAACCTCACCCACGCTGTCACGCACCTGCAGCAGCGTCTTGCGCACGGCCGCCAGCGTGGCGTGAAAAGCGCCGGCCACGTCGCTCGACGGCCGGCTCGCTTGCTCGCCCAGCGTGATGTAGCCCGACGCCTGCCCGATCCCCTCCGACATGGCCGCGAGTTCGCCCGCGATATTGGCGTCGCGCTCCTGGCGCGCCGAAATCGCCGCGATAAACAAGGTTTGAAGCCAGAGAAACGCCCAGTGCTGCGCCACGACGTCGAAACCCGTTTGCGAAAAGACCCTGACGGGCCAGCCCCACGCCTGCAAGTAGTTGAACGCGAGTTGCTGAACGGAGATGAAAGCGGTCGCGAGCAGGACGACCTGCACGTCGCGATACGCGAGCAGCAGCGAAAGGAGGATGAACGCCACGAAGTGAAACTCGTCCTGCCCGCCTCCCACGTCGATCAACAGGGCCGCGCCGCCCATGAAGGTCAGTGCGGAACCCATTCTGGTGATCTTGAGGCCTGGCACGGCAAGCGCGAGCACGGTGGAAACGAGCGCGAGCGGCAGCCCGACGACGAGCACGGGCGCGAGTGCGTTGAAGTGCCAGCCGACACCCAAGGCCCCCGCCAGAAGAATCCAGTTGACCAGCGCGCAAGCGCGATCGGCGCGTTTGCGCGCATTCATGAGCGGGCTCTCGACGACCGCTGCCCGGCGGGCGGCACTGGCCGGAGCGTACGCCCCGTCGAACGGGGCTTCTGCGAAACTGCTGGACATGGGATTTCCGACTCCTGATTGACAATTCAACTTACGACTGGGGCGCAGCAGACAGATCGAATCACATCCTCGCAGTTATCGGCTGGCTAATTGATGTCTACATAAGGGAAATCCATTGAGCATTTATGGTTGACTTATCATCTACATTCATTTTTGAAGGCCGGCGTTGTAACGAGGCCTAACAAAACCGCACTCGCGGGAGACGCTCCGCAGCGGCATTTTTGTGGCAGGCTTTGTCGATCCGACCTTTAAAAGGCCTCGACCATGTCCCGAACTCCGCACTCTGTTTCTGCGTTTTCCTTCGCAGCCCCGGCATACAGCCTGACGCTGCGCGTGCTGCATTGGCTGACCGCGCTTTGCATGTTCGTGGTGATCCCGGTGGCGTGGTACATGACGACGATGGACCGCCACGACCCGTCGCGCGGCAGTTGGATGACTTTCCACAAATCGATTGGCATGACCGTCCTGCTGCTCACGCTGATCCGCGTGGTGACGCGGCTTTCGGGCACCGCACCGCCGCTGCCGCAGCGCATTCCGACCTTCGAGCGGAAGCTCGCGCATATTGGCCATGGCTTGCTGTATTTGATTCTCTTAGCCATGCCGATCAGTGGATATCTCAACTCGTATGGCGGCGGCCATCCGGTGAACTGGTTCTGGCTGTTTCAGGTGCCCGCCGTCGTGCCGGCAGACAAGGCACTCGGCCATCTCGGCTCGAAGGTTCACTACTGGCTCGCGTATCTCACGTACGTGCTGATCGCCGGGCACGTGCTAGCGGTGATTTACCATCAACTGGTGCAGCGCGTGGACATCCTAGGCCGCATGACGGGGCGCGCCGGAAAGCGCTGATGCCCCGAGTCCTCACAGCGCTTGTTCGATCGCCGCGATCAACGCGCTTAGCACACCTTCGACAGGGCGTGATAACCGCCGCTCGCGCATCGTCATCACGCACAGATTGCGCTGGTTGAGCGTCGGCTCGTCGAAGCGCTTCGCCACGAGCGAAAGATCGTCCGCGAGGCCCGCAAGCGAAAGCCGGCTGCCGAGCGTGATCGCACCGGCCAGCGCCGCGAACGCATGTAAGGCGCTCGAATTGTTGCTCGTGAGAATGGGCTCGAGCTTGATGCCATGGCGCGCGCAGCACTCGTCGAATAGCTGCCGCGCCGTGTTGCCGCGTTCGAGCAGCGCGACGGGATACTCGCGCAGGTCCGCGAGCGTCAGCGAGTCGCGTTGCGCGAGCGGATGCCCCGGATCGAGCAGCGCACAGACCGGCGCCTGCGCGCTGTACTGCACGTAGACCTTCGCCGGATCGCCGCTCGAAAACGCGAGCCCCAGATCGGCCTCGCCCATGGCGACCCACTGCTCGACCTGCGACGGCGTGCCCGAGCGCAGATTGAAATGCACGTGCGGCGCCGTGGCGTGATGTTGCGCGAGCACGTGGGGCAGGAACGAGCGCGTAAAGCCCTCCGTGCAGCCGATGCGCACGATGCCGTGCCCGAGCGCCTTGGCCGTGGCGATCTCGGCGAGCACCGCGTCGCCCTCCAGCAGCGCGCGCCGCGCGTGCTCGGCCAGCCGTTCGCCCGATTCGGTCAGCACCATGCCGCGCGGCATGCGCTCGAAGAGCGCCGTGCCCACGTCCTCCTCCAGCTTGCTGATCTGGCGGCTGATCGCCGAAACGGCGACGTGCAGGTTTTCCGAAGCCGCCGCCAGCGACCCCGTGCGCGCGACCTCGACGAAGTAGCGCAAGGCGATTCCATGAAGCATCGGCTTATCCGTTCAGTGCTCGTTGCGTTGCCATTTTGGCAATGCTATCCGCAAATTTTGAAATTGTTGCGAATTTTTGGCGTTCCTAGACTGCTTTCATTCCCCGCACCCAGGCATGAGAGGAGCCCTTTTGAACGAGACCCGACAAACCGCCATCGACCGCGCCTTGCGCGCTTACGACTCCGGCGCGTTCTTCACCGACCTCCAGCGCCGCGTGGGCTTTCGCACCGAAAGCCAGAATCCCGAGCAGGCCCGTGCGCTCGTCGCCTATCTCGCGGACGAGGTAATGCCTTCCCTCACGCCGCTCGGCTTCACTTGCCGCGTGGTCGAGAATCCCGCCAGTTCGCGCGCGCCGTTTCTGATCGCCGAGCGCATCGAAGACCCCGCGCTGCCGAGCGTGCTGACCTACGGCCACGGCGACGTCGTGCGCGGCTACGACGAACAGTGGCGCGAAGGTCTCGCGCCCTGGAGCGTCACCGTGGAAGGCGACCGCTGGTATGGTCGCGGCACAGCCGACAACAAGGGCCAGCACTCGGTGAACTTCGCGGCCCTCGCCGCGGTGCTGGACGCGCGCGGCGGCAAGCTCGGCTACAACGTGAAGCTGATCTTCGAAACCGGCGAGGAAATCGGCTCGCCGGGTCTCGACGCCGTGTGCGCCGCCAATCGCGAAGCACTCGCGGCAGACGTGTTCATCGCCTCGGACGGCCCGCGCGTGCTGGCCGAGCGGCCCACGCTCTTCCTCGGCTCGCGCGGCGGCGTGACGTTCGAACTGCTTGTCGATCTGCGCAAGGGCGCGCATCACTCGGGCAACTGGGGCGGCGCGCTGCGCAATCCGGGTGTCGTGCTCTCGCACGCGATCGCGAGCCTTGTCGACCGGCGCGGCGCCATCGTCGTGGACGGGTTGCGTCCGCCGCCGGTGCCGGCCAGCGTGCGCGAAGCACTCGCCGACATTGTGCTCGGCGGCGACGACGACGCCCCCGCGATCGATCCCAACTGGGGCGAGCCCGGCCTCACGCCCACCGAGCGCGTGATCGCCTGGAACACGCTCGAAGTGCTTGCGTTCAAGACCGGCAATCCCGATGCGCCCGTCAACGCGATCCCACCCACGGCCAAGGCCACCTGCCAGTTGCGCTTCGTGGTGGGCACGGACGCCGCGCGCGTGGGCGAGCATCTCGAAGCGCACTTCGCGCGGCTTGGTTTTGACGACGTGCAAGTGCGTGTCACGCAGACCTCCGCTGCCACGCGGCTCGACCCCGACGACGCCTGGGTGCACTGGGCGCTCGACTCGCTGCGCGCGTCGACGGGCAAGAAGCCCGCGCTGTTGCCGAACCTCGGCGGCACGGTGCCCAACGACGTCTTCGCGTACACGCTCGGACTGCCGACGCTGTGGGTCCCGCACTCGTATCCGGCTTGCGCGCAGCACGCGCCGAACGAACACCTGCTCGGCTCCGTCGCGCGCGAGGCGCTCGCGGTGATGGCCGGACTCTGGTGGGACCTGGGCGACGACGCCGCGCGTCTCGCCAGGACGCGCGCATCGACGCAACCCACCGACGCCCTCGCCTGAAGACCACATAAAGGTGCCCGCCGCCATGTCAGCAAAGCAACCCGTGAGCCTTGCGAGGCTCGTCATCGCCACCTCCGCCGGCAACGCGCTCGAATGGTTCGACATCGCCATTTACGGGTTCTTCGCGGCGTACATCGGCAAGCACTTCTTTCCGGCCGTCAACGAAACCGTGTCGATGCTGCTCACGTTCGGCACGTTCGGCGCGTCGTATCTCGTGCGCCCGCTTGGCGGCGCGGTGCTCGGCGCCTATGCCGACCGCCGCGGACGCAAGGCCGCGCTGATGCTCTCGGTCAGCCTCATGATGGTCGGCACGGCGATCATCGCGCTGATACCCGGCTACGAAACGATCGGCGTGACCGCGCCGCTCGCGGTGTTTGCCGCGCGGCTCATCCAGGGCTTTTCGGCGGGCGGCGAGTTTGGCGCCTCCACGGCCATGCTGATCGAGCATGCGCCACACCGGCGCGGCTTTCTCGCCAGCTGGCAGTTCGCCACGCAAGGGCTCGCCACGCTGCTCGCGGCCTCGTTCGGCTATGGTCTCGCCCGCCTCATGGCGCCTGCCGACCTCGCAGCCTGGGGGTGGCGTCTGCCGTTCTTCTTCGGACTGCTGATTGGCCCGGCGGGTCTCTACCTGCGCCGCTACATTGAAGACGCCGAGGACTTCAAGCACGCCGAGCGTACCGAAACGCCCGTGCGAGAAGTACTGGGTCACCAAAAGCGGCTCGTGCTCACGGCAATCGGCTTGATGACGGTCTCGACAGCGGTCAACTACCTGCTGCAGTACATTCCCACGTTCGCCATCCGCCAGTTGCATCTGCCTGCGGCAACCGGATTCGCGGCGACTATGGCTGGCGGCGTGATTCTCACGGTCGTCACGCCGTTCGCGGGGCATCTTTCCGACCGTATCGGACGGCGCACACAGATGACCTGCGTCGCGCTCCTCTTTCTCGTGAGCGCCTACCCGGGCTTCGCCTGGGCGACCAGCCACGCGAGTGCGGTGCCGCTCTTCGTACTGATTGCGTGGCTGGCGCTGCTGAAGTCGATCTATTTCGGCGCCGTGCCCGCACTCATGGCGGAGATTTTCCCAGCCGCGACGCGCGCCACCGGCATGTCGATCGGCTACAACATCGGCGTGACCGTATTCGGCGGCTTCACGCCGGCCATCGTCACGTGGATGCTGAGTGCGACCGGCGACAAGAGCGCGCCGAGCTACTGGCTGATCGCGACCGCCATGATCAGTTTGTCCGCGCTGGCGTACGTGAGCCGCGTGAAGGTCGCGGCCACGGTTGCACAGCGGGCGACCGCGTAAAAAGCGCTACGCGCGCGCGATATGCTCGACAAGCCGCGCCAGCATCGCATCGCAGCGGCCGAGTTGATCGACGCTCACGAACTCGTCGGGCTTGTGGCCTTGCTCCATGCTGCCAGGCCCGCATACGACGGTGGGAATGCCCGCGCGCGTAAATAATCCGCCCTCGGTGCCGAACGCAACCGTGCCGAAGTCGCGCAGCTCGCTGATCACGGCGAGCAGCTGCGCCGCCTCGCTATCCGGCGGTGTTGCCAGGCCAGGATAAGCGTTCAAGGGCTCGAAGCGGATATCGGTATCGGCGTGCACCTTGCGCATTTTCGGCAGCAGTTCCGCCTGCGCATACGACTCGATCCGCTCAGCCACCGTTTGCGCCTCGAAGCCCGGCACCGAGCGCACTTCGAAATCGAACTCGCACTCGGCAGGCACGATATTCAGCGCGCGTCCGCCCGTGACGACGCCCGTTTGCACCGTCGAATACGGCGGATCGAAACGTTCGTCGTGATGTTCGGGCTGGGCGAGTTCTTCGCCGATATTCTCCAGCCGATTGATGAGTCGGGCCGCGTATTGAATGGCATTCACGCCATACGGCGCGTACGCCGAGTGACACGCCGCGCCCTTCACGCGGCAGCGCATGGCGAGCTTCCCCTTGTGGCCGAGCACAGGCTTCATTTCCGTCGGCTCGCCGATGATGCACAAACGCGGCTTGTGAGCGCGCTTTTCGAGCTCCGCGAGCATCGGGCGCACACCGAGGCAGCCCACTTCTTCGTCGTATGAAAACGCGATATGGACCGGCACGTTCAGCTTGCGCTCGGCGAACCTGGGGACCGCCGCGAGCACGCATGCCAGAAAGCCCTTCATATCCGCGCTGCCGCGCCCGTAAAGCCGTCCGTTCTTTTCTGTGAGGCGGAACGGGTCGACGGTCCATGCCTGGCCCTCGACGGGCACGACGTCTGTATGACCCGACAGCACGACGCCGCCCTTGTCGCGCTGACCGATAGTCGCATAGAGGCTGGCTTTCGTGCGCTCGGCGTTATGAAACAGCTCGCATTCGACACCAAGATCCGCGAGATAGCGCTGCACGAACGCGATCAGTTCGAGATTCGATTCGCGGCTGACGGTCTCGAAGCCGATCAGCCGTTCAAGCAGCGCGCGGCTGGAGCGATCACTCATCGCCTGGCACTCCATAGCTTGGGGCCGCGGTCGGGTTCAACGCGCGCGTGACGTAGTCCTGCATCTGCGGGAGATACGCTTTCCACAGCTGCGCGAGTTGGCCGATGGGATCGTCGTCGGCCCAATCGACTCGCAAATCCACGATTGGCCAGACCTGCGTGTCGACGACCTTGAGCGCGGCCGAATGGACCGGGCCCGCTTCGCCGCCCGCCTCCACCGCGGCATGCATTGCAGCGAGCAGACGCTCGGCAAGCAGCCCTTGAGTGCGCTCGAATGTACGCACCATCGCATCAATGACTTGCGGCGCGGCGAGCATATTGCCCGCTGCAACACATTGATCACCGGCCGAAGCATGATGCACCCCGAGCGCGTTCTCGCCTGTGAAGTACGCGGTGCGGCCCTGCGCGTCGATCACCGTGACTTGCCGATACGCGTTGAACGCATCGGCATCGCGGGCCTGCTTCAACGCGATATGCGGCGCAAGCTCCTGCCGCTCCATCAGATCGAGGATTCGGGGCCCAAGCGCGGGCAGCGTGACATTCTGCGTCGCGACCGCGCCGACGCCTGCTCGCACCCAGGGGCAACGCGCGCCCACGGCAATACTCGAGGAACTGATGGCAATACCCAGTTGGCCGGTTTCCCGGCAACGTCCGACGATCGAGAATGTCATGCGCCGCTCCTTATGCCTCGCGAGGCGTCCAGTTCTCGGGAATCACCGCGATCACGTCGATCTCCATCAGCCATTGCGGCTGGCCGAGCGCACTCACGCACAAGCCAGTCGAAATCGGGTACACGCCTTTGAGCCACTTGCCGACTTCCTGATAGACCGGTTCGCGATAGCGCGGATCGATGATATAGGTCGTCGTCTTGACGATGTGCGACAGGTCGCTGCCCGCTTCTTCGAGCAACTGCTTGACGTTCTTCATCGCCTGCTCGGCCTGCGCGCGCGGGTCGCCGAGGCCGATCAGCTTGCCGTCGAAGTCGGTGCCGACCTGACCGCGCACGTAGACGGTGTTGCCCGCGCGTACGGCCTGACACAGATCGTTGTCGAGCGTCTGGTTTGGATAGGTGTCCTTCGTGTTGAACATGCGGATGCGGGTATGGGTAGGCATCAGTTCACTCCGATTTCGTTGAGGGTGCTTGCGTGCGATTCGTCGCACGCCTTGTTCGTGGCGAGCGCCACGCGTTCGCGTTGGGCTGCATCGCGATAGTCGAGGTACTTGCGCTGCGTGCCGATGTGATCGGCAATGTGCTTCGCGTCGTGCCACACGCCCCAGATGAACGACGAGCCTCGCCGCGACAGCCACGGCAAGCCGAGAAAATAAACACCCGGCTCCGTCGAGACGCCGCGCTGATGCTTCGGCTTGCCTTGCTCATCGAACGCGTCGACATGCAGCCAGCTGTAATCGACGGCATAGCCGGTTGCCCAGATGATCGTCGTCACGCCGGCCGCGGCGAGATCCAGTTCGCGCAGTGGATGCGCAACGCACTCGGGATCGGCCGGGATGTGGCGTGCCTCAGGATCGTTCGGCAGGTCGATGCCGTTGCGCTCGACATAAGCATCGGCAGCGTCGAGCAGCGACATCAGGTTCTCGTCGCCGCGCTTGAGATTGGCCACCAGATCCTGCTCGAACGTCACGACGCCGTTGTCGAACGATTTCGTGACGCCGACGAGCGTCATGCCTTCATGCGCGAGCCGGCGAAAATCGATGGTCTGGCCGCCATATGCGCCGCTCACGGCAATCGTCACGTGCTCGCGCCCGGGCCCTGCCACCTCCTTGTCCCATTCGCCGAGCACGCCGAGCCACCAGCAGAAGTCGCGGTTGCGATAAGCGCGCGGCGGCCGATCGTGCGGCCCGACCGACAGGTACACCGTGCGGCCCGAACGACGCAGTTCGTCGGCGATCTGCGTACCCGACGAACCTGCACCTACCACCAGCACCGCGCCGGCGGGCAACTGCGCCGGATTGCGATAGTCGGCCGAGTGCATCTGCGTGAGACGTGGGTCCTTCGGTGCGATGGCGGGAATCACCGGGCGCTGAAACGGCCCCGTGGCCACGACAACCCGATTCGCTTCGAACGTGCCGCTATTCGTCTGCACTGCGAAGCCCGGGCGTCCCTGAAGGCGTTCGACGCGCGTCACCTCCACGCCCGTGCGGATGGGCGCATTGAACTTCCTGGCATACGCGACGAAGTAATCGGCGACCTGCTCCTTGCCCGCGAACGCGTCGGGGTCCAATCCTTCGAATTCCATGCCGGGAAAACGGTCGTGCCAGGCGGGACCGTTGGCGACCAGCGAATCCCAGCGGCCCGTGCGCCAGCGCTCCGCAATGCGATCGCGCTCCAGCACGAGATGCGGCACGCCCGACTTGCTGAGATGCTCGCTCATCGCCACGCCCGCCTGACCGGCGCCGATGACCAGTGTGTCGATGGACACGTTGTCAGCCTTCATGGCTGTTCTCCTTCAAATTTGCGAATGACGTCCTGCTCGTCGAAACAAACTCTACGCGCGACGCAGGATAGGAAAAACTATTAAAATAAAATCCTCTGCATCGGATTTACCTATGCAACCGGGTGTGAACTATCGGCCGCCCAGGTTGCGCCTTTACGAGAGATTCCTTGAAATGGACGGCGTATCGATTCGCTACTCACTGCGCCAGTTGCGCTATTTCATCGCGACTGCGGAAACCCTTTCGTTCACCGCTGCGGCGAAGCGCCTGCACATCTCGCAGCCTTCGATCTCGACCGCGCTGGCCGAACTAGAGTCGTCGTTCGGCGTGCAATTGTTCATCCGCCATCACGCAAGCGGGCTCTCGCTCACCCAACCGGGCCGCGATCTGCTCGTGCATGCGCGCAGCCTCCTCAAGAGCGCCGAGGAACTGCAACTCACGGCACAAGAGCTCGACGGCGGCGTATCCGGCACCGTCTCGCTCGGCTGCCTCGTTTCGCTTGCGCCGCCGCTCATGCCGTCGCTCATCAGCGCGTTCCTGCGCGAACATGCGTCGATCACGTTCATCACGAAGGAAGCGCATCAGGACGGCCTGCTGAGCGGGCTCAGCGACGGCTCGCTGGATATCGCACTCACGTATAGCCTCGACATTGCGGAAGGCATCGCCTTCGTGCCCGTCGTCTCGCTGCCGCCTTACGTGATCCTGCCGAAAAATCACCGGCTCGCACGCGCAGCGAAGGTCTCGCTGAAGGACTTGCTGCCGGAGCCTTACGTGATGCTCGATCTTCCGCACAGCCGCGAATACTTCTCGACGCTTTTCGACGCGGCAGGCAGCCGCCCGGTCGCCGCGTTCCGCTCCGCGCAGCCCGAAGTCGTGCGCGGCATGGTGGCGAACGGTCTGGGCTACAGCATTCTCAACTTCCCGCTAGAGTCGTGCCGCACCGTGGATGGCGAGGAATTCGTCGTCAAGCGCTTCAAGGAGGCCGTTCCCGCAACGACGCTCGGCATTGCAACGTCGAGCACCGTGCGGCAACGCGAAGTGGTGAAGCGCTTCGCCGCGTTCTGCGAAAGCTATATCCGGCGCTTGCGCTTCAAACATTGATCAGTCGAAGGCGGCGATCCGCGCGATTTACTGCACCTGCGCGGACGGCTGGTTGAGCCGGCGGCGGTACGCCGTGTCGCGCGTGGCGAGCCACAAGTAAAGCGGCGTCGTGACGATGATGCCGACGAGCCAGGACAGGTCCGCGCCGTCCAGATGCGCCGAGAAAGAACCCACGTACATCGGCGTATTCATGAACGGGATCTGCACGAGAATCCCGACGGCATAGGCGATCAGCGCTTGCGGATTGAACCGCCCGTAAATGCCGCCATCGACGCGGAAGATCGACTGAACGTCGTAGTCGCCCTTGTGAATCACATAGAAGTCGATCAGATTGATTGCCGTCCACGGCACGAGCACGACGAGCAGCGCGAGCACGAGATCGACGAAATGCCCGACGAAGTCCTTCGACGCGCCCACCGCCGCAAAGCAGCACGCGGTCAGGATGATGATCGAGAGCACCGCGCGCGACTTCGCGGTAGGAATCCAGCGATATGCGAACGTCTGCAGCGACGTGATGACCGAAAGCACGGCGCCGTACAAATTCAACGCGTTGTGACTAATCACGCTCAGCAGGAACAACACGAGCATGAACGGGCCGATAGCGCCGGTCGAGGCCTTCACCGCATCCATCGTGTCGGCGCCGGCCGGAACCGCGAGCACGGCCACCGCGCCGAATACGAACGCGAGCGTCGAGCCGAGCACGCAGCCGAGGTACGTTGCCCAGAACGTCGACGCGACGCCCACATTCTTCGGCAGGTAGCGCGAATAGTCGGAGACATACGGCGCGAACGCGATTTGCCACAGCGCGGAGAGCGACACCGTCGCGAGCCAGCCGGCAAAGTTGAAGCCGCCGCGCGTGAGGAAATCCGTCGATTGCACGTGCGTGACGATATAGCCGAAGCCCACGGCGATCCCGATGCCGAGCACCCACGTGCCGATGCGATTCAGCACGTGTATGAAGCGGTATCCGATGATGCCGATGAGCCCCGACCCGAGCGCGCCGATCACGATGCCGGCGGGCACGGGAATCGACGATTGAATGCCGTGCAGCGACTTGCCTGCCAGCACGATATTCGAGGCGAAGAAGCCGACGTACATGATGCCGGCGATGACCGTGACGAGCAGCGCGCCGCGCGAGCCGAACTGCGCGCGGCTCTGGATCATTTGCGGAATGCCCATTTGCGGGCCTTGTGCCGAATGCAGCGCCATGAGAATGCCGCCCAGCGCCTGGCCGACGATGATCGCGACAATGCCCCACATGAGATTGAGGTGATAAAGCTGCACGCCGAGCGCGCCGGTGACGATCGGCAGCGGCGCGATATTGCCGCCGAACCAAAGCGTGAAGAGATCGCGAACCTTGCCGTGCCGCTCGTTCTCGGGCACGTAGCCGATCGTGTGCTTCTCGATCAGGGGAACCGCGTTGCGGTTGTCTGCCATAACAATCTCCATTGGCTCGCCTGCGTGTTTATGAAATCGGCACGCGCGACGAAGGTGCAAAACAAGTGCAGGGCCAGGGCGAAACGACCGCCCCACTCGAAACGTTGAGCGCATTAACTGACGACAAATTTCGACTGCCAAGCATTGTTTCCCGATGTTTTGCATAGGCCAAAGCTATGCAAAAGCGGGGAAGGAGAGCGCGATGTACAGCGACAACCCTATTGAAAAGAGTGTCATCGCCCATATCGTATAATTCCGATATATGATTCGGACAGTTACGATGCAACCGCAATGAAGAACCGCACAACCCCTGCACCCCTGGATGTCGACGCGATCTGCAAGGCGCTCTCCAATCCCGTGCGCCGCGAGATCCTCGCGAGCCTGCGTGAGCCGCAGGTGCATTTCGGCGACCAGGAGCTGCCGCTCGAAAACGGTGTCTGCGCAGGCAAGATCGACGCGCATTGCCAGCTTTCGCAATCCACGGTGTCCGCGCATCTGGCCGTGTTGCAGAAGGCCGGGCTCGTCACGTCCAAACGCGTGGGGCAGTGGGTGTTCTTCAAGCGCAACGAGCCGGTCATCGAGGCGTTTATCGCCCATATGAACGCGCAGTTGTGACGCCGCGGTTGTGATGCTTCAGCGACCAACATCCGCTGAAGCCGCATCGTCCGTTTCGATTCCTGTATCGCTTTTCAGCCCGCGGGCCGCGCCCGCAGACAAGGTGACCCTACATGGCAACGCTTTTCGACCCCATCCAGATCGGCGACCTCACGCTGCCGAACCGCATCATCATGGCCCCGCTCACGCGTCAACGCGCGGGCGAAGTACGCGTGCCCAACGCACTCATGGCGAAGTACTACGCCGAGCGCGCGACGGCCGGCCTCATCATCAGCGAAGCGACCTCGGTCACGCCGCAAGGCGTCGGCTATGCCGAAACGCCGGGCATCTGGTCGCAAGAGCAGGTGGAAGGCTGGAAGATCGTGACCGACGCGGTGCACGCCGCGGGCGGCCGCATCTTCATGCAACTGTGGCACGTGGGCCGTGTGTCCGACCCCGTGTTCCTGAACGGCGATCTGCCGGTGGCGCCGAGCGCCATCGCGCCGCAAGGCAACGTGAGCCTCGTGCGTCCGCAACGCGGCTTCGTCACGCCGCGCGCGCTCGCAACCGAAGAAATCGCCGGTGTGATCGCCGCGTTCCGCCAGGGCGCGGTCAACGCGAAGGCGGCCGGTTTCGACGGCGTGGAAATTCACGGCGCGAATGGTTATTTGATTGACCAGTTCCTGCAAGACAGCACCAACCAACGCACGGACGCCTATGGCGGCTCGATCGAGAATCGCGCGCGCCTGCTGCTCGAAATCACCGACGCGTGTATCGACGTGTGGGGCGCGAATCGCGTGGGCATGCATATCGCACCGCGCGGCGACGCGCACACGATGGGCGATTCGAATCCGGCGGCGACGTTCGGTTATGTGGCGCGCGAACTCGGCAAGCGCAAGATCGCGTTCGTCTTTGCGCGCGAATCGCTTGGCGATAACCGTCTCGGGCCACAACTGAAGGCCGAATTCGGCGGTCCGTTCATCGCGAACGAAAAGTTCTCGCTGGAATCGGCTCAGGCCGTGCTCGCGGCAGGCGAAGCCGACGCGGTCGCGTGGGGCCAGCTCTTCATCGCGAACCCCGATCTGGCGCGCCGTTTCGAATTGAACGCGCCGCTCAACGCGCCGAATCCCTCGACGTATTACGCGCGTGGCGAAACGGGCTACACGGACTATCCGTCGCTCGAAAGCGCAGCGTAAACATGGCATGTGTGCGGCTCATGGCCGCACGCTAACTGGCGGCCACGGCGCAGGCATTCCGCCTCGCGGTGGCCGTTTTTTACTGGAAGGCCTGAAAATGCGGGAGCGCGCGCAAGCCGCCGGTAAAGTTCACACAGATCCCTGAGTCGACACACCCGCGACACTAGCGCCCGATAGGCGGATTCAATTGGTATCCCGCGCGCGGATATCCTTGAATTCAAACCCTGCCTGCCAACCCCTCCTCGCTGACCGGAGCCAAGTCATGACGAAGACCGCCGATGTTGCCGAGATCGTTCATACCATCGCCGAAGAAACCAACACGCCGGAGGAAACGGTCGCGCGCATCTACGCCGACACGCTCAATGAATATCGCGCGCAAGCACGCATCCAGGACTATCTGCCGCTGTTCGCCGCGCGCAAGACGCGAGCGACGCTCCGGCAAAATGGCACGAAGCACTAGTCGCCCATACTAGCGGCGTGCACTGGCTGCCCGCGCTAGCCACCGTCTTTCAGATTGTCTTTACGCCGGGCGAGCGAGGCCGGCTGCTCCACCCGCGTCTTTCTGAGCGGTGCGCGCCCACAGCGGGCACGCACCGCTGCCCCCATTGGCCCTACCCGCCGCACTCGTCGCTCAGCGCCATCTCTTAAGGTTGGTTTAATTCTTTGCTGCAACCATAGGCTCAACCCCTGTTGAGCCGCCGGAACATCGGCGGCGTTTTTTTGTGCGGCAAGCCTAGGAGGAGCGAGGTCATGGTTGAAGACGATGTACTGGTGCACCTGCAGTCCCTGCTGCGCGACGGCGCGGCTTCGACGGTGGCGTCATGCCGGGTCTCCACACCGCTGCAGCATCCGTGGGGCCGCGCCTACCGGCTCGTCGAATGGACGACGCCGCTCGACGACAGCGCGCGCCGCCAGGTCGTGCCCGCCGAGAGCACAGCGCTCGATATCGCTCGCCTCGTCGCGCAGCACGTGCCCGGCCGCCGCATTCTGCTGAACGGCGAACCCGCTGCAGTCGAACGGCCGCGCACGCGCCGCCGCCGAGCATCGAGCGCCACGAACGCACGCGCGGCGCGCTAGAAGCGCCGCTTTCGGGCGGCGCGCACGCCGCATCTCATCTCGTCACGCCGCCGTCCCGCATGGACAGTGCCGCACGGGAAGTGCCGCACGGGAAGTGTCAAATCACGAGCCGCGCGAGCGACTCCTCCAGTTCCCCGCTCACGCGCGTCATCGGCGCGCGCAGTTCATTGCGGATCAACCCGCACGCTGCGAGCCCCGCTTTCACCGGCCCCGGATTCGGCTCCGCGAACGCCGCGCGCACGAGCGGCACAAGCGTGTGCCAGATCGCGCGCGCATCGGCGAGACGCCCTTCCTGCAACGCGCGCGCCATCGCCACGAAACGCTCCGGCCGCCAATGCGCCGACGCCGCGATCGCCCCGCTCGCGCCCGCGCACATCGCGCCGAACATGTCGATGTCCTCGCCGCAGAGCACCTGCAAACGGCCGTCGAGAATCAGCGCGAGGGTCTTGTCGAGCGAGCCGCCACAGTCCTTCACCGCGACGATACGCTCGTGCGCCGCGAGTTCGAGCAGGCTCGGCAACTCGATGCGCACGCCCGTGCGCGCGGGGATGTCGTAAATGATCAGGGGCTTGCGGCTCGCATCGGCGAGCGCGGCGAAGTGGCCGATCACGCCCGCCTGCGCCGGACGGATGTAGTAAGGCGCCGCCGCCAGCACGCCCGCGATGGGCCGCTCATTGAGCGCTGCGATGCGTTCGCACACCGCCGCCGTGTGATTGCCGCTCACGCCCGCCACGACCGGCAGGCCGCCGGCCGAGGCCAGCACGGTGGCGAGTACGTCGTCGGCTTCTGCGTCGCTTAGGGCGGCGGGTTCACCGGTCGTGCCGAGCGCGACAAAGCCGGCCACGCCGGCTTCGACGTAATGGCGCACGAGCGTGTCGAGCGCAGCATGATCGACCGCGCCGGCGTTGAACGGCGTAATGAGCGGAATCCAGATACCCGAAAACTCAGACATGACTTTCCTTTGAACTCGACCGTATGGAAGGTCCGCTCAGCGGTGCGCAGGAGGGAAGCAAGCCGGGAGTGAGGCGGAAGGCCGGGCGCCTTCGACTGGCTGTTCCGTCGCACATCTGACGGAACAGCAGACTCCGGTCAGATGAGCGGCTGTTTTTTGGATTTGGCTTTCAGCCACACCGATGCGGCCTGCGCGAGCGACGACACCGCGCGCGTGGCGGCGGTGACATTCGGCAGATCGTGACGGAGCGGGTGACGTGGCATGTCGCGCAGTGTAACCGAGATCGCGCATTTGCGGGCGCGCGGTTCGTACTCACTCGCGCTCACTCGCGCTCACTCGCGCTTACTCGCGCGGCAGGACCTCGAACTGGGGCGAATCGAGCAGCAGGCTCTGCATGTCGCCGCTATCGCTGCTACTGCCGGGATCGCGCTTGGTGAGCTTGCCGTCCACCGAAGCGCCGCAGTCCATCTGCAACTGCTGGTAGTAGATGTTGCCGACCACGTGCGCGTTCGGTTGCAGTTCGACGAAGTGATCGGCGATCACGTCGCCCTCTATGCGCCCGTTCACCACGATGTCGTAGCCGTGCACGTTGCCCTCGATCGCGCCGCGCTCGCTCAACACGAGCAACGTTTTCGCGCCGGGCTTGCTGGACACGTTGCCGTGCACGCGGCCGTCGAGGCGCAGCCCGTCGGCGTATTCGAGGTCGCCCGTGATCGCGATGTCCTGTGCGATCAGCGTCGCCAGCTTGGTTTGCTCGATGCCGGCTTGCGGCTTTTTCTTGTTGCTGAACATGGAAAGCTACCGTGTGGTGTGAGTGTCGATGAAGATGTGCGGCGCTCGTCGAGGCTCAGCGCGAACCGGCGCCATGGTTTCGCAGGAACACGAGTTCGGCCTGCAGCTTCGCGATGGTGGCCTGCGCGCCTTGCGCCGTGGTTTGCAGCGCGGCGCGCGCGGCGCGCTCCTGCTCGAGCCGCAATTGCGTGTCGCCGAGTTCGCGGCTCAAGGCGTCGGGCGCGACCACGGGGCAACTCGGCTCGGCTTGCGGCTTGAGCAGCCACGCCGTCACGCCCGCACCGGCCGTCGCGGCGAGCACGGCCCAAAGCGTCGCGCCACCCACGCGCCACGCCAGCGAGCGCACCGGCTGCAATTCGTAAGCGCGATCGGCATTCGTATGCGTGCGCGGGGTACGTCGCGGATCAGCCATTGATGGGCGCAACGAAGAGTGCAAGATAGTCGGCGGGATTGACGGGCTGCCCGTGCACGAGCACTTCGAAGTGCAGATGCGGGCCCGTCGAGCGGCCCGTCGAGCCCACGTCGGCGATATGCTCCTCGGGCAGCACGATCTGGCCCACCCGCACGTCGATCTTCGAGGCATGGCCGTAACGCGTGACGAAGCCGTTGCCGTGGTCGATCTCGACGGCATTGCCGTAGCCCGCTTTCGGACCCGCGAAGATCACGCGGCCGCCCGCCGCGGCGAGGATCGGCGTGCCAGTCGGCGCAACGAGGTCCATGCCCGGATGAAAGCTTAGACGCTGCGTGAACGGATCGATGCGATTGCCGAACGGCGAGCCGTTGCGGCCGCCATCGAGCGGGCGGCGGCCCGGGAACGCGTCCCATGCCGCCTCGTGCTCGGCGGCGGCCTGCTCGAGTGCGGAGAGCGTCGCGGCCATGCAGTCGATTGCGCCGTTGACGGCCTTGGCGTTCGCCTGCGCGGCGGACGCCTCCACGCAGCGGCGCGGCGCGAGCGCGGGGCCGCCCTCACCGTCGGCGTCGTTGCCTTCGTCGCCCGAGCGCGCGGGCGCGGGTGCCGTTGCAGCGCCGCGAGCCGGTTGCGCGCGCAGCCGCTGGTCGAACTGGCGCAATTGCGCGAGTTCTGCCGCGAGCCGCTCGATGCGCGGATCGAGCAAGGCGATGGAGGCGTCCATGCGCCCGATTTCACCGACCACGTAGTGATGCTGATTCGCCCCGGCGGGACCGGACGCGACCGGAGCGCGCGCGAAATGGCCGATGGCCACGCCGCCGGCGAGCGCAAGCACGGCCGCCGCGCACGCCGAGGCGATCGCAGCGCGCCGCGCTGTCTCATGCGTGACGAAGCGGACGTCGCCCTTGGTGAGATCACCGGCAGAGCTGGACCACGGCAATTTCATGGCTGGCTCCGTGAGGACCGTGCGAGTCGCACGCTCGCACAGCGGGAGCGCAATGCGGGAGGTAAAGCGGACATCTTTGGCTGCCACGGCCGGCGGACGCCGGCCCGGAAAAATTCAAAACGTCGATTATCGTGGCGTCGCAAAAAGCGCTATCCCAAATTAAGGGCCACACGGCTTGACCGGCGATTTTGCGGGCGCGGCAACGCCCCTCGAGCGCTCTTCCGACAAAAGAACTTGACTTCTCGCACCGCCGAACTAATATACGCACCGCGTACATCAACCAGAACTCACGGGTGCCAGCATGAGCGTTCCGCAACAAGCCTTCCTCCGTGACGCCATGCGGCGTCTGAACATGACCCGCGACGCATTCGCGAGCCGCATCGGCGTATCGCGTCGCGCGCTCGACACCTGGCTCTTGCCCGAGGAGTCGCAGGAATCGCGCGCCATGCCGGAGATCGTCGAGCGCTTCGTTTCGGAAATCGTCGGCAACGGCGAGCCGCGCGAAGACTATACGCAAAGCGTAGATTCGCGTTCGCTCGCGAGCCAGATGCAGTTCGAAGGCAAGCCGCAGCTGCTTTCCGTGGACCAGTTCTCGCGCGACTCCGTCGAAGCCCTGTTCCGCGTGGCCGACATCATGCAGCCCATCGCGCGCCGCCGGAAAATCTCGCGCGTGCTCGAAGGCGCGGTGCTCGGCAACCTGTTCTTCGAAGCCAGCACGCGTACGCGCGTGAGCTTTGGCGCCGCGTTCTGCCGCCTGGGCGGCTCGGTGTGCGACACGACCGGCTTCACGTTCTCCTCGATGGCCAAGGGCGAATCGATTTACGACACGAGCCGCGTGATGGCCGGCTACGTGGACGCGATGGTGATTCGGCATCCTGATCAAGGCTCGGTGGCCGAATTCGCGCGCGCGGTGAACATTCCCGTGATCAATGGCGGCGACGGTCCCGGCGAACACCCGAGCCAGGCGCTGCTCGACCTCTACACGATCCAGCGCGAGTTCTCGCGTCTGGGCAAGATCGTCGACGGCGCGCATATCGCGCTCGTGGGCGACCTCAAGTACGGCCGTACGGTGCACTCGCTCGTGAAGCTGCTCGCACTGTATCGCGGCATCAAGTTCACGCTCATTTCGCCGCCGCAGCTCGAAATGCCGGCGTACATCGTCGACAAGATCTCGACCAATGGACACGTGGTCGAGCAAACGCACGACCTGCGCGCAGGTCTGCGCGGCGCGGACGTGGTGTACGCCACACGCATCCAGAAGGAGCGCTTCGCCGACGAGTCGTTCGAAGGCTACACGCCCGAATTCCAGATCAACCAGGCAACCATGGACGAGTGCTGCAGCCCCGAAACGCTCGTGATGCACCCGCTGCCGCGCGACAGCCGCCCGGGCGCCAACGATCTTTCGACCGATCTGAACCACGATCCGCGCCTCGCGATCTTCCGCCAGACCGACAACGGCATTCCGGTGCGCATGGCGATCTTCGCGGTGCTGCTGGGCGTGGAAAATCTCGTGCAGCACTCGATGCGCGACGCAGTGTGGCGTCCGCCCGCCTACCTCGGCCCGGACGACGCCGTGTTCCACGGCATCGACTAACACTCGTTGCACTCGCAACGAAATCGGCCCGCAAGCGTCAGTCGCGCTTGCGGGCCGATTGGCTTTGGGAGCGTGTGCGCTTTACGACGTGCACACCGCAACGCACGTGAGCCCTTCGGCCTTTTCCGCCGCGTCGATCGCGGTCTCCAGCGCATCGAACGCGTGGCGCTCCACTTCGATCGCATCGAGCGGCAACTGGCCCGACTGCACGAGCGCGATCAGCGCGCGGTAGTCCGCGCCGCTGTACATGAAGTGACCCATCAACTCCCAGTTGTTGAGCATCATCTCCCCATACTTGATCGGCAAGTCCACCTCCATGCTGCCCATCAGCACCATGCGGCCATTGCGGCGCAGACTGCGCAGCGCCGATAGCGTGGCGCCCGGGTCGGTGGCGTGGCCGACCATGTCGAAGGCGAGATCGGCGCCGCCGTTCGCGGCGGCGCGGATGGCCTCCACGTCGCGCGCCATCTCGCCGCTGAGCGCCACCGTCACCACGCGACCGCCGCCGAGCTTCTCGAGCGGCGCCAGCGCCGCGGCGCGCCGGCCGAGCGCCACGACACGGCCCGCGCCGAGCGCGAGCGCATCGAGCACGGCGGCCGAGCCAAACGCGCCGGCTGCACCGTTCACCACCACGGTTTCACCTGCCGCGAGCCGGCCTCGGCGCAGCCCGCCGAACGGCACCACGAGCTTGCCGAGCGCCGCGAGCCGCGCCGAAGGTACGTGATCGAGGCCGTCGAGCGGGAACACCGTCGAGGCCGGAAACTCGACCGCCTCGCGCAGCGTGCCGTGCGGGAAATCGCCGAGCATGGGTGCGCTGTCAGGGCTGATCGCCGTCAGCCCGATCAGCGCCTGAGCGGGCTCGCGCAGCGCTTCGTCGGCAATCCAGTAGGGGCTCAGCGCCACGCGCTGGCCTGCGCGATAGCCATACACGCCTTCGCCGACCGCAAGCACCCGGCCGATGGCGTTGGTCCCGGGCGAAAACGGCCCCGGCGGGTAGCCGTAGGGCAGCTTGCCCTGCACGTACTGGCGCGTGTAGCTCAAGAGCGGCACGGCCTCCACGCCCAGCAGCAGCGCGCCGCGGCGCGCTTCGGGTTGCGGCACCTCGCACAGCGCGAGCGGCTGGCCCGGTTGATCGAGCATCCATGCTTTCATGACTTCTCCTGGTGGAAAGGGTGTTCACGGCTGATCTGACGGATTGAACTCTAGGCGAGCGAGACGTATTCTTGAAATCAATCGCCGACATTCCACCTATCACCGTGATTGATCTCTCTGGCATCGATCTGAACCTGCTCGTGTCGCTCGACGCCCTGCTCGCCGAGTCGAACGTGACGCGCGCCGCCGCGCGCCTGAATCTCACGCAACCGGCCGTTTCGGCACAACTCGCGCGACTGCGCCAGTTCTTCGACGACCCACTGCTCATTCCCGCCGCCACTGGCCGCGGCATGACGCCCACGGCGCGCGCGCTCGAACTAATGGAGCCGCTGCATGCGGCGCTCAAGACGCTCGAAACCGTGGTGCGCCGCGAGCCGGCCTTCGATCCGCTCACGGGCACGCGGCGCTTCGTGGTCGCCGCGAGCGACCAGTGCGTGGCCGTGCTCGGCCTGCCGCTGATGATCGAATGGCCGCGCGTGGCTGGGCCCGGGCTGCAGCTGGCGTTCATCGCCATTGAATCCGGTTCGCTCGCGGAGCGTTTCGAGCGCGGCGAAATCGACTTGCTGCTCGGTTCCGCGCAGCAGGTGCCGCCCACGCTGAAGGCCAGAAAGCTCTACGACGAACGTTTCGTCGTGGCGCAGCGCAAAGGGCACCCGCGCGGCGGCACCGCCTTCGACCTGGACAGCTATTGCGCACTCGAGCACGTGCTCGTTTCAACGAGCGGCGCGAGCTTCTTCGGCTTCATGGACGAGCATCTCGAAGCGCTCGGCCGCCGCCGCCGCGTGGCGCACTCGGTGCAGCACTTCACGCTCGTGCCGGAGGTGCTTGCACGCACGGATTACGTGGCGACGCTGCCTTACCGGCTCATCGCGCGCTACCGGGACCGCGTGGACCTGTTCGAGCTGCCGTTCGAGGCACGCGGCTTTTCGATGCATGCGGCATGGCATCCGCGCAATCACGCCGACCCCGCGCTCGTGTGGCTGCGCGAAACCGTGGCTGCGCTGACTACCGGCGACATGGTTAGCGATCCTCTCGATTGAAACGCGCGCGCAATTCGTCAGTCGATTGATTCGACGAACAACCAGGCGAACCCAGGAATACCCAGGAAACCCCAGGAAAGCGACCGCATGCGCGCCAGCTATACTGCATGAGACGTCAAAAAAACGGCCGCGCCGCCACACCCAGGCACGGTCCTCACGCCGCTGTCCCATCGTCGTTTCCTGCTTGCCCGCTACTTGCGAAGCCATGCTGACTCCAGACGAAATCCGCGCGGTCCCGCTTTTCTCCACGCTCCCCGAAGCCGAACTCGAACGCCTCGCCCAAACCTCCGCGGATCTGCATCTGAATCCCGGCGAATACGCCGTGCATGAAGGCGGCGAGCGCGCGCTGTATGCCGTGCTGTCCGGCAAGATGGAGGTCGTGAAGCTGTTCGACGGCGTCGAGCGCACGCTTGGGTGGCGCTTGCCCGGCACGATCTTCGGCGAGGTGCCGCTCGCGCTCAGCTCGCCCTTTCCGGGCGCGTATCGCGCGGCCCTGCCCTCGCGCGTCATGCGCGTGGATGCGCAGCACTACTACTCGCTGGCCGCCGCCTCGTCCGACGTCGCCACGCGCATGGGCGCGCTCGCGCGCGAACGCATAGGCGGCTTGCAGGGCCTTTCCGCTGAGCCGCCGAAAACGCGCGTGACGCTCGTGGGCGCGCGCTGGGACCCGGCCTGCGCGAATCTGCGCCAGTTCCTCGCGCGCAACCAGATCAGCTGCGAGTGGATGACGCCCGATGCGCCCGAACTCAAAGCGCGCTGGAGCGGGCCGTGCCCCGAAGAGCAGGACTGCCCGACGTTACGTCTCGCCGACGGCACGCTGCTAAGCCGCCCCGCGACGCGCGACCTCGCGGAACGCCTCGGGCTGCAAACCCAGCCACGCCTCACGGAGTACGACACGCTGATCATCGGCGGCGGCCCGGCCGGGCTTGCCGCCGCTGTCTATGGTGCGTCGGAAGGACTCCGTACCATTGTGGTGGAGCGTGAAGCGCCGGGCGGCCAGGCCGGCACCTCGTCGCGCATCGAGAATTATCTGGGCTTTCCTGGCGGCATTTCCGGCGACGAACTGGCGAGCCGCGCATTGCAGCAAGCCAGGCGGCTCGGCGCGGAGATCCTCGTCACGCGCGCCGTCGCGCGTGTGGATACCGCCGCGCGCGAAGTCCATCTCGACGGCGGCGACATGGTGCGCGCGCACACACTCATTCTCGCGACGGGCGTCACGTGGCGGCGCCTGGCGATCGAGGGCTTCGACCGCTTCATCGGCAAGGGCATTTATTACGGCGCGGCGCGCAGCGAAGCGAGCGGAACGCACGGACTCGACGTGTATCTGATCGGCGGTGGCAATTCGTCGGGACAGGCCGCGCTGTACTTCGCCAATCATGCGCGCGCCGTCACGCTCGTCGTGCGTGGCGAATCGCTCGAGAACAAGATGTCGCGCTATCTCGTCGAGCAGTTGGCCGGCAAGGAGAATGTGCGCGTCGAGCTGAATTCCGAAGTGGTCGGCGTGCACGGGGAGACGCATCTCGACGCCATCGACGTGCTCGACACGGCCAGCGCAAGCGTGAGCCGGCGCGAATGCGGCGGCCTGTTCGTGTTCATTGGCGCCGACGCGGAAACGGGCTGGCTGCCGCCCGAGATTGCCTGCGATAAACGCGGCTACGTGCTGACCGGCGACGATGCCGTGAAAGCCGGGCGCTGGTCGCACCGCCGCGATCCTTACCTGCTCGAATCGAGCGTGCCCGGCATCTTTGCCTGCGGCGACGTGCGGCTGAGCCCGGTCAAGCGCGTGGCCTCCGCCGTTGGTGAAGGCAGCATGGCGATCGCCTTCGTGCATCGCTACCTCCAGGAAGACCGCGCGTAGTATCTCGCCGAACAGATCGCCGCTCGCGATCTTTCAATACGCTTTTTCCCTCTTGCAGCACGGCATTTCTGTCCACTGCGCCAGCTTCGCGCCGGGCTGGCGTCAGTCATGGGACAGCGTTGCGCCATCAAGCAATGTGCAGCGAAAAATTCACACGCAAGCGCTTTACTTTCGGGTTCGAGAAGTGCAATTTGCAGTTCTGCCATGCCCGGCTGAGCGGCCGCGGCATTGGAATTGCTGCACGAAAGACGCACCCCGCTGCGCGAAGAAACCCTGCGCAACCCCGCGCGGCCGGCGCCTGAAGTCCCGCGTTTGAAGTCCCCGGTTCACGTTCCGTCTTCATTCTGGATTCCGCAGAACGCCATGTCCAACGAACGTCCCCTCGATGCGCCGTGCGATAGCGACGACGCCTCCCAGGCTTCCCCCTCGCGCGCGCCCGCCGACGTCACGCGCCGCCGCTTCCTGCAATCGGCCGCTGCCGCTGCCGCACTGAGCGCAACGCCTCATCTGCATGCGCAGAACGCGCCACCGGCCACCGCCCCAACGCAAGCTCCGCCGCCTGCACCCGCGCAACCGGTCAGGCTCGATATCAACGGCCGCGAATATGCGCTGCATATCGAACCGCGCGTTACGCTGCTCGATGCGCTGCGCGACTATGCGGGTCTCACCGGCACCAAGAAAGGTTGCGACCGCGGCCAGTGCGGCGCATGTACGGTGCTCGTGGAAGGACGGCGCATCAACAGTTGCCTCACGCTCGCGGTGATGCACGAAGGTCAGCGCATCACCACAGTCGAAGGGCTCGCGGGCGCGGCCGCGCTGAGTCCTGTGCAGCGTGCCTTTGTCGAACACGATGCCTTCCAGTGCGGCTTCTGCACGCCGGGCCAGTTGTGCTCGGCAACGGCATGCCTGAGCGAATTCACAGCAGGTACGGCGAGCGCCGCCACGCCCGACGTGCGCACACGCCCCGCGCAACTGAGCGACGCCGAAATACGCGAGCGCATGAGCGGGAACATCTGCCGCTGCGGCGCCTATGTCAACATCGTGGCCGCCGTGCGCGACGCGCACACGGCCAGCGCCTGAGTCACGGAGGCACGAACATGGATGCCATCTCGTACCAGCGCGCCGCCGACGTGAACGGCGCGATCGCCGCCGCGCAGCGACCCGGCGCGGTGTTCATCGGCGGCGGCACGAATCTGCTCGATCTCATGAAAGGCGGCATCGCGCATCCGGTGACGCTCATCGACATCACGCGCATCGAGACGCTCGATCAAGTCGAAACGCTGCCCAACGGCGGCCTGCGCATTGGCGCGCTCGTGCGCAACAGCGACGCGGCCAATCACACGCTCGTGCGCACGCAATACCCGCTGCTCTCGCAGGCGCTGCTCGCAGGCGCTTCGCCGCAACTGCGCAACATGGCGACCGTGGGCGGCAATCTCATGCAACGCACGCGCTGCGCGTACTTTTACGACACCGCTTTCTCCCAATGCAACAAGCGCGCGCCCGGCAGCGGCTGCGCGGCGGTTGGCGGCTTCAACCGCATGCATGCGATCCTCGGCGCGAGCGCGCAATGCGTGGCCGTCAATCCATCCGATATGAGCGTCGCGCTCGCGGCGCTCGACGCCACCGTGCAGGTGAGCGGGCCGCGTGGTCAACGTTCGATTCCGTTCGCCTCATTTCATCGCTTGCCTGGCGACCGGCCCGATCTCGACACAATGCTTCAGTCAGGTGAACTGATCACTTCGGTCGACTTGCCCCCGCCCTTGTTCAGTGAGCACTCGCACTATCTCAAGGTCCGCGACCGCGCGAGCTATGCTTTCGCGCTCGTCTCCGTCGCGAGCGCGCTGCAACTCGACGGCCACCGCATACGCACGGCGCGCATCGCGCTGGGCGGCGTCGCGCATCGGCCCTGGCGCGCGAGCGTGGCGGAGCAGCATCTCGCAGGAAAAACACTCAGCGCGACGACGCTACGCGAAGCCGCAGCGGCGGAACTCGCCCAGGCGAGACCGCTGAGCGGCAATGCCTTCAAGGTCGGGCTCGCGCAGCGCGCAATCATTCGCTCGACGCTGCTCGCCGCAGCCGGCACGCAAGGTCAAAACACCGGAGAGATTGCATGAGCACGCTGACCGGACAACCGATGGACCGCATCGACGGCATGCTCAAGGTCACGGGCGGCGCCCTCTACGCGAGCGATTTCCCGCAAACGCGGCTTGCCCATGCCGTGCTCGTCACCAGCACGATGGCGAGCGGCACGATCGCGTCGATCGACGCGAGCCGTGCGCAGTCCATGCCCGGCGTGCTGCTCGTCATGACGTACCAGAACGCGATGCGCCTGCCCAACGGCGGGCGCTCGCCGCTCAAGCCGCCCGCCGGACGCCACCTCACGCTGCTGCAGGACAACGTCGTGCGCTACAGCAACGAGCCTGTCGCGGTCGTCGTGGCCGACACGCTCGAACACGCGACGGATGCCGCGCGCCACCTCGACATCGCCTACTCGCCAACGCAGGCCACGCTCGACTTCAACCGCGCGAAGGGCGACGCGCACGCGCCGCCAAGCCCGATGGGCCGCCCGGTCGAATCGACGCGCGGCAACGTCGAGGCCGGCATGAACGAAGGTGCGGTGCGGCTCGACGCGGTCTACACGACGCCCACGCAGTTCCACAACCCGATGGAGCCGCACGCGACGTTGGCCCATTGGGACGGCCCCGACCTCACGCTCTACGACGCCACCCAGGGCGTGAGCGGCGCGCGCAACGCAGTGGCGGCCGTGTTTGGCATCGCGCCGGACAACGTGCGTGTGATCTCGCCGTTCCTCGGCGGCGGCTTCGGCTCCAAGGGGTCGTCGTGGTCGCACGTGAGCCTGTGCGCAATGGCCGCGAAGCAGACCGGGCGCCCCGTGCGCCTCGCGCTCGCGCGCCCGCAAATGTTCGGCTCGGTCGGCTCGCGCCCGCACACGGAGCAGCATCTCTCGCTCGCCGCGCGCGCGGATGGCACGCTTTCGGCCCTCCGCCACGACACGTTCGCCCACACGTCCTCGTTCGAAGACTGGCTCGAGATGTCCGGCCTCATCACACGCATGATGTACGCGGTGCCCAATTGCAGCACGAGCCATCGTGTCGTACCCCTGAATGTCGGCACGCCGACCTTCATGCGCGCGCCCGGTGAAACCACGGGCTCATTCGCGCTCGAATCCGCCATGGACGAACTGGCATGGCAGCTGAAGATGGACCCGGTTGCGTTGCGCCTGAAGAACTACGCCGAAAGCGAGCCGCAGGACGGCAAGCCGTGGTCGTCGAAAGCGCTGCGCCAATGCTATGAAACGGGCGCGCAACGCTTCAACTGGTCGCGGCGCATCGCCACGCCGCGCGCCATGCGCAACGGCAATACGCTCATCGGCCTTGGCATGGCCAGCGCGACCTACCCCGCGAATCGCAGCGAAGCCGCCGCCGTGGCGCGTATCTTGCCCGACGGCACTGCGATGGTAGCGTCGGGCACTCAGGACATCGGCACCGGCACTTACACGGTCATGACCCAGGTGGCCGCCGACGCGCTCGGCTTCCCGCCCAGTCGCATCCACTTTGCGCTGGGCGATTCGACCTTGCCGCAAGCGCCGGTTTCGGGCGGCTCGCAGTCGGCGGCAAGCGTCTCGCCCGCCGTGCAGGCCGCCTGCACCGCCGTGCGCGACAAGCTCGTCGCGCTCGCGCGCGCGGACCGCGGCTCGCCCGTCTACGGTCTCGCCAACGACGACGTGAGCGTGCAGGACGGCTGGGTCGTGAGCCGCAGCGACAGCTCGCGCCGCGATCCGGCCGCCGCCGTCATCGCACGCGCGGGCGGACAGCCTTTGGAGGCGCAGGTCGCGACCAGGCCCGGCGCGGAAAAGCAGCAGTACGCGTTTCACTCATTCGGAGCGGTGTTCGCCGAAGTGCATGTCGATGCCGATACGGGAACGATGCGCGTGGCGCACATAGTCGGCGCGTACGACGTAGGGCGCGTGCTCAACGAAAAGACCGCGCGCAGCCAGTTGATGGGCGGCATGGTGTGGGGCGTGGGCACGGCCCTGCACGAAGAGGGGCTTTTCGACACGCGCATGGGCCGCATTGCGAACAACAATCTCGCGGAGTATCACGTGCCCGTGAACGCGGATATCCGCGAGCTGGACGTGCTGTTCGTGGGCGAGCCGGATCTGCGCTTCAATCCGCTCGGCGTGCGCGGCATCGGCGAGATCGGCATAACCGGCGTGCCTGCGGCCATTGCAAACGCCGTGTATCACGCCACCGGCGTGCGCGTGCGCGATTTGCCGATCACGCTCGACAAGGTCGTTCCGCAGATGAATTCGCTCGTATGACCGGCACTGTGCGGCCTGCAATGACGATCCTGCACCCGCATAGTGCATGAGCGGCTAATCCTTGCGGCGCAAGGCAAATAGCGCGGGCGGGGCTTGCCTCGCGCGCGCTTGCGCCGCACAATCACTGCTCCCCCTCTTCGCGGGCGTTCACACCCATGGCCTATGCTTCGTTCGCCACCGGCGTGTTGCTCGCCGCCGGCACCGGCTCGCGCTTCGATCCCAACGGTCTGCGCAACAAACTCCTCGCCCCTCTCCCGGAAGGCACATGCGTCGCGCGCGAGTCCGCGCAACGGCTGCTGCGTGTCGTGCCCAAAGTGATCGCCGTGGTGCGTCCCGGGGCGGAAACGCTCGCGCACGTGCTCAACGACGCGGGCTGCGACGTCGTGTTCGCGCCCGACGCCGCGCGCGGCATGGGCGCGAGCCTCGCTGCCGGCGTGGAAACCGATCATGACGCGGAAAGCTGGATCGTCGCGCTGGCCGACATGCCCTGCATTGCCGTCGCATCGATCGAAGCTGTGGCGCGTGCGCTGGACGACGGCGCGTCGCTCGTCGCACCGTTCTATCGCGGGCAGCGCGGACATCCCGTGGGCTTCGGCTACCCGCATCGCGCAGCGCTCGTCGCGCTCGATGGCGACGCGGGCGCACGCGCCCTGCTGAATGCGCACCCGCTCACGCGAGTCGAAGTCGACGACCCCGGCATTCTGCGCGACGTCGACACGCCAGCCGACCTCAACGGGCTTTGATTCGGCGCCCCCCGCGCTGAGATGGTTCGATTGTTCAATTGCGAGTGCCTGGCATGCAAACGATCGCCTAGGCTATAAGCTGACGCGCACCTTCCAGCCGTCCGCTTTAGCGCAAGAGGACCTCGCGATGATCTGCTCGCACACGAACCCGCTTCCCGATCCGCTCGCCGATCCGACACGGGACCCCGAACGCGACCCGCTCAGCCCGCCGGCGCCGGGCCATCACAACGACGAACCCCAGCAGCCCGAGGGACCGCCGGACAAGGACCCCGTCTGACCGGCTGATGGCACGCCCGGCCGCCAGCGCCTGGCGTCTCACCTCACGGCCGTAACGGCGCTCGCGACGACGGCTCGCAAGCGCCGCGGCGCTTCCTGCGCGCCCCGCCTTTCTTCCGTCCCCATATCCCTGCCTTTCGCAAAGCTTGCGCCTTCGACGGTCGATCCGTAGAATGCAAACGATTCCTATTTGCAGTATTTTTCAAGATTGCCGTGAGCCCAATCGTCATCGTGTTCGCCCGCGCACGCTGGCGGGCGAGCCGAGGTTTCGCATGAGACCGCTGCTGGTCCGCCTGCACCGCTGGTTCGGTCTTGGCACCGCCGCCTTCCTGTTCCTCGCCGGACTCACCGGCGCGGTGATCGCGTGGGACCACGAACTCGACGCGCTGCTCAACCCGTCGTTCTTCCGTAGCGCGACGCCTGGCACGCCGCTGCCTGCGCTCGAACTCGCCAAGCGCCTCGAGGCCGAAGAACCGCACGCGGTCGTAACCTTCATGCCGCTTGCCGTCGAGCCCGGCCATACCTGGATCGCGCTGGTGGCGCCGCGCGTCGATCCTGCAAGCGAGGCGCCCTACGCGCTCGACTTCAACCAGGTCGCACTCGACCCCGTAACGGGTGAAGAACAAGGGCGCCGCATGTGGGGCAAGGCATCGCTTGCGCGCCAGAACCTGATTCCGTTCCTCTACCAGCTCCACTACACGCTGTTCATGCCGACGAAGATGGGCATCGACTTCGGCGTCTGGACAATGGGCGTGGTGGGGATCGTGTGGCTGCTCGACGGCTTCATCGCGATCGTGCTCGCTTTCCCGAGCCTGAAAAGCTGGCGCAAGTCGCTCGCGTTTCGCGTGAAGCGCGGCGGTTATGCGCTCACCTTCGACCTGCACCGCTCGGGCGGCGTGTGGCTGTGGGGACTCCTGATCGTCGTGGCTGTCACGTCCATTTCGATGAATCTCGGCGCGCAGGTCGTGCGCCCGGTGGTGTCGGTTTTCTCGACACTCGCGCCGGACCCGTTCCGCATCGTGGCACCTGGCCCCGCGCTCACGCCCGCAGAGGCCACGACCGCGCGCGAACGTATCGTGAGCGAAGCCGCCGACGTGGGGCGCCGCGAAGGCATCACGGCGCCGCCGGGCGGACTCTTCGGGCTGCCCACGTCCGGCGTGTATGGCGTGGGCTACTACGCACCCGGCATGGATCACGGCGACGCGGGCCTCGGCAACGCCTGGCTCATGATGAACGCGCGCACGGGCGACGTGCTCGGCAGGCAGATTCCCGGCAAAGGCAGCGCAGGCGACATCTTCCTTCAGGCACAGTTTCCGTTGCACTCGGGTCGCATCGCCGGGCTGCCGGGCCGTATCGCCATCAGCTTCACCGGTCTCGTCGTGGCGATGCTCAGCGTGACCGGCGTACTCATCTGGCTCAAGAAAGCGCGTGCGCGGCGCAAGCCCGCGAAGCAAGCCAGGACGGCCAGTACGATCGGCACGCGCGAGCGCGCCACGAACTGATCCGCAAACAAACGCGCGTGACAAAACAAAAGGCCTTGCAACGATCACTCGCTGCAAGGCCTTTTTTTGGACGGGCGCGAAACCGCTCGCTCGCCATGCTTACGTTCAGCGCGTCACTTCATCGAACGCCGCGAGCAAGCGCTCGACATCGGCGGCGTGAATGTCGCCCATCGTCGAAATGCGGAACAGTTCCGCCGACAAGCCGCCCTGCCCCGCATAGATCACGAAGCCGCGCGCCTTGAGCGCGTCATGCAGCAACGGATAATCGACGCCTGCGGGCAGGCGGAACGCGCGCAGCACGACCGACGATTCATCTTTCGGCAGCACGCTCTCCATGCCGCGTGCGGCGAGCCCCGCACGCACCTGCTCCGAAAGCGCCGCATAGCGCGCGTGACGCGCCTGCCAGCCGCCCTCATCGGCGAGTTCGCGCAGCGCCTCGACGAGCGCGTAATACGCGTGCACGGAAGGCGTGAACGGCGTGTTGCGCTGATCCTGCAGCGTGGCAAGACGCTTGAGGTCGAGATAGTACGTGCGGCTATGCGCCTGTGCGAGCGCCGCGCGGCGCACCACCACGAAGGCCGCGCCCGGCACGCCGTGCAGGCACTTGTTCGCCGTCGCGGCCACCGCCGCGATGCTCGCGTCGCCGAAATCGATCGCTTCGGAACCGAAGCTGCTCACGCCGTCCACAAGCATTTGCACGCCGCGCGCGCGGCACGCTTCGCCCAGCGCGCGCAGATCGTTCAGGCGGCCCGTAGTCGTTTCGTGATGGATGATCGCAACGTGCGTGATCGCCTTGTCGGCGTCGAGCGCGGCCGTGATGCGCGCGAGGTCCGGCGCCTGCATCCAGTCGTGCTTGACGACCTCATGCGCAATGCCGTACTGCTTCGCGATGGCCGTAATGCGCTCGCCATACACGCCGTTTTCGACGATCAGCAGCTTGCCGGTCGCAGGCACGAGTGTCGAGATCATGCTTTCGACCGCAGCCGTGCCAGAACCCGTCATGAGCACGGCCTGCCACTGCGCGGGGTCGAGATCGTAGACGCCCACGAGACGCGTGCGCGCCTCTTCCTGCACGTCGAAGAACTCGCTTTCGCGATGGCACAGGTCTTCCTGGAGAAGGCTCTGGCGCACGCGTTCGGTCAGCGTGACCGGGCCGGGGTTGAGCAGCAGCATCGTGAATTCCTTATTTGGCAGACTCGTAAGCGAGCGCGCCGATGTGGCGCATGAGGCGCGTCTTCACATCGGGCGGCGTGATCGTGGGGCGCGGCAGGCCGTCGGGCGTGCCGCGGCGAATCGTCAGGCGTACGAAGCGTGTGCCTGCGACACCCGAAGCGCCCTTCGCGCGTTCGCGCGCGGCGGCGAGCACGCTGTCGAGCGTGGTGAGGTCGTCGCCTTCCACGGCGTCCGCGTAACCGCACGCGGCAGCCACGTTCGCGAACGACACCTGCCCCGACACGGTGGCCTGGCCACCCGTCGAGTCGTGCGCGCCGTTGTCGAGCAGCACGTGCGTGAGGTTCGCGGGGCCATAGGCGCCGAGCGTGGCGAACACGCCCATGCGCATGAGCGCCGCGCCGTCGCCGTCTAGCGCAACCACGTTCAGGTCGGGCCGCGCGAGCGCGAAGCCGAGCGCGAACGGCGTGACGCAGCCCATCGAGCCCACCATGTAAAGCTGGTTCGAGCGGTCGTCGAGCGCGTAGAGTTCGCGGCCGCAGAAACCCGTCGAGGCGACGACCACCGTCGACTCGGCAGGCGTCGCGGCGATCACGCGCTCGAGCGCCTGCTGACGCGTGGCCAGTTGATCAGGCGTCTTTCCGGTCCACTTTGTCTGCGCGACGGGCAGCGCATGCTTTTCCGGCATGGCGCCGCCGCCCTTGAGTTCGTAGGGCGCGACGCTCCCCTTCTGCATGACGAGCGCATACGGGCGGCCCGTTTCGTCCATGTGCCTGATGGCGCGGTCGAGCGCCGCCGCGATCTGATCCGCTTCCGTGGGGAACGTCTCCCACGGAATTTCCATCGTTTCCAGCATCTGCGGCGTAACAGGGCCCATCAGCGCGTGCTGCGGTTCGTCGCTGACGCCCGGCTGGCCGCGCCACGTCACGATCAGCAGTTGCGGCAGGCGGAATGTCCACGTGAGCGAAGTGAGCGGGCTCACGGCGTTGCCGAGGCCCGAGTTCTGCATCATCGTGATGCCGCGCTTGCCCGCGAGCGCCACGCCCGCGATGACCGCGACCGCGTCGCCTTCGTTGGCCGCGCTCACGTAGTGCAGCGAGTCGTCTTGCAGCACGTAGTTGATGAACGGCGTGAGGTACGAGCACGGCACGCCGGCGTACCACTCGAAGCCGCGCGAGCGCGCCGCTTCGACGAACTGTGCGGCTTCGATCATGCCTGGCCCTCCGCGCCCAGCGGCGTTTGCGCATGGGCGAAATCGCCCGCGCGGCGGAAGTCTTCGAGATCGTTCACACCGCGCCAGTGGCCGTGCACGTATTGCACTTCGACTTTCTCGCCGTCTGCGATCAGCGCGTTGAGCAGCGCGGGCATGTCGAGCGTATCGAAGTCGGCGCGCGTTTGCAGTTGCGCGAGCTTCTTCGCGAGCTTCGCGCGGCCCGCGCCACGCACGTTCACGAGACCGATCCAGCGGCCATGCGCCGCCGAGCCGTTCGCGGCCGGTTCGCTCGCCACCCGCTCGAGGAACACCTTGTTGCCGAACAGGTCGCGCTCGTCGGCGGCCGAGCACCACGCGAAGTCGCGCGTGCTGCTGTTCTCCGAGTCAGGCGACGAATCCACCACCACGCTGAAGTCCGCTTCGCTTTCCACGAGATCGCGCAGGATGTAGCTGCGGAACACGAGGTCGCCGTACGAAATGACCGTGTCGTTGTCGAGCGCGCCAACCGCGCACGCGAGCGAAGCGAGTTCGTTCGTCTGTGCGAAACGCTCGTTGCGCACGAGCTTGATGCCCGCGGTGTCGATGGCCTCGGCCTTGTAGCCGCCCACCACGGTGATGTCGTTGACCGACTGCTTCTTGAACGCATCGACGAGCCAGCGCAGCAGCGGCTTGCCCGCCACGGGCAGCATGACCTTGGGCTTGTCTTCCGTGTAGGCGTCGAGGCCCGAACCGCGGCTCGCGGCCAGCACGATCGCCGAGCCCGCGCCGCGCGACGAAGCGGAAAGGTAACGGTCTTCGGCTTCCGAGTATTCGTCGGCGTCCTGCAGGCGGAAAATTTCGTTGACCGTAGCAATACGGTCTTCGACATCGACGAGCGTTTGCGTTTCGTAAATCGTCTTCGTGACGGCCTGCATGGCCGAAACAGCCGCGCGAATCTGATGGTTCGCCCAGATCACCGTGCTGATGCCCGCCTTGCGGAACACGTCGGTCGGCGTGCTGTAGTACTTGGTCGGCACGATCACGAGCGGCCCGCGGCCCGCCCACTCGCGCGCGAACGTGAGAATCTCGTCAGCTTTCGAAAGCTTGCTGTGGATGAGGATCGCGTCCGCGCCAGCCTGCCGATACGCCTCGGCGCGCTTGAGCGCTTCGTCCATGCCCCAGCCCGCGATCAGCGCCTCCACACGCGCGACGATCGAGAAGTGCTCGTCGGTTTGCGAGTCCTTGCCGGCCTTGATCTTGCCGCAGAATTCGTCGATGTCGGCGAGCGGTTGCGCTTCGCCGCCGATGAAACTGTTGGTCTTCGGGAACACCTTGTCTTCAATGCAGACACCGGCGATGCCGCGCTGCTCCAGCTTGCGCACGAGACGGCGCACGTTGTTGAAGTTGCCATAGCCGGTGTCGCCGTCGAGCAGGATCGGCAAGTCGCTCGCATCGGCCATGAACTCGAGGTTGTCGACCACCTGGGTCCAGCTCGCCTCGTTGTTGTCGCGCACGCCGAACTGCGCAGAGATCGAGAGGCCCGAGCCCCAGATCGCCTTGAAGCCCGCTTCGCGCGCGATGCGTGCGGAAAGGCCGTTGTGCGCTTCCATCAGGAATTCGAGTTCGTTGCTGGTCAGCATCTGGCGCAGCCGCGCGCTGCGCGACGTGGCGACAGCGGCGGGGACCAGGGCGGGTTCGCGTGCGTTCATTCTTGTTACTCCAGTGGACGTCATGAGGGCGGCAGCGGGGGCTGCGCCGTGCGCGTCGCATCGTTGGGAAAGGTCCTTCATCCCGGCCTCGTCGGGGCCTCGAAGTCGGGCCGGCCGGGTGCAAAGTCGCGACTATATCGGAAATGATTCCTATCCGCAGTCGATCACCGCAAAGAGTGGCAAATCATGGAGATACAGTGAAATTTGTGGCTTTTATCGGCGTTTTCGCGTGGGTTTCAGCGCGGCGTCACATGCGCCCTTATGCGCCAGATCAAAGATCGTTGATTCGTATGAAGAAACGCTGCCTAAGCAGGGTTCCCCCTGGGTCTCGCGCACGTTTGCGGGGGCCGTAAACACACACAGACGGCCTCGTTTCTCCCCCTGCGTTGTGCCCGCCGTGCAGCCTCTCTGGAATACCCGACCGACCATGCAGAAGATGACACTCAACAAGAAGCTCCGCTCGATGATCGCGATCCTCTGGATCGGCCTGCTGCTGATCGTCGCCTTTGGCGCCTGGCAAAGCCGCGAGGCGATGGTCCGCGAGCGGCGCGCGCAACTCACGACGCTCGTTGAAGAAGCGATGAGCGTGACGAACTACTACTACGGCCTCTCGCAACGCAACGTCATGCCCGAAGCCGACGCGCAAAAGCAGGCGCTCGCCGTGATCGGTTCGATCCGCTACGGCTCGGACGGCTATCTGAGCATCAACGACTCGAATGCGGTCATGCTGATGCACCCGATCAAGCCGGAGCTGAACGGCAAGAAGCTCACCGACTTCACCGACCCGGCCGGCACCCACGTCTTCACCGAACTCGTGAGCGCGGCGAGCGGCCCGAACGGCGGCTTCCTCGACTACCTGTGGGCCAAGCCCGGCCATAGCGAGCCGGTGCCCAAGACGAGCTACGGCCGACGCTTCGCGCCGTGGGACTGGGTGATCGTGACGGGCATGTACATGGACGACGTACGCGCCGAGTTCTTCGACAGCCTGCTGCGCTGGCTTGGCGTGACCTTCCTGCTGGGTGCCGCCGCCACCGCGGTGATGGTGCTCGTGGTGAAGAGCGTGCGCAGCAGCATCGGCGGCGAGCTGGAAGGCGCAGTGGACGCAGCCAACCGTATCGCCCAGGGCGACCTCACGCTGCGCCTGCAGGTGCAGGGCACGAACGAGGCGAGCCTGATGCGTGCGCTCGCAACGATGCAGACGGCGCTCGTGCAAACCGTCTCGCGCGTGCGCAGCGGCGCGGAAAACATCAACGTGGGCGCGAACGAGATTGCGGCGGGCAACACGGATCTCTCGCAGCGCACCGAGGAGCAGGCGGCGGCGCTCGTGCAGACCGCATCGAGCATGGATCAGATGACGGCGAACGTGCGCCAGAACGCGGATAGCGCCCAGCATGCGGCGTCGCTCGCGAGCCAGGCCGCCGACGTCGCCACGCGCGGCAGCGCCGTGGTCGACGACGTGGTGCGCACCATGGGTGACATCACGACGAGCTCGCAGCAGATTGGCGACATCATCGGCGTGATCGACGGCATTGCGTTCCAGACCAACATCCTCGCGCTGAACGCGGCCGTGGAAGCGGCGCGCGCCGGCGAACAAGGCCGCGGCTTCGCGGTGGTGGCCGCCGAAGTGCGCAGCCTCGCGCAGCGCTCCGCCACCGCCGCCAAGGAGATCAAGGCGCTGATCGAAAAGTCGACCGGCACCGTGACCGAAGGCCAGCAGCTCGTGACCAACGCGGGCTCGACGATGACCGAGATCGTGCAGTCGGTGCGACGCGTGCACGAGATCCTCGAAGAGATCAGCAACGCGTCGCGCGAGCAGAGCGCCGGCATCGAGCAGGTCAACCGCGCCGTGGGCGAGATGGATCAGGTGACGCAGCAGAACGCGGCGCTCGTGGAAGAGGCCGCCGCCGCCGCCCATTCGCTCAAGGATCAGGTGAGCGTGCTGCGCGAGTCGATCGCGAGCTTCCGCTTGCCGATGCACGCTTAACTCGTTCTGCCCGCCGCGGCGCCACTTCGCCGCCTGTACCTCTCCCTTCCCACCGGGCCGCTTTCGCGGCCCGGTTCGCTTTACGCCCCTCCCGCTCTCTCCCAACGTTCGCGCCGCATGACGGCGCGCAACGCGCGCCCAATCGTCTCGTGGCCGTGCGCACCTATCATTTCAATTAAATTACACAATGTTTACAATATAATTCTGTCAAGCCACCCCGCCTTGCCGATGATCCGCTCCAGGAAACCGCCGCGCGACCCGCACGCGGCCGCGACCCGTCACCCGATGCTTGCGCCGCGCCTGCCCGCGTGGCGCTCGAAGTTCATTGTGTTCATCACGTTCGCGGCGTTCGCGGCGCTGGCCGGGCGCGCGTTCTGGATTCAAATCGCCAATCACGGCTTTTACGTGAAGCAGGGTCAAAAGCGCTACCAGCGCACGCTGGAGCTCGACGCCATGCGCGGGCGCATCGTCGATCGCAACGGCGCGCTGCTGGCCGTGAGCCTCGCGACCTTCGAAGTCTGGGTGAACCCGCGGCTGCTCGACGCCGCCGCGCACGCGCCGCTCGCGCGCCTGCTCGACATGCCGCTCGCGGAGCTGGAGCGGCGTGTGGCCGGCGACCGCTCCTTCGTGCTGCTCAAGCGCCAGGTGGACGCCAGCACCGCCGAGCACATCGACGAGATGGGCACCGGCGGCATCACCCTGATCGCCGACTCGAAGCGCTATTACCCCGAAGGCGAATCGGCCGCGCACGTGGTGGGCTTCACCGATATCGAAGACGCCGGCCAGGAAGGCATCGAACTTGCGGCGAACGCGCGCCTGCGCGGCACGCCGGGGCAGCGCGAGGTGATCCGCGACCGGCTCGGGCGCGTCGTCTCCGAGCCGCGCGAGCGCGTGCAGCCGCGCAACGGCGACACCGTGCAACTCACCATCGACCGCCGCGTGCAGCAGCTCGCGTACACGCAGCTCAAGGCAGCCGTGGCGAAAAACCATGCGGAAGCGGGCAGCGTCGTCGTGCTCGACGCACAGAACGGCGAGATCCTCGCGCTCGCGAACTGGCCGTCGTTCGACCCGAACGATCGCGCGCGTCTCACGGGCAAGCAGCTGCGCAACCGCGCCGTGGTCGACACGTTCGAGCCCGGCTCGACCATCAAGCCCGTGGTCGTTTCGCTGGCCATGGACCTGCGCAAGGTCAACGCGAACACGATCATCGACACCTCACCGGGCACTTACCGCATCGGCCCCGCGACGGTCCACGACACGTCCAATCATGGCCGCATGACCGTGGCCGAAGCGATCCAGAAGTCGAGCAACATCGCACTCGCCAAGCTCGCGCTGAATCTTCCCGCGCAAACCATCTGGGACAAGTATCAGGAGTACGGACTCGGGCAGAAGCCCGGTGTCACGTTCCCGGGCGTGGCGCCTGGCCGCGTGCGGCCGTGGGCGCGCTGGCGCCCCATCGAACAGGCGACGATGGCGTATGGCTACGGCCTTTCCACTTCGCTGCTGCAGATGGCGCAGATCTACACGGCCTACGCCGGCGACGGCACGCTGCATCCGGTCACGCTGCTGCGCGATGCGCCAGCCGGCGCGGGCGGTTCAACGGCGTTGGCCACGCGCGCGGTCACGACCCCGGCCACGGCCGCCGCCATGCGCAAGATGCTGGAAATGGCGACGAGCGACGGCGGCACGGGGCGCGCGGCGAACGTGGATGGCTATCGCGTGGGCGGCAAGACGGGCACCGCGCGCAAGCAGATCGGCGCGGGCTACGCGAAGAACCGCTATCGCGCGCTCTTCGTGGGCATGGCGCCGATGAGCGCGCCGCGCGTGATCGTGGCGGTGATGATCGACGATCCCGCGGGCAAGGCGTTCTATGGCGGCACGGTCGCGGGACCGGTGTTCTCCGGTGTGACGGCAGGCACGCTGCAGTTGCTCGGCGTGCCACCCGATGTCGCGGCCGCACCCGAGAGCGCCAAGGGCGCGAACGGCGCGAAGCCTGGCTCTGGGCGCGGTTAGCGTCGCAATCAATGGTGGCGATAAGCGGGCGGCGGCTCGCTGCCTGACACCGCGGCGGCCGCACCGGCTTCGCCGTTCTGCGCAGCCGGCGCACCGTAACCCGACTGCGCGACCTGTTCTTGCTGCTGGCGCGCCTGCGCGAGGCGCGCTTCGTTGGCGCGTTTTTCCGCAAGCCTGTGCATGGCGCTTTGTACATCTTCCGGATAGTTGACGTCATTCGCCGAAGCCGGGTTGTAGCCCACCGACTCCAGATCGACCAGTTCCTGCAACACCTGGGCGCGCGTCACCGGGCCGTTTTGCGCGGTGTTTTGCGCGCCGTTTTGCGTACTGTTGGCCTGGGCAAACGACACCGCCGGAACGATCGCCATCATCGAAACCAGCGCCACGCGTAGCATTGCGTTCTTCACCTTGCTCTCCGTATGAACTCGATGAGCAAAGTCTACGTAGCGCGGCCACGCATAAAAACCGGCTTACGCAGGAGAGAGTCTTCTATTCCTCGCAAGATTGATAAGGACTTCTGCGGTCCTCAAATCTGGTCGCGGCCAAACGCGCGCAGCCCGTCGAGATCGAGCACGTCCACGCGGTTATAGGAGAGCGCGACGAGCCCCCGGCGCTCGAGCGTCTGCAGGGCCTGGTTGATCCGTTGCCTCGACGCGCCCGCCAGCATGCCGATCTCCTCCTGCGAGATGTCGAGCGCGCGCCCCGTTTCGGGGTAAAGATCGGGATTGAACATCTGCGCGAGCGACTGCGCAACGCGCGCGTCGACGTCCAGCAGACGGCTGTTCTGGATCAGCGCAATGAACTCGCCCATGCGATTGTTGAGCTGATGGATCACGAAGCGGTTGAACGGCAGGCTGCAGTCCATGAGGCGGTGGAACGTCTCGGTGGCGACGGCCATGACGAGCGAAGGTTGCAGCGCAATCACATCGTACTTGCGCGGCTCGCGCTTGATCACACTCCCCTCGCCGAACCAGCCGCCATGCGGCACACCCGAAAACGTGCAGCCGCGCCCTGAAGCATTGAAAATCGCCAGCTTCACGAGGCCCGAACTCACGCCGAGCCACCAGTCCGAGGGGGCTTCGCGCGCGGCGACGATCGCGCCCGCGGCATAACCCTGGGCATGCGAGGACGCCAGCACCCACTCGCGATGCTCGGGCGCAAGCGCGCGAAACCACACGCAGCGCTCGAACAAGGCGGCGAGGCGCGCCATGTTCGCTGCGTCGATGCGCTCGCCTTCGCGCCACGAATCGCGGGCGGGCGGTGTCCCGTCCGGGGGCATAATGGATTGCGACATCGCGCTTTCCTGGAGTTAGGTCAATCTTTGGGTCGATATTGTCGAGCGGATCGTGAGTTGCAGCGCTCTCGCGACCCGCTCTGTCGCGCCGGCGACAGACTGGCGTGCGCGGCCCTGCTACGGTAGCGCGAATCATACCTACAAACCTGCGACACGCCGCGGCACGGCTTTCGAGCTGGCATCGGCGATCGACACCGGAGACACCGCCATGTTGCACCCGTACGAAGAAGGGCTCGCACAACGCGAAGCCAACTATGTGCCGCTCACGCCAATCGATTTCATCGCCCGCGCGGCCGAAGTCTATGGCGAGCGCCTCGCCGTGGTCCATGGCGACGTCCGCCGCACCTGGCGCGAAACGTATGCGCGCACGCGGCGGCTCGCGAGCGCGCTCGCGAGGGCGGGCATCGGCCGCGGCGACACGGTGGCGGCGCTGCTGCCCAATATCCCCGCAATGGTCGAGGCGCATTTCGGCGTGCCCATGCTCGGTGCGGTGCTCAATACGCTCAACACGCGGCTCGATGTCGCAACCATGCTGTTCATGCTGCGCCATGGCGAAGCGAAAGCGCTGATCGTCGATACCGAATTCGCGGCGCTCGCGCAACGTGCGGCGCTCGAATTCCCGAACCTCAAGATCATCAGCGTGGCCGACATCGCGCCCGCCGACCCCGAGTTCTTCCCGCGCGCGACCGACTACGAAGCGTTCCTCGAACAGGGCGATCCCGAGTACGCCTGGGTGACGCCGAGCAACGAATGGGACGCGATTGCGCTGAACTACACCTCGGGCACGACGGGCGACCCCAAGGGCGTGGTCTATCACCATCGCGGCGCGTACCTCAACGCGGTGAGCAACATCCTCGAATGGGACATGCCCAAGCACGCCGTGTACCTCTGGACGCTGCCGCTCTTTCACTGCAACGGCTGGTGCTTCGCGTGGACCGTCGCCGCGCGCGCGGGCGTCAACGTATGCCTGCGCAAGTTCGACGCGAAGCTCGTGTTCGACCTCATTCGCAGCGAGCGCGTCACGCACTATTGCGGCGCGCCCATCGTGCAGGGCGCGCTTGCCGACGCCCCCGCCGAGTATCGCGATGGCATCGCGCACACCGTGCGCACGATGGTCGCCGGCGCGCCGCCCCCACCGGCCGTGATCGCGAAGATGAAGGCGATCGGCATCGAGCTTACGCATGTGTACGGTCTGACCGAGGTGTACGGTCCCGCTGCCGTGTGCGCGGTGCAGGAGCGCTGGCAGACGCTGCCCGAAGAGGAACAGGCGCGCCTCGCCGCCCGCCAGGGCGTGCGCTATCACCTGCAAAGCGGCGTGAGCGTGCGCAATGCGCAGACGATGGAGCCCGTGCCCGCCGACGGCGAAACGCTCGGCGAGATCATGTTCCGCGGCAACATCTGCATGAAGGGCTATTTAAAGAACGAGCGCGCGACCGAAGAGGCGTTCCGCGGCGGCTGGTTCCATACAGGCGACCTCGGCGTGATGACGCCCGACGGCTACGTGCGCATTACCGACCGCAGCAAGGACATCATCATCTCGGGTGGCGAGAACATCTCGAGCATCGAAGTCGAGGACACGCTGTATCGCCACCCTGCCGTCGCGCTCGCCGCCGTCGTGGCGATGCCCGACCCGAAGTGGGGAGAAGTGCCTTGCGCGTTCGTCGAATTGCGGCCTGGCGCGAGCGTCACGGCCGAGGAAATCATCGCGCACTGCCGGCTCTTTCTCGCGCACTTCAAGGTGCCGCGCGCCGTGCGCTTCGGCGAACTGCCGCGCACGGCCACGGGCAAGATCCAGAAATATGAGTTGCGCGCGCAACTAGGTTCGCAAAGCGCCATCGATCTGGCCGGCACGCAAGACGCGCCGAAAACACCTCGGTAAAAACGACACCGGCACTCGCCGGCCGGTACAGGTGACGCATTCGGGCGGCGCGCGCCGCCCGAATGTAACGCCAGTTGACAACGCGACCGTGCGGGACCTGTTTGCGATTGTCAGTCGTGGCGCTTAATCCTTTTTGCATCAAGGGCCAACTGTCAAAACGGCCCTTCGGGCATGAAGAATCGTATGAAACGAAAGCTTACAAGGTGTCACGTTTTCCTCCGCTTCGGGCCGATAAGCTTTGATCCGTGGTCGCAACACAAAGGCATCCCGATGCCGCGTGACTGACGACGCAACCAAAGAGGAGGTAACTCATGAATACCAAGAGCTGGAAGACCCCCGCCCGCGCCATCGCCGCAGCACTGATCGCCGGCGGCGCATTGATGGGCGCATCGAGCGCCTTCGCTCAATCCGCACCGTATGGGCTGCGTGCCGAATCGACGCCGCAATACGGCCAACCGCACATGATGCCGGTGGACGCGCATGTCTCGATCGGCTGGCACGATGACCGTTATTGGGACGGCCACCGTTACTGGGCGCACGACGAGTGGATGCACCATCATCCGCACGATCCGGGCCCCCCGCACTATCGTGACGGCGACCATCGTCCGCCGCCCCCGCCGCGTTACTGATAACGTACGCCTGATCGACGGGCCGCCTTCCCTGGCGGCACCGGAGGTGGCACACCGAGGCCGGTCTTCCCGAGGGGAGATCGGCCTCGGCGCATTTCAGCACCTTACTCAGCCATGTGCGCACTCAGGCGCAAATATCGTTCGGCATGCGAAATAATTTTCCGACAATGCCCGCCACACGGCCATTCCAGCCCGCCGCGCCGGGCGCCGGGCGCAGCCAGAAAGGCATACGTCAGTAATTGAAGGTAATGCGAAAGTGTTGCCGGTCGCACGGCCCGCTAGTAACGTTGTCGGGCGTTTCGTTCCCCGGAGCGCACGGTGTATTCTCATTGCCCGGCCAGCGATGGCCGGGATTTTTTTTGGCACCCGTGAGACCACTAGCGCGCGCCGAACGCGAAGCGCACCAGGTTTTTTTTCCGATTGCGGACGCAATTTTGCGGACGTAATGTGGGATTGCCTCTTGAGAACAGGCGAGCCTTGTGACCCCCGGTCGTGACTCAGTCCGACCGGGGATTTTTTTGGCTTCTGTGCGCTTGGGGATTCGCGTCGGCCGCAACGGCGCCGCGAGAGAAAGGACTATGACGGATCACCGAATGAGGAGTTCGGCTTCGCTCCAGCCAGAGCTAGATCCGTCATGCCGAGCATTATCCGGCCTGAAAGCCAGGGCGTCACTAGCATCCCGCGCAAAGATCCATTACACAAACTGGCAAGATATGGGGCCGGACGTCGAAATCCGGTCGGTGCGCATCGGCTAACATGGTGGTTTCGCCTGCCGTGCCAACCCGCCTGTGCCGACTTTCACCCTCGCCCATCCCGTCACCGCGGAACTCGAGATCCGCAAGAGCCGCTTCATCGCGCACGCCATTCCCGTGGCCGACCGTGAAGCGGCCATGGCTGAAATCCGCCGTCTGCGCGACGAACATCCCACTGCCACGCACGTTTGCTGGGCCCTGCTCGCGGGCGGCCAGTCCGGCATGTCCGACGACGGCGAGCCCTCCGGCACCGCCGGGCGCCCGATTCTCGAAGTGCTGCGCCATCACGACCTGGACGGCGTGCTCGCGGCCGTGGTGCGCTACTACGGCGGCGTGAAGCTCGGCGCCGGCGGCCTCGTGCGCGCCTATACCGACGCCATCGCCACCGCCCTGCAGGGGGCCGCGCGCGTCGAGCGCATTGCGCAGGCGCGCCTCACGGTCGAACTCGGCTACCCCGACGAAACCCGCGTGCGTCACTGGATCGACCAGGAGCAGTTCACGCTCGTGGAAAGCCAATACGCCATGACCGTGCGCCTCACGATCCAGCTGCCTGCCACCGCCGTGGACGCCGCGCGCAGCACGCTCACCGATCTCACGCAAGGCCGCTCGGGCTTCCCCGAGCACGTCTGAGGCGGGCGCCCGGCCGCCGCCGCGAGGGCGGGGCAGAACTTTTCAAATTCTTTTCAAATCTTTCATTAAGTTTCATGAAAGCTTGCCGTAATGAAAGCATGGCCGCGCATTCGCGCGCTCCGTCGACTCGACGCACCGGAACGAACGGACTTCTTTCATGGCAAGCACGATCACGAACACCACCGCCAGCGCGAACAGCGCGCTGAGCGACGCCGCCCAGTCGATCATCAGCGGCGCGACCAACTCCACGCTCGACGTCAACCAGCTCGTCAAGGCGCTCGTCAACGCGAAGATCGCGGGCCCAAGCGCCATCCTCAGCGCGAAGCAAACGGCCAGCAACACGACGCTCTCAGCGCTCGGCACGCTGAAGTCGGCGCTCGCTTCGCTCCAGAGCGCACTCGAGCCGTTCAAGGACGGCGCCGCGCTGCAACGCTTCACGGTCACGACGAGCGAAAAGGACAAAGGGTTGAGCGCGGTTGCCGGCAAGAGCGCGGTGGCGAGCAGCTTCACGGTCGAGGTCGATCACCTGGCGAGCGCGCACAAGCTCACCTCGGATAGCTTCGCCACGGGCGAGACGCTCGGCGAGGGCAGCCTCGACATTTCGATGGGCGGCAAGTCCATGCATCTGACGATCGCCGCGGGCAGCAACAAGCTCACCGATGTCGCCGCGGCGATCAACCGGGCGAAGGACAACCCCGGCGTCACGGCGTCGATCGTCAATGGCGCCGACGGTCAGCACCTCGTGCTGAGCGCGAACAAAACCGGCGCGGCCAACGCGATCGACGTGCAGGCGGGCACGGGCGTCGATACGCGCCTCGCTTCCTCGCAGATGCGCGAAGTCGAGCCAGCCGGCGACGCAGAACTGCACATAGACGGTACGCGCGTCACGAGCGCGAGCAACACGCTCGAGGGCGTGGTGAGCGACATCACGATCAAGCTCGAAAGCGCTTCGGTGGGCACGAAGCAAACGCTCACCATCGCCCCCGACACCGAAGCGACAGGCACGTCCATCCGCGACTTCGTGAAGGCGTACAACAGCTACGTGGACGCCCTGAACGGGCTGACCTCCTACACGGCCGCCACCGGTACGAGCAGCGCACAAGCGGGCGCGCTGCTCGGCGACTCGATCGCGCGCACGCTCGCGTCGAGTTTGCCGGCCGCCGTATCGGCGGGCGTGAAGGGCAACGACGGCGTAACCCACTCGCTGGGCGAGATCGGCATCAAGCTCGACAAGAGCGGGAAGCTGGAGATCGACGACGATACGTTCAAGAATGCGCTGCAACCGGGCAATCGCGCGATTGCAGCGCTGTTTGGCAGCAGCGGCATGACCGCGAAACTGAGCAGCGCCATCACGCCCTACGTGCAATCGAGCGGCATCATCGAGCGGCGCAGCACTGCCATCAACAAGGAACTCGACGACATCAAGAAGCAGTCGTCGTTGCTCGAGGCGCGCGCCACCCAGCTCACTGCGAAATTCAACAGCCAGTTCACCGCGCTCAATAACCTCATGTCGATCATGAACAACAACCAGCAATATCTGACGCAGCTTTTCGGCGGCGCGAACAGCGCGGGCGCGCTCGCGACCAATCACAAATAAGGCTTGAATGCGCGCGGCTCGACGCTAGCAAACGTCGAGGGCAGGCAAAAAAAAGGCCGCCGAACGAATCGGCGGCCAACAGGGGACGTGAAGAACAACCGCGAATCGAACTATCAAATCGACCCGACGGCTCCATCATCGCGAGCGAAAATTAAGCCAAACTTAAACCTGCGCAAAAAGCGATCGGGTATTCCGGCGCGATAGCGTGCAGGCAAATGAAAGAACGCGTAATAATGGGCTGGCTATACTTGAACTGTGCGTGAACTGGTCAGGGCCGCTCATTCAATCGTGCCCGCATGACCGACTTCTACCCAACCCGGAAGAGCCGCCATGTTTGATCGACTGCATCGATTTATGGAAGGCGCAGGTCCCGAGCGGCGCCATCGCGTCTGGAGCAAGATGCGCATTTTCGTGGCCGCGATGGGCACGCTCGGCTCCGCCGCCGGCATCGCCATCGCGGTGGTCGGCCTCATCAACTTCGACCACCAGAAGGTGATTACCGGCGTGGCCGTCATCATCGTCTGCACGGCGATCTACGTCACGATCCTCGTGCGCGACCGCAATCGCGTGGACTAGCGCCCTTGCCTGGCACGCCGCCCACGCGTCATTGCCTCACTGCAGTTTCTGGCCGTCGCGCGTGACCTGCACCGCCGTCGCGCTCACATAGTCGGCGCGAATGCTGTCGCCCACCTTGATCGATTCGAGCGGCACGTCCGGCGGCGCGACGACCACGACCGTGCGGGTCGGTCCGCGCAACGCGACCTTGCGACTCTTGCGGTCGATCTTCTGCACCGTCGCAACCACCTGAACGCTGTGCGCCGTGGCCGCCACGCCACCGGAAGCGGGCGTGGTAGCGACCGTATCGACGCGCGAACGGATACCCCTCGTCGCCACCTTTTCGGCGCGCAGCAGCAATGCCTCCTTGTAGAGGATATTCACGTGATCGCCCGGCTTGAGCTTGCTCACGTCGCCGATGGTGGGATCGACCGCGACCGTCACCAGGTTGCGCCGCGCACCGCGCAGCGTGACCGAATTGGTGGCCGCGTCGATGCTCACGACCGTGGCCGTGGTCTGAACCTCGCCGATCTGCAGCTGGGCGTTCGGCGCGCTTTCAGGCGCGGCATCGGATGCCGTCTGCGCAAGCAGCGGCGTCGACACGCCGAGGGCAAACACGAGAACAGCGCCGAGCAGCGGCGCGGAAGAACGATTGCGCGTGGACATGTGGCAACTCCTTTTCGTGGATCGTCAATGGCAAGAGAACGACGCGGCACCGCTCGCGCGGATCACACGCCGTTCATGCAGGCTTCTTCGGCAGCACAGCGCAGATAGTGGGCATACACGCGCTCGCGTTCCTCGTTCGCAAGCTGGCGTTTTTCGGCGAGCCGCAGCATCCGGTGCCGGTCCGCGCCGAGCGTCGCGTAATAGCGCTCGGCATGCAGGCGCTTGAAGCGCGTGTAGAAGTCCGGCCCGGGCAGGCCCGAATCGGTCGAGAGCAGCGACGCATAGTCGGCCTCGCTCGGCTCGCACAACGCGGCCGCGGCCGCCTCGAGCTTTTCGTAACGCTCGCGCAACGGCACGTCGCCCGCGAACAGGGCGTGAAACGCGCCATACGGCACGAGCGAGCGGCGGCTCGCGGCGCGGCGCAACAAACGACCTACCTTTTCATCGAGTTCTTTATTCATCCGCAGCGGCCAGAAAGCGGGCCGCCGCCCATGCCGCGCGTCGCTTGACGAAAAGCGCGCGCATTTGGCGGCCCGACAGGATTCAGGGACCCGTTTCGCTACGCGATACGTTGCGCGGCAAATCCGGCATTCTGCATTCGTTCATTCGAATCCAATCCGCATTCGAATCGATTCGAAATGTTTGCGAAAAACATTCTGCACAAAAAAATCAAATCACTCCCTGAAATTGCCCCGCTGACATCGTCACTCATGCCGGGCGGCGGTGATTTTTACCGGACAGCAGCCTGAAACGCTAACAAACATCTCCAGCCACCACTCCCGCGATTTAATCCATATTGAATAGAGTCGATCCGGCGAAATATCCGCCGAACGGTGAATTAATCATACAAAACAGCGCACAATGTTGCTTTTCAATGATTGAGCAAATAAGTCAGGTTATCTTGCTGCAATGGGAGCAAACTTCGCATTGCGGGATCAATGCGAAATGCCAGCCCCCATTGTTGAGCAACGCGAACCGGTTGTTTTTTCCCATTAGTTCAGGATTATCCACAAGTCAAGCAGACTATTTTTCCGCTAGCTATACACATTCCCTACAAAAACAATTATTAATATCCGCTGCGGAACACCGAGGCGTTTCGCAACAAGCGCCCTTCACCGGGCGTCGATTTCGCCGTCCGTCATGGCTCTCGCGTCACCGCACCGGCGCCGGGGTTCATGGCAAGCGACAAGACCCGCTTGCAGGAAGGGTTACAGGAGCGGCACATCCGCAATGCCGCGTGTCCGGAATCTTTCGTCGACGAGTGAACACATGCTTACCCGAACCGAGAACCTGCCGAGCGTCGCGAGAAGAATGGCCGCCGGCCAGATGTTGATGGAAGGCGCGACCGTGAATAGCGTCGCCGACTCACTCCACCTCTCCGCCCAGACGGTGAGGCGCTACAAGTCCATCGTCGAGGACGGCGGACTGGCCGCGCTCCAGCAGATGAGCGTGGGCGGCCGTCCCTCTGTGCTCGATCAGGCCGCGCTAGGCTGGATCGCGAGCGCCCTGCACGGCTCCGCTCGAGAGCATGGCTTCGCGAGCGATGCGTGGACCAACAGCCGCGTGCGCGAGTTGATCGGCCGGCAGTTCGGCGTGCACTATTCGCGCGTCTATACGTGGCAGATCGTCTCGAACCTGGGCCTCGGCCACCGGCTGTCGAAATCCGCGCGCTGAGCGGCATGGAGGGCGTCGCGCGCCGCACGAGATGCCGGCGCGCTTCAGCCCCGGGTTGCGGGCGCATCACGGCCTCGGGTTCCGGCCTCGGAATCCACCAGCGGCTGCGCTCCCTCTCCCGTCCATTGCTGCGACCGGACCTGGTTGCGGCCGGCTTCCTTGGCCTCATACAGCAGGCGGTCGGCGGCGGCCAGCAGCTTCGCGCTGCTGCCGCCCTCCGGCGGATTGCAGCTCGCACACCCCGCGCTCACCGTCACGCACCCATGGTGCGTACCACTTAGCGTGAGATTGTCCGACTCGATGCGTTTGCGGATCTTCTCCGCAACGCGCGTTGCGGCGTCGAGCGCCGTGCCCGGCAGCACCACTGCGAACTCTTCGCCGCCAAAGCGCGCGGCGAGGTCGGTTGCGCGCCGCGACCCCGAAGCGATGCGCCCGGCCACGAAGGCCAGCACCTCGTCGCCGGCGGCGTGCCCGTAGGTGTCGTTGAAGAGCTTGAAGTGATCGATATCGAAGAACAGCACGGAAAGCGGCGTGCGCTCGCGCACCGCGTGATGCCATTCCGCCGCGAGACGGCTGTCGAGCGCGCGCCGATTCGCAAGACCCGTGAGCGGGTCGGTAACCGCCAGGCGCATGAGTTCGCCCTCGGCCACCACCTTGTCGCGCAGCGCGAACGCAAGCACCCATGACACGGCGACCCACGCGCCGCCGAACACCGTGGTCACCACCAGCGCGATATAGCTGCGCCGCCGCCAGCCGGCGAGCACGTCGTCCACGGCGGGCGCCACAACGACGATGAACGGCGAGTCGCCTACGTGCGCAAACGTGTAGATGCGCTCCACGCCGTCGAGCGCCGAGCGCAGCGAATCGCTGCCGGCGGCGCGACGGGAAAAGACCGCGAAATTCGGCAGGTCCGCATAGTTCGATCCGGCGCCGCCCAGCGACGGCGGCTGACTCGCGAGCACCGTGCCGTCGCGCATCAATATGAAGAGGTGACCGCCCGGCCCCAGATTGATGCGCTCCAGAAGGTGCTGAAAGTAGTCGAGACGCACCCCGAGCAGCGCGACGCCCGCGAACGAGCCGTCGGGCGCATTGATGCGGCGGGTGAGGCCGAGGGTGAGCACGCCGCCGCGCAGGCGCGAATGGTACGGCTTCGAAAAGAACAGGCCAGCTTGCGGGTCGCGCTGCTGCGCAATGAAGTAATCGCGATCGGCAAACGAAATGCCGGCTTCCGAAGCATTCAGGGCGTTGCTGCGCGCGGCCTTCACATGGCCCGTGGCGTCGATCACATAAGCGCCGCCCAGCCTCGACGCCGCCGTCGCGCGGTCGAACAGCACGCGCTGGCGCAGCGCCTCGGGCAAATTCCAGGTTTGCGCCTGCTGCGCGGCCGTGACCACGGCCTGCAGCGACAGGTCGTAAATCTCGACGTTGCGGGCGATGTCGTTGCTGATGAGTTGCACGAGATTGTGCGAATTCTCCTGCGCGTGGCGCAGTTCTTCGGCGCGGCCCTCGTAGAGCGCCGCGTAGGTCAGGATCGCCATCGCCGTCGCGATGAGCGTGCCGGATAACCCTGCGAAAAAGGGATAGTTGCCGATCAGGCGTGTCGCCGCCTTCGCCCGAACGACGGCCCAGCGGCGCACCCGCAGGCGCAACGAAAGAACCCGTTTTTGCATCAACGCAATCCTCTTACCGATGGCGCGTGTGGACAGGGCGCCGATCCATCGGACATGCGTCGGGCATGGCTGGCACAAAACCGTCATCAAACGGACACCTGGGCGGTTCAGGATCGAAGGCGAAACCTCTGCCCCCTCCCTCCCCCAGGAGCCCGCCCGCCATGCCAGAATTTTCCCTGTCACCGCAACCGGGCACTGCCCCCGCGCGAGGGCGCAATGTCAGCCTGCTCGCATTTCTCATTGTCATCGCCATCGGCGCCGTGTACGTGGGGATGCATCTCGCCGACGACCTCTCGCCGGTGCGCGAAAGCTCGGCGATGCCCTGGGTACTGCTCGGCATCGCGCTCATCATCGCGCTCGGCTTCGAGTTCGTGAACGGCTTCCACGATACCGCGAATGCGGTCGCAACCGTCATCTATACGCACTCGCTTTCACCCAATATCGCGGTGATCTGGTCGGGCGCCTGGAATTTTCTCGGCGTGCTCACCTCCACCGGCGCGGTGGCCTTCGGCATCCTGCAGCTGCTGCCCGTCGAACTGATCCTGCAGGTGGGCAGCAGCGCGGGCTTCGCCATGGTGTTCGCGCTGCTCATTGCCGCGATCATCTGGAACCTCGGCACGTGGTACTTCGGCCTGCCTTCGTCGAGCTCGCATACGCTGATCGGCTCGATCATCGGCGTGGGTCTCATGAACCAGCTCATGCACGGCGCCAACGGCACGAGCGGCGTGGACTGGAGCCAGGCGCTCGGCGTGGGCAAGTCGCTGCTCTTTTCGCCGATCGTCGGCTTCTTGCTGGCGGGCCTCCTGCTGCTCATCCTGAAGGCGGTCGTGCGCGTGCCCGAGCTCTACTCCGAGCCGAAGGGCAAGGAGCCGCCGCCGTTCTGGATCCGCTCGCTGCTCATTCTCACCTGCACGGGCGTGTCGTTCGCGCACGGCTCCAACGACGGCCAGAAGGGCATGGGCCTCATCATGCTGATCCTGATCGGCACGGTGCCCACCGCCTACGCGCTGAACCGCGCCGTGACGGCCGAGCAAACGCAGACCTTCATCGCCGTCGCACACGACGCCACGCGCGCGCTCGAACGCTACACGAACGGCGTGGCCGCGCCCGCCGTGCCGCGCGCCGAAGTCGAGCGCTTCATCGGCAGCCGTACGATCTCGAGCACGACGGTGCCCGCGCTCGCCGCGCTGTCGAACCAGGTGGCCGACCAGGTGCACGGCTATGGCTCGCTCGCGGCGGTGCCGCAATCGGTCGTCGATAACGTGCGCAACAACATGTACGTGATTTCCGAAGCGATCCGCCTGCTCGACAAACAGAAGGCCGTGGCCTTTTCTGCCGACGACGCGAAGGCCATCAACAACTTCCGCAGCCAGATCGACCACGCGACGAAATTCATCCCGACGTGGGTGAAAGTGGCCGTGGCGATCGCGCTGGGTCTCGGCACGATGGTGGGCTGGAAGCGCATCGTGGTCACAGTGGGCGAGCGTATCGGCAAGCAGCACCTGAGCTACGGCCAAGGCGGCTGCGCGGAAGTCGTGGCGATGGTGACGATCGGCGCGGCCGACGTGTACGGCCTGCCGGTCTCGACCACGCACGTGCTCTCCTCGGGCGTGGCGGGCACGATGGCCGCAAACGGCTCGGGCCTGCAATGGAACACCGTGCGCAGCCTCGTGATGGCGTGGGTGCTCACGCTGCCCGCATCGATCGTGCTGGCGGGCGCGCTTTACTGGGTGTTCAAGCACCTGTTCTGAGTGCGAACGGACATGAAAAAGCCGGGCTCCCCTTGGGGAGTCCGGCTTTTTTTCATCGAATGTCTGAATTCAGACGATCGAGATGATCAGCGTCTTGCCGCACGCCTGCGCGTATTTGCGCAATGTGTCGATCGAAGGCGAGTGCTCGCCTGATGCCAATGCGCGTTCGAGACGTGTAATTGCCGGCGCTTTCGTACCCATGCGCTCGGCGACCTGTGCCTGGCTCAATCCTGCTTTATGGCGGGCAGCCAGCATCTGGTCGAGCAGCGCAAATTCTTCGCGATTCAACCGGTCGTATTCCGCCCGCGCCTCGGGATCAGCGAGGACTCGCTCGCGCATTTCCCTAAAGGTTCCCACTTTTTACCTCCTGGTGCCGCTTGCACGCAATTTCCAGTTCCTTGTGCTGCGTCTTCTTCACATAGCAATGAAGCATCACGACACGACGATCCACCATTGCGCAGTAGAACACCCTTGCAAGACCTTCCGCCGCTTTGAGGCGGAGTTCGAACAAGCCGTCACCCTTCGCTTTGGTGTGCGGCTCTCCAAGGTTCGGACCGTGTTGCTCCATGCGCTCGGCAAGCGCCACAAAGCGCACCGCGAGCATTTTCGGCAGCGCATAGATGCTGCGTTCGACGCGCTCACTGTAAAAGTCGAGCCGGCATCCCATGGCGAAGTAACAAATATGTTACTTCGCCATGGGCACCCCAAAATCGTCGCGTTTACTTTCGATCAGGCCAAAAGCGGGCAACCCGTCAATAAATCTCCGGAATGATCATTTGCTCTGCGACCGGCTGGCGAATGTAATCCGGATGATGCACGCGCGCCGGCAGCGTGACTTGCGGATGCTCGATCTCGTGATACGGCACCTGGCTCAGCAAGTGGTGGATGCAGTTCAGGCGCGCGCGCTTCTTGTCCACGCCCTGCACCACCCACCACGGCGCCTCGGGAATGTGCGAGCGCTGCAGCATCACTTCTTTCACGTGCGTATAGGCCTCCCAGCGGCGGCGGCTTTCGAGGTCCATCGGCGAGAGCTTCCACTGCTTGAGTGGATCGTCGATACGGCTCTGGAAGCGCACTTCCTGCTCGTCGTCGGTAATCGAGAACCAGTACTTGACGATCTGGATGCCGCTCCTCACGAGCATCTTTTCGAATTCCGGCACCGAGCGGAAGAATTCTTCGTATTCGTCGTCGGTGCAGAAGTTCATCACGCGCTCCACGCCCGCGCGGTTGTACCAGCTGCGGTCGAACAGCACCATCTCGCCGCCCGCCGGCAAATGCTGCACGTAGCGCTGGAAATACCATTGCGTGCGCTCGCGGTTGTTCGGCGCGGGCAGCGCGGCCACACGACACATGCGCGGGTTCAGGCGCTGCGTGATGCGCTTGATGACGCCCCCCTTGCCCGCTGCGTCACGCCCTTCGAAGATCACGACGAGCCGGTGCCCCGTGCTCACGATCCAGTCCTGCAGCTTGACGAGCTCGCCCTGCAGCCGGATCAGCTCGCGGAAATAGACGCGTCGCAGCGCGCGCGCCTCGTCGCTGATCTGCAGGCCGCTTTCCTGCAACCGGTCGTCGACCTCCATTTCGAGCTCTTCGTCGTAGGCGTCGATGAGTTCCTCATCCAGACGGCGGCGGCGGTGCCGTTCGGCCTCCTGCTGCTGCGCATCCTGTTGTTCGGCGTCCATCGTGCGGTCGAATTCATTCATGGCGACTCTCTCCTTGGTCGATATGCTGGCAACTCGCGCCACTATCGGCGCAGCGAGTGTCACGAATATTTCAAATGCATTGGGCCGGCTCAGGGGAGCGGCCGGGCGAAGCTCAACTCATGGCCGTCCGGATCGACGAGATGGAAATAGCGCTCGCCCCACGGCGCGTCGCGCGGTGCGAATTCGGGCTTCGCGCCGGCCGCCAGCGCGCGGGCGTAGAAGGCGTCCACGTCGGCGACGTAGAGAATCACGCGCCCCCAGCCGTTCACCGCGCCGTGCGGCCCCTCGAGCAGATTCAGATAGCAAACGCCCGCCGCACCGCCGCCCAGCTCGAACGACGCGAAGCCCGGTATTACGGCTCCGGCTTTCTGCACGAAGCCGAGCGCCTCGTAAAACGGCACCGACCGCGCGATATCGCTGACGGTCAGCGTCACGGCGCTCAACGCCACGATTTGCGCGGCACTCTCGTTCATCGGCTCCTCCTGCTGGTGTGGCTATGCACGGCGTGCGTTCCTGGAATGAGGCCCGTCGACCCAATCAGCCGACTTTAGCAGCGTTCGCGCGCCGGGCGCGGGCCGCTGGCTTTGGCTCCACGCGGCCCGGCGCCTTGCGGGTGGACTTGCGCGCTGTCTTACCCGCTGCCACGGCGCGCTGCGCATCGTCACTGGTTGGACCACTTTCCGGCCAGCCGATCTCCTCGCCCACCCGCGTGCGCACGAAGTCGATATGCGTCTGCATGGCCGTGCGCGCCTCCTCGGGACGCCGCGCGACGATCGCATCGCAAAGCGTTCGATGCTGCAGCAGCAACTGGTCCGGCGCGTCCTCGTTCTGCACGCGCAGCCCCGTGCCGTTGATCGTGATGTGCTCGCGCAGCACGCCCAGCACGCTCGTGTGCAGATGCAGGAACATCGCGTTGTGGGAAGCCTGCGCGATCACTTCGTGCAGCTTCGCGTCGGTGTCGGCCTCGGCGGCCTTGTCGTCCACTTCGCGCGTGCGCTCCAGTTCCTGCATCAGCGCGCGAATGCGCGCGATGTCCTCGTCGCTCGCGCGCAGCGCCGCGAAATACGCGGTCGCGCCTTCCAGCACGCGGCGAAACTCGAGGATGTCTTCGCGCAAGGCCGGATGATCGGCCACGAGTTGCCCCCAGGGCGACGCAAAGCCCGTGCGCAGCTGGTCGGTCACGAACACGCCCGCTCCCGGCCTGCTTTGCACGAGGCCGCGCGCGGCCAGGCGCTGGATCGCCTCGCGCACCGTGTTGCGCGCCACGTCGTACTCCAGCGCGAGCACCCGCTCGGAGGGCAGCTTCGCTCCCGCGCGCCACGTGCCGTCGAGCAGCGACGTCTCCATGCGGCGCATCACGGTTTCCACACGCCCGCGCGTACCCGCCCTGTCCCTGATTGCCATCCCCGTGCCACCCCCGTGCCATCCCGAGTCTCGTTGTCGCTTGCGGCGGGTGGTCCAACCAGTTTGAACCACTCGCCCGAAGCGGGAATTATGCGCCCAAACCCGCGCTTGTCTTCAACCTTCACGGCCCCCCTGGCCCGCGAGGGCAGATCGCGAAAGCGCGCAAGACACCGAGCGAGACATGAAGCCACGGCAATACCCCACCGAGCGCCCCACCGACGTCTATCTGTTCGCCACCTGCCTCGTCGACCTGTTCGTGCCGCAAGCCGGTCTCGACGCGGTCAAGCTGCTCGAACGCGAGGGCCTCACGGTCCATTTCCCGCGCAGCCAGAGTTGCTGCGGCCAGCCCGCGTACAGCAGCGGCAACCCGCGCCAGGCGCGCGAGGTCGCGCTCGCGCAGCTGGGTCTCTTCGAAAAGCCGTGGCCCGTGATCGTGCCTTCGGGCTCGTGCGCAGGCATGATGCGCCACCACTGGCCCGCGCTGTTCGACGACGACGCCGCAAACGCCGCGCGCGCCCAGGGACTCTCCGAGCGTGTGTACGAACTCACGGAATTCCTCGTGCGCGTGCTGAACGTCGATTTCAACGCGTATGGCGCGAAGGGCTCCGTCCAGCAGTCCGAAGAGCGCGTCGTGCTGCATACCTCATGCGGCGCGCGGCGCGAGATGGGCACGCGCGTGCACGGCGTCGAAGTCATCGATGCGCTGCCGGGCGTCACGCGCATCGACCACGAGCGCGAATCGGAATGCTGCGGCTTTGGCGGCACGTTCTCGCTCAAGCACCCCGACATTTCCGGCGCGATGGTCGCCGACAAGATCGCCTCGGCCTGCGCCACGGGCTGCGAGCGCCTCGTTTCCGCCGACTGCGGCTGCCTGCTCAACATCGGCCACGCGGCGGCGCACAAGGGCGCGCCGCTCGCCGTGGAGCACCTGGCCTCCTTCCTCTGGCGCCGCACCGGCGGGGAGGCCGCATGAGCGTCGATTCGATGAGCGCGCGTGCGCGCATGCTGCAACGCCTGCGCGCCCATGCACCCGCCGCGCCCGCCACGTCGGTCGAAGCGCTCGGTGCACGCATCGACGCGCATTTCGCGGAGCGCCGCGCACACGCGCCGCTTGCGCTGAACGAACGCGTCGCGCAGTTCCAGCGCATGCTCGAGGCCGCGCACGCCGAGGTGATCTGCGCGAGCGCCGCCACCTGGGCCACCGATCTCGCCGGGCGCCTGGCAGCAGCCGGCGCGCGCAGCCTGCTGCTCGACACCACATGCGCCGAAGGGCAAGCGCTCACGGCAGCGCTCCCGCCTGCCGTGCAGGCGCGCAGCTATGCGCAGCCGATCGAGCAATGGAAGAGCGAACTCTTCGACACCATCGACGCGGGCTTCACGGTCGCGCGCTCAGGCCTCGCGGCGACGGGCACGCTCGTAGTCGTGCCCGACGCGAACGCGCCGCGCACGGTCTCGCTCGTGCCGCCTTTGCACGTCGCGCTGATCCACGCGCACACGCTGCATGCGGACCTGCACGCCGCTGTGGCGGCCGAACGCTGGAGCGGCGGCATGCCCACCAATCTCGTGATGATTTCGGGGCCTTCGAAGACCTCGGACATTCAGCAGACCACCGCTTATGGCGCGCACGGCCCGCGCGCGCTGTGGGTCGTCGTCGTAACGGATGAGGATCACGCAACGTGTGCGCAGCACGGAGCCGCCCAATGAGCACGAACACGCAAACGCCCCAGGAAAACACGCTGCATTTCGTCCCGACCGCGCAATTCCGCCAGCGTGCACGCACGGCGCTCGACGACCCGCAGTTGCGCAAGAGCTTTCGCGGTGCGATGGACTTCCTGCAAGGCAAGCGCGCCGCACAGTTTCCTGAAGCGGACGAACTCGAAGCCCTGCGCGACCTCGGCGAAGCCGTGCGCCAGCACGCGCTTGCGCGCCTGCCGGAATTGCTCGAGCAACTGGAAACGACACTGCGCGCGAACGGCATTCAGGTGCATTGGGCCGAGACCGCCGACGAAGCCAACCGCATCGTCCACGGCATCGCGCAGCGGCACGCAGCCACGCGCGTGATCAAGGGCAAGTCGATGGCGAGCGAGGAAATCGAGCTCAACCATTACCTCGCGGCGCGCGGAGTCGACTGCATCGAATCGGACATGGGCGAGTACATCGTGCAGCTCGCGGGCGAAAAGCCCTCGCACATCGTCATGCCCGCGATCCACAAAACGAAGGGCGATATCGGGCACCTGTTCGAAGAACACATTCCCGATACGCCCTTTACGGAAGACGTCGACACGCTCATTCAAACGGGCCGCCGCGCGCTGCGCCGTGCCTTCGTGGATGCGCAGATCGGCCTCTCCGGCGTGAACTTCGCCGCCGCCGACACGGGCACGCTCTGGCTCGTGGAAAACGAAGGCAACGGCCGCCTTTCCACCACGGTGCCCGACGTGCATATCGCGATCATGGGCATGGAGAAGGTGGTGGCGAAGCTCGAGCACATCGTGCCGCTTTCGAGCCTGCTTACGCGCTCGGCCACGGGCCAGCCCATCACGACGTATTTCAACCTGATCAGCAGCCCGCGCCGCGAAGGCGAGAAAGACGGGCCGCGCGAAGTGCATCTCGTGCTGCTCGACAATGGCCGCAGCCAGGCTTACGCCGACGAGCAATTGCGCGCCACGTTGCAATGCATTCGTTGCGGCGCGTGCATGAATCACTGCCCGGTGTACACGCGCATTGGCGGGCATGCGTATGGCACGACGTACCCGGGGCCGATCGGCAAGATCATTTCGCCGCATCTGCTCGGGCTCGACGCGACCGCCGAGTTGCCCACGGCTTCGAGCCTGTGCGGCGCGTGCGGCGAAGTCTGCCCGGTGCGCATTCCGATTCCGCAACTGCTCGTGCGCCTGCGCACCGAAGCGAACCGCGACCCCGAGGAAAGCGTCGCGCATCCGCTTCGCGGCCAGGGCGCGAATCACAGCAGAAGCGAGCAATTCATCTGGCGCTTCTGGAGCGGCGCATTCGCGCATCCGCGCGCATACCGCGCGCTGCGCTGGGCCGTGACGCGCCTGCGGGGCCTCGCCCCCACACAGCAGATGGGCTGGACGCAGCATCGCACGCCGCTCAAGCCCGCGCCACGCAGCCTGCACGACCTGCTGCGCGAACGCGATCAGCCGCAATAGCGTTCATGTCGTCAGGCATGCGAAATAAATCGTAAATGCGCGCCTGACGAACTGACATATGTTTTTTACCCGTATCGTCGGAGGAGACCGTAGTGCAACCCTGGTATCAGATCTACACACCGCTTGGCAGTTTGTGGCTATCCGCGTTCGTCGCCGCCATCCCCATTCTGTTTTTCTTCGTCGCGCTCGCGGGCCTGCGCATGAAGGGCCATGTCGCCGCCGCGATCACCCTGCTGCTCGCGCTCGCCGTGGCAATCTTCGAGTACGGCATGCCCGTGCGCCAGGCGCTCATTTCCGCGGGCTTTGGCTTTGCCTATGGCATCTGGCCGATCGCGTGGATCATCGTCACCGCGGTGTTCCTCTACAAGATCGTCGTGAAGACGGGGCAATTCGAAATCATCCGCGCCTCGGTGCTCTCGATCACCGACGACCAGCGCCTGCAACTGCTGCTGATCGGCTTCTCGTTCGGCGCGTTCCTCGAAGGCGCGGCGGGCTTCGGCGCGCCGGTGGCGATCACCTCGGCGCTGCTCGTCGGCCTCGGTTTCGAGCCGCTCTACGCCGCCGGTCTGTGCCTCATCGCCAATACCGCGCCGGTCGCGTTCGGCGCGATGGGCATTCCCATCATCGTCGCGGGTCAGGTCACGGGCATCGATCCGTTCCTGATCGGCGCAATGGCTGGCCGCCAGCTGCCGTTGCTTTCGCTCTTCGTGCCGTTCTGGCTCGTCTTCATCATGGACGGCAAGCGCGGCGTGAAGGAAACGTGGCCCGCCGCGCTCGTGGCCGGCGGCAGCTTCGCTGTGACGCAGTACTTCACGTCGAACCACATCGGGCCCGAGCTGCCGGACATCACCTCGGCGCTCGTGAGCCTCGTTGCGCTCGCCGCGTTTCTCAACGTGTGGCAGCCGCGCCGGGCTGCGCAAGGCACGAGCGTGAAGGTGAGCGGCGGTGCGGCTGCGCTGGGCGGCTTTGGCGGCGGCGCAGGCGGTTCGCGCGCGGCCGCTTCGGGCCGCCAGGCTTCGCCGTACAGCATCGCGCAAACCGTGCGCGCGTGGTCGCCGTTCATTTTGCTCACGGCCATCGTGACCGTGTGGAGCGTCAAGCCGTTCAAGGCGCTTTTCGCGGCGAAGGGTCCGCTCGCGGGCACGATTCTGAGCCTGCACGTGCCGGGTCTCGATCAGCTCGTCGTGCGCACGGCGCCGATCGTCGCTACGCCCAAGCCCTATGAAGCCGTATTCAAGCTCGACTGGCTCTCTGCCGTGGGCACCGCGATCATGATCACGGCGATTCTCTCCGTGATCCTGCTGCGCATGAAGCCGCGCGCCGCCGTGGCCGCTTTCTTCGAAACGCTCGGCGAACTGCGCCGCCCCGTGCTTTCCATCGGCCTCGTGCTCGCCTTCGCGTTCGTCGCGAACTACTCGGGTATGTCGTCCACGCTCGCCCTCGCGCTTGCGGGCACCGGCGCCGCGTTCCCGTTCTTCTCGCCGTTCCTCGGCTGGCTCGGCGTGTTTCTCACGGGCTCCGATACCTCGTCGAACGCGCTGTTCTGCTCGCTGCAGCACACCACGGCGCATCAGATCAACGTGTCGGACACGCTGCTCGTCGCGGCCAACACCTCGGGCGGCGTAAGCGGCAAGATGATCTCGCCGCAGTCGATCGCGGTGGCTTGCGCGGCAACGGGTCTTGTCGGCAAGGAGTCGTCGCTGTTTCGCTTCACCGTGCGTCACAGCCTGTTCTTCGCGGCTGTGGTGGGCGTGGTGACGCTGATTCAGGCTTATGTGCTGACGGGCATGATTCCGCAGTGACGATGTAAGCGCCGTCATGAAATCACGAAGGCCGTTTTCCGCCGTGCGCGGGCAACGGCCTTCTTTGCATCCGGCGTGAAAAGCGCTGGCTTTAAGCGACTTTTAAGCCGCCCTGCCTACCCTCGATCCGTCCGGCACACGCGACACGCGTGCCGGCATCCGGTCAACGAATCGATGGAGGTGGAAAATGAAAGCACGCTCAACTCCGTGGATCGGCGCGGCGCTCGCGCTCGCTGTGGTGTTCGGCGCGCCGGGTGCGTGGGCGGCAACCCCGGCAGCAGACAATGCGGACATCACAGCCGCAACGGCGGGCGTGCTGCCGCCCGCCCAGCGCAGTGGCGAGATTGCGTATCTGTCCGGCGGCGTCGGCAGCGACCAGTCGGCGGCGTTCAAAGCCGCGATGCATCGCTATCCGCTCTCGCTCGAATTCGCGCGGCAATCCGCCGACGGCAATGAATATCTCGCGGACGTCCCCGTAAAGATCGCCGACATGCACGGCACACCGCTCCTTTCCACGCGCACGCGCGGCCCGTTCATGCTCGTTTCGATTCCGGACGGCCGCTATGTGATCACCGCGAGCCATGGCGGCAACACGGAGCGGCGTACGGTGGACATCGGCAAGGCGACACGCGCTCACGAAACCTTCGTCTGGCCGATGTGAAGGTCATTGACGAGCCCTCCAGTCAGCGGCGCTGACGCACATGTCTTTCGCATGACACCCTGCGGGTGCATTCATGCCACATGAATGAACTCCGTCCCCGTTTGCGGCTATGATCGTGAACTGCGGCGCGCCGGCCCGGCGCCCAGCCGGATTCACGGGGGAGTGTCGAATGGCAATGGGGTGGCTCGTCGTCTTACCGTTCGTCGCCGCGGCGCTCGTCGCGTTCGCGGGGCGTCACGCGCCTGCCTCCGGCACCTGGATTGCATTCGCGGCCGCGCTCTTCGGTCTCGGGGTGCTGGGCAGCGAACGCGTAGGCATGGCCACCCATGGCGTGCTGCACTGGCAAGCCGACTGGATCCCGCAAATCGGCCTTTCGTTTGCGCTGCGTCTGGACGGCCTCTCGTTCATGTTCGCGCTGCTCGTGCTCGCGATCGGCCTGCTCGTTTTCGTCTACGCGCGCTACTACCTCGCCGGCAGCGAGTCGCTGCCGCGCCTCTACGCGCTGCTGCTGCTTTTCATGGGCGCGATGCTCGGCGTCGTGCTGTCGGACAACCTGCTGCTGCTCGTGATCTTCTGGGAACTCACGAGCATCGTGTCGTTCCTGCTGATCGGCTTCTGGCCTTCACGCCCCGAAGCGCGGCGCGGGGCGCGCATGGCGCTCACCATCACGGGCGCGGGCGGCCTCGCGCTACTGGCCGCCGTACTGCTGCTTGGCCACGTCTGCGGCAGCTATGACCTCGACGTCGTGCTCGCGCATGCGGGCTTCGTGCAGCGCGATCCGTTGTATCCCGCCATTCTCCTGCTCATTCTTTTCGCGGCCTGCACGAAGTCGGCACAGTTCCCGTTTCACTTCTGGCTGCCGCATGCCATGTCGGCGCCCACGCCGGTTTCGGCGTACCTGCATTCGGCGACGATGGTAAAGGCCGGCATCTTCCTTATCGCGCGCTTTTACCCCGTGCTCGAAGGCACTGGCTGGTTCTTCTACGTGACGAGCCTGATCGGGCTCGTCACGCTCACGGGCGGCGCGGCCATGGCGCTCGTGCAGCGCGATCTCAAGGGTCTGCTCGCGTATTCCACCATCAGCCATCTCGGACTCATCGTGCTGCTGTTCGGCCTCGACACGCAGCTCTCCACCGTCGCCGCGCTCTTTCACACCTTCAACCACGCGGTCTTCAAGGCCTCGCTCTTCATGGCCGCGGGCATCATCGACCATGAAACGGGCACGCGCGATCTCGGCCGTCTGCGCGGCCTGCGCCGCTTCATGCCGCATACCGCCGCGCTAGCCGCCGTGGCGTCGCTCGCCATGGCGGGCGTGCCGCTGCTCAACGGCTTCCTCTCGAAGGAAATGTTCTTTGGCGAAACGCTCGCGCAAGGACTGCTCGGCGACTTCAACTGGATCATTCCCGCGCTCGCCGTCATTGCGGCGGGGCTCTCGGTGGCGTACTCGCTGCGCTTCGTGTGGGGCGTGTTCTTCGACGGCGAAACGCCGCACGACCTGCCGCACTACCCGCCGCACGAGCCGCCGCGCTTCATGAAGCTGCCTGTCGAGATTCTCGTCGTGATCTGTCTGCTCGTCGGGCTCGTGCCGGAGCAGACCATTGGCAAGATGCTCGAATCGGCGGCTTGGTTCGCACTGGGCGGCGTCGTGCCCACTTACAGCCTGAGCTTGTGGCACGGCATCAATCTGCCGCTGCTGATGAGCTGCGTGTCGTTCGTGGGCGGCGCCCTGCTGTTCTTCTATCGCCGCGACGCGTTCCGCCACCATCGTTCGGTGCTCTCCGAAATGAACGCGAGCGAAGGCTTCGACCGTTTCGTGCAGCAGCTCGAAAAGGCCGCGGGTTACGTGGTGAATCTCTTTGAAACGCGTTCGCTGCCGTCGTATCTCGCGTGGATGGTTGCGGCAATGCTGATCGTGCCCGGCGCGGCGCTGCTCGCCCTGCCGGCGCTCGACGGCGCGTACCGCTCGGCGCCACTCGACGCGATGACGCTCGTCGGCCTCGTGCTGATGGCGCTGATGGCGGTGGGTGTCGTGCTCGTACGCGCCAATACGCTCTATGCACTCGTGATGCTGAGCACGTGCGGCTTGCTCGTCACGCTCGCGTTCGTGCGTTTTTCCGCGCCGGACCTCGCGCTCACGCAAATCTCCGTGGAAGTGGTCACGGTGCTGCTGCTCGTGCTCGCCATCTACTTTCTGCCGGTCGTGCAGCGCGCGGAACAGCCTCCGTTCACGCGGGCGCGCAATGCGGTGCTCGCACTCGCGGGCGGAGCGCTAATTGCTGGCGTGGCATATGCGGTGATGACGCGCGCACCGATCGACGGCATCGGCCAGTACTTTCTCGCGAATGCGCTGCCGGGCAGCGGCGGCCACAACGTCGTGAACGTCATCCTCGTGGACTTCCGGGGCTTCGACACGATGGTCGAGATCAGCGTGCTCGTGGTCGCGGGGCTCGCCGTGAAGGCACTGCTGCGCGGCCTGCGCCTGAAGTCGCCCGACACGGGGCCGGGCGGCCTGCCGTGGTCGTCGCAATCGCATCCGTTGCTGCTGGCCATTCTTGCGCGCCTCATGTTGCCGCTCACCATCCTCGTCGCCGTATTCATCTTTTTGCGCGGCCATAACTTGCCGGGCGGCGGCTTCATCGCCTCGCTCGTGATCTCCATTGCGCTTCTGCTGCAGTACGTGGCGAGCGGCGTGCTGTGGACCGAGTCGCGCATCCGCATCAACTATCGTGCGCTCGCGGGCTTCGGCATTCTCGTTGCGGCCGCAACGGGCGTGGGCGCGATCGTGTTCGGCCAGCCCTTCCTCACCAGCGCGTTCGGCCATTTGCATGTGCCGCTGATCGGAGAAGTCGAATTGAGCACAGCCATGCTGTTCGACCTCGGCGTGCTTGGCGCAGTGGTCGGCACGACGCTCACGATCGTCTCGCACCTGGGCGTACGCGACAAGGACATGCAATCCGTGGAGAAAAGCTGATGGAAGCCGCCTTCGCCATTACGCTCGGCGTACTCTGCGCGAGCGGCATCTACCTGCTGCTGTGCGCGCGCGTGCTGCCGGTGATCCTCGGCATCACGCTCTTCTCGTACGCGATCAACCTGTTCCTGCTCGGCATGGGGCGGCTCTCCACCGGCAGGCCGCCCGTGATCGCGCCGGGCGCCCAGTATGCGGACCCCGTGCCGCAGGCGCTCGTGCTCACCGCCATTGTGATCGGCTTCGCCATGACGGCCTTCACGGTCGTGCTCGCGCTGCGCGCGCTCGCGATCGACGGCACCGACCATGTCGACGGCGACAAGGCGCACCGCAAGGGCCTGGAGATGCGCAGCGAATGAACCACGCTCTCATTCTCCCTATCCTCATTCCGCTTTTTGCGGCCGGTGCGATCGTCGCGCTGCCGCTGCGCGCGAAACGCCTGCAGCGCGCGATCAACGTGATCGCTACACTCGCGCTGCTGCCAATCGCGGTGGCGCTCGCCGAATTCGCGGCGCAGGGGCAGATTGCGAGCTATGCGCTCGGCGCGTGGCCCGCGCCGTTCGGCATCGTGCTGCAGATCGACCGGCTCGGCGCGCTCATGCTCGTGCTGACCGCGCTGCTCGCGTGCTGCTGCCTGCTCGGCACCACGAGCGCCGACGCCCGGCGCGGGCGCTACTATCGCGCGCTCGTGCAGTTCGAGCTGATGGGCCTGAACGGCGCATTTCTCGCGGGCGATCTCTTCAACCTGTTCGTGTTCTTCGAACTGCTGCTGATCGCCTCGTACGCGCTGCTGCTGCACGGCGGCGGGCGCCGCCGCGTGCGCAACGGCCTGCACTACATGCTGCTGAACCTCGTGGGCTCGTCGTTCTTCCTGATTGCGCTGGGCGTGCTCTATGGCCTCACGGGCACCCTCAACATGGCCGACATGGGCGAGCGGCTCGCGCATCTGGACGCCGCATCCCTGCCGCTCGCGCAGTTCGCGGGCGCAACGCTCATGCTCGTATTCGGCCTCAAGGCCGCCGTGTTCCCGATGTCGTTCTGGTTGCCACAGGCATATCGCAGCGCAATCGGTCCGGTGGCCGCGCTGTTCGCGATCATGACCAAGGTGGGCATCTACGCGATGCTTCGCTGCGACGCGCTCGTGTTCGGCGCGGCGGGCGGCGTGCTCGACGCGTTCCTGCATCAATGGGCGTGGTGGCTCGCCATTGCGACGATTATCTATGGCGCGCTCGGCGCGCTTGCGGTATCGAGCCTCAAGACCACGACAGGCTTTCTCGTGCTGGTCTCGGTCGGTCTGCTGATTGCCGCCGTCACGCTGCAAACCGTGCTCGCGTGGAGCGCGCTGCTTTACTACCTCATCAGCACGACGCTGTGTACGGGCGCCCTGTTCATGCTCGCCGATACACTGGAGTCCGAAACAACCGAATCCCCGACCGCGCCCGCTGTAGCCGAAACGCGCGAGCCCGCCTCGCTCGAATCGCTCGACGACGCCACCGCGCCCGCCATCACGCCCGAAGCGGATGGCGAGCCGGTTGCAACGCCTTCCACGGCCGCGCCCCCTGAAAGGCGTCCCGCACCCTGGCCTTCGAACCTCGCTGGCGTGCTCTATCTCGCGGCAGCCGTGGGCGCGGTTGGACTGCCGCCGCTCTCGGGCTTTCTCGGCAAGGCCATGGTGCTCGCCGCCACGCCGCTTTCGCAGGCTGTCGTGCTCTGGCCCGCCGTGCTGATCGCGGGACTGCTATCGATCGTCGCTTTGAGCCGCACGGGCACGCGTTTGCTGTGGGCGATACCCGCCGCCCGCGCCTACGACGGCGCGCCCGCCGCCGCGCCGCGCGGCAGTCGCGCCAAGCTCGCCGCCTGCGCGCTGCTGCTCGCGGGCGTCGTGGCCGCTACGGTGTTTGCGGGACCGCTCAAGCAGTATCTCGACGCCACCGCGGCGCAGTTGCTCGATCGCGAAGCCTACGTTCACGCGATCCTGCCTGCGCAAGCGCCGCAAACATCACAGGGCGGAGGAAGCTGACATGCTCAAGAGGCTCTTTCCGCACCCCTGGCTCACGATCGTGCTGCTCGTGTGCTGGGTATTGCTGATGAACGACGCAACGCCTGGCAACCTGCTGCTCGGCTTCGTACTCGGCACTGTGATCGCTTTCGCCGTGGGCGAAGGGCTGTGGCTCGCGCCCGTGCGCTTCGGCAAACCGTGGCTGCTCGTGCGGCTCCTCGGACACGTGCTCTACGACATCCTCGTGGCGAATCTCGAAGTCGCGCTGCTCGTGCTCGGCCCGATGAAACGCCTGCGCCCCGCCTTCATCGAAGTGCCGCTCGACAGCACCCACGAAATCGCGCTGGCGTCGCTCATCAGCATCGTCTCGCTGAGCCCCGGCACGCTGTGCGCCGAACTCTCCGACGACCGCACGCGCCTCGTCGTCCACGTGCTCGATCTCGAAGACGAAGCCGCGCTCGTCGCCCTGATCAAGTCCCGTTACGAAGCCCCGCTCATGGAGATCTTCGCATGCTAGCCATCGTCATTCCGGTGTCGTTCGCGATCCTCGGGCTCGCGTTCCTGCTCACGCTCGTGCGCCTCGTGCGCGGGCCTTCGCTGCCCGACCGCCTCGTCGCGCTCGACACGCTCAATATCAACGCGATCGCGCTGATCGTCGTCTACGGCATCATGCTGCGCTCGACGGTCTTCTTCGAAATCGCGCTGCTCATCGCGGTGATGGGGTTCGTGGCGACCGTTGCGTTCACGAAGTACCTGCAGCGCGGCGACATCATCGAATTGAACTAGGGCGACTTCGTCATGCAAACGGTTATCGAAGCGATTGTCTGTGTGCTGCTCCTGCTCGGCAGCGCGTTCACGCTGATCGGCGCAATCGGTCTCGCGCGCCTGCCTGACTTCTACATGCGCCTGCACGGGCCGACCAAATCGACCACGCTCGGCGTGGGCGGCGTCGTGCTCGCTTCCGTGGTCTACTTCAGCGTGCACAACAATTTCGCGAGCCTGCATGAAGTGCTGATACCTGCGTTCCTGTTTCTTACCGCGCCTATTAGCGCGCATATGCTCACGAAGGCAGGCATTCAGCAACGCGTAGCCGTTTCGTCCGCCACCCGCGGGCGGCCGGACGCCACCGTCAACCGCGCGCAAGACGCGAGCCCGGACAACAACGCCGCACAGGATTCCTGAATACAGGCGTGGACTTTTACGCCGGTAAAAGCCGCCATCGAACGTCGCACACGGCGCGTGGGGCATGCTCGATGCAATATGCGCCTCTCACGCGTCCGCACCGCGCCCCGTCTTGCGTGCCTCGCCCAGCACATAATCGATGAAGGTGGACGCCGCCCGCGTGTGATGCCGGTTCGGCATGTAGAGCATGTACATGTACGTGCCGAAAATGCTCAAGCGCCAGGCATCGAGCGACGTGACAGCAGCGCCCTGGCGAATGTCGTCGTGCATCACATAGTCGGGCACGATGCCCACGCCGAGTCCCGCCAGAATCGACTGCCGCAAAAATAGAAAGTTTTCCGAAATGATCGAAGGCTCGAGTAACACCTCGTGCCGGTCCTCGTTCAAATAGCCTGCCAGCCGCAATTGCCGCCCCACCACGGTTGCCGTGATGACGGGTGCGCGCGCCAGGTCTTCCAGCGTTTGCGGCATGCCGTGCCTTTCGGCCCACTCCGTGCACGCGCACGCGATGTACTTCACCGGCCCCATGTCGCGCGCCACGAGGTTCTGCGGCGGCTCGTGCATCACGCGCACGGCGATATCCACTTCGTCGCGCAGCAGGTCTTCCACGCGATTTTCGAACATCACGTCGAGCACGATGCCGGGGTACATGCGCTTGAACTGAATGAGCCAGTCCGACATGACGAGCTGCCCGTAGCCGCTCGGCACCGAAAGCCGCACGCGCCCCTGCAGGCTCTGCCCGAGGGTGGAGACCGACTCGCGCGCAGCGAGCAGTGCGTTCTGGATCGAGCGGCCGTGCTCGTAAAGCTTCAGGCCGATTTCGGTCGGCTCGACACGGCGCGTGGTCCGGCGCACGAGCTGCAGGCCGATCGACTTCTCGAGGTGATTGAGGTGGTAGCTGACGTTCGCGCGGCTCATCTTGAGCCGGCGCGCCGCCTCGCTCAGATTGCCCGCGTCGAGAATCTCGACGAGCAGGGTCAGCGCGTTGACGTCCATGGCAACATTCACTGTCAAAGATATTTTGACAGTCTGTCAACGAGCGATGGGATTGTCAATTGCCCCTGACGCGCTGAGAATCGACGCGAACATGAAACATTGCCGCCCGGGCCACCAGCACGGCCCGCCAGTCCGGCCCTCATTATGGAGACAGCACCCCCATGGCATCCGATCCCGTGAACGCCTCCCCCGTTACTCACGAACTGCGCGGCAAGGTGCTGCTCGTCACCGTGGACAATCCGCCCGTGAACGCGCTGGGCGTGGACGTGCGCCGCGGCCTCGCCGCCGCCATCGAGCACGCCGAAGCGAACGACGCCGTGCAGGCTGTGCTGATCGTCGGCGCGGGGCGCAATTTCATCGCCGGCGCGGACATTCGCGAGTTCGGCAAGCCGCCGCAGCCGCCCGCGCTGCCCGACGTGTGCAACCGCATCGAGGCCTGCCACAAGCCGGTGATCGCCGCCATTCACGGCGCGGCGCTCGGCGGCGGCCTCGAAGTGGCGCTCGCGGCGCACTACCGCCTGGCCGTTGGCGGCGCGAAACTCGGCCTGCCCGAAGTGCAACTCGGCCTGCTGCCCGGCGCAGGCGGCACGCAGCGCACGCCGCGCCTGATCGGCGCGGAAGCCGCGCTTTCGCTCATGTTGAGCGGCCGTCACGCTAGCGCGCAGGAAGCGCACAAGCTCGGCCTCGTCGATCGCGTAGGCGCGAGCGACGACATTCTCGCCGAAGGCCTCGCCTACGCACAGGAACTGCTGGCTGGCCATGCGCACGTGCGCCGCACGCGCGACGCCCAGGCGCTCGCGGACCGCGCGCAAGCGCAAGCCGCAATCGATGCCGCGCGCGCCGACACCGCGAAGAAGTCGCATGGTCTCTTCTCGCCGCTGAAGATCGTCGATTGCGTGCAGGCTGCGCTCGATCTTTCGTTCGACGAAGGCCTGCGCTTCGAGCGCAAGCAGTTCCTCGAATGCCTCGAAAGCCCGCAGCGCGCGGGCCTCGTGCACGCCTTCTTCGCCGAGCGCGAAGTGCAGAAAGCCCCTGAAACGAAGAGCGCGAAACCGCGCGCGATCGAAACCGTCGGCGTGATCGGCGGCGGCACGATGGGCGCGGGCATTGCCGTGGCCGTGCTCGACGCGGGCCTGCCCGTGACGATGATCGAACGCGACGACGCCTCGCTCGCTCGCGGCCGCGCACATGTGGAAAAGGTCTACGACGGCCTCATCGCCAAGGGCCGCATGAAGCCCGAAGCGAAAGAACAGATCCTCGCGCGCTTCAGCGGCAGCACCTCGTACGATGCGCTCGCGAACACCGATCTCGTGATCGAAGCCGTGTTCGAGGACATGGCCGTGAAGCAGGCCGTGTTCGCCGAACTCGACCGCGTGTGCAAACCCGGCGCCGTGCTCGCGACCAACACGTCGTATCTCGACATCGACGCCATTGCGGCCAGCATCAAGCGCCCGCAGGACGTGGTGGGCCTGCACTTCTTCTCGCCCGCCAACATCATGAAGCTGCTCGAAATCGTGGTGCCGAAGCAGGTGAGCGCCGACGTGGTCGCCACCGCATTCGAACTGGCGAAGAAGCTGCGCAAGGTGCCGGTGCGCGCCGGCGTGTGCGACGGCTTCATCGGCAATCGCATTCTCGCGGTATTCCGCACGGCTGCGGACCATCTGATGGAAGACGGCGCCTCGCCGTATCAGATCGACAAGGCCGTGCGCGACTTCGGCTTTCCGATGGGCCCGTACCAGGTCGTCGATCTTGCGGGCGGCGACATTGGCTGGGCCACGCGCAAGCGCCGCGCCGCCACGCGCGACCCGAAGGCGCGCTACGTGCAGATCGCCGACCGCATTTGCGAACGCGGCTGGTTCGGCCAGAAGACGGGCCGCGGCTTCTACCTCTACCCCGAAGGCGCACGCACGGGCACGCCCGACCCCGAAGTCGAATCCATCATCCGCACTGAGCGCGAGCGCGCCGGCATCGAGCCGCGCAGCTTCACCGACGAAGAGATCATGCGCCGCTACATGGCCGCGATGGTGAACGAAGGCGCGAACGTCGTGTTCGAGAAGATCGCGCTGCGCCCGCTCGACGTGGACGTCACGCTGCTCTACGGCTACGGCTTCCCGCGCTATCGCGGCGGCCCGATGAAGTACGCCGATACCGTGGGCCTCGCCAACGTGCTCGCCGATATCCGCACGTACGCAAAGGAAGATCCGCTGTTCTGGCGTCCTTCGCCGCTGCTCGTCGAACTCGTGGAGCGCGGTGAGAATTTCGCGAGCCTCAATCAATCGGCTTGAAAGTGCAATAAGGGTGCAATAAGGAGCTTTTCACACATGGACCTCAAATTCACCGCCGAAGAAGAGGCGTTTCGCAGCGAAGTGCTCGCGTTCCTGAAGGAGCGCCTGCCGCAGCGCGTCGCGAACAAGGTGAGCAACGGCCGCCACCTCACCCGCGACGACATGGCGCAATGGCACGCCATCCTGCACGAAAAAGGCTGGCTCGCGAATCACTGGCCGAAGGAATACGGCGGCCCCGGATGGAGCGCCGTGCAGAAGTTCATCTTCGAGAACGAATGTGCGATTGCCGGTGCGCCGCGCATCGTGCCGTTCGGCGTGAACATGCTCGGTCCCGTGCTCATCAAGTACGCGAGCGAGGCGCAAAAGCGCTACTGGCTGCCGCGCATTCTCGACGGCTCCGACTGGTGGTGCCAGGGCTACTCGGAACCGGGCGCGGGCTCGGACCTCGCCTCGCTGCGCACCACAGCGGTTCGCCACGGCGACCACTACGTGGTGAACGGGCAGAAGACGTGGACCACGCTCGGCCACTACGCGAACATGATCTTCTGCCTCGTGCGCACCGCAACCGACGTGCGCAAGCAGGAAGGCATCAGTTTCCTGCTGATCGACATGAACACCCCGGGCATCGAAGTCCGCCCCATCGTCACGCTCGACGGTGAACATGAGGTGAACGAAGTGTTCTTCACCGACGTGCGCGTGCCCGTGGAAAATCTCGTCGGCGAAGAAAACAAGGGCTGGACCTACGCGAAATATCTGCTCACGTACGAACGCACGAACATCGCGGGCGTGGGCTTTTCGGTGGCGGCGCTCGCGCGTCTGAAGCGCGCCGCGCAGAAAGTCACGCGCAACGGCAGGCCGCTTGCCGACGATCCGCAGTTCGCCGCACGTCTTGCGAAAGTCGAGATCGATCTGGAAAACATGAAGACGACGAACCTGCGCGTGATCGCAGCCGTCGCGGGCGGCGGCGTGCCCGGTGCGGAAAGCTCGATGCTCAAGATTCGCGGCACCGAGATCCGCCAGGAGATTTCGTCGCTGCTGCGCCGCGCGATGGGGCCGTATGCGGCGCCGTTCGTCGAGGAAGCGCTCGAAGAAGGCTATGCGGGCGAGGCAATCGGCCCGGACGAAGCCGCCAGCGCTGCAGCGCAATACTTCAACAACCGCAAGCTGTCGATTTTCGGCGGCTCCAACGAAATTCAGAAGAACATCATCTCCAAGATGATTCTCGGTCTTTGAGAGGCACGCCATGGACTTCCAGCACACAGAAGACCGCCGCATGCTTGCGGATACGCTCAACCGCTTCACTACGGAGCAATACGGCTTCACTACGCGCGATACAATCGCGCGCTCCACGGAAGGCTTTAGCGCAGACATGTGGCAGCGCTTCGCCGAACTCGGCGTGATCGGCGCGCTGTTCGACGAGGCCGATGGCGGCTTTGGCGGCGCTGGCTTCGATATCGCGGTGGTCTTCGAAGCGCTCGGGCGCGCGCTCGTGGTCGAGCCGTTCCTCGATACGCTGATCGTGGGCCGTGCGCTCGCGCATGCGGGCAGCGAGGCGCAGCGCGCTCGCATTGCGTCGTTTATCGACGGTACGCAAATCGCCGCGCTCGCGCACGACGAGCCGGGTTCGCATTACGAGGACGCGCGTGTTACGACGCGTGCCGAGAAAAGCGGCGATGGCTGGGTGCTGCAAGGCGCGAAGGGCGTCGTGCAGCATGCGGAACACGCAAACATGCTGCTCGTTTCGGCCCGCACCTCGGGCAGCGAATTCGACGAAGCGGGCATCTCCCTCTTTCTCGTGCCACGCGATGCAGCGGGCGTGAGCGTGCGCAGCTACGCGAAGATCGACGGCGGCCGCGCAGCGGAAGTAACGCTCGACAACGTGAAGGTGAACGCCGACGCGCTCGTCGGCGCGCAAGGCAGCGGCTTCGCGACGCTCGAACACGCACGCGGCTACGGCATCGTGGCACTCGCGTCGGAAGCGGTGGGCGCGATGGAGATCGCACGCGACTTCACGCTCGAATACCTGCGCACCCGCAAGCAGTTCGGCATGCCCCTCGGCAGCTTCCAGGCGTTGCAGCATCGCATGGCGGACGTGCTGCTCGAAATCGAGCAGGCGCGCTCTGCGGTCATCAACGCGGCGGCTGCAATCGACGCACCGCGCACGCAGCGCGAGCGTGCGCTTTCGGCGGCGAAGTACACGATCGGGCGCATTGGCGCGCGCGTGGCCGAAGAAGCGATCCAGCTGCATGGCGGCATTGGCATGACGTGGGAGTTGCCGCTCGCGCACTATGCAAAGCGGCTCGTGATGATCGATCATCAGCTCGGCGACGAGGATCATCATCTCGCGCGCTACATCGCATTGGGGCACGAGGCGGCGTAAGCCATGAAGGGGCGAGCGCGAAGCGCCGCCCCAACAACGAATCAGGAGTGCCTGTTGATGGAGACGGACAAAAGCAGCTTGCCGCTATCGGGCGTGCGCGTACTCGATCTTTCGCGTGTGCTGGCCGGGCCGTGGAGCGCGATGGTGCTCGGCGACCTCGGCGCGGAAGTCATCAAGATCGAGCATCCCGACCGCGGCGACGACACGCGCGACTGGGGCGTGCGAGTCGGCAAGACCGAGACGGCGTATTTCAACAGCGTGAATCGCAACAAGCGTTCGATCACGCTCGATCTGCAAACGCCCGAAGGCCAGCAGATCGTGCGCGATCTGGCGAAAACCAGCGACATCGTCGTGCAGAACTTCAAGTTCGGCGGCATGGAAAAGCTCGGGCTTGGCTATGAGCAGTTGAGTGCTGAGAACCCGCGTCTCATCTATTGCTCGATTTCGGGCTACGACCGCACGGGACCGGAAGCAAAACGCCCGGGCTACGACCTCGTCGTGCAGGGCGAAACAGGCCTCATGGCGATGAACGGCGAGGCCCACCAGCCGCCGCTCAAATTCGGCGTGGCGGCCGTGGATCTTTTCACGGGCATGTATTCGGCGCAGGCAATGCTCGCCGCGCTGTACGAGCGCGAGCGCACGGGACGCGGACGCCATATCGAAATGGCGCTGTTCGACTGCGGCCTCATGATTACCGCTTACTACGGCCTCGAAGCGCTGCTGATCGGCGAAGACCCGCCGCGCTACGGCAACGCACATCCGTCGATCGTGCCGTATGGCGTGTTCGATGCGGCCGATGGTCCGCTCGTCATCACCGTGGGCAACAACGCGCAGTTCGAGCGCTTCTGCCGCGAAGTGATCGAGCGCGCCGATCTCGCCGACGACGCGCGCTACAAGACCAACATCCTGCGCGGTCAGAACCGCGACACGCTCGTGCCGGAACTCACGCGCGAGCTGGGCAGCCGTGGGCGCAAGCTCCTGCTCGAACGCCTCGCGCGTGCGGGCATTCCGTGCGGCGAAGTGGCCGGCTTGCGCGAGGCGCTGCTTTCGCCGCGCGCGACGCAGGGCGGGCTCGTCACGCAGCAGCCGCATCCGCATACCGAAAGCGGCACGACGCCCGTGCTCGCGCCGCCGTGGCGCTTCGACGGCGAACGCCTGCCCGTGCGGCACGCGCCGCCGCAACTGGGCGAAGGCACACAGGAGGTCCTGCAGTCGCTGCTCGGTTATTCGGCGCAGCAGGTGGCCGGGTTGAAGGATAAAGGCGTTATCTAGTTCCATGTGGATGGAGGCATGAAGTGAAGATACTTGTACCTGTTAAGCGCGTAGTCGATTACAACGTGAAGGTTCGTGTGAAGTCGGATGGCACGGGCGTCGATATCGCCAACGTGAAGATGTCGATGAACCCGTTCGACGAAATCGCCGTGGAAGAAGCGGTGCGTCTGAAGGAAGCGGGCGTGGCGACGGAAGTCATCGCCGTTTCCGCGGGCGTGACGCAAGCGCAGGAAACGCTGCGCACGGCGCTGGCGATT
>NZ_CAJMZA010000029.1:0-95626 GCF_905220195.1 Paraburkholderia sp. J8-2
CCGCGAAAACAAGGAAAGGCCAAAGCGCCAGGACCCGCAAAAAAAACCCCTGCGCGCAGCAGCCCTCAACCAATCTCAACAATAATCTTACTAGCCGCACTACCGTCGGCGACGGCCCCATAAGCGCTCTCAGCATCCGCGAACGCAAAGCGCCTCGCATCCACCCGCGGCGCAAGCTTCCCCGCCTCGGCAAGCCGCGTCGCCTCGGCGAGCATCTCCCCATGATGCGCGCGATGCTTCCCACTCAACAGCGGATAAAGCGTAAACACACCCGAATACGACGCCTCACGAAACGACAGCGGTGCGAGCGCATGCGTCCCCCACCCAAGCGCGCTCACCACATGCCCGAAATGCTTGACCGCGGCAAACGAAGCGTCGAGCGTCTTGCCGCCTACAGTGTCCACCACGAGATCGAAGCCCGCGCCCGCCGTGTGCGCCTGAACGTACTGCTCGACACTGAGTGAGCCATAATCAACAGGCGTCGCGCCCAACTGCGAAATAACATCCATGTTGCGTGCGCTTCCCGTCGCGAAGACTTCCGCGCCAAGCGCCCGCGCAATCTGCACGGCCACGTGTCCGACACCCCCCGCACCGCCCTGAACCAGCACGCTCTGACCCGCCGCCAGATGCGCACGATCGACAATGCCCGACCACGCCGTTATGAATGCAAGCGGCAGCGCGGCGGCTTCGCGCATGGACAGATTCGCGGGCTTGCGCGCGAGGAGGTCCGCATCCACAGCGGCGTACTCGGCCAACGCGCCTTGAATGCCGCCCACGCCGCCTGTCATACCGTACACCTCGTCGCCCGGCGCGAAACGCGTGACGCCCGCGCCAACCGCTTCCACCACGCCCGCCATATCGATACCGAGCACGAGCGGCAACGGATGCTTCGCATGGTCGGCCTTGCCCGCGCGAATCTTCACGTCGAGCGGATTGAGCCCCGCCGCATGAATGCGCACGAGCACCTGGCCCGTTTGCGGCTGCGGACGATCGAGCGTGACAAGTTCGAGCGGACCATCGTATTGGTTGAGAACGAGCGCTTTCATTTTCGGTGTGTGTGCCCTTGTGAGTTAATGAGGTAGCCTAAGCAAAGCTTGCTTAGTCCTTGTCGTTCAGTTGCGAGGCGGCGTCACGCAACGCGGTGCGCAACCCTTCTTCCACTACGGGGTGATAGAACGGCATCGCCAGCATGTCGTCCACACTCAGCCCCATCTGCACGCTCCACGCGAGCAGGTGGCCGATATGCTCCGCCGCCGGTCCAAACCATTCCGCACCCACGAAACGCCGTGTCGCGCGATCCACGTAGACGTGGCCTACGCCGTGGTTCTTGAGCATCACGCGGCTGCGACCCTGGTCCTCGAAGCTCACGGCGCCCGTCACGAAACTGCCCGCCGCCAGTTGCCGGTGCGACTTGCCGGCGATCGCGATCTGCGGGTCGGAGAAGACGATGGCAAGCGGCGCGCGGCGCGCAACGGCCTCGATCTCCGGAAAGCGCGCCGCATTGCGGCCCGCTGCGCGGCCCTCGTCGGCGGCTTCGTGGAGCAGCGGCAGCACGTCGTTCGCGTCGCCCGCCACGAACACCGGCGCGCCACTGGCTTGCAGCGTAGCCGGGTCGAAGCGCGGCACACCGTGCGCGTCGAGTTCGAGCGAGGTGTTCGCGAGGCCAAGGGTCGCCACGTTGGGATGCCGACCCGCTGCCGCCAATACGTAATCAAACGTCTCTTCGGACTCCGTGCCATCCGCGCGGGCGTAGCGAAGCGTCACGCCCGCATCGTTGCGCGTCGTCGATACGACACGTCCCTGCGTTTCGAAGTGCATTTCCGCGCCAAACACGCGGTGCGCTTCGGCGATCACACGCGGGTCTGTGAGCGGTCCCACGCTGCCGTGCGAGCCGCCGTACAACGTGACCCGCACACCCAGCCGCGCGAGCGCCTGGCCAAGTTCCAGGCCGATCACACCCGAACCGACCACCGCCACGCTGCGCGGCAGGTCCTCCCACGCGAACACGTCGTCGTTGACGATGAGCCGGTCGCCAAGTCCCGCGAGCGACCCGGGTATCGTGGGCGTCGATCCCGTTGCGATCACGACGCTCTTTGCGCGCACCCGCGTGTGCTCGCCAACCTGGATCAGGCCGTCGTCGATGAAGCGTGCATGCCCAACCAGGCGGTCCGCTTCGGGCAGTGCGAGCGTGCTTTCCACGACGAAACCGACGAACCGGTCGCGCTCGCTGCGCACGCGCGCCATCACGGCGCGCCCGTCGATTTCCATGCCGCGCGGATTCACGCCGAAGCGCGGCGCCAGACTCACCGCGTGCGCCGCCTCGGCCGCCGCGATCAACAGCTTCGAGGGCATACAGCCCACACGCGCACACGTCGTGCCGTAGGCGCCGCCTTCAATGATGATTGCGCTCGCACCTTCCGCCTTCGCGGCGCGGTAAGCGGAGAGTCCGGCCGTGCCGGCGCCGATGATGGCGACATCCGTTCGCAGAGTTTGCATCGTGTTTCCTTGAGGGGCTCATGCATTCGTTGACATGTGCCAGTCTAGGAGGTCGACGTACGTGGGTGAATGTCGGCGCTGCTCAAGTTCATGCCCGATCGTCTCACGCGAGGCGAGGCAAGGTGAGGCGGGCCGCCGCTCACTCGGGCATGTGCTGCGCGAGCCAGTCGATCAACACGCGCACTTTCGGCGGCAAAAAGCGATTGGGCGGATACAGCATCCACACCGGGCCGCTGTACGCACGCGGCTCCAATGACCACTCGGGCAGCACGCGCACGAGCAGGCCGTCGCGCAGCGCATCCGCCGCCGCGAATTCGGGCAGGCTCGCAATGCCCCAGTCCGCAAGCGCCGCGTCGCGCCGCGCGCCCACGTCGTTGGCGATATAGCGGCCCTTCACCTCGACGGTTTGCGTTTGCGCGCCGCGCCGGAACGTCCAGCGGTTGTCGTCGGGCGTTTCGCCGAGATAGAGGCAGTCGTGGCGCGCGAGGTCCTTCGGGTGCTTCGGCGTGCCGCGCTCGCGCAGGTAAGCGGGGGACGCGCACGGCATCCATTGCAGCGTGCCGAGCCGGCGCGCCGCGAGCCCCGGCGGCGGCGTGGGCGTGGGGCGAATCACGATATCGACGCTGTCGCGCACGGGGTCGACGTCCCGGTCGGTGAAGATGAGCTGCACCGCGACTTCCTCATATGCGCGCAAAAAGCCGGAAATCAGGGGATGAACGACGCTCTGCGCGAACGAAATGGGGGCACTGATGCTCACGCGGCCATGCGGGCGGCCAGTGAGGCGGCTGGCGGCCTGGGCCGCGCTCGCGGCGGCTTCGACCATGTCCGTGCAGTGCCGGTAGACCTCCGCGCCCGATTCCGTGAGCCGCAGGCTGCGCGTGGAGCGCTCCAGCAGGCGCGTGCCGAGCGCGCGTTCGAGCCGCTGCATCTGGCGGCTCACGGTGGAAGGCGTGCTGCCGAGCTGGCGCGCCGCAACCGAGAAATTACCGGCATCGACCACGCGGGCGAAGGTGGCCAGATCGGGCAGCAGGGGCAGGAGGTCGGAGAGCGTCATGGCTGGCTGGGCGAAATCATCTGTGCATTCGAAGCATAAATGATGTTCCGGTGAAGTGGATTATCGCTATGAAAGCATTATCGGACAATGTGTTCGTCCTCGACCAATCCGCAAGCCCGCTGCCATGAATGCCCTGACCCGTTCCTCCCGCACCGTCGATCTGCTGCTCGTTGTCGTCGCGCTCATCTGGGGCACGAGCTATGGCGTGGTGAAGGGCGCGCTGCTCGTCTACCCGGTGCTGGGGCTGCTTGCCCTGCGCTTTGGCATCACGTTTGTTTTGCTTTCGCCCGCGCTGCGCGGGTTGCGTCACGTGATGTGGCGCGAGCGCATCGGCGTGCTCGGCGCGGGCCTGCTGCTGCTCGGCATCTTTCTGGCCGAGACGTTTGGCGTTTCGCTCACGAACGCCTCGAACGCGGCGTTTCTCATCAGCCTGTGCGTGGTGCTCACGCCGGTCGTAGAGTGGGCGTGGCTCAAGCGCGCGCCACGCCCGGTGGAATGGGCGGCCGCCGGCGTGTCGCTGTTCGGCGCGCTGCTCCTGACGGGCGGACATGTTGCGGCGAGCCCCGGCGACCTGCTGGTCGTGCTCGCCGCGCTGCTGCGCGCGTTGACCACGTGCGCGGTCAAGCGCGTGATGAAGTCGGGTGCCGTGCCGGCGCTCACGGTCACGGCGGTGCAGTCCGCTGTCGTTTCGATCGGCTGCGCCGCGCTCGCGCTCACTGTCGCGCCCGAACAGTGGCAGCCGTTGCCGCACTGGCAGGGGCACGGCGTGTTCTGGGGCAGCGTGATTTATCTCGTGGCGGGTTGCACGCTGTTCGCCTTCTTCGTGCAGAACTACGCCGTGAGCCGCAGCAGCCCCACGCGCGTGGCGTTGCTTATGGGCAGCGAGCCTGTGTTCGGCGCCCTCTTTGCATGCGTGTGGCTCGGCGAGCGGCTTTCTGTGCCTGCGTGGATCGGCGGCATGCTGATTGTTGCGGCCTCGCTTTTCGCGCTCAAGCGGGAGCCCCAGGCCGAAATGCAGGAAGCCGTGAAAGCGTAGGGCGCGCGGACATCCGCAAAGCTGATATGCAATTGCGAATTAACTGGTAGGGGATCGAGACGCGGGCTGTTCCAATGGACGATTGGACCCGTTCGACGCCGCAGGAGAAGCCCTACAATGGCAAAAGCCAACAAACCCATATTGCTCAACGCGTTCAACATGAATTGCGTGGGGCACATCAATCACGGGCTGTGGACGCATCCGCGCGACCGCTCGACCGACTACCGCACTCTCGCATACTGGACAAATCTCGCGCGCACGCTGGAGCGCGGGCTTTTCGACGGGCTGTTTCTCGCCGATATCGTGGGCGTATACGACGTCTATCAGCGCAACGTGGACGTGACGTTGCGCGAGTCGATCCAGTTGCCGGTCAACGACCCCACGCTCGTGGTGCCGGCCATGGCCGCCGTAACCGAGCATCTCGGCTTTGGCGTGACGGTCAACCTCACGTACGAGCAGCCGTATTTGCTGGCGCGGCGCTTTTCCACGCTCGATCACCTGACGCAAGGCCGCATTGGCTGGAACATCGTGACCGGCTATCTGGACAGCGCGGCGCGCGCCATGGGGCTCGAGCAGCAACTTCCGCACGACGAACGTTACGACCGCGCGGACGAATACCTGGAAGTCCTCTACAAACTCTGGGAGGGTAGCTGGGAGCCGGATGCCGTGCGGCGCGACAAGGCCGCGCGTATTTTTGCGGACCCTGCGAAGCTGCATCGCGTGGAGCATGCCGGGCGGTACTATCGCGTGGACGGCTATCACCTGGCGGAGCCTTCCCCGCAGCGCACGCCGGTGCTGTTCCAGGCGGGCAGTTCGGGGCGAGGGCAGCGCTTTGCGGCACGCCATGCCGAATGCGTGTTCATTTCGCCGCCCAATCGCGCCGCAGCGCGCGAGACCGTGCGCGCGCTGCGCGAACAGCTGGTGCAAGCGGGGCGCCGCCCCGACGATGTGAAGGTTTTTGTTGGCGCGGCGGTGGTGCCGGGTGCGACCGAGCGCGAGGCGCGCGAGAAGTATGCCGATTACCGCCAGTATGCGAGCCGCGAAGCGGGCTTGGCGCATTTCGCGTCGAGCACGGGCATCGATTACGCGCAATACGATCTCGACGCCCCGGTAGACTACGCGCCTGGCAACGCGATCGAATCCGCCACGCGCACGGCGAAGCAACATGGCTGGACGAGGCGCAAGCTTCTCGAGATGTTCGAGCTGGGCGGCCGCTATCCGGCGATCGTCGGCAGCGCTTCGCAGGTGGCGGACGAACTGCAGGCATGGATCGACGAGGCCGACGTGGATGGCTTCAACCTGAGCCGGACCGTGGTGCCCGAGAGCTATGAGGATTTCGTGGATCTCGTCGTGCCGGAGTTGCAGGCGCGTGGGCGCTACAAGACGGCGTATGCGCCTGGCACGTTGCGGGAGAAGTTGTTTGGCGATGCGCCGACGTTGCCGGAGCGGCATGCGGGGGCGGGGTTCAGGCGCGTGACGGAATCGGCCTGAATGACGATGTAATGAAAAATCGCCAGTGATTCGGATAACGAATCACTGGCGATGGATTGTGAATCAGGTGACGTTACTGCTGAGGCGCGTCCTTCCACGCGGGCAGCGTCGCGCCGTGATACACGGCAACGATCTCGGAAGCCACATTAGGCTGCTGATAGCTCTCCACGAGCGCATGCACCCAAGGCGCGTTGGCGTCTTTTTCGTTCACGGCAATGAAGTTGCGATACGGATTGCCGGTCACCTTCTCCTGAGCAATCCGCTCCTGCGGAATCTTGATGCCCGACTTCACCGCCCAGTCCGTGTTGACCACGGCTGCGTCCAGATCGCCAATCGCGCGCCCGACTATGCCCGAGTCGAGTTCCTTGATATGGATATTCTTCGGATTCTTCGCGATATCGCGTGCGGTCGGCAAGAGGCCAACATCGTCGCGCAACGTAATGAGCCCTTGTGCCTGCAGCAGCAGGAGCGAGCGGCCTTCATTGCTCGGGTCGTTCGGCACCCCAATGGTCGCGCCCTGCGGCAGGTCCGCCACCGACTTTACCTTGCGCGAATAAAGCCCGATAGGCTGCACGTAGGTAAAGCCCACCGGCACGATCTTGTAGCCGCGCGCCTTGATCTGCGCATCCAGATAAGGTTTGTGCTGGAACGAGTTCGCGTCGAGGTCGTGGCTGGAGAGCGCTTCGTTGGGCTGCGTGTATTCGGAGAACGTGGTCACCTTGATCGTGAGGCCACGCTTCGCCGCATTGGCGGCGACCACGCGCCACACGTCCTCGTCTTCGCCCGACATGATGCCCACGCGAAGCGTCTGGTCTGCCGCGTGCGCTAGCGTCACACCCCCGAAACTCACGCCCAGCGCAAGCGTTGCCAGCATCGTGGCCAACAAGGTTCTTTTCTTCATAGGATCCATTATTCGAAGAGTTGTGGATAGCGCGATGCTAAGGAGCGCGCCGCAAGCGGACAACCAATTTTGGGAGCATTGCTTAGCTAGATTCGTCGTTTTGCGACGCGCAACGGTATGGCTAGGATGCAGCGATTGCATTTTTCAAGCGCGTTCCCTTCCATGTCTACTCTCGCCGTTCCCGCTTCTGAAGCTATCGAAGCCACCGGGCAAGCGCCTGGCCCGCAACATGCCGTGATCCGCTCGGCGCAGGACGTTGCGCGTATCGTCAACGCCGGCGCCGCGCAAGGCAGCAACGCACGCATCGTGATCGCCATCGCGCTGGGCGGCGTGTTTCTCGACGCCTACGATCTCACCTCGCTCGCCTATGGGATCAAGGACATCGCGCGCGAATTCTCGCTGTCGCCGGTGCAGGTCGGCTTCGTGTCGGCGGCCATTACGTTCGGGGCAATTCTCGGTGCACTGTTCGGCGGCTATCTCACCGACCGCATCGGGCGCTACCGCGTATTCATGGCCGACATGCTGTTCTTCGTCGTGGCCGCGATCGCGGCCGGGCTCGCGCCCAACGCCTGGGTGCTCGGCGGCGCGCGCTTTCTCATGGGCTTTGGCGTCGGGCTCGATCTACCGGTTGCCATGGCGTTTCTCGCGGAGTTTTCGCGCGTGGCGGGCAAGGGCAACAAGGCGGCCAGCGTGGCGGCGTGGTGCCCCGCGTGGTACGCGGCCACGAGCACCTGCTATCTGCTCATTCTCGGCCTCTATGCCGTCCTGCCCGAGCACCAGCATGGCTGGCTCTGGCGCATCACGCTCGCGTTCGGCGCGGTGCCGGCGCTCGTCATCATCGCCGTGCGCAGCCGCTATATCAGCGAGTCGCCGGTGTGGGCCGCGAATCAGGGCGATCTGGAGGGCGCGGCGCGCATACTCAAGCGCACGTATGGCGTGGACGCCGTGGTCGAACGCGGCGAGACGCCTGCGCAAGCGCCGCGCGCCGCATCATGGCGCAATTACGGCGTGCTTTTCAACGCCACGTATCGCCGCCGTACGATTCTTGCCGCAACGATCGGCGCGGCGTCTTCGTTCGGCTACAACGCGATCATCTTCGGCCTGCCCGTGATCATCGCGAGTTTTCTCCAGCAAGGACCGCTCACCACGATTGTCGCTGCGCTCACGCTGAACCTGTTGTTCGCATTCGTTGGCGGCTTGATTGGCGTGCGTACCGCGCCCACCGTTGGCGCCTGGAAAATGACCGCGCTCGGCCACACGCTGCAGTTCGTCTCGCTCATCGGCCTCGCGTTGATCGGCCATCCGGGCAGCGGCTTCCTTGTCGCACTAGCCATTTTGCTGCTCGGCGGCTATCTGTTCGGGCAGGGCTTCGGCCCAGGGTCGCACAGCATGACGTACGCGTCGCTCAGCTATCCGACCTCGCTGCGCGGCATTGGCGTGGGCTTCAATCAGACGCTCGTGCGCTCCGCTTCCACGGTGTCGCTGTTCCTGTTTCCCGTGCTCGCCGCGGCGCTCGGCACGAAGGTCTTCTGGGTGATCGCCATCGCGCCGCTCACTTCGCTGCTCGTGTTGCTGGCTATCCGCTGGGAGCCGTCGGGCTACGACATCGACAGCGAAGATTTCGCAGAAGCGCGCGACGCAGCCACGGCATAAGCATTGCACAATAAGTCATTTTGGTTTCGAAGATCAGCATTCCATACTGATTGGCGAGGCGCGCGCTTCGGGACGCGTTGCGCCTGCTTATCGGTGACATAAGCGTGACAAAAGCGTGACGTAAGCGTGAGATAACGGCGACATAGCGATCGCCGCAAACGGGGTTTGAACAGGGGAAACCAACTATGAGCAATTCGACTCTTGCAGCAGAGGGTGGCAAGCACGCGGGCGGCCAGGCCGTGTCGGTTCAACGCAAGCCATTCGGTACGGAAGACTGGTGGGCGGTTGCGATCGGGCTTTTCGTCATTGCGATTGCCTATGCGCTTTTCGCTTCTGGCGGCAGCATCAAGAGCCTTGCGGTGGCGCCGGCGCGCTGGAACGACTTCGGCGGACTCGCGCGCGATCTCGCCGCGCACGCGGGTGGATACGCGGCGCTGTTCGTCGGATTCGCGGCCGTATTCTCCGTGGCGATTGCGGCTCTCGGCTTGCCGGTTGCGCAATTCGTCAGAGGATTCTTTGTCCTCTTCGTGGTGTCGGCGCTCATTTTCATTGTGGGAGCGTGGGCGCAGGCTACTCGCTACAACCTCGAACCGCCGCTCATCGCGCTGGCGCTCGGGCTGATTGTCTCGAACGTCTTCACGGTGCCGGCCTGGCTCGCACCGGCGCTGCGCGTGGAGTTCTACATCAAGGTTGGGATCGTGCTGCTCGGCGCGACGCTGCCGCTCACGTTGATCGCATGGGCCGGTCCGGTTGCCGTCGGGCAGGCCACCATCGTTTCGCTCGTCACCTTCTTCGTGATCTATGGCACCGCGCGGGCGCTGAAGATCGAGCAGCGCTTCGCCGCAGTGCTGGGCGTGGGCGGCGCGGTGTGCGGCGTTTCGGCGGCAATCGCGATTGCGGGCGCAGTGCGCGCGCGGCGTGAGCAGGCGTCGGTGGCGATCACGCTCGTCGTGGGGTGGGCGATCGTCATGGTGTTCGCGCTGCCCGCGCTTTCGCGTGCGTTCGGCCTGCCGACAGGCATTGCCGGCGCCTGGATCGGCACCTCGGAATTCGCGGACGCGGCGGGCATCGCCGCCGCCCAGGCCTATGGCGACCTCGCGCGACATGCGAGCGGCGCGGTAGCGGGCGCGCCCGACGCGGCGCTGCAGGCATTCGTGCTGATGAAGGTGGTGGGGCGTGATATCTGGATCGGCATCTGGGCCTTCGTGCTGGCGATCGTGGCGACCACGCGCTGGGACCGCGAGGCCGGCGACGAGGTGCAAACGACCACGCGCGCCCGCGAAATCTGGACCCGCTTTCCGAAGTTCGTGATCGGCTTCGTCATTGCTTCGGCGTTGGTCACGTGGGTCGCGTCGCATTACACGCTGGCCGAATACCGCAGTGTCGTCACGCCGGCCTTCGTTGCGCCGATCGTCGCGTTGCGCACGTGGGCGTTCACGTTCTGCTTTCTGAGCATTGGCCTCACCACGCGATTCGCCGCGCTTTCGTCGACGGGCGTGAGGCCGCTTGCCGCGTTCACGGCCGGCGTGGCGGTGAATGTGGTGATCGGCTATCTGCTCTCGGCGCACGTGTTCGCGCCGTACTGGCTGGCGCTTGGCCAATGAGCATGAACGACGCAGCTGACTCCGCAAAGCGGCCGCAGTGCGCGCAGTGTGCGTACTGGGCCGAAAACCGCGCGGTGCTGGAGGCGCGCATCGCGGGGTTGGCCTCGTTCGGGTCGGCGTATGGCGCGAGTGTTGGAGAGAGCCGGTTATGTCTGCGGCACGACCGCCTGACTCAGCCGGAAGACCGCTGTGCCGCATTCGTTGCGCGCACAACGTGAGGTGTTCATCGAAGCTCGGTATAGCCCTGCTGCGCGGCTGCGTTGGCCATGTCCTCGATTTCAGCGTAAGCCTCGCCGCTGAGTCTCGCGAATCCGCGCAGGCGCAGCGTGCTTGCGCGTTCGGGGTCAATCGCGAGAGCAGTGTCCAGCGCGTCGCGCAGCGCGTGAGCCTGATTCTCGTCGAGCGCCCGCGAGGCGATCAGCGGAAGGCCGGGCGCGGAGGCTGTCATGCCGATGGTCCGCACGCCGTCGAACGATTCGGGGTGCGAATCGCGCAGCAACGCGAGCGTGACGCAGTCGATGGCGCCTACGTCGGCCTTGCCGCTCGCCAGCGCTTGTAACGTGCCTGCGTGCGAGCCTGTCCGGAGTACCGAGGCGAAAAAGTGGCCGCCGCGTGCGAGCGGTGCGACCGCGTGGCGAAACGCGTTCATGCCGCTATGCGAATCCACACCGTTGCAGGCGGCGCGCAGGCCGCGACATGCTTCGAGCATGTTCGCGCCTCGTTCCCACGCCTGCGCTGAAACGACGAGCACGCTTCGATAGCGCGGGCCCTCGCAACCGGGGGCGTCGAATATCGGCGTCGAGATCAGTTGGACTTCGTCGGCAAGGCCGAGCATCCGGTACGGAAACCCGCAGGTCTGCGAGAGCAGTAAATCCTTGCGGCGCCAGTGTGGCATGAGCTCGCCCTCGGGCGAGTTCATGATCGTGACCTCGCCCGGGTCGAACGAACGCGCAAAGACCGCCACGCTCTCGCTCAAGAGCGAGCGCCACAACGCCGCGTGGTGCGGTGTCACGTTGTACATCGGCAGGGAGGCGATCCAGCGGGTCATCGGCGCATTCTACGCCACGCAACGCTGGCGCGTCGCGCAGCGCGGTGAAATAAGCAAATGGCAATTCGTTGGTTGGTGAAGCATCTCGCGTTCGGTATGGTAAGGACCTGAATTGCTTTGCTCTCCGTATGGAGTGGCACCATCCTTCATCGCGGGAGCTGGCGCACATGGCCGAATACTTCGACGCAGACCACGCGCGGGAAGTCGCCGCGCTCGGCACAGGCTTCACCGCGCGCACGGAGTGGCCCACCTGGCTATTGATCGCCGTGATCTACGGCGGCTGGTTTGCGGTGCTGGCGCTCTTGCGTTCAAGTGCACTTACGCTTGCGGCCGCCACGCCATGCCTCATCGTGCTGTGCGCATGGCATATGTCGCTGCAGCATGAATTGCTGCACGGGCATCCCACCCGGTTCGCGTGGCTGAATATGGCACTGGGCTGGCCACCGCTTGCGGTGTGGTTCCCCTATGCGGTGTACCGCGAAAGCCATATGGCGCATCACCGCGACGAAGCGTTGACCGTGCCCGGCATCGACCCCGAGACGAACTACGTGCAGCACGAGCAATGGGCTCGCCTGCCGCGCTGGCATCGCGTGTTATGGCACGCACGCAAGAGCTTCGTGGGGCGTGTGGTGATCGGGCCGCCCATGAGCGTGGCCGCGATGCTCGCCGGTGCGGCGCAAACGCTGCGCAGCGGCGACTGGCGACACGTGCCGATGTGGCTCGCGCACCTCGCCGCCGTCTTGCTGCTGCTCGCGTGTGTGCAGCGTTACGCGGGCGTGCCGTGGTGGTGGTATCTCGCAGTTGTTACCTGGCCCGCGCTTGGACTCGCGATGGTTCGCTCGCTGTACGAGCATCGCGCGGCGTCGCATCCCAAGGCGCGCATCGCCATCAATGAGGCCGGGCTCGTCATGCGCTTTCTGTATCTGAACAACAACTACCATCTCGTGCACCACGATCTGCCGCGCCTGCCGTGGTTTCAACTGCCGCGCGCCTACCGCATGCGGCGCGACGCCTATCTCCACAAGTGCGGCGGTTTCGTGATCGAAGGCTACGCCGCGCTCTTCAGGCGCTATGCTTGGCGCGCGACGGATGCGCCCGCGCATCCGTTCGGCGATAACGCGGCACAGTGACAGTCACTGGCGCAAGCGTTTGAAAAAGCGCCGAATGTCGGCGGCGAGAAGGTCGGGTTCCTCCATGGCGGCGAAATGGCCGCCGCGCGGCATGTCGGTCCATTGCACGACGTCGAACACTCGCTCGACCCACGACCGAGGCGGGTGATTGATCTCCTTGGGAAAGCGCGCGAACGCGACGGGCGGCGCCACGCGTTGCCCGGCCGCGAAGCGAAACGGCTGGAGACGGTTTTCCCAATACATCTGCATGGACGTGCCAATGCTGCCGGTGAACCAGTACAGCGACAGGTCCGTCAGCAAGGTGTCTTTCGAAAACCGGCGCTCGATCACGCCGTCGCAGTCGCTCCATGCGCGAAACTTTTCGCCGATCCATGCCGCAAGTCCCGCGGGTGAGTCGTTGAGCGCCGCCGCCGCGGTTTGCGGCTTCGTGGCGTGCATATGCGCATATCCGCCCTCAAGCGCCGCCCAGTCGGCCTTTTCACGCAGATAATCCTGCTCCGCCTGAGTGAGCGGGGCTTGCGCCGCATCGACGGTGGGTTCGTACGAAGAGGGCAGGAAGTTCAGGTGAATGCCCTCCACGGCCCGACTGTGCCGCGCGGCCAGCGCGATAGACACACCCGCGCCGAGGTCGCCGCCTTGCGCGCCGAAGCGCTCGTAGCCGAGCCCGCGCATGAGCGCGGCCCACAGGTCCGCCGCCTGGAACGCGGAGGCACCGGGCGCCGCCGGAGCGGGCGAAAAGGCGAAGCCCGGCAGCGAGGGGGCGACGACATCGAACGCATCGGCCGGGTCCGCGCCGAATGCGGCCGGGTCGCATAGCCGGTCGAGCAGCGCGTGGAATTCAAAGAACGAGCCCGGCCAGCCGTGCGTGATCACGAGCGGGTAGGGCTTTGGGCCTTTGCCGCGCCTATGCACGTAGTGCACGCGTTGGCGAACCGCGCCGCCCTCGTCACCCACTTCGGCCATGAACTGCGGCAGGCGGTTCAGCGTGCGTTCGGCGGCGCGCCAGTCGTATTCGTCTGCCCAATACGCGACGAGTTCGCGCAGCCATGCATGGTCGGCCCCTTGTTGCCACGCCGGGGCGGGCGTAGCGTTGGCCCAGCGCGTGGTGCGCAAACGCTGGCGCAGGTCGTCGATTGCCTCCTCCGGAACGCGAATTTCGAACGGTTCGATATGCATGGTGGTTCATCCGCACGACTTCAGGCCAATGAGCGGACCATTATGAGCGAATTCGCCACCGCGCACCGGCCGCCCCTTGGGGCCCGTCGAATTCGCTCCATCGCTTACCAGATGTTTATCGAGGCATTCGTTTTATTTATCGGCGCTTCGAAAACACCGTCGGGTATTTCAGGGGCCATGGGGCGCGGCGCAAACCCCAAGGCGTCCATGGTTTCCGGCATTCCCAGCCGCCCGCTGCCGCACGCGTTTATTGGCGTGAGGGCGGTTTTTCGCGCAATCTAGGTAATTGCCCTGGCTACTAGCGCGGTGGGGCCAATTCGTACCGTAGCGCAACGATTCGAATCAGCAGCAGAGGTCTCAATGATCATCGACATTCATGGCCACTACACCACGGCGCCCAAAGCGCTGGAGGCGTGGCGCAAACGCCAGATAGCGGGCATCGCCAATCCGTCCGAAATGCCGAAGGCATCGGAGCTGAAGATCGGCGACGACGAGTTGCGCGAATCGATCGAACTCAATCAGCTGAAGCTGATGCGCGAGCGCGGTCTCGATCTCACGATTTTCAGTCCGCGCGCGAGTTTCATGGCCCACCATATTGGCGACTTCCAGGTGTCGAGTACGTGGGCGGCGATCTGCAACGAGCTGTGCTACCGCGTGAGCGAGCTGTTTCCCGAGCATTTCGTGCCGGCCGCCATGCTGCCGCAAAGTCCGGGCGTCGATCCAGCAACATGCGTTGAGGAACTCGTCAAATGCGTGGAGCAGTACGGCAACGTGGCGGTCAACCTGAATCCCGATCCCTCGGGCGGCCACTGGACAAGCCCGCCGCTTTCGGACCGTCACTGGTACCCGATCTACGAGAAGCTCGTCGAATACGACGTTCCCGCGATGATTCACGTGAGCACGAGCTGCAACGCGTGCTTCCACACCACGGGCGCGCACTACCTGAACGCGGATACGACCGCCTTCATGCAGTGCCTGACCTCAGACCTGTTCCGCGATTTCCCCTCTCTGCGCTTTGTGATTCCTCACGGCGGCGGCGCGGTGCCGTACCACTGGGGACGCTTTCGGGGCCTCGCTCAGGAGCTGAAGAAGCCGCCGCTCCAGGAGCATTTGCTGAACAACGTGTTCTTCGACACCTGCGTGTATCACCAGCCCGGCATCGACCTGCTCACGCGTGTGATTCCCGTGGACAATATTCTGTTCGCGAGCGAGATGATCGGCGCGGTGCGCGGCATCGACCCTGAGACCGGCCACTATTTCGACGACACGAAGCGCTATATCGAAGCCGCGCATGTGGATGCCACGGACCGCTACAAGATCTACGAAGGCAATGCGCGGCGTGTGTATCCGCGTCTGGACGCGCGGCTCAAGGCAAAGGGCTTGTGAGCGCGTACGCGGCGGCCTGCATTCCATGCACTATCGGCGAGGCGCACTCTCAGGCGGCCTCGCTCTCCTTCGACTGAAACGGAAGTCAATGACAAAGGAAGACGTACACAGCAACGCCGCGCTGGCGGGTGTCGGGTCGATGGCGACGCGCCTGCTGCTTGCGAATCTCGCCGAGCAATACGTGCGCGAAACGGGGCAGCAGTTGACGGTTGCCGCGATAGGCGGCGTGGACGCCGCACGGCGCGTGCAGGCGGGCGAGGCGTTCGATTTCGCCGTGCTGGCCTCGGCGGCGATCGATCGCCTGGCGGCTGGCGGTCATCTCATTGGCGCGCGCACGGACGTCGTGCGCTCCGGTATGGCAGCGGCCGTCGCCACAGGCGTGGCGCACCCCGACATCGGCACGCAAGCCGCACTGCGCGAGACGATGCTGCGCGCGGCGCGCATCGGCTATTCAACGGGGCCTAGCGGCAAACATTTGCTGGGTCTGCTCGAACGCTGGGGCGTGGCCGAAGTGCTCGCGCCGCGCCTCGTGCTGGCGCAGCCGGGTGTGCCGGTGGCGAGCCTGATCGCGAGCGGCGAGGTCGAGATCGGGTTTCAGCAATTGAGCGAGCTAAAGGACGTGCAGGGCGTGGACGTGGTCGGACCGCTTCCCGCCGGGGCTCAGCTCGTCACGGTCTTTTCCGCGGCGATCTGCGCGGTGTCCCGGAAGCAGCGGGCGGCGGCGGAGTTCCTTGCGTTCCTGGGTTCGGAACGTGCCGAAGCGGCCAAGCGGGCGTTCGGCATGGAGCCGGCGGGCCGCACTGAATACGGACAGTAAGCAGAGCGGCAGGGCGCGAGCAGGACGGCAATAAGAGAAACCGAAAGCGCAATAAGGCGATTAGATCGGGCATTTCATGTCGAACGGTCTACGCGTTTACGTTAATTAGACATCCTGATCATAAAAATCAGAACTGGAGGCGTGAAGTGAATCGGAAGAACACCTATACGTACAACACCAGGAGGCAAGCATGAGAATCCCGCATACCCGGCGGCTTTTCACGAGCGCGCGCGCTCGTGCAGCCTCGCTACTTTCGCTGTTCGCCGTCTTCGCGGCGGCCACGCTCGTCGCCGCGTGCGGCAGCGGGGGCAGTGGCAGCAACAGCAGCGACGCCTCGAAAGCGCCGCTCGCAGTCGTGGCGCCCGTAGTGGATTGCTCGAAGCTGGCTACGGTCGATATCAGCGATATTGGCGGTACGGGCAGCTCGATTACATCGGCTGCCGTGACCACGGCGACCATCAATGGGGCTTCGGTCAGCTTCTGTACCGTGAAGGGCACGCTCGCGCCTTCGAATACGTTCGAAGTGGCGCTGCCGGTGAGCACGTGGACGCAGCGCTTCGCGGCGCTGGGTTGCGGGGGCTTGTGCGGCAACGTGAGCGACCCGACCCAGCAGTCGTCGTTCAGCTTCAGCTACACGTGTCCGCTCGTGCAGGAAGGCGGCTTCGTGACGGCGGCGACGGACATGGGCCACGCGGGCAACGACGCCTCGTGGACCACCGACCCGCAAAAACAGGCCGATTTCGCGTATCGCGGGCAGCACATCACGACGCTCACGGCGGAAAAGCTCATCAAGGCCTACTACGGGCAGGCGCAAAAGTACGCGTACTTCATCGGCTGTTCGGACGGCGGCCGCGAAGCGCTCATGGCGGCGCAACGCTACCCGAGCGACTATAACGGCATCGTTGCGGGCGCTCCGGCGGCGCACTTCCAGATCCAGAACTCGCTGTATCACGGCTGGAGCGTGGAGTCGCAAAGCACGACCGGCGACAGCACCGGCAACGCCACGCTCTACGCCGACAAGGCGCTCGTGCTGCACAAGGCGGTCGTGGCGGCATGCGGCGGCCAGGCGGGCGTGCCCGACGGCCTGATCGCCGATCCGCGCACCTGCAATTTCGATCCCGCATCGATCCAGTGCGCGCAGGGCGCGACGAACACGAGCAACTGCCTGAGCGCGGCCGAAGTCGCCACCGCGAGCAAGATCTATGGCGGACCGGTGGACGCGACGACCGGCGAGCGCATGCTGGCGGGCTCCCCGCAAATGGGCTCGGAAGAGAACTGGGTAGGCGTGGAAGTGCCGACGACGAACTCGACGGCCGCGCCGGTTTCGGTGAAGAACCTGTTCAGCTACATGATCGTGACGGGTGCCTATAACCTGATCTTCACGGGCTCGCCCGCCATGCCGACCATCGACACGTTCGGCTACACGGATGCAAGCTTCTACCCGACCTACCTGCAGGCCAACCATCCGCTGATGGACGCGACGAACCCCGACCTCACGGCGTTCAACAAGGCAGGCGGCAAGCTGATCCTGTGGCACGGCTGGGCGGATCAACATATTTCGCCGCTCTTCACGATCCAGTACTACGAGGCCATGCAGAACACGATGGGCGCTTCGAGCGTGAGCAATTTCGCGCGCCTGTACCTCGTGCCTGGCGTGGCGCACTGCGGCGGCGGCGAAGGCTTCCCGAACATCGACCTCGTCTCGCAGATCACGGCGTGGGCCGAGCAGGGCACGGCGCCCAACGCGGTCATGACGTACCAGACCGATTCGTCGAACAACGTGACGGCGAGCCGCCCGGTTTATCCGTATCCGGCCGTCGCGCAGTTCACGGGCACCGGCGACTGGCACCTCGGCGCCAACTGGATGCAGGGCGCACCGTTGTACAACCAGCCCACGCATACCTGGGCGGGCTCGAGCTTCTATACGTCGTACACGCCGACCACGCAGGGGGTGGCAGCGCCTTGACAGGAAAAGCCGCATGATTCGCAGTTGAACCGGCCAGCCCTTCGGGGCTGGTTTCGTTTGAGCTGCGATAACTGAATCGCATGGCAAATGCGAGGCAGTGAAAGTAAGCCGTATCGCGCCGCCCCGCGATGTAGCGGCGACTGAATTCCGCACGATCGTCCGTCACGTTTGCGAATCCTTTCGGAGAGCATCGATTTTGTTTATTGCGCTGGATTCGAATCCAGCCTCGGGCCGCGACAGGCAAAGCGCGGGCTGATTGGGTCCAACCTTTATGCGGCGCGGCTTTCAGGCCGATAACGCAGGAGCGGGCGTGCCGGAATGGCCCATGCGAACGGGCATACATGTACCCAATATGTGGTTAACCCGCACTTTCAGGCGAGGGGTTGGCCACCTATCGTGCCCCCGACGGATAGCAGTTCGTAGAAATTCGACTCGGGCACGAGCGAGCGGCAGACCACAGAACGGACAGGAGACGACAGATGTCTGGCAGCAAAACAATTGATATCAAGGCGTTCATCGACGAACGCCACATTTCGGCGTACCAGTGGCTACTGGTGGCGCTGTGCTTTCTCGCGGTGACCGCCGACGGCATGGACGTGGCCATCATGGGGTTCGTGGCGCCCTCCATCATTCACGAGTGGGGCATTTCACGCCCCGAGTTCGGGCTTGTCATGAGCGCGGCGCCCATCGGCCTCGTGATCGGCGCGCTGGCCGCCGGTCCCGCCTCCGACCGCGTGGGCCGCAAGTGGGTGCTCATTACCTCCGTGTTCCTCTTCGGCGTGTTCACGATCCTCACGGCGTTCACGCAGTCGCCGGTTTCCATGGCCGTGCTGCGCGTGCTGACCGGCATCGGTCTTGGCGCGGCCATGCCGAACTCCACGACGCTGCTCTCGGAGTACTCGCCGCAACGCCGCCGCGCGCTGCTCATCACGATCATGTTCACGGGCTTCAACCTCGGCTCGGCATTGATCGGCTTTGCGGCGGGCTGGCTCGTGCCGACGCACGGCTGGCGCGCGGTGCTGATCTTCGGCGGCGCCATTCCGCTCGTACTCGTGCCGCTGCAGGCCTGGCTGCTGCCGGAATCGGCGCGTCTGCTCGCCGTGCGTGGCGCCACGAGCAAGCGCATTGCCGCGACGCTCAACCGCGTGACCGGCGCCAACTTCGCGGGCGACGAGAATTTCGTCTCGACGGAACCGCCGCTGCCCACGCGCAAGCCGATCGGCGTGCTGTTCTCGCAAGGCTATGGCGTGATGACCCTCGCGCTGTGGGTGACGTATTTCATGGGCCTGCTCGTGATCTATCTGCTCACAGGCTGGCTGCCCACGCTGATCAAGGACGCGGGCCTGTCCATCACGGTGGCGGCGAACGTCACGGCCATGTTCCAGATCGGCGGCACAATCGGCGCGGTGCTGGTGGGCTGGGTCATGGACAAGGTGCGTCCGGCGCGCGTGATCAGCGCGGCGTATGTCGGCGGCGGCATCTGCGTGCTGGCGCTGGCCGGCGTGGGCGCGCTTTCCTCGTCGCTCGCGCTGCTGGTGTTCGCCGCGGGCTTTTGCATGAGCGGCGCGCAAACGGGCCTCAACGCCTACGCGCCGGGCCGCTACCCGACGGTTGCGCGTGCAACGGGTGTGAGCTGGATGCTGGGCATGGGCCGCTTCGGCAGCATTTTCGGCTCGGCCATTGGCGGCGCGCTGCTGGGTCTTGGCTGGGAATTCGCCGCGATTCTCGCGATGCTCGCCGTACCGGCCGTGCTTGCGGCGATTGCGATCCTGGTTTCGCAGCGTGCGCGTCATTCGGAACCGGCTACGCAGGTTAGCGCGGCACACTGAGTTTTTGGGTAGGCAATAGCGCTGGATTGAACGGCGCGGTGGTGCGATTTGCACTGCCGCGCCGTTTTTTTTGTTTGCCGCAAGAACGCGGCCGGGTTAAATCCTGAATGCTCCCACCGTTTCGATCACGGTTTCCGCATTCCTGCCGAGCGTATTGGCCGAAATCGAAAAGTGATTCACGAGCGCGCTGTCCTGTTGCGTGAGCGCTTCGATATGATCCAAAGCCTGCTTGATCTCGGCAATGCCAGTGCTTTGCTCGCCGGTCGCGGTATTGATTTCGTCGATGAGCACATTCACGTCGCGCACGGCCTGAACCGCCTGCTGCATCTTCTCGCGGGCCGTTTCCGTGAGTTGGCAACCTTCCTGAACCTTCTGCGTCGAGTCGACGATGAGACCGGCGATCTCTTTGGCCGCCGTGGCCGCGCGGCCCGCGAGATTGCGCACCTCGCTCGCCACCACGGCGAAGCCGCGCCCGTGCTCGCCCGCGCGCGCTGCTTCCACAGCCGCGTTGAGCGCGAGAATATTGGTCTGGAAAGATATTCCTTCGATCACCTGAATGATCTCGCCGATCTTGCGCGAGGCCTCGGTAATGCCCTGCATCGTCACCGTCATGGCTTCCACGGCGCGGCCGCTCTCTTCGGTGATGGCGCGCGCCTGGCCCGCGCTGGTGGCGGCCTGCCGCGCCGCATCGGCGGTTTGCCGGACATTGGCCGCAATATGCTGCATCGACGCTGCGGATTGTTCGAGGCTCGCCGCCTGCGATTCGGCGCGCGCCGAGAGCTTCTGGCTGCCTTCGGACACGGTCACCGTGGCGGCGCTCATGCGCGCCATCTGGTCGCGCGCGTCGCCTACGATGGCGCGCATGTTCAGGCTGACCTGGTTGACCGATTGCTCGAGCTTGCCGACCACGCCGGTGGGTTTCCAGGTGTTCTCGACCTTCTGCGTGAGGTCGCCCATGGCGAGCCGCGTGGCCGCGCCGAGCAGGCGGCGCAACGGGTAGATGAACATGAAGCGCATGCGGTATTCGGCCAGCACGCCGAACGCCACGCAGGCGGCAAGGCCGATTGCCGTGCGCACCGGCGTGATCGACGATGCGCCGCCGTCGATGATGACCCCCGTGACCATGCCGGCCGCCGCAAGACCGCTCGTGAGCAGATAGGTCTGCGTCTTCATGGTGGGATGCACGAAGCGCGAAAGCCGTCCCGCCATGTCTTTGCGAACGATTGCGCCTGCCTGCAGATGGTGGACAGGCCGGCTGGCTCTTTGCTCCGCGAGCAAGGTCGCATACAGCGCTTCGGCGGCGCGCACCTGATCGCGTGAAGCGGCGGTGTGGACGGCCCGGTAAGCAACGACATGCTGCCCTTCGACGATGGGTGTCACGCCGATCTGCACCCAGCAATGCCGGGCGTGACTGAAGCGGTTCTTCAGCACGCCGATCCAAGGCTCGCGCTTTTTCAGCGTGGCCCACATGTCGCGATAGACCTCGGCCGGCATGTCGGGATGGCGCACGACGCTATGAGGCTGCCCGACCAGCGCCTCGCGAGAAAAGCCGCTGGCTTCGATAAATGCGTCGTTGCAGTAGGTGATGACGCCGCGTGTGTCGGTCGTGGAAACGAGCAATTTTCCGGGTGGGAGAGCGGCTTCTCCATGATGGTCCGGCTGGGTCGATGGTTCCGTGTGCACTCGTGGTCTCCTTTGTTTTTTGATTGGCCTTCGGACGTTCGCTGCTTATCGGCCGGAGATATCGATCATGAATGGGGCGGTTCAAGGCCAAAAACCGCCGCTGCCGCGCGGCAGGGCGATAAACGAAGCGAAGCGCAGTGGCGTGCGCCGCGGGGCAGAAGCGCAAACGCCCGAGGCATAAGGCTCGCAGCCGGAAAAGTGGAGTACGCAACGAGTTTGCGCACGTATTCGGATGCATGACAGCCGATAACTTCTTCGCAAGTTCCGCAAAGCAGATTCGATACGACCGTTCGAAAAGCGTTCAGCAAAAATCTATGACGGCGGCGCATTTCGAATGACAACGCGTAGCCTGGCCGCCCTACACTGCCTCCGGTCAGTTGAGAACAGACGAGACACGAGTCCGGATGAATCGACATATGGCCGGTGCGAAACCCTGCCGAACATGGCAGGCGGCGTCCCGGCACGATAACGATGGAGGCTTTATGCGCAAGTTGATGTTGGTCGGGACGGCGACGACGCGGCCCGAGGCGATCGGATCGCTCTTCAAGCTCGAGCCCGGCGGCGAGTGGCAACAGGTGAGCGATATTCCTGCGGATGCGTCGGTGCAGGCCATCACGCCGCATCCCAGCCGCGAGAACGTGATCTACGTGGCCGCGCGCAAGGGCGTCTACCGCTCCACCGACGGCGGCGCCTCGTGGCACAAGCTGCATGTCACGGACGAAAACGTGCAGTTCTGGAGCGTGGCCGTGAGCCCGCATGATCCGGACATGCTGATCGCCGGCACCGCCCCGGTCGGCTTCTATCGCAGCGATGATGGCGGCGAGACCTGGCGCAAATGCAAGGGCGAGCATCCGGAGCGCTACAAGATCTCGTTCGGCGGGTCGCGCGCCATGCGCGTGGCCTTCCATCCGACCAACCCGAAGCGGCTTTACGCGGTGGCCGAAATCAGCGGCCTGTACGTCAGCGAGGACGGCGGCGACAGCTGGCGCGGCGAATCGCAGGGCCTGTCCGTGCTCGCAGCGATGCCGCATTTGAAGAACACCGAACTGACCGACGATGATACGGAGGGCATGTTCGACGCGCATGCGGTGTCGATCTCGCCGGCCCGGCCGGACTCGATCTTCTACATCTGCCGCCTGGGCATCTTCGAGAGTGGCGATGGCGGCAAGAGCTTCCGCGACCTGGAAGTCCGCAAATACGCCCCGTTCAACTATTCGCGCGAATGCCGCGTCGTCCATGGCCAGCCGAAGAAGATGTATGCGTGTTTCAGCATCTCGTCGCGCAGCGCCGCGGGTGCGCTCTATGTGAGCGAAGACCTGGGCGCCACGTGGGCGCGCGCCGATGCCCAGGTCGAACCGCGCAGCACGATGATGGGCTTCGGCGCGCACGTGAGCGACCCCAACGGCGTGATTACGGTGACGCGCGGCGGCCAGGTGTTCTTCACGACCGACGGCAGCAAGACGTGGACCGAAAAACAGTTGCCGGCGAATGCGGGTGACGCATTCTGCGGCGCAATGCTCTGAGCGCGGAGGAACGAACGACATGGCTGAACGACTCAACGGCGTGATCCGCGCACTGGAAACCGGGCGCGGCATCGCTTTCACTTCCTTTATTCAGGCCGAAATCGAAAACGCGGTCAGCTTTGCGCAGTCGTCGAACGACGGCGTGGTGTTCGAAATGGAGCACACGCCCTGGGACATTTCCGCCTTGCGCAACGCCATGCAGTTCTTGCTGTTGCGCGAGCGTATTGCGCGAGCCGGTACGGTTGCCTGCCAGATGACACCCATCGTGCGCATTCCGCCCAGCGGCAGCGAGATGAACCAGTGGTTCGCGAAGCAGGCACTCGACCTCGGCGCCTATGGCGTCGTGTGGCCGCGCATCAGCACACCCGAGCAGGCATACAACGCGGTGGCCGCTTGCCGCTATCCGCGCCTGCCGGACAAGCCGCTGTACGAGCCGGCCGGCTTGCGCGGCGACGCGCCCATGCCCGCTGCGCGCTACTGGGGACTTTCGCAGCAGGAGTATTACCGCAAGGCCGACGTATGGCCGCTCGTGCCCGAAGGCGAGATTCTCGTCACGCTGATGATCGAAGACGTGGCCGCCATTGAAAACCTCGAGGAGATGGTCAAGCGCGTGCCGGGCATCGGTGTGCTGCTGATCGGCGAAGGCGATCTCACGCAGGAACTCGGCTGCCCGCGCGAATACGACAATTCCGAGTTGCTGCGCCTGATGGCTCACGTGCGCGAGATTGGCCGCGCCTACAACATTCCGGTTGGTCATCCGCACGTAAACGAAGGCAACGTGTCGCGCGTGATCGAGGAGGGCTACCGCTTTCTGATGACGTTCCCGAAGCGCGATTTCGGCGCGCTGGACAAGGGCCGTCAACTCGCGGGCCGCGTGTGAGCCCTGCGCAACAAGACGAAGCAATACGGGAACGTCAACATGACTGAAAAACTGTCGATCGTGCTGGGCCGTCACGGTCAGGTCGAGGATTTGCGCAGCGGCGCGGTGCTCGTGGAAGGCGTCGAACTCGATTTCATCGAAATCAAGCGCATGCCTGACGCTTATCGCAACATGGCGCGCAGCCAGCCCTACGATATTTGCGAAATGGCGCCGACGTCGTACCTGATGGCGGTGGCGGCCGGCGCGCCGATCACGGCACTCGCGCTGCCCATGACCCGGCGTTTTCGCCACGCGGGCCTGCAGCGGCTGCGCGAATCGTCGATTCGCCATCCAAAGGATCTGGAGGGGCGTGCCGTAGGCGTGCGCGCCTATTCGGTCACGGCGGCCGTGTGGACGCGCGGCATCCTGGCCGAGGAATACGGTGTCGATTTCGGCAAGGTGACGTGGCTCACCGAAGAAGACGAAAACGTCGAGACCTTCGTGCCGCCCGCCAATGTGCGGCGCGTGGCAAACAGCACGTCGCTCGCCGCCATGATGGAGGCGGGCGAGATCGAAGCGGCATTCGGCGGTCTCGCCGGTGTGGGCGCGGATCTCGACGACCGCCTCGTGGATCTGGTCGAAGACGCCGCGGCGCGAGAGGCCGACTGGTATCGCCGCACGGAGATTTACCCGCTGCATGGCGTGATCGTGGTGCGCAACGACGTGCTCGCGCGCCATGCGGATTTGCCGCGTCGTCTGTTTGCGGCTTTCGTCGCGGCGAAAGAGAACTATCTCGCCCGCGTGCGAAGCGGTGCTGCGGACGGTGCGGAAGACAAACGCTATCGGCGTCTCGCGGAACTGGTTGGCGATCCGCTGCCTTATGGCCTCGCACAGAACGCAAAATCGTTCGATGCGCTGGTGCGCTACGCCCACACGCAGCGGCTGATTCCGGAGCGAGCGCCCATCGCCTCAGTGTTCCTCGATCCGGCAGTCAATGCATAGGATGACATATCAATCAGGAGGAAGACGATGACAACTGTTCAAACCCTCGCCATTCCGACGATGCTTGGGACCTACCCCAAGACCCAGCCTCTCAAGGACGGCACGCTCGCTTCGCCGCTCGTGCATCTGGATTTCGCCGCGGTGGACACGGCACAAAAAGCCTTCAAGGACGTCGTGCGTCACGAGAAGTACGACGTGGCGGAGCTGGCGATCATCACGTTCCTGCAGGCGTTCGAGGCGGGCAAGCCTTATGTGATGCTGCCGTTCGTGATGAATGGAGGCTTTCATCACAAGAGCATCGTGGTTCGCGACGACGCGACGTTCACCGCGAGCGAGCTGGCCGGGCGCAAGGTGGCGATGCGCGCTTATACGCAGACCACGCCGACGTGGGTGCGCGGCATCCTTACCGACGACTTCGGCGTGCGGCTCGCCGACGTGCGGTGGTTGAGCCAGGAAGGCGCGCACGTGGCCGATTACGAGGAACCCGCATGGGTTTCGCGACTCGAATCGACATCGAGCCTTGAAGCCATGCTGCGCGCGGGTGAAGTGGACGCCATCATCGCGGGCGGCGGGCTTTCGGGCGAGCCGGGCATTCGTCCGTTGATTCCCGTGCCGGCCGAGGCCGCCGCCGCATGGCAGGTGCGCCACCGTGCGGTGCCGATCAATCACGTGGTGACGGTCAAGCGCTCGCTCGCACAGAATCACCCGGAAGCCGTGCGCGAGGTCTATCGTCTGCTTGGCGAGGCGAAAGATCTTGCACAGCAGGGGAAGCCACAGGCCGCGATCGATTTGCAGCCCACAGGATTCGACAGCCTGGCCCCTGCCGTAGAGCTGGCCGTTCGCTACGCGTTCGAGCAACGGCTCATTTCGCGCCGATATGCGCTTGAAGAGTTGTATGGCCCCGTGCTCGATATTCTCGGCTAGGGGCGCACACGAGTCACACAGCAAGACAGAACACGATACGGAGACAAACTTGGCTTCGACTATTTCAGGCATGGCCCACGTCCGGCTGAGCGCCCCCGATCTCGGGCGCATGGAAGCCTTTCTCGAAGACTTCGGCATGGTGAAAGTCCATCGCGACGACAAGCGCCTTTACATGCGCGGCATCGGCGAAGCGCCTTTTCTGCACGTGACCGAACTGGGCGACCCCGGCGTCGTCAGTTGTGCCTATGAATTGCGCGACGCCGCGCTGCTCGCGGAGCTCGCGAAACTGCCCGGCGCGCGCGGTATCGAGCATATCGACGAACCTGGCGGCGGGCGCCGCGTGCGCGTGCAGGACCCTAACGGCTTGTGGCTGGAGTTCGTCACGGAGCGCGAGCCGGTGGCACGCCTCGCACCGCGTGCACTGGTGAGAGGCGCACAGGGCGAGAGCCGCGTGCTCGGCCCGGCGCGCGTGGAGCGCATTGCTCATACGGCGTTCGCCACGCCGAACCTGCCTGCCTCGATCGAGTGGTATCAGCGCACGCTCGGCGTAATTCCCACCGACGAATTGTTCGTGGGCGAACCCGACAACGTGATTGGCCAGTTCAATCGCATCGATCTCGGCGAAACACCCGTCGATCATCACATCGTTTTCCTGCTGCGCGGGCCGCGCGCCGGTTTGCACCATGTGTCGTACCAGGTGGAGGGGGTCGACGACATCTTCTTCGGCTACGACCACCTGCATCAGCGTGAATACGATCACGTGCGCGGCATTGGGCGGCATGCGTTGGGCAGCCAGATTTTCGACTACTGGATGAGCCCCTTCGGCCAGATGCACGAGCACTGGATCTCGCAGGAGCGCATGACAGCGAAGAGCCGCTTCAACCCTATCCGCATCGGCGACGGCATGAGCTACGACACCGGCGAAAAGCCGCCCGAGCGTTTCGTCAAGCAGGCCACGCCGCTCGTGGCGTGGCAGGACTAGCCGCTCGCCCCTTTTTCAACGAACCAGGTAGCGTTTCATGATCATCGATTGTCACGGTCACTTCACGACCGTTCCCAAGACGCTGCACGAATGGCGGCGCAGGCAGCTCGAACATGCAGGCCCCGTGTATGGCGCGCCGCTGGCTATCAGCGACGACGAATTGCGCGAGGCGCTGGAGGGCGGCCAGCTCAAGGCCCAGCGCGAACGCGGCCTCGATCTCACGCTGTTTTCGCCGATCGCGGGCCAGATGGGCCACCACCTCGGCACGCTCGAGCAGGGTATCGAATGGGCGCGGGTGTGCAACGACCTCATTCATCGCGTGGTGCAGTTGTATCCGGAGAACTTCGCAGGCGTGTGCCAGCTGCCGCAGTCGCCGGGCAAGGACGTGAGCGCGTGCGTGGCCGAACTGGAGCGCTGCGTGAAGGAGCTGGGCTTCGTCGGCTGCAATCTGAATCCCGATCCTTCGGGCGGGTACTGGACCGATCCGCCGCTTACGGACCGCCACTACTATCCGCTCTACGAGAAGATGGTCGAACTCGACGTACCGGCCATGATCCACGTGAGCAGTTCGTGCAACCCGTGTTTTCACCACGTGGGCGCACATTATCTGAACGGCGACACCACGGCGTTCATGCAATTCCTGCTCGCGCCGCAGCTGTTCAAGGACTTCCCCACGCTGCGCTTCGTGATTCCGCATGGCGGCGGCGCGGTGCCGTATCACTGGGGCCGTTATCGCGGGCTTGCGCAGGACCTGGGCTTCCAGGCGCTCGAAGAAGGCCTCATGAACAATCTCTTCTTCGACACCTGCGTATATCACCAGTCGGGCGTGAACCTCCTCACTGAAGTCGTGCCGCACAAGAACATTCTGTTCGGCTCGGAGATGATCGGCGCGGTGAAGGGCATCGATCCGCGCACCGGCCACCACTACGACGACACGAAACGCTACGTCAGCGCCACGCCGCACCTGTGCAGCGAGCATCGGCACGACGTGTTCTGCAACAACGCACTCAATGTCTATCCGGGCCTGAAGTACCGCTGCCAGGACTGAAGCCATCACGAAGCGAGAGATAACTCATGGATCTTGGAATCGCAGGAAAGACGGCGCTCGTCTGCGCGTCGTCGCGCGGTCTCGGCCTCGCATGCGCGACGGCGCTGGCGCGCGAAGGCTGCCGCGTGTATCTCAACGGCCGTCACGCCGACGCGCTCGAAACCGCCGCGCAGCAAATCGAGGCGGCAACGGGCAACCGTCCGCACCTCATCGTCGCGGACCTGAACACGGAAGCGGGGCGCGAAGCGATCGTCGCCGCGTGCCCGGCGCCGGACATTCTCGTGAACAACAACGCGGGTCCGGAGCCGGGCAAGATCGCCGACTGGACCCGCGAGGACTGGCTGGCCGCGGTGGAAGGCAACATGCTCGCGCCGATCTTCCTCATCAAGCACTACGTGAGCGGCATGCGCAGCCGCAAGTTCGGCCGCATCGTCAATATCACCTCGGCGATGGTGAAGTCGCCGAGCGCGACGATGGGCCTTTCCGCCGCCGTGCGCGCCGGTCTGACCGCTCTCAGCAAATCGGTGCAGCGCGATTGCGTCGTAGACAACGTCACGATCAACAACATGCTGCCCGAGCGCTTCGACACCGACCGTCAGCGCTATATGGCCGACCGCATGTCGAAAAAGGACGGCATCACCGTCGCGCAAGCCAAGGAGCGCATTGCCGCGACGATCGCCGCGAAGCGCCTGGGGGACCCCATGGAGTTCGGCGATGCCTGCGCCTTCCTGTGCAGCGCACAGGCGGGCTTTATCTCGGGACAGAACCTGCAGCTCGACGGCGGCTCCTATGCCGGCCTCGTCTAACGCGCAGCACACGTAACGCATTCAGAGGAGATTTTCGATGAAATACGCGAGCTTTTCGGTAGAAGGACGCGATACCTACGGTATCGTCGAGGGCGACAACGTGATCGATCTCGGCAAACGCATCGGCAACGAATACCCCACGCTCAAGGCGCTATGCGCCGCTGACCTGCCGCACGAAGTTGCACGGGCGGTGCAAGGGCAGGCCGATTACGCACTGCAGGACATTACGTTTTTGCCGCCCATTGCCGACCCGACGCATATCTGGTGTCTCGCGCTGAACTACGTCGAGCACCACAGCGAAGTGCAGAGCGCGGGCCGCGTGCAGGAGCTGCCGAAGCAGCCGGCGCTGTTTGCGCGCGCAAGCGATTCGCTGGCGGCGCACGGTCAGCCGCTGCGCCATCCGGGCGTTTCCGAACAGTTCGACTATGAAGGCGAACTTGTCGTGGTGATCGGCAAGCCCGGCTATCGCGTGAAAGCCGAAAACGCCTTCGAGCACGTGGCCGGCTACACGATCATGAACGAGGGCAGTGTGCGCGACTGGCAGTTCCACACGCGCCAGATCACGCCTGGCAAGAACTTCTACCAAAGCGGTGCGATCGGTCCCTGGATCGTGCCGCGCGGGGAAGTGGGCGACGTGGACGCGCTGCGCATCCAGACGAAGCTCAACGGTCAGGTCATGCAGGACGACACCGTGGCCAGCATGGTGCACAAGATCCCGCGCTTCATCGAATACGTTTCGTCGATTGCGCCGCTGTGCCCCGGCGACATTCTCGCCACGGGCACGCCGAGCGGCGTGGGTTTCTCGCGCACGCCGCCTGTCTTCATGAAACCCGGCGACGAGTGTGAGATCACGATCGATCGCATCGGCACGCTGCGTAACAAGGTGACCGGGTAGCAAACCTGGTCGCGCGCCGCCCGTGCGCTGTGGTATATCGATCGTACGTCTCGCTTGTCACGTTCACTCCGCTAGTCACGCAGGGATCGCAGCACTATGGCCTCGGTCGTCGCGTCACCCGTCGAACAAACGGAAGCTCCCGCCGAGCTGCCCAGTCTCTGGCAGTTGCGCGTGTTCGAGACGGTGGCGCGTCACGAGAACGTCACGCAGGCCTCGCAGGAGCTGTTGCGCTCGCAACCAGCCACCACGTCGTGTCTCGCGGCGTTCGAAACGCTCATGGGCGTGAGCCTTTTCGAGCGTTCGACCACGGGTACCTGGCTGGCGCCGGCGGGTGTCGCGGCGCTGGTGCGCACGCGCAAGATCCTGCAGGCCGTGCAGGAGGCGGTGGCGCAGGTGGGCAGCACGCGTAACGTGTCGCCGGGCGTGCTCGCGGGCGGCATCACGCGCACGCAAATGCGCTGCCTCATCGCCATTGCGGAGTGCGGTTCGTTTCGCGCGGCCGCACGGCAACTGGGCATTACCGAGGCTTCGCTGCAGCGCGCGGCGCGCACGCTCGAACAGAATCTGGGCGCGCCGCTCTATCGGCACTCGGCCTCGGGCGTCACGACCACCGAGGTCGGGCAAGCCTTCGCGCGCCAGTTGCAGACGATCTCGAACCAGATTGCCGCGATGGCCGATGCACTGCGCGCGTATCAGTTTCCCGTGGAGCGCAGCGTGACGGTGGGCGTGCTGCTGCTCGACCCGTCGATCCTGATCGTGAGTGCGATTCGCGAGCTCAATGCGCATTTTCCCGATGCGCGTGTGGTGATCATCAACGGCACCTACGACCAGTTGCTCAACAAGCTGCTGCGCGGCGAGATCGATTTCATGCTGGGCGTGCTGAAAAACCCCGACCAGTCGTTCGATTTCGTCGAGGAGCCGCTGTATCACGAGCGCTATTGCGTGGTCGCGCGGCGCGATCACCCGCTTACGCGCGAGCCCGCCGTGACGGTGGACGCCTTGCGCAACTACCGCTGGATCTTGCCGCCGCGCAGTTCGCCGCGCCGCGAGGCCTACGAATACGTGTTTTCCGAAGGCGCGCCGCCGCTCGCGAGCATCGAGACCTATTCGCTTTCCACCATTCGCATCACGCTCTTCGACAGCGACATGCTCACGGTGCTGAGCTGGACCGAAGTGCTGAGCGAACGGCGTTTCGGTCTGCTTGCACCGCTGACGATCGACGTGCCGTGGGACGGCCCGATCGTCGGCATCACGGCGCGGCGCGACTGGAAGCCCAACGACGTACAGGAAACGTTTCTGCGCAGCGTGCGCCGCAACGCGCAGGCGATGACGGGCGGACAGGGCACGTAGGGCGTCGGCGCTTTCCCTTCTTTCCTGCAGGCCAGAAAGGCTTGCATTTCCTCGGGTTTCCACTCAGATGTCGAACGAACCTACCGTCGCGTTCGCGCCTGCGCGCGCGCATGCCCCCCTGTTGTCCTTTTCCTCGTTTCGCAGCCTGCTGGCCGTGCGCATTGCGTGGACGGTGGGCATTCAGATGCTGTTCGTCGCGATCGGCTGGCAGATGTACGCGCTCACGCACGACGCGTGGGCGCTCGCGCTGGTCGGGCTCTATCAGTTCTTCCCGGTGCTGTTGCTCACATTGCCCGCGGGACACGCGGCCGACTCGTGGCGGCGCGCGCGCATCGTGCTCGGCTGCCTCGCGGTGCAGGGTGTCGTTGCCGCGGCGATGGCGTTCGCCACGCACCGCAACGGCCTCACGCGCGACGCACTGCTGCTGGCCTCCCTGCTGCTCGGCGCAGCGCGCGCGTTCCAGATGCCGGCGCTGCAGGCGCTCGTGCCTTCCACAGTGCCGCCGCCGCTCCTGAGCCGCGCGATGGCGGCCGTCTCCACCGGCTCGCAATCGAGCGTGATACTCGGGCCCGCGCTAGGCGGGGCGCTCGTGAGCTTCGGCATCGGCGTGGTCTATGCGGTCGCGGCGCTGCTCTTTCTCGCAGCGGCGCTGCTCGCACTCGGCCTCAAGGTGCGTGAAGTTCAACGCGAGCGCCGCGCCGCCACGCTCGACGCGCTGGTGGGCGGCCTGCGCTTCGTGTGGCGCAAGCCGATCATTCTCGCGGCGATCAGCCTCGATCTCTTCGCCGTGCTGTTCGGCGGTGCGGTGGCGCTGCTCCCCATCTACGCCGATACGATCCTGCACGGCGGCCCCGTCATGCTCGGCTGGCTGCGCGCGGCGCCCGCCGCAGGCGCGTTCGCGATGTCGCTCTGGCTCGTGCGCTACCCGCCTAAACGCCGCGTGGGTGTGACGCTGCTCGCCTCGATTGGCGTATTCGGCCTCGCGACGGTGGTGTTCGGCGTTTCGACGAACCTCTGGCTCTCGCTGCTCGCGCTGATCATGACAGGCGCGGCGGACATGGTGAGCGTGGTGATTCGCCAAACGCTCGTGCAGCTTGAAACACCCGACGAAATGCGCGGCCGCGTCAGCGCTGTGAACGCGATTTTCGTGGGCGCGAGCAACCAGCTCGGCGAATTCGAATCGGGCTCGCTCGCCAGCGTGATCGGGCCGGTGGGCGCGGTCGTGCTGGGCGGCGCGCTGACCTGCCTCGTGGCGCTGACGTGGGCGTGGCGCTTTCCGCAACTCGCGGCGCGCAAGACGCTCGATGGCTGAGCGCGGCGCTTGCAAGCCGTACAGCAATAACTGATGACGGCCCGCTCTTTTTCTATGCCGCTGAAAGTCGGCGGCTCACTAGAATCAGGTCTCCTGACAATGATATCGGCGCCGAACAAGACGGCGCGCCTCTAAGGAGACGGAGGGTTCATGCAACTCATGCAGAGCGGGCAAAGCCCATTTCAGGACCAGCGCGTCCTGAGCAAAAACCAGCGCACGCTGCTCGCGCTGATTGGTATAGGCAGCATGCTGGAATTCTGGGACGCCTATCTGATCGGTTTCATCATGGCGTTTCTCGTCAAGCCGTGGGGCATGACATACGGGATGATGGGCACGGTGCTGCTCGCTTCGGGCGCGGGCGCGATCGTCGGCGGCGTGGTCTGGGGCATGATGGCCGACCGCTTCGGCCGCAAGCCCGTGTTCGTCATCTCGCTGCTGCTGCTCGCGGCCATGAGCCTCGGCCTCGCATTCACGCCCACGGGCGGCTGGATCTACATGGCGGTGCTGCGCACGGTGATCGGCTTTTGCACCGGCGGCTATTTCATTCAGATCGCGCTCGTTAACGAATTCATTCCGCCGCGTCGGCGCGCCGCGCTCACGGGGGTCGTTTCCGCCATCACGACTTGCGGTCTGTTGCTCGGCGCGTTCAGCGGCGCCTTCGTGATTCCGGCGATCGGCTGGCGCTTCACGTTCGCGCTCGGCGCGGCGCCCGCGCTCGTGGCGTTGATCGGCGCGTTTTATGTACCGGAGTCGCCGCGCTGGCTGAGCCTGCAGGGCCGCCGCGAAGAAGCTCGCCGCGCCGTGCAGTGGGCGCTCGGCACGGCCGCCGAATGGCGCGACGAAGAGAGCAGCGCGAATGCCGAGAGTGCGGTGCGCCGCCCGCCCGCCTCGCGCTGGTCGGAGATCTTCTCGTACCCACGCAGCGTGGTAACGGCCACGCTCATCAACATCGGGCTGATTTCGGGTTACTACGGCATCGTGCTGTGGGCGCCCACGCTGCTCGCCCAGGTGCAGTCGGTCACGCCCGCGGGTGCGTCGCGCTTCATGATCGGCTTCAGCGTGTGCGGCATCGTCTCGCGTCTTGCGGCTGCGAGTCTCGCCGACCGTATCGGCAGGCGGCGCACCGGCGGGTACTTCGCCATTGCCGCCGCGATTGCCGCGCTGCTGGCGGGCTACGTGGGCCACGGCGACTTGCTCGCGCCTTCGTGGTTCTGGCTGCCGCTGCTGCTCGCATTCGTGTTCGCCGACGGCAGCTTTTCCGTGTGCGCGGTCTATTCCACCGAAATCTGGCCCACGCGGCTGCGTGGCAGTGGCTCGGGCTACGCGGGCCTCGCGGGGTCGGTGGGCAAGATGATCGGCCCGGTCGGACTCGCGTGGGTCGCGGGGTCGAACAACATGGTGATGCCTTCGGCCACGCTCGGCGTGATCGTGCCGGCGTTCCAGTTCCTTGCGCTGTGCCTCCTGCTGTGCGGCGTGACCTATCTCTTCGTGGGGATCGAGGCGCGCGGCAAAACCCTCGAATCGCTCGACGAAGGCTTCGCTCAACAGCGCGAAGCGGCGCACGCCATGCCGCCGGCCAACGACCGCAGCGGGACCTGACGTCCTGGGTTCAGCAAAAACCGATTGCGGCGGCCGCTTTCCGATTGGTGACGCGAAGCCGCAAAAAATACACTGGTTCAGACTCGCGGCGCCTTTCTGGCGCCGTGCAACAGAGGACTGAAATGAAGAGATTGCGCGTGGGCATGGTGGTGCCTTCACTGAACACGATTGCCGAAGATGATTTTCGTCTGTTCTGCCCCGAGGACGTTTCGTATCACGTCCATCGTATCCGCCTGAGGAAGGAGGGGGGCCGCGTGACGATGGAAAGCCTGCAGCGGGCCTGGCTCGAAGCGGCCGAGGAGACGGAATACCTGAAGGACCTTTCGCCCGACGCCGTGGTGTTCAACTGCACGGGCGCGAGCGTCGCAAACGGCGCGCAAGGCGACGCGCTGCTCGCCGCGCGCCTTGCCGGGCGTCTTGGCCTGCCTGCCACGAACACGATGGTCGCGATCAAGGAAGCGCTCACGGCGCTGCACGCCGAGCGTCTGCTGCACGTGTGCCCGTTCGCCGACGAGTTCTCGCGCATCGAGCGCGAGTCGCTCGAAGCCTCGGGGCATGCCGTGGCGCGCACGGTATCGCTCGGCTTCACCGACGCGAAAGAGGCGGCGCTCATGTCGCCGGAGCGCATTGCAGGGATCGTGCGCGAGCAGATCGACGCGGACATCGGCGCGGTGCTGCTCTCGTGCGCCAATGTGCGCGCCTTCGAGACCGCGCACGCGTTGGAGGCCTCGCTCGGCATGCCGGTCGTAACGAGCAATCAGGCGACGTTGTGGGCCGTGTTGCGGCTTGCAGGCTGGCAAGGCCGCATTGCGGGCGCCGGCAGCCTGTTCGGCGCGTAATGGATGCGCGCACAACGGTCGTCAATCCGGTAATCCACTACGAAATAAATGAGAAATAGCATGCATATTGTCGATGCCCAGGTGCACGCATGGGTGAACGGAGATTCGACGGGTCATCACCGCCGCACGCCGATCACGCGCGACGTGCTCGTGGACGAGATGGTGCGCGCGGGCGTGAACCGCGTCCTGCTCGTGCCGCCGCTGTGGGACCCCGAGGGTAATGCCTATTCGCTCGCGCTCGCGCAGGCGGAGCCGGAACGTTTCGCGGTCATGGGGCTCCTGGGTGCGGACGTGACGGACCCGGCCGCCGCCATCGAGCGCTGGCGCGACGAGCCGGGCATGCTCGGTGTGCGCTTCCTGTTCAACACGCCGGAGCGCCTTGCGCCGCTGCTTGAAGGCCGCTACGAACGTGTGTGGCCGGTGGCGCAGGAAAGCGGGCTCGTGGTCGCATTGCATGTGCCGGGCGCGCTCGGCGAGGCCCACGCCATTGCACAGCGATTTCCGCGCTTGCGCCTGATCGTCGATCACCTGGGCGTGCCGCGCGGCGCAAGCGGCCCGGCGGCGTTCGACCATCTGCCCGAGTTGCTCGCGCTCGCGCAACACCCCAACGTGCATGTGAAAGCCGCGGGCGTGGGCGACTATGCGCTCGATCCCTGGCCGTTCCGCTCGATCGAGGCGCCGTTGCGGCAAGTGTTCGATGCGTTCGGCGCCGAGCGCGTCGTGTGGGGCAGCGACCTGTCACGCCTGCACCACCCGTATCGCCAGTGCGTGACGCACTTCAGCGAAACGCTCGCCTGGCTTTCCGCAGCCGATCGCGCGGCCGTGATGGGCGGCAACCTGTGCCGGTTGCTGGGCTGGAACCAGGCAATCAGGGCATGAGTGATGCGCGCGGCGCGGCCCCATAATGTGCGGTTCGCGAAGCGCGCAGCAGCAACACAGAACACACATAACGATATCGGAGACACAACATGCTGACCCCTGGCGGCTGGCCTTGCATCATCCTGCTCTACCTTTACGGAACCGTGGCGACCTCGCTCGTCACACAGTCGGTGCCCGTGATCGGCGACATCGCGCACCAGTTCGGTCTTTCGCACGCGGCGGCTGGCTGGGTGATCTCCATTCCCTCGCTCATCACGGCCGTGCTCGCCCTGTTTGGCGGCTGGCTCGTCGATCGCATCGGCGACAAGCGCGTGATCGTGGGCGGATCGCTCTTCGCGCTCGCGGGCAACCTTGGCGTGGTGGTGGCGCACGACCTGAACATGCTGTTCGCGAGCCGCCTCCTTGAGGGCGTGGGCTATCTCTCTCTCACGGTGGGCGCCGTCACGCTCATCATGCGCACCACGAGCGGCGCGCGCCGCGGCATCGCGCTCGGCCTCTGGACCTCGCATACCGCGGTCGGCATCGGGCTCACGCTGAGCGTCGTCGCACCGCTCGCGCAACGCGGCGAAATGTGGCGCTGGGCCTTCGGCGGCCATGCCATTCTGATGGCGGCCCTCGCGCTCGCAGGCTTCCTGCTGCCGGGCAAGACGCAGCACATGGCCGCGCGCCGGCTCGCCGACATCTGGACCGTGGTGAAGAGCCCGCGGCCATATCGCGTGGCGCTGGCTTCGGGCGCTTCGGCGTTCATCCAGACCGGCATCATGGCCGCGCTTACCGTGTATCTCGCGAAGACGTTCGGCGTGGCGATTCGCACGGCGGCCGGCGTGGGGACGGTGGCGGAAGTGTTCGTGTGCATCGGCTGCCTTTCGGTCGGGCATCTGCTCAAGGGGGGCACGAGTGCGCGCCTCATCGCGTCGGCAGGCGGCGTGGTCGCGCTCGCTGGCGGCGTGGCCCTCTATCTGCCGTTGACGGGCTTGAGCGGCGCGGTGGCCGCGGTGTGCGTGTTTTCGGTCGGCATTGGCCTGCTGAACGGCCTGATCTGGACGATGGTGCCGGCCGCCGCGCCGAGCCTCGCGACCATGGGCGCGACGAGCGGCCTCGTTGCGCAGGCAACCTATCTCGGCGTGCTGCTCGGGCCGCCCGCGATTTTTGCGAGCCTCTACGAGAGCGGCTGGACTGTGCGCATCGGACTCGTTGTGCTTGCCACCTTGCTGCAACTCGCACCGTTGCCGATCTGGGGACGTAGCGCATCGCGCAGCGAAGAGTCCGGCGCCCAGGCGACCGGTTCGGCGCAGGCCGCGGCGGGAGGCAACTGACGCAAAGGATTCGGCCTCCTGCGCAGGGAGGCCAGCGTGACCCAGGTACTCTACATAACAATCAGTATGACTAAGGAGACGAAATTGAAACAAGGAGACTTTGCAGTCAAACGCACCTGCGTAGCGAGCCTCATATCCGGCGTGGTTGCGGGGCTGTTGCTGGGCGCGGGGGGCATGGGCGTGGCGCACGCGCAGAGCAGCGTGACGTTGTACGGCGTGATTTCGGAATCGCTGGAATATGTGAGCAACTCGAAGGGCAATCATCTTTTCGCGCTTTCCAACGCAGGCATGATGCCGCCGCGCTTCGGCCTGCGCGGGGTAGAAGATCTCGGTGGCGGCACCAAGGCCATCTTCACGCTGGAAAACGGCTTCAACGTGACGAACGGCGCGATGCTCAACGGCGGCATGTTCGGCCGGCAGGCCTATGTGGGCTTGAGCAACGACCGGGCGGGTACGGTCACCATGGGCCGCCAGTACGAGGAAATGACGAACACCATGTGGTTCGCCACCGCCTCGAACGTGTTCGCCGGCTACGGCGCGCACATTGGCGACAACGACAACATGTTCTTCACGAACCGCTTCAACAACGCGGTTCGCTATGCCTCGCCCACTTACTCGGGTTTCTCGTTCGCGGGCAGCTATGCGTTCTCGAACTCGACCCAGTTCTCGAACAACAACGGCTTTAGCGGCGCGATGACCTATACGAGCGGGCCGCTCAAGGTCGGCGCAGCTTTGACGCAGTTCAACCGGCGCAGCAACGCGGTGCCTTCGAACACCACGACCGGCGCAGTCGACAGCACGGGCTGGGGCTTCAGTTCGCCGTTCGTGACGAGCACGAACGGCGCGGGCACGGATCAGCAGCGCATCATGGGCGTGGGCGGCAGCTACGACTTCGGTTCGTTCCACGTGCTCGGCAACTACACGAACGTGCTGTTCAATTATTCCGATTCGACGGGATTGCGCCTGCAGAACTTCGAGGCGTCGGCGTACAAGTTCGTCACGCCGTTCGTCGAAGTCGGGCTCTCGTATGTCTACACGCTCGGCAACTATTCAATCGGGCGCTCCACGCACTATAACCAGCTCGATCTCGCGGGCCATTATCTGCTCTCGAAGCGCACCGAGCTGTATCTCATCGGCATCTACCAGCGTGCAAGCGGTCCGGGCACGTATGCGCAGATCTATACGGCTTCGCCTTCGTCTGGAAAGAGTCAGACGCTCGTCGAGACGGGAATCATGCACAAGTTCTGATTGGCGCCCGGGCGGGGCAGCCTTTGGGCGCCCCGTTTCATCGGGACTTTTCAATACGCTTTCCGTTCACGCATTAAGCAATATCGTATGGGGGACGCACAGCGATAAGCGCAGCGAGCCTGGGAGCGCATACAATTGAGCCGGACACACTCAGAGTTGAACGGCGATGCGCATTCTTGTGATCGAAGACGAGCCGAAGACCGGCGCGTATCTGAAGAAGGGCTTCGAGGAATCCGGCTATGCCGTGGACGTTGCCGCGGACGGCGCCGAAGGCCTGATCCTCGCAAAGGAGGCCGCGTACGACGTGATTGTGCTCGACGTCATGCTGCCCGCCATGGACGGCTGGACGGTGCTCAAAACGCTGCGCACGACGCACACCACGCCGGTGCTCTTCCTCACCGCGCGCGACGATATCAGCGACCGCGTGAAGGGGCTCGAGCTGGGCGCGGACGACTACCTCGTGAAGCCGTTCGCGTTCGTCGAACTGCTTGCGCGCGTGCGCACGCTGGCCCGCCGTGGCCCCCCGCGCGAGAGCGACGTGCTCCTGCTAGGCGACCTCGAAGTGGACGTGACGCGCCGGCGCGTGAAACGCGGGGCCGCGCGTATCGACCTCACGCCGAAGGAGTTTTCGCTCCTGCAGCTGCTCGTGCGCCGCCAGGGCGAAGTGCTCACACGCACGCAAATCGCTTCCTACGTGTGGGACATGAACTTCGACAGCGACACCAACGTCGTGGAAGTGGCCATCCGCCGCCTGCGCGCGAAGGTGGACGACGCCTTCGACGTCAAGCTGATCCACACCGTGCGCGGCGTGGGCTACGTGGCCGAAATCAAAGGGAACGCCTGATGCCGCGCATCGCGGTGCGCTCGCTCGCGACAGGCCTCGCGCTGAGTTTCGCGGGCACGACGCTCGCGGTATTCGCACTCGTGGGCAGCACGCTCTATTTCACGCTGGACCGCGAAGTAAAGCAGCAGGACGACCTCGATATCGTGCTGATTTCGCGGCATACGCGCCGCCTTGCGCAGGAACTGCACAGCGAGCACGACGTGCGTGAACATGCGGAGCGGCTCACGAGCCAGGTGCTCGGCAACCCCGCGCTTTCCATGGAAATTCTCGGCACCGGCGGCGCGCAACTGGCCGAGCACAACACGGCGGGCATTGCCGACGCCGCGTTTCCCGATGCGGCGCTCGCGCGGCGCCTGCCGCCGGCGCAACGCATTACCGAAGGCGACGTGGTGGAGTGGCGCAACGCCCGCGGCGTGCCAGTGCGCGGGCTCGCCACGGACGCTACGCTCGCGGACGGCACGCCGGTCACCATCGTCATCGCGCGCGACATGACCGACCGCTGGCGCCTGCTCGACCACTATCGCGAGCGGCTCTATGGCTTCGGACTTGCGGGCATGCTGCTCGCGTTTCTCATGAGCTGGCTGCTCGTGCGCGAGTCGCTGCGCCCGCTGCGCGAGATGGCCGCGCGCGCGGCCACGGTCACGGTGGACCGGCTCGATACGTCCATCGAAGTCGAGGGCGCGCCGAGCGAGCTGCAAGCGCTCACGAAGTCGCTCAACGCCATGCTCGAACGCCTGCACGGCGGCTTCGAGCGCATGTCGCAATACACGGCGGACCTCGCGCATGACATGCGCACGCCGCTCGGCAATCTGCGCGGCGCAAACGAAGTGGCGCTCGCGCGCGAGCGCAGCACCGCCGAATACGAGGCGTTACTCGAATCGAATCTGGAGGAATGCGAACGGCTTTCGCGCATGATCGAAAGCGTGATCTTTCTCGCGCGCGCGGAGCACCCGCAATTCATGACGACGCTCGCGGAGTTCGACGTGCACGATGCGCTCACCCAGATTGCCGAGTACTTCGAAGGACTGGCCGACGAGGCGGGCGTGCAGATCTGCGTGCAGGGCGCGGGCCGCCTGCGTGCGGACAAGGAATTGTTCCGGCGCGCCGTGGGCAACCTGCTCGCCAATGCGCTGCGCTATACGCCGCGCGGCGCGGTAATCACCCTGAGCGTCGAAGAGACGCCAAAGGCCGTCGAAGTGACGGTGGGCAATCCCGGCACGCCCATCGACTCCGCGCTGCTGGAGCGCATTTTCGACCGTTTCTATCGCGCCGATGCGTCGCGCCATAGCGAGCCGCGTGCGGGGGCATCGGCGGGGCTGGGGCTGGCGATCGTGCGCACGATCATGGCGCTGCACGGCGGTTCCGCACGCGCCGAAAGCGACGCGGGCAGCACGCGGTTTATCCTGACGTTTTTGCGCCCTTAGCGCTCAAGTCGCTCAGTGCTGCACGGTCCCAGCCGCCACCGAGCGCCTCTAGCAGTTGCACGCTCGCATCGAGCCTTCTGCCCGCAATCTGCTCCTCGTTGCGCTCGTTCGAGAGCGCGATGGTCTGCGCCGTCACCACGTCGAGATAGGTCACCGCGCCCGCCTGGTAACGGTTGGTGGTCAGCTTGAGCGAGAGTTGCGCGGCGGCGGTCGCGCGCTGCTGGCTTTGCGCTTCACTGGCCAGCGTGTCGAGCGCGCTCAGGTTGTCCTCGACTTGCTGGAATGCCGTAAGCACCGTTTGCCGGTAGCCGGCCACGGACGCGTCGTATTGCGCGTTCGCGCCTTTGAGCGTGGCGTCGCGCCGGCCGCCGTCGAAGAGCGTGCCAGCAAGCTGCGAGCCGAGCGACCAGAAGAGGCTCGGTGCGCTGAGCCACGGCGCGAAAAACGTGCTTTCGAGGCCCGCCGTGGCGGAAAGCGTGAGGTCGGGATAAAAGGCCGCATGCGCCTCGCCGATTCTTGCATTGGCCGCTGCCACGCGCCGTTCGGCTGCGGCAATATCCGGGCGCCGTTCGAGCAGCGCCGAGGGCACGCCTGCGGGAATCGACGGCACGATAACAGGATCGACGCGCGGCGGCAGGCTGAACGTCGAGGCGGGTACGCCGATCAACGTGGCAATGGCGTGCTCGCGTTGCGCGCGCTGCACGTCGATATCGCTGTCGGCCGTGCGCGCGCTTTCGAGCTGCGTTTGCGCCTGGGCGACGGCGGAGGCGTCGATCGCGCCATCGGCGAGCTGCTGCTGCACGATGCGCAGCGCGGCCGTGTAGGCGGTCACGGTGTCGTCGAGCAGCTTCTTCTGGCGATCGAGCGAGCGCAAATCGAAGTAGTCCGTAGCAAGCTGGCTCGTCATCGAAAGACGGACCGATTCGAGGTCGGCTTGCGTGGCCTGCGCGTTGGCATGCGCCTCGGTGGTCGCGTCCTTTACGCGCCCGAACAGGTCGGGTTCCCAGCTTGCCGTGAGCCCCGTCGAATAGTCGGGAATCGTCTTGCCCGCAAGCGAACGGTCCACGAGATTTTGCGAGGTCCGGTAGCGCTGCGCGGCCACGCCCGCCGTGACGACAGGCGCATAACCGGCGCGTTGATAATCGATCATCGCGCGCGCGGCTTCGAGATTGGCAACGGCCTGGCGCACGGTCTGGTTCGACACATCCACGCGGGCTTCGAGCTGGTCGAGGTCGTTGTCGCCGAAGAGGGTCCACCACGGGCCGCGCGGTTTGGCGTCGCCGGGTGCAGCGACGCTCCAGCCGGGTGCCGCTGCGGGTGGTGTGGTGGGTGTGGCGTAGTGCGCGGGGACATCGGCCGAGGGCACGCTGTAATGCGGCAACGTGGTGCACGCTGCGAGTGAGGCTGCCGTGCAGGCCACGGCGATCCGGCGCAACGCGGGCAGAGGGCGTTCGAACATGATGAGCCTCGCTTACGCTTTCGCGGCCGTCGAGGCCGCCGCCACGCGCACGCTCTGGCCGCTGGCAATGGCGTCGCCGGGGTTGTTGATGACGCGCTCGGTGGGCGCGAGGCCCGTCGCAATTTCCACATACGTGCCGAAATCGCGGCCTATGGTCACCTTGCGCAATTGCACGGTGTTTTTGGCATCGACCACCGCGACTGTCACGCCGTCCGGGCGGAACAGCAGCGCGCTCACGGGCAGTTCGAGAGCGGGCGCGGCAGCCGTGAGCGCAAGATGAACCTGTGCGTAGGCGCCGGGCATCAGCGCGCCATCGTGGTTGTCCACATCGACTTCCACGCGCAATGTGCGGCTCACGGGGTCGATCACGTTCGAACTGCGCGCGACACTCGCGTCGAAACGGCGGCCCGGATATTGTTGCGTCGTCAACCAGACGGTCGTGCCGGGCGTGACGAGGCTCGCGTCGTCTTGCGGCACGTCTACGTACACGCGCAGCCGGTCGGTCTGTGCGATGTGGAACAGTTCGCCGGGCATGGTCGCGAGGCCAGGCGTGCCGCCCGCCGTAACGAGCGCGCCCACCTGCACGTTGCGCGCGGTGATCACGCCGTCGAAGGGCGCCGTCACGTTCTGGTACGAAACCAGTTCCTGGAGCCGCGCCACGTTCGCCTGCGCGGCCTGGAGCGTGGCGAGTTTCGCGGCGGCGTCGCTCGTCTTCGACTGCGCGTCCTGCTCGGAAACCGATTGCGTCTGCAACATTGTTTGCCAGCGCTGCGCGGTGCTGTTCGCAAAGCGATAGTTGGCCTGCGCCGTGGCTTCGTCGGCGCGTGCCTGCTGGAGTTGCGCGTCGAGTTCGGGTGTGTCGATCTGCGCGAGCGTCTGGCCGGCCTTGACGTGCGCGCCGATATCCGTGGACCAGTGCTGCACGTAGCCACTCGTGCGCGCATAGATCGAAGCGTCGGCCCACGACATGATCGAGCCGGGCAGCAGCAGGTCCTGCGTGGCGGGCGCGCGCGTGGGCGTGAGGGTGGAGACGACCAGCTCGCGCTGCGCCGCGACCTGTTCTGCCTGTGCCGTGTGCGCCTCGAGGCGCGGCACGATGCCCGCGGTGAGCAGCGTTGCAGCGATGGCGAGGCACGTAAGGCCGATGATGACAGCCGTGCGCTTGCGTGCAGTCGCTTCAGTTGCGGCCGGTAGTGCCGGGCTGTCACGATGCTCGTGCGGAGTGAGCGGGTTCATTTTGGAATCCTTATTCAACGTGAGTGGTTGCACTGGCTTGCGCATCGTTGCTGGCATCGCGGGCGGCGCGGCGTTTCGCGAGCCAGCCGTGCACCATGCCGAACACGACCGGCACGAATACGAGCGTGGAAAGCGTGCCGATGGCGAGGCCGCCGATCACGGCGCGTCCGAGCGGCGCGTTCTGCTCGCCGCCGTCGCCGAGACCGAGCGCCATCGGCAGCATGCCGATCAGCATGGCGAGCGCGGTCATGAGCACCGGGCGAAAGCGGTTGAAGCCTGCGTCGAGCGCGGCGGCGAGCGGCTCCATGCCCGCTGCGAGCGACTCGCGCGCCGTGTTGATGACGAGAATGCTGTTCGCCGTGGCAATGCCCATACAGAGAATCGTGCCCGTGAGGGCCGGCACGCTGAGCGTGGTTTGCGTGACGAACAGCATCCACGCGATGCCGGCGAGCGAGGCCGGCAGGCCGCTCACGATGATGAGCGGGTCGAGCCACGACTGGAAGTTCACGACCATCAGCAGATAGACGAGCGCGATGGCGAACACGAGCCCGGCTGCGAGGCCGCTGAACGAGGCGTTCATCGACTGCACCTGGCCGCGCATCACGATCGACGAACCGGGCGGCAATTGCGCGCGCGCCGCGTTGACGAGGCGGTTCACGTCGGAGGCGACGCCGCCCAGGTCGCGCCCCTGCGTGGAGGCGAAGATATCGAGAACGGGCTGCACGTTGTAGTGCGAGACCACGGCCTCCTGCTCGCTGCGCGAGACAGTGCCGAGCGTGCCAAGCTGGTTCTGCGGCGTGAACGTGACGGATTGCGACGTCGTCACTGGAATATTGGCGAGCGTTTGCAGCGAATGAATGTCGTATTGCGGCACTTCGGTCACGAGCGGATAGCTCACGCCGTTCTTCGGATCGAGCCAGAAGTTAGGCGTGGTTTGTGAGCTGCCCGAGAGCGCAATGAGCAGATTCTGCGCGACGTCGTGCTGTGTGAGGCCCGCTTGCAGTGCCTTCGTGCGGTCCACGTTCACGTTGATGGTGGGTTCGTCGCCGGGCTGCTGGATGCGCGCATCGACGAGGCCGCGCACGCCGCGCATTTCGTCGAGCAGGTGGTTCGCGACGACGCGGTTCTGCGCGAGCTTGTTGCCGACGATCTGCACGTCGATGGGCGCAGGCAGGCCGAAGTTCAGGATCTGGCTCACGATGTCGGCGGGCAGAAACGCGAAGGTCACGCCCGGAAAGGCGGTGTTGAGCACGTTGCGCAGCTTCGCGACATATTGCGGGGTGGGCTGGTGCTTCGGCGCGAGCGTGATGAGGATGTCGGCGTCTTCGGGGCCAATGGGGTCCGACGAGTCGTACGTGAGGTTGATGCCGCTCACCGGCACGCCGATGTTGTCGAGCACCGCGGCCTGTTCGGCGGGCGGAATCACGCTGCGGATCTTCGCTTCGACTTCGTCGGTAATGCGCGCCGTTTCTTCGATGCGCGTGCCGGTGGGCGCGCGCAGATGCAGGCGGATCTCGCCGGTATCGACGGCAGGAAAGAAGTCGCGGCCCGTGAACGGCACGAGCACGAGCGAGCCGAGGCAGAGCGCGACCCACAGCACGACGAAACGGCGGCGCTGCGCAATGGCGGCTTGAAGCCAGGCGCGATAGCGGTTGCGCACCGCTTCGAAGCGGTGTTCGAAGCCCGCCTGGAAGCGCGTCAATGCGCCGGCAATGCCGCGCGAGGGGGCGGAGCCCGGCGTGCGGGCGCGCAGCAGGTACATGGCGAGCGTGGGAATGAGCGTGCGCGAGAAGAAGTACGACGCGCACATGGCGAACACCACGGCCTCGGCGAGCGGCACGAAGAGGTAGCGCGCGACGCCCGAAAGCAGGAACATCGGCACGAACACGATACAGATGGAGAGCGTCGAAACGAAGGTCGGCACGGCAATTTCGCCGGAGCCGTTGAGTATGGCGTCGTGCAGCGGCGCACCGCGCTCCAGGTGGTGCGTGATGTTTTCGATAGCGACGGTTGCGTCATCAACGAGTATGCCGACAGCGAGCGCCAGGCCGCCGAGCGTCATGATGTTGATGGTTTCACCGAGCGCCGCGAGCGCGATGAGCGACGTGAGCACGGCAAGCGGAATCGTCACGGCAATGATGAGCGTGGCGCGCCAGCTGCCGAGAAAGAGCAGGATCATTGCGGCAGTGAGGCAGGCCGCAATGAGCGCTTCGCGCACCACGCCCGAGATCGCTGACTTCACGAACACGGACTGATCGGAGAGCGGCGTGATCTTGAGCGCTTTCGGCAGGCCTGCTGCGATCTTCGGCAGCATCGCCTTCACTTGCTGGATGATCGTAAGCGTCGAGGCGCTGCCGGTTTTTTCGACGGTGAGGAGCGCCGCGCGTTTGCCGTCCGCGCGCACGATATTCGTTTGCGGCGCGTAGCCGTCGATCACGTGCGCCACGTCGCGCACATACACCACGCTGCCGTTCACGGTCTTGATCGGCAGGTCGTTGAGTGCGGCAACCGTTTGCGTGCTGCCGTTCATCTCCACGTTGTATTCGCGCGAACCAATCTTGGCCGTGCCGCCGGGCAGGATGAGGTTCTGCGCGTTCACGGCGTTCGCGACGTCGGCGGGGGCGAGTCCTTTTGCCTGCATCGCTTTCGGATCGAGCTGCACCATGATCTGGCGGATCTTGCCGCCATAGGGCAGCGGCACGGCCGCGCCCTGGACGGTGGCGAGCTGCGTGCGGATGAAGCTGTTGCCGAGGTCGTAGAGCGACTGCTCGGGCAGCGTCGCGCTGGAGAGTCCCAGTTGCAGCACCGGCACCGTGGAGGCGTTGTACGTGATGATGTTCGGCGGCAACGTGCCCGGCGGCAGTATGCGCAGGATCGAAGCGGAGTTCGACGCGGCTTCGGCAATCGCGCGGTTGATGTCCGCGCCCGGATGGAAGAACACCTTCACGACCGAGACGCCGTTGAGCGACTGCGATTCGATGTGCTCGATGTCGTCCACGTCGGAGGTGAGGGCGCGCTCGTAGTTCGAGGTGATGCGGTGCGCCATGTCCTCGGCGGAGAAGCCGTTGTAGGTCCAGACAATGCTGACCACGGGGATATTGATGTTCGGAAAAATGTCCGTGGGCGTGCGCATGATGGCAAGCGGCCCGAGGATGAAAAGCAGTACGGCCAGCACGATGAACGTGTAAGGCCGCCTGAGAGCCAGTTTGACGATCCACATGACGGTGTCCGGGTTGGGGCAGGATTGGCGCAAGTATCGGGAGGGCGCGCTTACCCGGCGCTGACCTCGACATTACGGATTTGTCATGTTTGACGTGAAGGGGTGTTGGCCGCGCATCGGCCGCGCGAGGCGCGTCGCGCCCAGATAACGAACTCGTAATCGGCGGGTCAGCATTGGGTCAGCGCCGCGCGGCCAGAATGCAGTCAACCTTCGCGACATTGCCGAGGGCGGCCGAGGCGGCATCGCTTCCCGATGCAGCGGCCATTCATTGAGAGGTGAACATCATGAAAGCACTCGTTTCCACATTGCTCGTTGCCTGCGCTCTGGCCGCTCCGGCTGCCGCTTTCGCACAGACCGCCACCCCGGCCAACACGCCGGTCACGCGTGCACAGGTCGTTGCCGATCTCGTGCGGCTGGAGCAGACGGGGTACCGTCCGACGGCCAACGATCTCAACTATCCGGATGACATTCAGCACGCGGAAGCGATCGTGGCTCAGGAGCAGGCGCAAACGGCACAGCAAGCCGCGCCGGGCAACACGGCGGTTGGCGGCGTGGCGATGACGGGCAGCTCGGACTCGGGCGCGCCGATCGTGGCCAGCGTTGCCGGCGGACGGTCGATTTATGCGGGCCACTGAGTTGACCACTGAGCGCTTGAACGCGGCGCGGCAGCCCCCGGCGATAGAGCCGGGCGCCGCCGCGTATTCCGATTGATTGAATCAAACGTTTGCGCGGACGTCATTCGCACACCATCCCCGTCTTGCTGGCGCAGTCACGTTAGAATCCCGACCCTCAATAAAAAAGAACGTTCAAACGGGTGCCATGCGTATGCGAAGTGGACTGGATATGCGTCGGGAGGTCCGAACGCCGCTGTTGTTTGCCCCGCTGCTTCTGAACAAGGACGGCAGGGCCCTCGCGCAGGTCGCTGACCTCAGCTCGCGCGGGGCGCTCCTGCACGCGCGCAACGGTCTGCTCTTCCGCGGAGAGACAGTCTCGGGCTGGCTGCAATCGGCGCCGATCGACGACGAAGACGAGATCGTCCTCGCCGTCGCGCTCGATGTGCGCTGGATCACCGAGGATCAGGAAAGAGGATGGAGCCGTGTGGGTTGCGAGATGCACCCGCTGGATCGGCGCTCGATGGCCCGTTTGCAGGACCTGATTGCGAAGGCCGCGCCCTAGCCGTTCGACATTTCATGCGTGGCCGCTAAAGTTTGTAAGCCGCCCGCCGAAAATCCATGCATGGCGCACGAACAACCCAAACCTCCTCCAAACGATCCGATCTGGGCAGAAGCACGGGCGCTGGAGGCCAGCATCCGCGCGATCAGGCATGCACAGGGAAAGTTGAACCCCGAAGACTGTGCGCCGGGCAGCCCGGAATGCCTCGCGATCATGGAAGCATTCGTGCGCGATGTCGGGCGTGTGCTTGCGCTCGATATGCTCGAGCGCGAAAAGGAAGATGACAGCGATGTGAACGGAGCGGGTTCCACCGGGTAGGTGAAGACGCATCGAGGTAAAGTTCAACCCAAGGGCGTAAAGCCATCAGGGCTCCAGTCCTCGCTGCCCACGCCGTGATGCACGAAAAAGAACCCTTGCGGATCGTAGCGATCCTTGATCGCCTTGAGCCGCGCGTAGTTGACGCCCCAAAACGCCTCGCGCCAATCGTCGCGAAAAAAATCGGTCTCCGAAACATAGGAGCCGCCTTGCGGCGATAGCGCCTTGAGTATGGCCGCAGCCTTGGCCACATTCGCAGCGTTGCGATGCGCCTGCGACATGTCGGGCGGGGCGATGGGGAGGCCCGGAAATGGCGGTGGGCCGCCGGTGGCGACGATCGCGAGGCCGAAGGCGTCGGCCACGTTCGGATTCGTGGCGCACTGACGCGCCGCTTCGTTCACCTCCGGCGGTGCACCGGCGAGTCCTTTGTTGAAATGCAACTCCACGGCTTGATACTGGGCGGCCGCGACGAAGGCATCGACAAGGCGGCCGCGTTGCGCCGGTTCGAGCAGGGCGGCGGGCAGCCATTGCGACTCGTAGGCGTGCAGGAATACGGAGGCCTGCTCGCCATCGCCTTGCCACCAGCCGTGGTTGTGTGCGGCTTCGGCGCGGGGGTCCGCCACGAGTCCCGGGTTGGCATCGACGTCCCACCAGCGGCGCGACGGGCCAGCGCCGACGCGAGGTCCTTCGTTCAAGGTGAAGTCGGGCGGCGAAGCGCGGACCCAATCGATGATCGGTGCCCAGACCGACTTCGCCTCGTGGTCGTCGAGGCCCTGGCATACCATCGCCACCTCGATCTCATCGCTGTGAAAGACGAATCGCTCGCCCCATGCAGGGTTGAACAGCTTGTCTGCATAGTGATCGACGAGCCGCGCAGCCAGCCGCCGGTAAGCCTCACGCGACGAAGCCTTGACCTTGAACCTGGCCCAGCCGAAGTGTTCGGGCAGGTCGTGGGTCTGTAGCGTGATGCGGGTCACCACGCCGAAACTGCCGCCACCGCCGCCCTTGAGCGCCCAGAAAAGATCGGGCTCCTGGCATGCGTTCACCGTGCGGACAACGCCGTCGGCGGTGACGATCTCGGCCTGCAGCAGGCTCGCGGCCGCGAGGCCATACCGCTTGGACCAGGACCCGAAACCGCCGCCCAGAACGAGGCCGGCCACGCCCACCGTCGTGCATCCACCGCCCTGGACGTAGCGCCCCGCCTGAGTCGTGACGGCGGTGTAGACGTCGATCCACATGCAGCCTGCCTCGACCGTCACAGCGGGCTTCGGTGTCGTCGAGCAACCGGCTGGAACGAACGCGTCGTGGAGTTCGATACGCTTCATGCCGCGCGTCCAGATCAGAAGAGAATCGGGCGCGTTCGAGCCGCCCAGGTAGCTGTGGCCTCCGCCTTTCACCACCAGGCGTAAATTGTGCCGGCGCGCGAAATTGACGCCCGCAACGACGTCTGCGGTGGAACGCGCGGCCACTGCGTAGGCGCTTGCCTTCGCCGTCCAGGCATCGAGCCAGCCGGAGATCTGGGTGCCGCCGGCGTCGTCGCCGAGCGCGAACGGGTTGCGCGCTTCCTTGACTCTCGCGAGGCACGCTTGCTCGTGTGGCGCTTGTGCGCAGGTCTGCCAGATCGTGGTGGGTTGCAGCAAGTTTGCGCCGACTGCCTGGCGCAATGCGTCCCATTGCTGTGCATTCGGCCAGCCAGGGTCGCCTGGCCGCACACGCCCCGCGCGCGCCGAGGCGGGCAGCGCGTCGGCGAAGGTCGAGGCGGTGGCGAAGCACGGCAGCGCCATAACCCCCTTTAGCAGGCTTCGTCGCTTCATGACGACGTTTCTCCTCACGATGGGTGAAACGCTTAGCTTTCCAAATGATGATGCAGTGCTGCCAGCGCGTGCTGCTCGACGGGGCACGCTGAGCGCAAGCGTCACTCGTGCCGCGTCTCCGCCCCGCGCAGCACGAACAGCGTCACGCTCTGCGCGGGCAGGCTCGCGCGCAGCGTGCCGTCCTGGTAGCGCGCGTCGGGCAGGCGCGCAAGCTGGTTGTTCGCGAGCCGCCAGGTTTGGGCCACGCCGCTCGCGGCGAAATGGTCGAACGCGACGGCGGTGTCGGCGGACCGGTCCAACTGCTTGTTGATGACCACGAGCGTGAGCGCGTGGTCGCGCTCGCGCAAGGCGGCGAACGCGGATACCGTGTCCGGGTCGCTCGCGCTCGCGGCGATGCTGGTCGCGCCGAACGCCGAGCCGTTGCCGTCGTAGTTGCGGTAGAGCTTGAACGCCTTGTACACCGGCATCGATGGATCGAGCTTGCCCCAGCGCGTGGCGATATCCAGCCCTTCGCGGCCGAAAATGCCGAGCACGTCGGCCTGGGCCGTCGCGCCGTTCATCAGCGTGTCGCCGCCCCAGCTGTATTCCGTGATGGCGATGGGTGTGCCTGGGTAGTAGTACGTGTCGGCCCAATGACGCATCAGCGGGATCAGCGCCACGACGCTGTTGATCCACGTGGGGTCTTTGTAGTTCGGGTCCCACAGGTCGCGCGTGGAGCGGTTGCGCAAGAGCGCCATAGCCTGCGCGTTCGCCACGCCCGTTTCGGCAAATTCGCCGCCTTGCGGATAGAAGTGGAGGCTGAACACGTCCACCGGATGGCCCGCCGCTTTCCATTGCGTGAGCAACCAGGGCACGTAGGGCATGCCCTGAGTTTCGCCTGCGCGGTCGGGCGTGCGGTCGAAGCCGTGGTCCGCTGCGTATTGCTGGTCGAAGCCGCTGTAGAAATAGCCGGGCCAGCCCCATTCTTCCGGCGCGAAGATCTGCGCGTGCGGGTCCGCCGACTTCACGGCGCGCGAATAGGCGATCACCTTGTTGGCGATCTCGCTCGCATGCGCGCCCGTGGGGTGCACGTCGCGGTGGTTGATCTGCCAAAGGCTCGGCTCGTTGTCGAGCGCGAAGTAGCGCACGCCGCCTCCGTTCGCGCCGCCGAACCGTTTGACGAGATCCGCCACGCGCGCCTGCTCATTTTGCGGGTCGTCCGGTGTCGAGGCATCGTTCGCGTCATTGCCGTCGATCGGCTTGCCGCCTGCCGTGACGCCATTGCCGGCATCGGCGTGGCCGTTCACATCGCGGTTTGGCTGCGGGCCGTATTTGGCGATCGAGAAGCTCGCGAGGGTCTCGCGCGCCGGCCCGAGTTTCGCCACACGGCCGAGCATCGGAATGGTCACGATGGGCGTGGCGCCCGCCGCCTGGGTGAACGCGACGAAGCGCTCGCCGAACTGCTCGTCGATCGCGGCGGGATTGGCCGCAACGCTTTCGAAATACCAGTCCTTGCCCGCATTGCGCGCGTCGATGCGCCAGTTATAGGCCGAGGCGCTGTTGCCGCCCGAGCGGTTGAGCGGCGCGCGCAGGTCTTGCAACACGGCGGTCGTGCCGAAGTTGATACCGTAAATCAGCGGGCTGATGGGGTGCCGGCCCGCCGCGGCATCGACCGAGATGGCCACCGGCAAGGGCGTGCCGGAGGTCGCGCCGGTGCAGACCGCAGCGCCCGACATGAGCACGCCGGCCAGCAGCGTGTGCAGGCGAGGGCGCCTGGTGCGCTCAGTGCGCTCAGCGAGCTTGGGGCGAGACGTGGTGAACCGGCAAATCGGCATGGTCGGCAAGATCGTCGTGTTCGCTGTGCAACTCGCCCGCGCGCCGGATCTACGCGAAGATCGCGCGAACCGCTGTGGTTTTGCCCGGCGTGAGCGTAGGTGGAGAGACGAACGAAATGAGCAGGAGGTAGACGAGCTAGTCGAACAGTGCGCCGATCAGGCCGTACTCGAACTCGGGGATGTTTTCGTACGCATTATATGCGTCGTCGAATCTTCGATGCTGGCCCGCAACCGTTTCTGTATGGTAGTGATATGAACAAGCCGTGCGGTCAATCGGGCCGCCGTTGCGCGGACAACGAGTGTGAAGCGAAGCCGCGCAGGCCGCGTTCATCGCCCCGGCTGCAAGTGGCCCCAGCTCACGAGAATGGCCTGAATGCTGCGCGCATAGGCATCGCGCTCGTGCGGCGATTCGGAGTGGTACGCGCCGATGGCGCGCCACGTGTTGCCGTATCGCACCATCTTTTGCTTGAGCAGCCACGCGGCCACGAAGATATTCACGCACGGGTCCGTGAGGGCGCCGTGCGGAATGCCCTCGCGCGAAAGCTCGGAAAAATGGATCGAGTTGATCTGCGCTTGCCCCACGTCGATTGAGCCGTTGGCATTGTGATTGATGGCCGCGGCGTCCCCTTTCGATTCACGCCACGCCACCGCGCGCAGCACGAGCGGATTCACGCCCTGGTAGGCGCCGGCCTTTTCAAAGCATTCGTCGGCGGGCTGCGCAGCGTGCGCGGCGGTTGCGCCGAGCGCCGCGAGGCTCACGAACGTGACCCACGCGCGGACGACTCGGCGTCGCAGGCTCAGGGCGTTGGTCTGCTGCTGCATGGGGCGAAGCTCCGGGTTAGGCGTCATGCGCGACGTCAACGCGCGACGTTACTGCGCAAGGGCGGAATCGAGCTGCTGCTCGATGTCCTTGAGGTAGGCGCGCGACGTGTCGGAGACGACAAGGCGCGGTGTGGGCATGGCGCAGTGGCAATCGCGCTGACGCGGCTTCTTCTTGTGCGAGGACGAATGCGTCGCGGGCAGCTCGTCGTCGTCGCCGGTGGAGGGCGGCAGCATGGCGAGCGTGGGCAGCGGCGGATAAACCTTGTCGGCGGCGGCGGCGGGGGTTGCGGCCGCGGCAGCGGCAGCGGTGGTGGCGCCCCCGGCGGCAGGCGTGCTGGCGGCGGGCTGGCCCGCCCAGGCGGCGCTGCAACAGCAGAGTGCGGCGGCGGCGACGAAAACGATCGAACGCATCGTGTCAGCTCCCCGCATGCAACGGCTCGATCGAGACGCTGTACGTCTGGTTCGCGCCGGACGTCAGGTTTTCGAGCGTGGGCTTGGGCCCCTGCGCGGGCACGCCGCGCCAGATGGCCTGATTGATGTACTTGAGGTCCTGGCCGAGGGCCGTCACGCGGATCACGGTGGGCTGCTTCTGCGCGGCGGCGAGCGCGCCCGCCTTGGCGAGCACCGCGCTCAGCTGCGGGTCGTGCGCGCCGAGCGCGTCGGCGGGAATGTCGAACTTCATGATGACGTTCGACACGGCGGGTTTCCCGGTTTGCGCCGTCGCGGGCGGCTGCAGTTGCGCGCAGCCTGTCATAACCATTACGGCAAGTAAAAGCAAAACGCGCGTCACGGCCGGGTCTCCAAAAATTCGTGGCGATGTACGCGTTTTCGGCCTCGCGCGCGCGGACTTGATACCCGGGCTGCAAACGTTTGCCAAAAAGAAAGAGTTCGCTCGCGCAGTGCCGCTTCCCGGAAGGTCGCTCGCGTCGAGGCGGCGTTCGGGCAGAGAACTGCCTCCCGAAACCAGCAGGCAATGCGCCGCGCATGCGGCGAATAAGTATGAAGAATACGAAGCGGCCGCGCGGCACCGGCCCGGGTGCCGCGCGCAGGTTGTTGTTAATTGAGCTTGCCGAGCACCGCGGTGAACTCGTCCTTGCTCAAGGCGCGCAGCGATTGCGTGCGGATATTGCCAAGCGACCCGAGCGCGAGGCCGAACGCCATGAAGCTTTGCTCGTCGGGCGCTTCGATCACCGTGACGATGTCGTACTTCCCGAGCGTCCAGTAGATCTGCTTCATTTCACAGCCGAAAGTTTTGGCCATCTCCGCGGCCTGGCCGGCCCGCTGCGCGCTGTTCTTGACAGTGCGAATACCCTGATCGGTGAATTGCGCAAGCACCACATAAGTCGACATGACGATTCCCCTTACGATGACATCGAAACTCGAATCACGGGCTCCCCTTAGGCCGACCCGTCGGGCCGGATGTTCTGGTTATGGCGGAAAAGATTGTGCGGGTCGTAACGCGTCTTCACTTCGACGAGACGGCTCATGTTCGGCCCATACGCCGCCTCGACGCGCGTGCGTTCGTCGTCGGTGAGGAAGTTCACGTAGACGCTGCCGAGCGCATACGGCGCGGAAGCTTCGAAGAAGTCGCGTGCCCACGCAACGCAGCGGGCGTCGTCGGCGGGATCGGTCCAGCGGCCGTGCACGTTCATCACGTAGAGCGCGTCGCGGCTCGGGTAGGCCATCGCATCGGGCGCGACGCGCAACGTCGCGCCGCCGATCTGCCCGAAGAATATTTCGCACTCGGGCGAGGGCAGTGTGGCGATGGCGTCGGTCAGCGTGTCGATGAGGCCGTCGGGCAGCGTGGCGAGATTGTGCGATTTCCAGTAGTTGCGCGCGCCCGGCGTCAGGAGCGGATCGAATGCCTGTTGCCACGCGGCGTACGGCATCGGCCCGAGATGTTCGCCATAAGGCTTGCCGAAGCGCCGCACCACCTCCACCGCGTTCGGCCCGTTTTCCACCGGCCCCGAATAGCAGATGGCGAACACCATGATCGGCTTGCCATGGACCTCGGGCGGCAGGAAAGGCAGCGGCGGTGCGAGGCGCGACACGCTCCACACTGTCAGGTCTTCGGGCATCGTGGCAGCCGCCTCGCGATACTTCACGAGCGCTTCTTTCGCGGCGTCGAATGGCAGCACGACTAGCCCGCCGTAAATCTCGGGGCCGACGGGGTGAAGCGCGAACTCGAACATCGTCACCACGCCGAAGTTGCCGCCGCCGCCGCGAATGGCCCAGAACAGGTCGGCGTTTTCCTTGGCGCTCGCGCGCAGCAGTTCGCCGTCGGCGGTCACGATATCGGCGGCCACCAGGTTGTCGATCGACATGCCGAAACGCCGGCTCAGCCAGCCGAAGCCGCCGCCCAGCGTGAGACCGGCCACGCCCGTTGTCGAATTGATGCCAAGCGGGGTGGCCAGGCCAAACGCTTGCGCTTCGTGGTCGAAGTCGCCGAGCGTGGCGCCGGGCTCCACATACGCGCGGCGCGTGGCGGGTTCGACTCTGACCGACTTCATCAACGAGAGATCGATGACGATACCGCCGTCGCATAGCGCGCTGCCCGCGATATTGTGGCCGCCGCCACGCACGGCGAGCGGCAGTCCCGTTTCGCGCGCGAGCGCCACGGTTTGCCGCACGTCGGCGCAGCCCCGGCAGCGCACGATGAGTGCAGGGCGGCGCTCGATCATCGCGTTCCAGATTTGCCGGGCTTCTTCGTAGGCCGCGTCGCCGGGTTGCAACGCTTCGCCGCGCAGCGCGCTTTTCAATGTGGCGATGGATTCGCTCGACAGGCTGGACATGGCTCACCTCTCAATTCAACGGATCGGACACACGCACACCCATAGCCGGGCGTGCGTTTTCATGGACTGAACGGAACTGCGGGCGACCGCTTCAATTGTCGAATCAATGCGGCTGACGCACGCGCGAAACGCGGCGTGCGTCCGGTCGGGAAAGCAGGAAGGAAGCGCTTTCGCAAAGGGCGGCGGGGGCAGCCTGTGGCCGGACCGCGAGGGACCGGGCGGCGAGCGCTTCGTGACCTTGCCGGGTTTCTACCCAGGCCGCCACCGAGCCTCGCCGGATCATTAGATAACCTAAATTACGCAGCTTGATAAATAAAATCGCGTGCAATTAATTCAGATTATTGTCGCGCGTGGAATCGCTTTAATAGTTTAGCAAGCACATTGCATGGATTCTATAATTTTCACGTATGTACGCACGGGCAGCGTGAATGTTCTCCTATGCCCAACGAGAGGTCTCACCATGACGCGCAAGTACATTGACTGCCGGGAGTTCCCTAGTGAAATGAACTGTTCGGTGGCGATCTCGGCGGACTCGGACTCCGAGCTTCTGGAAGCGGCCGTGCAGCACGCGGTGAGCGTGCATCGTCACGTGGATTCTCCGGAACTGCGTGCGCAGCTCAGCCAGCTCTTTCACGAGGGTTCGCCGCCCGTCGCATCGCCACGCGCATGACGCCAAAGAGGGCCGGCATGCAATGTGCCGGCCTGTGCGCCCGTCCCATACAGCGCACGCGAGCCTCCAGCACCCCACCCCAGCGTTTCGGGCGCCCGAATCCGGGCCGCGCCTGAGCACCGTCCAGCCGCCATTGCCACCCGTTCGCCCCGGCTGGGTCGTCCGTGGCAGAATCAAGCGCGTCCCGCAGTCCCAACATCAGCGTTAGGCCTTTCCAGCCGGGAGCCCCCCGTGAAATACCCGCTAATCGTTGGCTTGAGTATCGTTTTCGTCGATGTCGTCGTGTGGCGTGCGCGGCTGCCTCCACAGGATCTGGTCAGGCTCTTCATTCGGCTGGCGCTCTTCGCGGCGTTGAGCTGGGTGCTGTTTTCGTCGGGTATGAATCCGTTCGGGCAGGCGCCGTACCGGGATGCGGCAGCGCTCCACTGGCTGGCCCAGGTTCTGGAAATCGTCTGGTGGCTGATGGCCGCGCGGCTGTTTACCCTGTCGCTCGACTCGCTGCTGTTGCCTCGCGCCTGGCGAAAGCAACGACTGTTCTCGGACGTCTTCGGCGCCGTTGTTTTTCTCGCGGCGGTCGTTGCCGCCCTGGCATTCGTGCTGGAGCTGCCGGTGCGCGGTCTGGTCGCCACGTCGGGTGCGCTGGCTATCGTGCTCGGCCTCGCCATTCAGAGTACGCTCAGCGACGTTTTCGCCGGAATTGTGCTCAACGCCACGGAGCCGTACACCGTTGGCGACTGGGTCGTGATCGACGATGTGGAAGGCAAGGTCGTCGAAATGAACTGGCGCGCCACTCACTTGCTGACCGGTCAGGGGAACACGCTCATTGTCCCGAACGCCATGACTTCCAAGGCGAAGATCTCGAACAACAGCAGGCCGGCCAATGTTCACGGCCTGTCAATCGTGCTCGAGATCGACCCGGAAGCCCGGCCGAAAACGGTGATCGACGCGCTGGAGCGCGCGCTGACCGGAAGCCACGCCATCCTCAAGACGCCCGCGCCCTATGCCCGCATGCAGCGCGCAACGCTGAACTCGATCCATTACGAGGTGGTCGGGTTCGTTGACGATATGAGCAAAAAGAGGGTGACGTCCAACGAGCTGTTCGACTTGTGCTACCGGCACCTGGCGGCCTCCGGCGTGTCGTTGCGTGCACTGGGCGTGCCCGCGCCCGCCATCGAAGCGCATGACGCGAAGGAGGCGCTGCTCAAGCGCGTGTCGCTGTTCGAGAGCCTGAGTGCCGACGAGGTGACCCAGCTCGCGAAGCGTCTTTCCCGGCACGAGTATCAGGCCAATCAACAGATCCTTGCCCCGGATACCGTGCCGGACAGTCTCGCCATTATTTATGCGGGTGTGCTGTCGGTGACTTTCCGCGAGCCGTCGGGCGAGCACGAGCTTGCCCGGATCGGCCCGGGCGAAGCATTCGGCGAGGCGGGACTGCTGGCGGGCCTGCCCATGCACGTGTGCATTACCGCGCTCACGCCATCGGTCCTTTTCGAAATCGGCAAGGACGACATGACCGCGTTCCTGAAAGAGCACCCGGAAGTCGCAAAGGAACTTTGCCAGCTACTGGCGTACCGGCAGGACAAAATCGCCAAGTTGACGACGGCGCTTCCCGCAGAACAGGAGCAAGGTCATTCCCTCTTCGAATGGCTGTTCGGCAAGGTGCGCAATATTCATTCGCTCTACGATTCCTGAGGGGCTTTATTTCAGCGCTCGAGCGAGCGCTTACAGTTCGGACTCGATCGGCAGAAGGCCCATGAACCAGACGCTGGTGCGTCGCATGAAGGATACATCGGGCTCCGAATCATATTCGGTCACGGTTCCGTTCGCGGCGGTGTCGATCCAGACGATCCGGGTCTTGCCGTTCGCTTCCGTGCGTTGCTCGACTCGCCAGGCAATCTGGTCCAGTTGCGGCTCGACCTCGTCGATCACCTGGCCCGCAATTGCCGGGCTGTCGCACAGCACGCCAATCTCCGTATTGAGTTTGCTCGAACGAGGGTCGAGATTCATCGAGCCAATGAAGATGCTTTGCCGGTCGAACACGTAGGTTTTCGCATGCAGCGAGGCTCTCGAAGAACCAAAAAACCGTCGTTGCGCCTTCACGCTGGACGCACCAACCGGCTTCAGTTCGTAGAGCCGCACGCCAGCCGCGAGGAGAGCCTCGCGATAGTGGTCATATCCCGCGTTCACGGCGACGACGTCAGTCGCCGCCAGGGAGTTGGTCAATACCGTGACGCGCACCCCGTGCCCGGTCAGATCGCTTAGCCACGCCACGCCCGCTTTTCCCGGCACGAAGTAAGGCGAGATGATGAGCATCTCATGCGTGGGTTTGAGGTTAAGCGCGGCGAACCGTGTCATGAGATGGCCTTCCGGGTTGGCCGGGTCGCGAGCGATCTTGGAGGGATCGTCGTAGAGGAGTGTGGCTTTTCCCCAGGAGAAGGTGGTGTTGCCGGCCTCGAGGGCCTTGGCCAGTCGTTGCCTCGCTTGCACGACATAGGGCGAGTCACGCTCCGACTGGATGTATTCGTCGAGCTTCGCGCGGTAGGCGGCCAATGCGGACGGATCCGCCGGATGCCCCATCAATTGCTCGATCGAATAACTCGATTCGGCATTCCAGAACGCGTCGAAGACGTTGGAGACCTTCCCGACAATGGGGCCGTGCACCAGCACATCCAGATCGCCGAAGGCAACGACTCTCGACGCACCGAAGTATTCGTCGCCGATATTGCGGCCACCGAGGATAGCGGCCTCGTTGTCGGCAACGAGCGCCTTGTTGTGCATGCGCCGGTCGACCCGGGAAAATTCGAGCGCGGACGAAAGTGCCTTGAAGCGGCGCCCCGCGACCGGATTGAATAGCCGTATCTGCACGTTCGGGTGCGAGCTGAGCGTGAGCAGCACCTGGTCGTCCGCATTCGTGCCGAGGTCGTCGAGCAGGACACGAACGCGCACGCCGCGGTCTGCCGCCTTGAGCACCGCTGCCGCCAGTTCGCGGCCGGTCAGGTCGTCGTGCCAGATGTAGTACTGCAGGTCGAGCGAGCGCTCCGCCTTTTCGGTGAGCACAACGCGGGCCACGAGCGCGTCGGTGGGGTCCGGCAGCAGGTGAAACGCACTTTCGTCTGGATGGCTTTGTGCTTCGGATGCGAAGAGCGTGCCGAGTGGTGTGGACGCCGTATCTTGCAGCGCGAATGTCTGCGGCCGGTTGGTCTGCGGCGGCAGACTCGCGCACGCGCTCAACACACAGGCAACAACGATGACGATAAGACGCTGAAGCTTTGTCATGTTCACACCTCGCTGGAGCATCCGGTTGGGCGAGTGGCGCCCCTCTTGCCACTAGCATTGGCGGTAGGAATCATACGCTTTACGTTGTATTATCGACGCACACCAGCCCAGCATTGCCCCATGACCGACGTCGCCCCCGACGAAGTGCGCCTCGCCGCCGAGATCGAGCGGCTCAAAGCCGAGTTTCCCAAAACGCGCGAACTGTATCGTGAAGTGTGCGCGTTGATGTTCTTCCGTTACGGCATCACGCCCACGGCCAACCGGCTCTATCAGCTCGTGCGCCGCGGCAGCATGAGCACGCCTACGGCAGTGCTTTCGGAGTTCTGGGCCACCCTGCGTGAAAAGAGCCGCGTGCGTATCGAGCACGCCGATCTGCCTGAGGAACTGCAAGGGGCCGCAGGCGAACTCATGGGTGCGCTCTGGACGCGCGCCACGGCGGCCGCGCAGGCTTCGCTCGATGCGCTGCGTCTCGAAGTGGAAGAGGCGCGTCGCGCCGCAGAAGGCGCAACCGCAGCCGTGCGCGCAGACCTCGGGCACACGGAGGTGGCGCTCGAACAGCGCACCGCCGCGCTGCTCACGGCGCAGGTGCGCATTCAGGAACTGGAACAGGCGCAGGCCGGCGCCGTTGCCACGCGCGGCGCACTCGAAGCGGAACTGGCGCGCGAGCGCGAGGCGAGCCGCGAACGCGACACCGCGCTGACCCAGGCGCGCGCCGATTTTGCCGCGGAACGCGACAAGTTGCGCGCAAGCGCCGAACTCGCGCAAGCCGGAGCGCAACGCGCGCTGCGCGCGGAGGAAAGCGCGCGCGCCGAGATTCAGGCATTACAGGCGCAGGTGGGCGATTTGCGCCATCAGGTGGGCATGCTCGAAGGCCGGCTCGACGCACTGCGTTCGACCCGCGAAGTTTCGGTGCGCGAACGTCAGAATGCCCCCGCGAAACCGCTGCGGGCGGCGCGCAAGACAGGACCCAAGACGTGAAAGTCTGAATGACACGATTATTCGTTCGTCATCCTGATTGAATGACCGCGTTTGCAGCGTTTCACTCGTCGCGCACGCGTACCGGCAGCTCGGTTTTGTACTCCACGCGGCGCAGCGCCACGGAAGTGTGAATGTCACGCACGCCCTCGATCTTGGTGAGGCGCGTCATGACGAAACGCTCGATGCCCGCAATATCGCTCGCCACCACGCGCAGCATGTAGTCGAACGCGCCCGTCATCAAATAACACTCCATCACTTCGTCGCAGTTCGAGATTGCGCGCTCGAACGCGGCTAGCCGTGTCTCATTCTTCTTCTCGATCGCGACCGACACATACGCGTTCACAGGAAAGCCCGCCTTCTCCTGATCGAGCAGCGTGACGTACTGCGTGATGACGCCGCGCTCTTCGAGCATGCGGATGCGCCGGTAGAACGGCGAGAGCGAAAGCCCGAGCGATTCCGCGAGGTCGGCGGACTTCACGTGCGCGTCGCGCTGCAGGGCGTGCAGGATGGCCACATCCACGCGATCGAATTTCATTGGCTAAGTTTTCCTGGAAAGGCCGAATTTTAGGCGAGTGTTGCTAATTCGAGAGTGATGTGTGGCTCAGTTTGGCACGAATCGCCGCTATTGGCTACCTAGAATCGGCTAATACCCACAAGCCGAACAGCGGAGACAACCATGAACATGCGAGCCGTCGAGACCGGGCGCCAGATCGATACGGACTATCGCCTCGAAGACCGCTACCTGCGCGAGGACGGCGCGGTCTTTCTCACCGGCACCCAGGCGCTCGTGCGCATCCTGATCGAACAGGCGCGCGCGGACCGGCAGGCCGGGCTGAAAACGGCAGGTCTCGTCTCCGGCTATCGCGGCTCGCCGCTCGGCGGATTCGATCAGGAACTGTGGCGCCAGAAGGCGTTGCTGGCGGACTTCGACGTGCGTTTCGAGCCGGGCCTGAACGAAGACCTCGGCGCGACGATGCTGTGGGGCGCGCAGCAACTCGACGCGTTTCCCGGCAAGCGTGTGCAAGGCGTGTATTCGATGTGGTACGGCAAAGGGCCGGGCGTGGACCGCACGGGCGACGTATTCCGCAATGCGAACATGCTCGGCACGGCACGGCACGGTGGCGTGCTGGCCGTGGCCGGCGACGACCATGCGGCGCAGTCTTCGATGTTCCCGCACCAGACGGACCACGTATTCGAAGGCGCGATGATGCCCATCCTCTTTCCGGCCTCGGTCGAGGAGTACATCGAGTTCGGGCTCACGGGCTATGCGCTTTCGCGTTTCAGCGGGCTGTGGGTCGGTTACAAGGCGATTACGGAGACGGTGGAAAGCGGCCGCTCGATGCGCGTGAGCCGCGGCGTGCCGTTGCGTTTGCCCGAGGACATTGCGGTTCCGCCGCAGCGTGGCTTCAACTATGACCCGCAATTGCGCTGGCCCGCGGAACGCGCCGAACTGGAGCGCCGCGTACTCGAAGAGCGCCTGCCCGCCGCACTCGCGTTCATGCGGGCGAATCCGCTCGACCGCGCGTTGCTGCGCCCCGCGCATGCGCGCGTGGGCATCGTGACGGTGGGCAAGGCGCATGCGGACGTCCTGGCCGCGTTCGAGGCGCTGGGCCTCACGCCCGAGCGCCTCGAGCAGCTCGGCATCGGGCTCTATAAGGTTGGCATGATCTGGCCGCTCGAAACGGAAGGGCTCAAGGCGTTTGCACGCGGCATGCAGGCGCTGTTCGTCGTGGAGGAAAAGCGCTCGTTCGTGGAGCGGCAGATCAAGGAAGCGCTGTTCAACGTGCGTGCGGATGAACGGCCATCCGTGCACGGCAAGACGCTTGGCGAGCGCGAGCCGCTGCTGCCGGCGGCGATGGAGTTCGCGCCGGAGCAGCTTGCGCGCGCGATGCAGCGGTTCTTCCAGCACGTTGCACTCGATATTCCGAATGTCGTTGCGGGTGCAACGAATGCGCGTTCGGCCGCGCAGCGCGTGATTGCGCTCGCTTCGGTGCCGGCGAGGGAACCGCTCACCCGCAAGCCGTTCTTCTGCGCGGGCTGCCCACACAATACCTCGACGCGTCTGCCGGACGGCTCGCATGCTGCGGCCGGCATCGGCTGTCACATCATGGCGCTCGGCGAAGCAGGCAATACGGCCACGTTTTGCCAGATGGGCGGTGAAGGCGTGCAGTGGGTCGGCATGTCGACGTTCACGGACATGCCGCATCTGTTCGTGAATCTCGGCGACGGCACCTACCAGCATTCGGGCAGCCTCGCGATACGCCAGGCCGTGGCGGCGCGCGCGAACATCACTTACAAGATTCTCTTCAACGACGCGGTCGCCATGACAGGCGGTCAGCCCGCCGAAGGCGGCCTCACCGTGCATCGCGTGGTGGCGCAGGTTCAGGCCGAAGGCGTGAGTGAAGTCGCCGTCGTGACCGACCGGCCCGAGCAATACGCGGGCTCGCATGGGTTGCCCACGGGCGTGACGCTCATGCACCGCGACGCGCTCGACGCGCTACAACGCCGCTTGCGCGAGCAGAAGGGCGTTTCGGTGATCGTCTACGACCAGACCTGTGCCGCCGAAAAGCGCCGCCGCCGCAAGCGCGGCAAGCTGATCGATCCGCCCACGCGTGTGGTGATCAACCCGGCTGTGTGCGAAGGCTGCGGCGACTGCTCCGTGCAGTCGAACTGTATTGCGATCGAGCCGCTCGAAACGGAGCTGGGCCGCAAGCGGGCCATCAATCAATCGAGCTGCAACAAGGACACCTCGTGCGTGAAGGGCTTTTGCCCGAGCTTCGTGACGGTCGAGGGCATGGAGCCAAAGCGTCCGGACGCCGCGCGCATTCAACGCATCGAAGCCGAGCTGCGGGCTACGCTCGCACCGCCCGCACGCGTGCCGCAGGCGCTGGAGCAGCATCTGCGCATGGTCGTGACCGGTGTGGGCGGCACGGGCGTCGTGACGATCGGCGCGATCCTCGCCATGGCCGCGCATCTGGAAGGGCGCGGCGCCTCGACGCTCGACTTTACCGGCCTCGCGCAGAAGAACGGCGCGGTGTTGAGCCACGTGCAGATCGCGCAGAGCCGCGGGCTCATCACCACGTCGCGTATCGGCGCGCATGCGGCCAACGTGCTGCTCGGTTGCGACGCTGTGGTGGCCGCCTCGTCCGGCGCGCTCTCGCGCTTGCCGGCCAGCGGCGCGCGCGCCATCGTGAACGAGCGCATCACCGCAACGGCCGACTTCGTGCGCGACGGTGACCTGCCCGTGAGCAAGGCCGTGCATCAAGCGGCGATAGAGAGCGCGATGGGCGCAGAGGGCGCGGCGTTCTGGGACTGCACGGCGGCGGCAGAAGCCATTTTCGGCGACGCCATCGCGTCGAACATGATGATGGTGGGCTACGCGTACCAGAGGGGCCTCGTGCCGCTCACGGAGGCATCGATCCTGCGTGCAATCGAACTCAATGGCGCGGCCGTGAAGATGAACGAACGCGCGTTCCTGTGGGGACGGTTGATTGCGCAGGACGCTCGCGTGCTCGAACGCGTGGCGAGAGCGGACGTGGCAGCCGCGAGCACGCCGTTCGATCTTGCGCGCTTCGTGGCCGAGCGCGAGCGCGATCTCACGCAGTACCAGAACGCCGCTTATGCTGCACGCTATCGCGCGCTGGTCGAAACCGTCGCGCAGGCGGAGCGCGGCATTGACGGTGCCCACGGTGAGCTTGCGCAAGCGGCCGCACGCCACTATTTCAAAGTGCTCGCCTACAAGGACGAGTACGAGGTGGCGCGCCTGCACACGAACGGGGGCTTTAGCGCGTACCTCGCCGGTTTGTTCGACGGCACGGCGGGCAAGAAGACCTTCCACATGGCGCCGCCGCTCCTCACGCGGCGCGACGCGCAAACCGGACGCCGCAACAAGATCGCGCTGCGCGGCGTGTGGGCCGAGCCGTTGCTGCGCGTGCTCAAGCATGGCAAGGCGCTGCGCGGCACGCCGCTCGATCCGTTCGCACGCCAGCGCGACCGCGTGATCGAGCGCGCGATGATCGGTGAATTCGAGGACGACGTGCGCCTCGTGCTCGGCAAGCTCACGCAGCAGACGCTGGCAGCAGCCATCGGCCTGCTTGGCGTGCCGGGTGCGGTGCGTGGGTTCGGTATCGTCAAGGAACGCAATTACGAGCATTCGCGCGGCATGCGCGAGCGGTATCGTGCGGAACTGATGGCTGAGACGGTTTGAAAGATCGGATAACTAATCGATGGAGGAGATTCAGATGGTGGTGCAGGACAAGACGTTTTTGATCACGGGCGGTGGTTCAGGACTCGGGGCCGCGGTGGGCCGGCATTTGCTCGAACGCGGCGCGAACGTCGTGTTCGCCGATATCGACATCGCGCGTGCGCGCGACGAGGCGGCGAATGGCGGCGAGCGTGCATTTGCCGTAGAGGTCGATGTGACGCAGGCCGCAAGCGTCGAGGCGGCGATTGCGCTCGTCACGCAGCGCTTCGGCGCGCTGCATGGTGTGGTCAACTGTGCGGGCATCGCACCGGCGCAACGCATCGTCGGAAAAGAGGGTGCCCATTCGCTCGATCTGTTCGCGAAGGTCGTGAGCGTCAACCTCATCGGCACCTTCAACGTGATGCGCCTCGCGGCCGTGGCCATGGCGAACAATACGCCCGACGCCGGCGGCGAGCGCGGCGTGATCGTCAACACGGCTTCGGTGGCGGCTTACGATGGCCAGATCGGGCAATCGGCCTATGCGGCTTCCAAGGGCGGCGTGGTGTCGCTCACGCTGCCGGCGGCGCGCGAGCTGGCGCGCAACGCAATTCGCGTGGTGACGATCGCGCCTGGCATCTTCGAAACGCCGATGCTTCTCGGCATGCCCACCGAAGTGCAGCAGGCGCTGGGCGCGGGCGTGCCGTTTCCGCAACGCCTCGGCCAGCCCGCGGAGTTCGCGGCGCTCGTCGAGCATATCGTCGGCAACCGCTACCTGAATGGCGAAGTCATACGCCTTGACGGTGCATTGCGCATGGCGCCGCGCTAGTCGACATTCCGCGTTGGACGGATCGCCGCAGGGACGTCGAAGACTGTGTATCGTAGAATCGGAACCATCGACTCACGATATTCGAAAAGCACATGGCCAAGGACGTGACTTTGCGGCAGTTCCGCTACTTCGTGGCGGCGGCGCAGAACGGGCAGTTTTCGATGGCGGCGGCGGCCGAGCATGTCTCGCAGTCCGCGATCACCAACGCGGTGCTCGCGCTCGAAGAGGCGCTCGGCACGCGGCTATTCGTGCGCTTGCCCCAGGGCGTGGAGCTGACGCCCGACGGGCAGGACTTCCTCAATCACGCGCGCCACGTGCTGGAATCGGTGCGCGACGCGCTGCACAAAGCGCCGTTTCGCGCGCACAGCCTGCGCGGTACGGTGCGCATGGCCGCCTCGTATACGCTGCTCGGCTATTTTTTGCCGGAACTGCTCGCGCGCTTTCGTGCGACGTATCCGGAGATCGAGATCGATCTGCACGATCTCGACCGCCCGGCTATCGAGGAAGCGGTGCTCGCGGGCAAGGTGGATCTTGGCGTGGCGCTGCTTTCCAACGTGGAGCGGCGCGCGCGCTTTGGCCACCACGTGTTGATGCGCTCGCGACGCCAGTTGTGGGCGGCGCCCACGCATCCCCTGGCGCAGACGGGCACCGTCACGCTGCGCGACATCGCGCGCTACCCCTATATCCTGATCACGGTGGACGAGGGCGAGGCCTCGACGCTGCGCTACTGGAAGAAGCGGCGCATTGCGCCGAATATTGCGTTTCGCACGAGTTCGATGGAGGCGTTGCGCGGCCTCGTGGCGCATGGCTTTGGCGTGACGATTCTCTCGGACATGGTGTTCAGGCCGTGGTCGCTGGAAGGCAAGCGCATTGACGCGTGCGCCATCGAGGACGCCATTCCGCAGATGGAGGCGGGCATGTTGTGGCATCCGGGCGCGGTGTTGAGCGATCCGGCGCGCGCAATGCAGCAGTTTTTGATTCACGCTTGCGGGAATTGAGGGACGGTCGCCACCTCTCATTTCGAATTCCTCTGATATCCCCGCCACGCCCATATCCCTAATCTGAAGCCTTCACCGCAATCTTCCGCGCTGGAGGCAAGTCATGGGTCCGCAACTGTTGCTCGATACGTCGCATCTGATGAAACACGTCGATGCGCTGGGCGAGTCTATCCACACGCACGCGAACGCGCAGCCTGTTGCGCGGCACGAGCGTATTGTCGTCGATTTCGTTCGGCGCGAGTGCACCGAAATCATCAACCTCGGCGTGGCGCTCGGCTGCGCGGCATTTTGCATGGGTATCGTGATCGGCGTGTACCTTTTGCTCGAACGCCTCTAATCGATCCGACGAGGCGATTCCAATGTCCAAACTCCGCGAACGCTACCGGGCGGGCAAAAAGCCGGTCAACCCGGATAGTTACCTCGCCGCCATCATCGAGCGGCACCGTCATTTGTACGTCGATATCGGCATGTGCATGGGCGTTCTGGTGGGGGTCGTCTGCCTGGTCGTCGCGGCGCACGTGATCGCCGACTGGCTCAACCTCGCGATCTAGCCGCCAACGGCAGGGCTGCACGCCGGTTTCTCCTCCACGGCCTTCATGGCAAGATACGCTTTCCCTCGCGCCACCCCGGGCACCGTACCCGGGCAACAATAAGGAAGCGTCATGTCGGCCGTGTCGGCGTTCAAGCTTGTGCTCCTGGCGCTCATCGCCATCATCGCGCTCGAACTGCTCGCGAAACGACTGCGCCTGCCACCCGCTGCCGCATTGCTGGTCGGTGGCGCCGCCCTGGCGTTCGTACCCGGCCTGCCGCCGGTCGTCATCGACCCCGACCTCGTCCTCATCGTGTTCCTGCCGCCCCTGCTGATGGACGGCGCTTACTCCTTCGTCTGGTCCGATTTCAAGCGCCACCTCGCGCCCATCCTGCTCTTCGCCATCGGCGCGGTGGCATTCACGACTTGGGCGGTCGGCGTGGTTGCGCATTGGGCCGTTCCTTCGCTGCCGTGGGCCGCCTGTTTCGCACTGGGCGCGGTGGTCTCGCCGCCCGATGCCGTCGCCGCGAAAGCCGTGCTCGAACGGCTCGCGCTGCCGCGCCGCCTGATGGTGCTGCTCGAAGGCGAGAGCCTGCTCAACGACGCCGCCGGTCTCGTGCTGTTTCGCTTCGCCGTGGCGGCGGCATTGACGGGAGCGTTCAGCGAACCGAATGCGGCGCTCAGTTTCGTCGGGCTTGCGCTCGGCGGGATCGTGGTGGGCTTTGTCGTGGGCTATGTCGTGGTGTGTCTGCTGCGTCAGCTCGAAGACGAATACCTGATCATCACCGCATCGGTGCTGGCGGGCTGGGTCGCCTATATCGCGGGGGACATGCTGGGCGTGTCGAGCGTGATCGCCACGGTCACGTGCGGCATGCAGCTAGGCTGGCATCAGCATGAAGTCTTTTCGGCTACCGTGCGCAGCCGCGGCACGGCGTTCTGGCAGGTCATGGTTTTCGTGCTCGAGGGGCTCGTATTCGTGCTGATCGGCCTTTCGCTGCGCGGGGTCATGCTTCGCCTCGGCGGTACGGGCAATGCCGTCGCGCTGCTCGGTCCCGCCGCGATGGCCGTGGTGCTCGCCGTCGTCGTTTCGCGCTGCGTGTGGACCTATGGCATCGAGGTCATCCGGGCAGCGTTGCATCGCATATTGCCGCGCCGCGTGAGCGCCGCGGACTTTCGCGGCGCGGCGGTGGTGAGCTGGGCCGGCATGCGCGGCGTGGTTACGCTGGCCATTGCGCTCGCCTTGCCGGAGGCGATGCCGGGGCGTGACCTCATTCTTTTCGCCGCGTTTGCCGTCATTCTGTTCACGGTGCTGCTGCAAGGCACGACCATAGGGCCGCTCATCAAGCTGATCAGGCCTGCGAACGATCTCGAAGGGGAGTCAGCCTATCTCAGCGAGCCGCAGGCGTGGGCGCGCCTCGAAGCCGCCCAGCTTGCGGCGATCACGCCGCTCGTACACGGGCCGGACGGCAGCGTCATCCACCCGCGTTTGCTGGAGCAATACACGTATCGCGCGAACCTCACGCGCAATTTTGAAAACGCCGAGCGCTATCCCCAGGAAATGCGCACCTCCCACTACGACGTCGTGCTGGCCGCGGTGGAGGCCGGGCGCGCGGAGCTGTTGAAGCTGCACCGCGCCGGCCAGATCCACGACGAACTGCTGCGTGTGCTCGAACGCGATCTCGATCTCGAGGAGCTTTCGGCGCGGCACGGAAGGGGCTGATACTCTCCTTCACGTTCCTCAGGCGTGCACGACAAGCGGCGCGAACAGAGTCGAAAGGTCGCGTTGCTGGTCGAGACTCCAGAGAAAGCCCAGCGCATCCTCGGCACGCGCGCTCCCGATCACAGGCGCCGCGTTCTTGCGGAACTTCACCGCGAAGTCGCTGCGCTGCATCGGCCGCGTGGCGAAGCCTGGAATGTCGTCCACGCGCTTCGACACGGTTTGTCCGTCTGTGAGCGTGGCGCTCACGATGGTCGCGTAATACTTCGGATAGAGCCGGGTCAGTTCGGGGTCCTCCACCACCTTGATCTTTTGCATGAACGCGCGAATCTTCGGGTCATGCAGCGCCTCGGAGCGGTAGCTCGCCAGGCTGATGTCGCCGTCGAACATGGCGCGCGCGGTCACATAGGGCAGGCTGTGATCGGCGGTTTCGCTCGTTTCCGGCGCCCACTTCTGCGGGTCCATGCCCGCCGAGAAATAGCCTTCGTGCGAGGTGCGAATCTCCATGCTGGCAATGCGGTTGAGATCGCCCACCTGTTTCGCGACGTCGATGCCCGCGGCAATGGCCGTTTGCGTGAGTGCCTGCGCCGGGTAGAACTTCACCGCACAGTCGTTGATGCGAAACGGCCGGCCTTTGCCGCCGAAGCTCGCCGTGTCGATGGTGAATGGCCCGGATACCTGCTTGAACAGCCCCGCATTCCCCTCGAAGATCGGCGCGGGGCCTGTGAGTCCGTCGCGCGCGAGGGCGGCCGAAAAGACGGCGTTGCGCGCGGCGTCGGCATCGGCGAGACCCTTCCAGTTCGACATGGTTTGCACGCGCGTCTGGTTCAGCGCGAGATGGCCGTTGAGCGCGATGTTGACGGCTTCGGCCAGTTGCCGCTCGTCGAGCTTCATGAGCTTGCCCGCCGCAAGCGCGGCTGCGGGCAGGCTGAAGATGGGGTGGTCCCAGCCGCGCGAGCTGATCGAAGCGGCGTCCATGAGGCGGCAGTCGATTTCGTAGGCGAGGGCGATGGCGACAATCAGGTCGCGGCCATTCGCGCCTTCGGCCTCGGCCTGCGCGAGACACGCTGCGATATTGTCGCTCGGGTGGCCGATTTCCTTGCCCGCATACACGTCGTTGAGATCGTAGTAGCGGATGGCGGCCCCATTCGCAAACGTGGCGAGGTCGGGCGACGTGCGCCGCTGCGTGCCGAGCACCGTGGCGCCCCGGCCGTCGCCGCTCGCGTAGTTCAGCGCAACCTGGCGCGCGATGCCCACCGGTTTCTCGCCGAGCGCGGCGATGCCGCAGCCCAGCGCGTCGGCGGTGTGGGTCTTGACCGCTTCGATCGTGTTCGCGTCGAGGTCATCGTAGTTCAGCGCGGCGGCGTATGCCGCGAGCCGCTGCGCGATGGTGGGCGAAGCCGGTGCGGACGCAACCTTCTGCGCGCGCGCCGCGCCCATGCCGCCAAATGTGCCCGCGCCCGCGGCGAGCGCCGTGAGCGACGCCATGAATGCACGCCGTTGCATGCGGTGTCTCCTTGTTCTTTGATGGTTTTAGGGAAGAATGCGGGTCAGACGAGCAGCAGCAGCGCTGCGCCGAATACCACGGTGCCGAGCAGGAAGGTCATGACCGTGAAGCCCAGCACGCGCTGCACGCCAATGCCGGCCATCGCAACCACGGGCGCGGCCCAGAACGGCTGCATCATGTTGGAGACCTGTTCGCCCATTGCGACGGCCATCGTCGTGGCGGGCATGGAGGCGTGCAGCGCGATCGCCGCAGGCACGACGAACGGACCCTGCACGGCCCAGTGGCCGCCGCCGCTCGGAATGAAGAACGTGACGATCAGCGAGCACACGTAGCTCCAGAACGGCAGCGTGTGCGTGTTCGAGATCGCGATGAAGAAGTGCGAGATCACGTTGGGCAGGCCCGTGGCGTCCATCATGCCCATCACGCCGCCGTAGAGCGGGTATTGCAGCATCATCGAGCCGGTTTGCTTGGCGGCGTTCTTGACCGCGTCCGCGTAAGCGAGCGGGTAGCCGTGCAGGATCACGCCCGCGATGAACATGACGAAGATCACGGCGTTCACGCCGGAAAACGCTTCGATGTGCTCGAGGCGCGCGAGCACGAGGAACGTCACGCCCACGAGACCGATGAACGCGCTGCCGATCCACGAGTATTCGAGCCACTTCGCGAAGCTCAGCTTGCCTTCGGGGCGCTTGCGCGGTTCCGGGTCGGGGTTCTTTTCGATGTCGAGCACGACGGCGTCTTCGTCGCGCGGCTTGAGGAGCGCGAGCACGACGGGCGTGGCGACGAGCATGACGATCACCGGCACGAGGTTGAATGCCGTGAACACGGTGTCGTTGAACGGCAGCACCTGGCCCGTGAGCTTTTGCACGACATTCATCGCGCTGCCGGGCGTGGATTGCGCGAGCGCGATCGAGCTGGAAATGCCGCTTGCCCATACCACCCAGCCCGAAAAGCCCGCGGCGACGATCCATGCGAAGTCCACGCGCATGCGCTTGGCTACTTCGCGCGCAAGCAGCGCGCTGACCACGAGGCCGAGACCCCAGTTGAAGAACGACGCCACAGCCACGAGCACGAAGGTGAGCGAGGCGGCCTGTACGGGCGTGCGGGCCATGCCCACGAGCGCCTTGAACACGCGCTGCACGGGCGCGGCGTGGGCGAACGCGTGGCCCGTTACAAGAACGAGTGTGATCTGGAAGGCGAACGTAAGGATATTGAAGAATCCCTTGTACCAACCGACCACGAGCGTGTTGAGCGTGGCATGCGGGGCGAACATCGCCGAAAGCGCGGCCACGACCGCGGTGATAAGGATCGCGAGCACGAACGGGTCGGGAATGGTGCGTTCGAACAGGCTGATCGTCGCGTCGGTAAAGCGCGCTTTGCGTACAGGTGCGGCGGTGGCGGTGGACTTCACGTAGTGTCTCCTGGTGCTGAAAGTGGCCGCGCGTACCTCGCGCGCGGCTGTTTGTATCGGTGGCGCAGTGGCGCTAGTTCATCGGGCGAAGCCGTAGAGTTCGGCAGGGTTGTCCACGAGAATCCGCTTGCGTGCCGCTTCGTCCTCGACCCACGTGCCGAGCAGATCGAAGATCGAGGCGGTGTCGGGCTTGTGCGTTTCCGTTACGTGCGGCCAGTCGCTGCCCCACACGGTGCGCTGCGGCAGCAGTGCGGCCCATGCGCGCGCGGTTTCGGCCATGTCGGCGTAGCCGCCCGCGAGTCCCGCTTGCGAATCGAGGTAGGCGCCCGAGAGTTTGACCCACACGCGCCCGGAAGCCGCGAGGCGGCGCACCACGCCATACGCGGGGTGCGAGGTGCCCGCCGGCAAGGGTAGGCGCGCGAGATGGTCGAACACCATCTTGCAGGGCAGGCGCGTGAGCAACGCTTCGTGCTCGACGATCTGGTCGGCGGTCCAGTGCAACTGCACATGCCAGCCGAGTTCCGCGATGCGCCGCGCAAGCGGCTCGACCATGTCGAAGGTGACGACCGCCTGATGCGGCGTGTACAACGTGAAGCGGATGCCGCGTATGCCGCCGCGATCGAGCATGTCGAGTTCGGCGTCGCTTACCTCGGGGCGCAGAACGGCTACGCCGCGCGCGTTGTCGATACCCAGTTGGCGGATCGCGTCGACTGTCACGCAGTTATCGGTGCCATAAGGTCGCGGCGTGACGATTACCGTGCGCTGCGTGCCAGTGCGTTGCTGCACGCGTCGATAATCCTCGACCGTTGCGCCTTCAACGATATGCGCGCCGTTGCCGGGCGACGCCGCGAAGCGGCGATCGTAGATGTGGATATGCGAATCGCACGCGAAGGCGGGCGCCTGCATGCGTGCGTTGGATGTATCGATCGTATGGACATGATGCTCACGGTCCATCGCGTTGTCTCCTTGTTTGCCGCGCACGCTAACGGGAATCGGCGTGCGCGGTTGCGGCTTTTTCTGTTCAGAGCACGGCGTGCTCGCTTCTCAAGCGTTCGATCTCAGTATCGCTCCAGCCCGCCTCGCGCAGCACCGCGTCCGAATGCTCGCCGAAGGCGGGCGCAGCGATCGGGTCGGGTGCTGGCGAGGTGCCGAAACGAATCGGCTCGCGAAAGCCGCGATACGCGCCCACGCCGGGATAGTCGTAGCGCGTGACCATTTCTTCCTCGAGCACTTGCGGGTCGTCGAACATATCTTCGACCGTGCGCGCGGCCGCGCAGGGCACCGCCTCGCCGAAGTGCGCTTCCCATTCGAGCGCGCTGCGCGCCTGCAACGCGGCGTGCAGTTGCGGCACGATCTCGTCGCGATGCTCCGCACGTTTGCGCACCGAATCGTAGCGCGGGTCCTGCGCGAGTGCAGCGAGCCCGGTTTTTTCGCAGAGCGCCTGCCAGAAATGCGGCGTGTTCGCCGAGATGTAGAGCCAGCCTTCGCGCGTGGGATGAATGCCGGTAATGCCGCCCGAGCGCATGTCGCGGCCTATGTCCTTCGGTTCGTCGTCGGCCCAGATCATGCGCGCCGACTGCATGGTGAGCGCGCTGCGCAACAGCGAAACGCCCACATATTGGCCCGCGCCGCTGCGTTCGCGCTCGAACAGCGCGGAGGAGACCCCTGCCGCAACGAGCGCGGCGGCGTAATAGTCCACCACCGAGCCATAGAGAATCTCGGGCGGACCGCCGGGCTTGCCCTGGAACGTGCACATGCCCGTCATGGTTTGCAGCACCTGGTCGTAGCCGGCCTTGTCCTTGTTCGGGCCCTGGTCGCCGTAGCCGGTGACCGCGCAGTAGATGAGCCGCGGATTCACTTCGCGCAGCTGTTCCCAGGCAATGCCCAGGCGTGCTGGCACGCCGGGCCGGAAGTTGTGCACGAGCACGTCGGCCTGTTTGACGAGGCACAGCAGCACCTCTTGCGCGCGTGCTTGCTTCAGATCGAGCACGAGGCCGCGCTTGCCGCGGTTCACGCCGAGAAAGGCACGGCTTTCGGCTTCGAGCGTGGAAGGGTACTTGCGCAGGTTGTCGCCCGTGGGCGGTTCGATCTTGATGACGTCCGCGCCTTGATCGGCGAGCAGCGTGCAGCCATACGGGCCCGCGATATAGGCGCTCAGGTCGAGCACGCGCACGCCAGCGAGCGGGCCGCGCGGCGCGGCGTTCATTTCGGGCAGCGAGTTCATTGGCGCACCTCGCTCGACGTTGCGGGCGCAACGAGTCCAAGCCGCTCGGCGCTTTGCACGAGCGCGCGGGCGCGCTCGACGAAGGGCGCGTCGATCATCTTGCCGTCCACGACATAAGCGCCCACGCCGTCACGTTCGGCGTTGCGCGCGGCTTCCACCACGCGCAGTGCGTGGGCGATTTCGTCGTCGGAAGGCCGGAACACGTCGTTGGCGAGCGCGATCTGGCTCGGGTGAATACAGCTCTTGCCGAGGAAGCCGAGTGCACGGGCCAACTCGGCCTCGGCGCGAAATCCTTCGGCATCCTTGATATTAGCGAAAGCCGAATCGTACGCGAACACACCGGCTTCGCCCGCAGCGAGCCGCAGGCTGAACATGGCCTGCTGCACGGCTGCCGGATCGCGCCGCGCGATGCCGAGCGGCTCGAACAAGTCGCCAAGACCCAATTGCAGTCCCGCCACGCGTGCATGGGCGCACGCGAGTGTCGCGGCTTCGCGCAGCGCGCGCGGCGACTCGACGTTGAGCAGCAGCTTCACGGGGCGGCTCACGCCGTTGGCGCGTTCCGCGCGCTCGATCGCGGCGGCGGCGGCGCGCACGTCGTCGGCGGATTCGGGTTTCGGCAGATTCACGTAATCGAGGCCGGGCTGAACCACGGCGGCGATATCGTCGGCGAACCACGGTGTGTCGAGCGCGTTCACGCGCACGATCAGCACCTTGCCGCGCTCACGCACCGCGGGCGAAACCAGCAGGGCTCGCAGCGCCTCGCGAGCCTCGGGTTTACGCGCGGGTGCCACCGAGTCTTCCAGGTCGAACGACAACGCGTCCGCGGCGCTCGCGAGCGCCTTTTCGAACAGCTCCGGGCGCGATGCCGGCACGAACAGTTTGCTTCTCATTTCCACGCATTCCGTATAGATCACCACTGAAGCGCAGTCTACGATCGGCAACGATTTAGATAAACTATGCGAATCTATCTTTAAACCATAGAAAAGCTACATTTATGGACACTGGCTTCCTGAGCAACCTGCTGCTGGTCGTGGAGAGCGGCTCCATGGCCGAGGCTGCGCGCCGCGTGGGCGTAACGCCCGCCGCGATCGCGCAGCAAATCCAGACGCTCGAGCGCGAGCTGGGCGTAGCGCTCGTCATGCGCGCGGGACGTACCGTCATTCCCACGGAGGCGGGCCAGCGAGTCGTGGAGCGCGCCCGCTCGCTCGTGCGCGGGTTCGACGAGCTGAAAGCGCTGGCGCAAGAGCAGGAAATGGGCGGCGAGCTGCGTGTGGGGACCATCACGTCGGCGCTGCTGAGCGTGCTGCCCGACGTGCTTGCACGCTTCGCCGCGGCTTTTCCGCAAGTCAAGCTGCTGATTCGCGCTGGCACCTCGACGGAGCTATTCGAGGCCTTGCAGCGCGGCGAGCTGGACGTGGCCATCTGCCTGCACCCCGCGTTCGCGCTGCCGAAATCGTATGACTGGCATCTGTTGCGCGAAGAGCCCATCGTCGTGCTAGCGCCTGCAAAGCTCGCGCGGACCGATCCGCACGAACTGCTGCGGCGCGAGCCGTTCATACGCTACGACCGCGCGCTTGGCGGCGGCAAGCAGGCCGACCAGTATCTGCGCCGCGCGAAGATCGTGCCGCGCGAGCTGTTCGAATTGAACTCGCTGATGGCGATTGCGCTGATGGTGGATCGCGGGCTTGGCGTCTCGCTCGTGCCCGATATCGGCACGCCGCTTACGAAGGGCTTGCGGCTCGCGCGCCTCCCGCTGCCGGAGGCAACCGAGCCACGCCGCTTCGGCATTCTGTGGTCGCGCGCTTCCACGCGCAGCCGCGTGATACGCGGGCTGATCGACTGCTCGGCAGAGGTGGTGCGCAGGTGATGTGACGCGCTCGCGCGGGCTTCAGGCGGCCGCCGGCTTGCCGATGCGCTTGTACCAAAGCTCGATGAACGACTCGGCGGCGGGCGAAAGCGAGTGCTCGGCGCGACGGATCAGATTGACGTCGCGCGTGACAACGGGCGCCTCGAGCTTGCGCGCGACGAGATCGCGGTGCGGAAACGCGCCGAGCAGCATGCCGGGAAAGATCGCGATGCCGAGTCCGGCCTGCGTCATGGAAAGCCCGGTTGTCATATAGGCCACCTCATATTCAATGGCCTTGCGCTCGCCCAGCGCGAAGAGCGTTTCGTCGATCAGGCCGCGAATGCCGCTGCCCGGCTTCACGCCGATCCACGGGTAGCCGAGCGCGTCGGCCCACGTTACGCGGCGTTTTTTCGCGAGCGGCGAATCCTTGCGGCAGATCGCGCAGAGCCGGTCGCGCGCGAGACATTGCAGCGTAATGCCTTCGGGTTTGTCGCTGATGGTGCCGATGCTGAACTCCACGTCGCCGGTGAGCGTGGAGGCGGTGAGCCGGTCGGGCGCCGCGTCGTCGATCGAGACCTCGATGTTCGGATACAGGGCGCGGTACTCGGCCACGAGGCGCGGCACGATGGCTGCCGCGATGGAAGGCGTGGCGGCGAAGCGCAACTGTCCGCGCTCGCGCCCGGCCAGCTCTTTCACGCTCGACTGGATCGATTCGAGGTCGCGCAGCATGCGCTCGACGGTGGGCAGGATTTCCTGTGCTGCCACCGTGGGCCGCAGCGAGCGCGACGTACGGTCGAACAGGCGCATGCCGAGCGCTTCTTCCATCTGCCGGATCAGCACGCTGACGGCCGGCTGCGTGATGAACATTTCGTCGGCGGCGCGCGTGAGCACGCCGAAGCGGCAGACAAGCGCGAACGCGCGCAGTTGCTTGATGGTCGGTTGCATAAAGTAACTTTATGGAGCCATTGAATTTGTTCGATTGTCTTCATGACTATAGTGCCTTACATTGCATTGCGGCAGATTCGATGAAGTCGTTAAAGGTCCAATAGAGGCAGGCCAGCCATGAGCTGACCGCATGGAGACAGTCGTGAGAGCAATGGATACGCGCATACGCTGGCGCGGCGCCGTGGCGTCGACGCTCGGCAACGTGCTGGAGTGGTACGACTTCGTCGTATTCGGGTTTCTCTCTATCATCATCGCCAAACAGTTCTTTCCCGGCGACAGCGAATACGCGGCGCTCATGCTGACCACGGCCACGTTCGGCGCGGGGTTCGTCGTGCGGCCGCTCGGCGGCGTGCTGCTCGGCATGTACGCAGACCGCAAGGGCCGCAAGGCGGGCCTTACGCTCGTCATCGCATTGATGACGCTGGCGGCCGCGATGATCGCCTTTACGCCCGGTTTTCAGCAGCTCGGACTCGTTGCGCCCGCAATCGTCTTGTGTGCGCGGCTGCTGCAGGGTATTTCGGCCGGCGGCGAGTTCGGCACGGCGACGGCCATGCTGATCGAGTACGCGCCGAAGGGGCGGCGCAACCTCTACGGCAGCTGGCAGATGTTCGCCCAGGCGCTTGGCGCGCTGCTGGCCGTGGCCATGGGCAGCGCGCTCACGCATCTCTTCACGCCGCATGCACTCGAGTCATGGGCGTGGCGCATTCCGTTCCTCTTTGGTCTGCTCATTGGCCCGGTGGGTTTCTATATTCGCCGCAGTCTGCCGGAGACCGAGGCATTCGAGCAGATCGACAAGCGCGTGAAGGCGCCGTTTAGCCGCGTGGTGTCGCAATACCCGCGCGAGCTATTCGTGGCGACGGCGCTGAGCGCCGCGCTCAACGTCATGGCGTACGTGATCATCACCTATCTGCCGATTTACTCGGTCCAGAATCTGCACATGCCGGTGACGCTGCCCTTTAACGTACTGCTGGCGAGCGTACTGTTGCGCGTGGTCACCATTCCGCTATTCGGCCATATGGCGGACCGCGTGGGCGGCAACCGCATGATTTGCGGCTCGCTTATCGTATTTCTCATCGTGCTGTATCCGGCCTATTACTGGATCGTGAGCGCGCCTTCCATCGTTTCGATCATGACGGTCGAATTGCTGTTCGCATTGCTGATCGGTGCTTCGAACAGCCCGATTCCCACGGCGCTCGCGGCGCTCTTTCCCACTGAAGTGCGCTCCACCGGCCTCGCGATTTCGTACAACATCGGCGCGGCGATTTTCGGCGGATTCTCGCCGTTCGTGCTGACCTGGCTGCTGCACACCACGGGCAACAACATGGCGCCTGCCCACTTCTGCGCGGTGTTCTTCGCGCTGGGTCTGGTTGGCGCGTTCATGCTCAAGCGCGAAGCACCGCACTTGAGCGACCTTTCGGCGCCTTCGTCCATTTGAGCGGATCAGCGCAATCCATACACGCTGATGCTTTGATTCATACGATAAGGATGACGAAGCGTTAGCCATTCCATCGGCGAATCTCGAACAGGAGAAACCAGCATGCCCGTCATTGACGTCCATACCCATATCTTCACGCACAAATGGCTCGAACTGCTCAAGGAGCGCGGCGGCGCCTACAACATTCAAACGCGGCCCGACGGGCAGCAGGAAGTGTTTCGCGGCAACACGCCGGTCGTGATTCCGCAGAAGGGCCATTTCGATTTCGACCTTCGCATCAGGCACATGAACGAAGCGGGCATCGACGTTTCGGTCGTTTCGCTGACATGCCCGAATGTATTCTGGGGCGATGAGGAAACGAGCTGCCAGGCCGCGCGCGAGACCAACGACACGATTGCGGAGGGCCAGGCGGCTCACCCCGAGCGCATCCGCTGGTTCGCTTCGCTGCCGTGGGAATATCCGCAACGCGCGGTGCAGGAGCTGGAGCGCGCCTGCGCCAATGGCGCGAGCGGCGTAATGGTGCTCGCCAACGTGGCGGGCCGCAGCCTCACCGACCCGATGTTCGCGCCGATCTGGGCCGAGATCGACCGGCGTGCACTGCCGGTGCTCGTGCACCCCACCGATCCGCCGGGTGTCGAGCAAATGGACATGACGAAGTTCGACCTGAGCTGGTCGGTGGGCTTCATGTTCGATACGACGCTCGCCATCACGCGCATGATCTTCGAAGGCTTCTTCGACCAGTATCCGAACCTCAAGATCATCGCCTCGCATGCGGGCGGCGCGCTACCGTATCTCGCGGGCCGCTTCGGCAAGGGCGACGACGTGGAAATTGCGCAGCGCCGCCAGATGAAGCGCAAGCCCATCGACTACCTGCGCCATATTTACTACGACTGCATCACGTATAGCCCGGCGTCGCTCGAGTTCCTGATTTCGGTAGTGGGTGCGGACCAGGTGATGTTCGGCACGGACTGGCCGCATCAGGTGCATGACACGCGCGGTGCGTTCGCCAATACCGCGCGCTTGCCTAAGGCGCAAAGCGATGCGGTGCGCGGCGGCAATGCATTGAAGGTGTTTGGATTCTGAGCGATGGAGACGGCAAGCGCGGCCTTTGGGCCGCGCTTGCCGGCAAGAAAGCCTATTCCGCGAAAAGATCCGGCCCGAAGACTTCGTAGTGAATCCGGGCTTCGTGAACGCCGAGATGCTTTAGCGCATCGTGCTGCATACGCATGAAGGGAATGGGACCGCAAATATAATAGTCGGCGTCGGGTTGCAGAATCGCCTGCTTGATCTGGCCGATGTCGACGAACCCCGCATAGTCGTAATCGCGTCCTTGCACGTCGCCGGGCAACGGCTCGTTGTAGAAAATCTCTAGCTGAAAGTTGGCGTTCGTGGCGGCGGTCTCGCGCAAACGGTCGCGCATCGCGTGCACGCCGCTATTGCGCGCGCCATGCACGAATACCACCTTGCGCTGCGGATCCTGAAGCGCTCGCTTGAGCATGCTGATCATCGGCGTGAGGCCCACGCCGCCGCTGATGAGCACGATAGGCGTATGCGCGTTCACGTCGATATGGAAACTGCCATAGGGCGCGGCCAGTTTCACCTCGTCGCCCACGTTCACATGGTCGTGCAGCAGGTTCGAAACATAGCCGGCCGGCTGTGGGCCGCCGGCCTCGCGTTTCACGGAAATGCGGTAGGTCCGGCCATTGGGCATATCGGAAAGACTGTATTGCCGGATCTGCTGCAAGCCGAGCGCCGGCACGTTCACGCCGATGCTGATGTATTGGCCAGGCTCAAAGTTCGCGACCGGGCCGCCGTCTGCCGGTTCGAACACGAACGAGGTGATCACGCTGCTTTCGGGCCGCTTCTCGCGCACGGCGAACGTGCGCCAGCCTGTCCAGCCGCCGAGCTTGTCGGCGGAATCTTCATATAGCTGGCATTCCATGCCCATGAGCACGTCGGCGAGATTGCCGTAGGCCTGCGCCCATGCGGAGATGATGTCCTCGGTGGCCGCAGCGCCCAGCACATCTTTGATCGCACCTAGCAAATGTTCGCCAACGATCGGGTAGTGCTCGGGCAGCACGCCGAGGCTCGCGTGCTTGTTGGCGATGTTCTTGAGCACGGCGCCGAGGCTCGAAGGGTCTTCAATGTTTTCCGCATACGCATAGACGGCGCGCGCGAGCGCCTGCTGTTGCTGCCCCTGTTCCTGGTGCGCCATGTTGAAGACATTCTTCAGTTCAGGGTGGGCCTCGAAGAGCCGCGTGTAAAAGCGCTTGATGATGGCGTAACCGTGATCCGCGAGCACGGGCGCGGTTGCCTTCACGATGTCCTTCGTTCGCTGCGTGAGCATTTCCGTTCCTCCTTTCACGAGTGGGGAAGCACGCGTACTCATTCCAGTCTAGTCAATGACAGGCGCGATCGCAGGGACGGGCGCTTATGCCTCACTCCTCCTTTTCGTCCGCTGCGCTAGCCCCTGTAATCACGCGCACGCGTTTGCGGATTTCCGAATCGAGAATCAGCCGCCCGCGCAGCTTGCCTTTCATTCGCTTGACATGCTTGGGCGCCTCCGTCATGTGCTCGACCATGAGCGCGCGCACACGTTCGACGTCGCGCTCGCGCGCGGCCTTCACGATCTCGCGGTGAATCTTGACGTTCGAAGCGCCAAAGCGGCGATGCTCGGCAATCGGCGTGTCGTTCCTGAACTCGATCAGCTGCCGGATCATTTCGTTGATCAGCTCGCAGATAAAGCGCAGAAACGGATTGGGATTCGCGGCCGCGAGGATGTCGTGAAAGGTCATGTCCTCCTGACGCTGACGCACGAGGTGGCCGCGGTCATGCGGCGCGCTCGCACCGTCGCAGCATTCGATGTTCGCCTCGAGCGCGGCAAAGTCCGCTTCGGTGAGATGCGGCACGGCGCCCGCGGCCAGTTCGGGTTCGAGCTGCTGGCGCACGGTATAGATGTCGTCGATCGAGACATCCTTGAAGAACAGATAGTTCTGCAGCAATTGCAGCGTGCGGTCGAGCGGCACTTCCACGACCATGCCCCCGCCGCTCGGCCCCGTCGACACCTTGATGAGACCTTGCACCTCGAGCGACTTCAGCGCCTCGCGAATCGTGCTCTTGCTGACCGAATAGAGCTGCTGCAACTCGGCTTCGCGCGGCAGCCGGTCGCCCGGTTTCAAGTCCTTTTCGGTAATCAGGCGCTTGATCTCCTCGGCGACGAGATCGGCGCGCTTGGGCTGCTTGATTTCGACGGCGGTCCCCGATCTGACCCGGTTCGTGACCATCTTCGCGACTCCCTGCGTAATGTTGGTTTCGTTGTTTCGCGCCGGCCGCGCCGCCGCTTGTGAGAAGGCGTGGCCAGGCCGACGAGGTTTTTGACGGATTGACACTGCAATTAATTATACCTAGCATCGGGTTCATTCTATTTATCATGATAAATAGAAATCACCGTCTCGCAGGCCGTCTCGCTGGCGCCGGTACGGTTTTGCAGTCTGCCGCGTCGTTCGTGTCTGTGTGTCCCCCACAAGGAGCCTCAACTTGAATCGCCGAGAACTGTTGAAACTGGCCGCGCTGTCGGCCATGCCGGGCGCGCTCAGCGTCCTCTCGTCCTCACGGGCGTTAGCACAGGGGGCGGCCGGCGTGCAGCTCGCGTGCCCCGTGCCGATGTCGGGGCCGTTCGCGGCCAACGGCAAGTACGCCGATCTCGGCATGCAGCTCGCGGTCAAGCAGTACGGCAAGGTGCTCGGCTTGCCGCTCGACTACACCACGCTCGACACCGAGGGCAAGCCCGCCACGGCCGTGCGCCGCGTGCAGGAGATCGAGCAGCAAAAGGGCGTGCGCTTCTTCGCGGGCGGCGTGCTGTCGTCCGAAGCGCTTGCCATGGGCAAGGAAGTCGACAAGAGCGGCGGCGTGTTCATCACCACGGCCGGCGCCGACGAAATCACGGGCAAGGACTGCAACGCCGCCACGTTCCGCTGGTCGGTGCCGACCTTCGGCGCGATCGAGCAGACCGTGCGCCCGCTGATCCAGATGCAGCCGAAGGCCAAACGCTGGTACACGATCACGCCGCAATACGTGTTCGGCGAAGGCCTGCTCACCGCCGCGAAGAACGTGTTCAAGGAGAAGGGCATCGAGCACGTGGGCAACAGCTATCACTCGCTCACCGAGAAGGAATTCAGCGGCTATCTGACGAACGCGGTGGCGGCCAAGCCCGACGTGCTGCTCATTCTCAACTTCGGTTCGCAGTCCTCCGATACGCTGCGCCAGGCCGTGAGCTTCGGCATGAAGAACAACTGCACGATCTTGATGGCCTGGGCCTCGGGACTCGAACAGTTCGAGGCGCTCGGCACGGACCTGTGCGACGGCGTGTACTTCGGCGCGCAGTACTGGCACGGCATCGACACGCCGCTCAATCACGACCTCGTGCAGCGCACCCAGGCAGCCTTCAAGGCCAACCCCAACTACAGCCTCGCGGGCTCGTACATCTGCTCGAAGATCCTGCTCGACGGCATGGTGAAGGCGGGCAGTGCCGATCCGAAGAAAGTCGTTGCCGCGCTGGAAGGCATGAAGTATGCGGGTTTGACGGGCCCTGAAGAAATTCGCAAGGGCGACCACCAGGTGCTCAAGAACTACTATCTTTTGAAGGGCAAGAAGAAGTCCGCGATGAAGAATGCCGACGACTACGTGGACATCGTCAGCTCGGGCCAGTCGTTCCTGCCGCTCGACAAGACGGAGTGCAAGATCGCCTGAGGTTTCATGGCGGCCCCGCTTGCCGCTCGCTCGTCACTTCTACGCTACGCAAGCCATGAATGTCTATCTGCTGCAGATCATCAATGGGATCGGCGTCGGGATGCTGTATTTCCTGCTGGCGGTCGGTCTCTCGATCGTCTTTGGCCTGTTGCGCTTCGTGAACTTCGCGCACGGCGCGTTCTACCTGCTCGGCGCGTACTGCTGCTATCAGTTTCTGCAGTGGTCGGGCAACTTCTGGCTCTCGCTCGCGATCGTGCCGATCGTGGTGGGCGCACTGGCATGGATCGTGGAGAAACTCGTATTGCGGCATATCTATGCGCAGCAGCACGAGTTCCATATTCTCGCCACCGTCGGGCTCGCACTGGTGATCCAGGAGTGCGCGATTCTCGTGTGGGGACCGCTCGGCGACAACGTGGCCGTGCCCGACGCGCTCAATGGCGTGGTGATCTGGGGCAGCTTCGTTTATCCGAAGTACCGTTTGTTCGTGATCGGCTTCACCGCCGTGCTCGCCGTGCTGCTCTGGTGGGTGCTCGAAGGCACGCGGCTTGGCAGCGCGGTGCGGGCGGGCAGTGAGTCGTCCGAAATGGTGTCGCTGCTCGGCATCAATGTCACACGCGTGTTCAGCCTCGTGTTCGCACTCGGCGCGGCCACGGCGGCACTCGCGGGCGTGCTGGCAGCGCCCATACGCGGCGTCGATCCGTTCATGGGGCTCGAGGCGTTGAGCGTGGCGTTCGTCGTCGTCGTCGTGGGCGGCATGGGCAACTTTCTTGGCGCGCTGGTGGGCGGCCTGTTGGTCGGCATTGTGCAGAGCCTCATGAGCACGCTCTGGCCACAAGGCGCGCAGCTCATGATTTACGTGGCGATGGCGGCCGTGTTGCTGCTGCGTCCGAACGGACTGCTCGGGAGGGCCGCATGATCGAATCGACAAAGCTTGCCACTGGCGCGGGCACACGCGACGCGGCCGGGCCTGCCGGCCCGCTGCGGCGCTATCGGTATGTTCTGCTTGCCATCGTCGTGGTGTGCGCTTTGCCGCTCACCATCCGCTCGGGGTCGCTCGCGACCGAGGTGCTCGTGTTTGCACTTGCGGCACTGGGCTGCAATCTGCTGCTGGGCTTTACAGGGCTCCTCTCGTTCGGTCAGGGCATTTTCTTCGGCCTTGGCAGCTATACCGCTGGCATCCTGCTCACGCACGGCGTGCCTTCGGTGCTCGTGGCGCTGGCGGCTGCGGCCGTACTGGGGGCACTCGCGGCGGCGATTGTCGGCTGGTTCTCCATACGTCAGCGCGGCACGTACTTCGTGATGCTCACGCTTGCGTTCGGCCAGCTCTTCTACTTTCTCGCCTATTCGCTGCCCGATATCACCGGCGGCGACAACGGCCTGCTCGACATCCCGCGTCCGGCGCTTTCAATCGGCTCGCACGCACTCGTCGCGCTCGATTCGCCGTGGCAGTACTACGGTTTTGTCGCGGTGGTGTTCGTGGTCGTGTTCGCGTTGATGGTGCGCGTGTCGCATTCCGTATTCGGCCGCACGCTGCTCGCGATTCGCGACAACGAGGCGCGCGCGGGTGCGGCGGGCTATCACGTGAGCCGCTTCAAGCTGATGGCGTTCGTGATCTCGGGGGCGGTCACCGGTCTCGCCGGCGCGCTGCACGCGATGATGACCGGCATCGCGCCGCTCTCCAACATCGACTACCACACGAGCGAAATGATCCTGCTGATGACGGTGATCGGCGGCAGCGGCAACCTGTTCGCCTCGGTAATCGGTGCGGCGTTTTATGTGCTCTTTGCCGACTGGCTCTCCACCCTTTGGCCGCGCTGGCTGTTGTTGCTCGGCCTCGTGCTGATCGCCGTGAGCCTCTTCATGCAGCGCGGTCTGTGGGGCTTGGGTGAGCGCGTGGCGGTCGCGCTGCGGCGTACAGAAGGCGCGGATGCGCACAGCGAGGAGCAGACATGAGCGAAGCGATTCTGGAGGCGCGCGGCGTGGTGAAGCGCTACGGCAAATTCACGGCGCTTTCGGGCGTGGACCTGCGCATCGCGCCGCGCACGGTGCATTCGGTGATCGGGCCGAACGGCGCGGGCAAGACCACGCTCTTTCACGTGCTCACGGGTACGGTGCCGATTTCTTCGGGCACCATCGTATTCGATGGCCACGACATCTCGCGCGAGCCCGATCACAAACGCGTGCGGCGCGGTATTGCGCGTTCGTTCCAGGTGACGAGCCTGTTTCAGAACCTGAGCGTGCGCGAGAACCTGCGCGTGGCGGCCCAAGGTGTTCAGGCGCGCCGGGCGCTCAACGCCTGGACCCCGCCGCACGGCGCGCTCGCCCATGCGGAAACGGTGGAGCGCGTGCTGGAGCGCCTCGCGCTGCAACGCCACGCGGATACGGCGGCGGGTGCGCTCTCGCATGGCCAGCAGCGGCGCCTCGAAGTGGGCATGGCGCTGGCCGCGCGGCCGCGCGCGATCTTTCTGGACGAGCCCACCTCGGGCATGGGCATCGACGATCTCGACGACATGAAGGCGCTGATCCGCGGCCTGCGCGACGACTATACGGTCGTGCTCATCGAGCACAACATGGGCATCGTCATGGACATCTCCGACACCATCACAGTGATGCAACAGGGCCGCGTGCTCGTGGAGGGCAAACCGGATGCAATACGCGGCGACGAACGCGTGCGCAGCGCCTACCTCGGCAACATGATTACGGGAGGCCGCGCATGATGCTCGACGTGCGGGATATTCACGCGTACTACGGCAAGAGCCATATTCTGCAGGGCGTGTCGCTGCAGGTGAACGAGGGCGAAACGGTCACGCTGCTAGGCCGCAACGGCGCCGGCAAGTCCACGACGCTCAAGACGATTGCGGGCGTGGTGGCGCCGCGTGGCGGGGTGATCGACTTCTCCGGCAAGACGGTTAGCGGACAGCCGGCGCACCGGATCGCGGCGGCTGGCCTGTGCTTCGTGCCGGAGCATCGCGGCATTTTCCGTTTGCTGAGCGTGGAGGAAAACTTGCGCCTTGGCGCGCGCAAGGATTCGCCGTGGCAGCTCGAAGACATCTACCGGATCTTCCCGCGCCTGAAGGAGCGGCGCAAGAACGGCGGCGCGCAGTTATCAGGCGGCGAGCAGCAGATGCTCGCGATCGGGCGCGCGCTCATGAATCATCCACGACTTCTGATGCTCGATGAACCCGTGGAAGGCCTCGCGCCCGTGATCGTCGAGGAGATCGTCGACCAGCTCAAGCAGATCAAGGCAGCGGGCGTGGCGATCGTGCTGGTCGAGCAGAACCTCGAAGTGTGCACGCAACTGGCCGACCGTCACTACATCATCGAGCAGGGCGTGATCGTCTACACGGGCGGCAACGCCGAGTTCGCCGCCGATCATACGGTCAAGGACCGCTATCTGGGCGTGGGCGTGGTTTGAACGTCGCCTCCCATTCAAGCAAGGAACCCAATCGATGCAAGTTCAGGAAATGACTCGCGAGCCGCTCGCCCGCCTGCGCACGAACGGCGCTCGCCTGTGGGGCAGCCTCATGCGGCTGGCCGAGATCGGCGCAACGGAAAAGGGCGGCGTGTGCCGCCTCGCACTCACGCCGCTCGACCGTGAAGGGCGCGATTTGTTCGTGGCGTGGGCGAAAGAGTTGGGCTGCACGATACGCGTGGATGCCATCGGCAACATCTTCGCGCGGCGTGCGGGCGAGCGCGACGACCTGCCGCCCGTGATGACCGGCAGCCATATCGACACGCAGCCCACAGGCGGCAAGTTCGACGGCAACTACGGCGTGCTGGCGGGCCTCGAAGTGCTGCGCACGCTGGTAGAAGCGGGCGTGCGCACGCTCGCGCCGCTCGAAGTGGCCGTATGGACCAATGAGGAAGGCTCGCGCTTCGTGCCGGTGATGATGGGCTCGGGCGTGTTCGCGGGTGCGTTTACACTCGAGCACGCGCTCGCGCAGCGCGATCGGGACGGCGTTTCGGTATCCGAAGCGCTTGCGAAGATCGGCTATGCGGGCGCGGGACCCTTCGCGCCGCATCGTGTGGGCGCGTATTTCGAAGCGCATATCGAGCAGGGGCCCGTGCTCGAAGCGCACGAGAAGACGATAGGCGTGGTGCAGGGCGCGCTCGGTCAACGCTGGTACGACGTGACGGTGCACGGTATGGAAGCGCATGCGGGCCCCACGCCGATGGATTCGCGCCGCGACGCGCTGCTCGTTGCAGCGGGCCTGATTCAAGAGGTGAACCGCATTGCGCTTGCGCACGCGCCGCATGGGCGAGGCACCGTGGGCTGGGTCGACGTGCATCCCAATTCGCGCAACGTGATTCCGGGCCGCGTGACGTTGACGGTCGACCTGCGCGCCGCCGATGACGCGGCACTGTCCGCAATGGACTCGCAATTGCGCGCGGCGTGCAGCGAGGCAGGGCGTCAGGCCGGCATGAGCATCGACGTGGAGCAGGTCGTGTACTTTCCCCCGCAGCCCTTCGATCCCGCGCTCGTGGACGCCGTGCGAGCGGGCGCGCAAACGCTCGGCCTTTCCGCCATGAACGTCGTGAGCGGTGCGGGACACGATGCCGTGTATCTCGCGCGCGTGGCGCCCACGGCCATGATCTTCGTGCCCTGCAAGGACGGCATCAGCCATAACGAAATCGAGGATGCGCGCCCCGAACATCTGGAGGCCGGCTGCAACGTGCTGCTGCACGCGATGCTGGCGGCGGCGGGCGTGGCTGCTGTGCGTGAGGAGGACGCTGCATGAAGATCCTGATCGCGCGAATGAATCACGAAACCAATACGTTCTCGCCGGTGGCCACGCCGCTTGCGGCGTTCGGCGGCGACGGCCCCGCGTGGGGCGAAGCGGCGTATCGCGAGAACAAGGGCATGCGCACGGCGATGGCAGCGTTCATCGACGCGGCAGAGCGCGAAGGCGCGCAACTCGTCACACCCGTTTCGGCTTCGGCGAATCCGAGCGGCCCCGTTGCCGCCGATGCCTACGATGCGATCTGCGACGCCATCGTCGCGGCTGCCCCCGGCTGCGACGCGGTGATGCTCGACCTGCACGGCGCGATGGTGGCGCAGCAATCGGCGGACGGCGAGGGCGATCTGCTCGCACGCGTGCGCGCCGCGCTGCCCGAGGCGCCGATTGCCGTCGCGCTCGATCTGCACGGCAACGTCACGCAGAAAATGATCGACAACGCGGATGTGATCGTGAGCTTCAAGACCTATCCGCACGTCGATATGTACGAGACCGGCGAACACGCGGCGCGCCTGCTGCTCGATCGCATTCATGGTCGCGCGCAGCCCGTGCTGGCGTGGCGGCAGCCGCCGCTGCTCACTTCGACGCTGCGCAGCGCGAGCGCCGAAGGCGCCATGCACCGCGCCGTCGAAGCGGCGCGCGAGGCCGAGGCGCAGGGCATGCTGGCCGTTTCGGTGCTCGCGGGCTTTTCGCTTGCGGACATTCCCGCGCCGTGCATCAGCGTGGTGGTGGTGGGCAACGGTGACGCGGCGGCCGCCGATGCGGTTGCCGAGCGCATCGCGCGGCAGATCTGGAACGAACGCGGCGAATTCGTTTATCGCAGCGCGCCGCTCGAAGCGTCGGTCGCTCAGGCGGCGCAGCTGGCGCAAGATGCCGGCAAACCCGTGCTGCTGCTCGACCACGGCGACAACTGCATGTCGGGCGGCACCTGCGACACGATGGACCTGCTCGAAGCCGCGCTCGCGCAAGGACTGACCGGCATGGTGAGCGGCCCGCTATGCGACCCGCAGGCCGTGGCGGCGCTCATCGACGCGGGCGTGGGCGCCAAGGTCACGCTGGGCGTTGGGAACAAGCTCGCACGCGATGGCGCCGCACCGCGCGCGCCCTTCATGGCGACGGGCGTGGTGCGTGCGATCACCGACGGCGAATATGTGATCACCGGCCCGACCTACACGGGGCAGCGCGCGTACATGGGGCGCGCGGCGGTGCTCGATATCGGCGCCGCGACGCTCGTCGTGACCGAGCGCACCCACGAGCCTTGGGACCTCGGCGTATTCGAAAGCGTGGGCATCGATCCGCGCCGTGCGCGCTTTCTGCTGCTGAAGTCGCGCATGTATTGCCGTCCGGTGTTCGTGCCGATCGCGGCTGCGCTCGTGGAATGCGACAGCCGCGGCGTGACCGGCTCCGATTACGGTCTCTTTCAGTACGAGCGGCTCGCGCGCCCGGTGTATCCGCTCGATGCCGACAGGCAATGGCACGCGGATTGAAAGTCGACCAGGCGTTGGCAATACATCGGGGTTTTTATAACTAGCCAGGCAGTGCGAAGAAACGTCCTCCACATCGAAAGGAAACCTTCATGCGTTTGCTGCTCGCGATGTTCAAACACGAAACCAATACGTTTTCGCCGGTCCCCACGCCGTTCGAGCGGTTCTTTCGCCGCACGGGCGGTGCGGTCGCGGGCGAGCAGGCGCTCGAAGCCTACCGCGGCACGGGCGGCGCGCTGGGCGCCTACATCGACGTGGCCGACGAACTCGGCGCGCAAATCGTGCTGCCGGTTGCCGCCGACGCCTTTCCGAGCGGCCCCGTGCATGACGACGCTTACCGCCGCATCACGCAACTGATTCTCGACGAGGTGGCGAAGGGCGGCTACGACGGCATCCTGCTCGATCTGCACGGCGCCATGGTCACGCAATCGCTCGACGACGGTGAAGGCACGCTGCTGCGCCGCCTGCGTGAGATCGACCCGCATACGCCGGTGGGCGTGACACTCGACATGCACGCGAATCTTTACGACGACATCGTGAAGCACGCGACGGTCGTTACCGGCTATCACACGTATCCGCACGTCGACATGTACGAGGCCGGATTGCGCGCGGCGCGCATACTCGCGCGTACGATCGCGGGCGAGTTCAAGCCGGTGATGGCGTGGGGCAACAAGCCGATGCTGCCTCACGTGATGCGTCAGGGCACGCACGCCGAACCGAACCGATCGTTGCAGGCGCGCTGCATGAGGTACGAGCAGGGCGATGCGCTGGCGGCCTCGCTGTTCGTGGGCTTTCCGAACGCCGATATCGAAAACGCGGGCCTGAGTGTCGTGGTCTGCACCGATGGCGACAAAGCGAAAGCGAGCGAATTGCGCGACGCGCTGCTCGACGAAGCGTGGCGCGAGCGCGAGCAGTTTCTCTATGCAAGCGAGCCGTTGGCCGAATCGGTCGCGCGCGCAAAGGCTTCGACGACGGCTGGCCCGCTCGTGCTGCTCGACCATTGCGACAACACAGCGTCGGGCGGGACGATGGATACCACCGAGGTGCTGGCGGAGGTCCTGAAACAAGGCCTCGACAACGCAGTGTTCTATGCGATCTACGATCCCGAAGCGGTGCAGCTGGCGATCGCGGCGGGCATCGGCAATGACGTCACGCTCTCATTAGGCGGCAAGCTGCCGATGCCTGCATTGCAGGAGACGAGCCGCCCCATCGAAGTGACGGCGCGCGTGAAACTCGTGTTCGACGGCGTGTTCCGCAATCGCGGACCGATGTATCGCGGCGCGCTCAACAATACCGGTCCTACTGTGGTGCTCGATACCGGCAAGGTGGAGATCGTGGTGGTATCGGCGCATCAGGAGCCGTTCGACCTGAACTGCCTTTCTTCAGTGGGCGTCGACCCGACGCAAAAGCGCTATATCGTGCTGAAAAGCCGCGTGCACTGGCGTGCCGGCTTCGGCGACCTGGCGCGCGAGGTGATCGAATGCGCGGGCGTGGGCGTCACGACTTCGGATTACGGGAAGCTTGAATTCAGGAAGGTGCGGCGGCCGATTTATCCGCTGGATGCGATTTAACCGCTGAACGCTGGGTTTGTCTGCTTGAAACGTTCACGCCCTGATCAAACCCGTAGCCGCGTTTTTCGCACCTGCTTCACCAAATAGCGTCGATGCCGTGCGCTGCGGATCGAGCCCAAGGCTTTCCGCGGCAGCACCCGCGATCAATGCGTCGAGCGATGCGGTGGGCTTGAGGTCGCGCGACTCATAGAGATCCGCGGTGCGCAGCCCCGGCCAGTCGGCCTGGACGTGCCCCCCAGCCACGGCGCCGCCCACGAGCATCGCCACCGAAGCCTGCCCGTGGTCGGTGCCCCCCGTGCCGTTCGCCGCGGCCGTGCGGCCGAACTCCGTCGCGACGAGCACCGTGGTCTTGTCCCACGCGGCACCGAGGCCGTCGCGCAGCGAGGCCAGCATCGTGTCGAGCGCTTTGAGCTGATTCGCGAGCCGCGCATTCTGTGCGCTGTGCGTGTCCCATCCGCTGGTTTCGATCATGGCGATGCGCGGGCCATCGGGGCGCGCGAGGAAGCTCGCGGCCAGCTTGCCCACGCTCGCGGGGTCCTGGCGCGCGCTCGCGTCGCCGGCGAGTCCGCGTGCGTTCATCGCCGATATCCACAGCGAGCGCAGTTGCGGATCGGCTTCGTAGAGCGCCGAAACGCGCGTGAGCAGGTCGTCGGAAGCGGCGGGCAGCGCCGAGGGCGCATACGAACTCACCTGTACCGGGCCGCGCAGCGCGAGCGGCACGGTGGGCGCGAGCGCAATGGCGTTTTCGCGCGAGGCAGGCAGCATGGCGACGAGCCGGTTGAGCCAGCCGTCCTTGACCTGGTAAGGCGCGCGGCCGCCCGTTTCCAGCACGTTCTGACCGTCGAAGTGCGAGCGGTCGCGATACGGCGAGGCAATCGCATGCACGAAGAGCGCCTGCTTCTCGCCATACATCTGCGCCAGTTGTACGAGCGAGGGATGCAGCGCAAACGTGCCGTCGAGTTTCGTGGCGCGGTCGATGTCGATGGCGAGCGGGCCGCGCAGCGTGGCATAGGCGGGCTCCGCGTAGGGCACGACGATGTTGAGCCCATCGGCCGCGCCGCGCTGAATCACGAACACGAAGCGGCGCTCGGTTGCGACGCTGGCGAACACGATCTGCGGCGCGACGAGCATCGCGCCTGCGCCAGCGGCAGCGACGCGCAGGAAATGGCGGCGGGAAACCATGACGGTTATCTCCTCAGAAAATCGGGCGAGACGAGCAGTAACGCGATCGCCGTGGATGCGCTTTCGGCATGCGCGACTGCGCTTGCTGTAGACGTGCTGAGCGTGGCGCCCATGAGCGTGTTGCCGAGCGTGCGCGGGTCGAGCCGGTCGCCCACGCGCGCCGAGAAGCGCTGCGCGACTTCCACGCGGCGCACGAGCGCATCGGGCGCGGCCCAGCTCGCGGCGATGTCGTCGTAACCGGCGGGCGAGCCTGGCCGCCACACCGGCTGGCCGAGTTGCGTGAGCAGCGGCGCGGCATTCATGTCGCCGGGTTCGCGCCAACCGAGACCGCGCATCGACGATACGGTCCATTCCCACGGCGTCTTGAACTTCGCATCGAGCGGCGCCCACGCTTGCGGCGCTTCGACGAGCGCGCGGTACACGGTGGGAAGATCGCCGTTGCTTTGTTCGAAGGCCAGCGCAAGGCGTTCGGTGAGTGCGGGCGGCGGATTGTCGGCGACGAAGTGGCGCGCGAGCTGAAACGCGATATGGCGGCTCGTGGCGCTCGCATGCGCGAGGTCGTTGAGGATGGCGAGCGCCTGTTGTGCGCCCGGCTGATCGTAGCGCTTGCCCATCACGGTGCGCGCGCCCGGCTCGTGCAGGGCGGGGCGAAACACGAAGCTGCCGGGCGCGGCGGCATTGGCCACATTCCCCGGCTGAGGGCCGCGCACGCCCGCCACGCTCCAGCCCGTGAGCGCACGCGCGAATTCGGTCACATCGTCTTGCGTGTAGCCGGTGCGCACGCCGAGCGTGTGCAGTTCCATGATCTCGCGTGCGAGGTTCTCGTTCAGGCCGCGCTTGTGCGCGGGGTCGCGCTGATCGGCGCGCAGCGCGGCCCGGCTGTCGGGCCCAACGGAGCGCGTCTGGTCGAGAAAGAGCTGCATGGCGGGGTGTTGCTCGACAGCGACCAGCATGTCCGCGAAATTGCCGAGCACGTGCGGCCGTATCGCTTCCCTTTCGAATGCGCCCGCAATGCCTGCAATGAGCGCCTTATCCACCGAAACGGCGAAGTGGTTCGACCAGAAATGCACGAGGCGCTCGACGAAGGGCGTGTCGGTCTGCAAGGCGCTCGTGAGGCGCGCGTTGACCGCGCTGCGGTAGATGCCCACGCTCTCGCGGCGGATCGCCTGATTGACCGCGCGGCGCGCGGCTTGTTGTGCGTTGGGTTGGCCGTTCGTTTGCGTACTAGTCTCAGAAGCCGCGCTCGCTGCCGCGTCGTCCGCCATGCCTTGTTGGCGCTCGGCGCCGAAGCGGGCGGCGAGCGCCAGCACACCCGGCTCGTTGCGCCATGCTGCGGGCAACGGTTCATATGCAGCGAACTGGCCGAGCAGCCAGCTTTGCGGGTTGGCGGGCGGCGTTTCATCGGCGCGCGCGCCCAGGCCGAAGCGGTTCATGGCGATCGCGCCGGCGCGGGGATTCGAAAGGCTTTCCATGCGCGGTCCTTGGGTTCGCTGGAGCGTTGCGTATTTCCGTTAAACGGTCATCGCCCGTGTGATCCGTCGCCGGTCGGCCAATTTTTTTATTGCGCGTCGCTTGCCTCGCTTGCGGCGCGTTGCGGCTGCTTTTGCTGCTGCACAGGCAACCGCCACTGGCCGCGCTTTTCGAGTCCCTCGACGAACTTCACGCGTTCTTCGGGCGTGAGCGTGGCGGCGAAATCGACTACGCCGCTTTCGATCTGCGCACGCAATGCACTATCCGCCGTGCGCGTGCGCGCGAGCGCGGCGTCGATGGCGTTGCGGTCGAGTTGCGGCGCGGCGAGCAGGTCGAGCACCTCGCGCCGTCCGTCGCGTCCGTCGCGCGCGTACTCCCGGCCTTCGCGGCGCGAGGACTTGAGCGCTTGCGCGAACTGCTGCTGGCGTTCCGGCGAAAGCGCCTCGGTGGCGAAGCGCAACGCCACGCGCTGCGCGGGTTGTGCCTGCGGCTCGTCGCGCACGGCGAGCCAGCGCCAGGCGCCGCCCGCAATGGCGCCGAGCAGAAAGACATTCAGAAGTACCGAGCCGACGAGCAGCGTCTTCCATGAGCGGCCGTTCATTCGTCACTCCCTTCGGCGCCCGCGTTGAGGTTCGATTCGCTCCAGTCCGAACTCGTCCCGCCAAAGCTCGTGCTGAGATAAGGCTCGTGCGGCGCTGCGGGCGTCGTGCCGCCGAGCACGACAAATGATATCGTCAGCGCGCCCGCGAGCGCTCCGGCGAGGCCCACGCCCGCGAACGCCGCGCCGGACCACCAAAAGCTGCGGCGTTTCGCGGCGGAGATGGGCTTCACAGCGGGCTTCACAGCAGGCCTAACCGGTGCGCCCGCAACGATCTGCTCAAAGAGCGCGCGCGTGGGCGGCGCGATCATGTCGCGCGCGAGCCAGCTATCGAGCGCCATGGCTTCGTCGAGCGCCGCGTCGGCTTGCGCGCGATGTGAGCGCGCCCACTCGAGCGCGTCGTCGCGCTCATGCTGCGGCCAGCGCTGCGGGTCGGCGCCATACGCCGCGACGAGAGTGTGGAATCGTTCGGATGTCATACGGAGTCCTTACCGGCAGCTTCACCGGCCAGTTGTGCGCGCAAGGTGCGCCGGGCGCGCGCCAGCAGGCTTTCGAGCGCGTCCACCGAAATGTCCATCAGGCCGGCTGCTTCGAGGTTCGACAGCTCCTGATAGTAAGTGAGCACGAGCGCTTCGCGCTGACGCACGGGCAGCGCCGCGAGTGCGGCGCGCACGCGTTCGTCGCGCGTGCGCGCTTCGATCTGCTGGTCGGGCGAGCCTGCGGGATCGGGTGCTGGCTCGCTCATGGCGTGCACGTCGTCTACGGTCTCTTCGCGGCGGCCGCGCAAGCGGTCGTAACACAGGTTGAGCGCCACGCGGTGCAGCCACGTGTCGAATTTCGCTTCGCCGGTGCGCCAGGCCGGTGCTTGTTTCCAGATCCGCACGAATGCTTCCTGCGCGACGTCTTCGGCTTCGCTGCGGTCGCCCAGCATGCGCGTGGCGAGTGCGATGAGGCGCGGCAGCTTGCTCGCGACGAGCGCGCGCACGGCAAGCGGATCGCGCGCGCCCACGCGCGCGACGAGGTCTGCGTCTGGATCGCGTTCGTTCAAGGCCTTCCCGGACCCGGCGGTCCGCAACGGTTGAACCGCATGCGAACCCTCTGCCGCGCTGTCATAGCCGTTTCCCAGTTTGAAGTCGGGCATTCACGCCTTATGCCGATCGATGCCACATCATGCCCGGTGGCCCGCAATCCCGTTGTAGCCGGAGCGGGGTCAACAGTCCCCATATGACTTGAACGGCGCCGCCGCAAAAATCCGTCGCTCGGGCCGTTTATCCCGCACGCAATTTCCGCGCTCAGCGTCGTGCTTTTCGATTCGGAACGTATGTTGCTTGACAACTGCAAGTTCCGAACCCGAAGGACTTGAGATCAGGGTTTTTACCTAATAAGAAGCGCCACAAAATTGTTAAATTTCTGTCTTAGAATGGACACTCTAGATTGACTGCGGCGATGCAGCATTAGTTTTCAAACATAGATATACAGCCGTCAGTCAGGCCATCGGGGGTTGGCGCTTTAATTAGTTTGACTAACCAAGGAGCATGAGCTGATGTCCGTTTCCGCACCCGAACAATTCCGCGCGAACTACCAAGCCGGCGTCGCAGCGTTCTTTGCGCTCACGAAACCCGTTTTCCAGGGCGTGCAGGCCGTGATCGATCTCAACGTGCAGGCCAGCAAGGCTGCCATTGCCGAAAGCGAAGCGACGCTCAAGGGTGCCCTGCAAAGCGGGAACCCCACTGAGTTCCTGACGCAGCAGATTGGTGCGTCGCAGCAGGCCGCCGCCAAGGCCATGTCGTACGGCCGCCACCTCGTCGACATCGCGACGACGACCCAAAACGAGCTCATCCAGGCCGCCCAGGTGCAATCGGGCGAGCAGGAGCAGCGCTTCAAGGCCTTTTCCGAAGGCCTGACGCAAAACGCGCCCGTTGGCGCGGAGTCGTTCATCGCGGCCGTGAACTCCACGTTCGCCGCCGTGAACAATGCCGCCGAAACGCTGCGCGGCGTGACCCGCCAGGCCATCGAAACGGCCCAGAGCAATTTCCAGAACGTTGCCGCCTCCGTCCAGGAAGCCGCGCCGGTTGCCGTCCAGGCGGCTTCCGCGAAGTCGACGAGCCAGGCCAAGGCCTGATTTCCGTTCCTGCCACACCGGCAATACGCCAATACCCGCCTTCGTCGTCGTGACTGAACGACGAGGGCGCGGCATTTGCCGGCTCAGCTTCAAGACATCGATATTTCAGCGTAATTGCAGAGCAGGAGCTCAACATGACTGACATTGTGATCGTTTCGGCCGCACGTACGGCAGTTGGCAGATTCGGCGGTTCGCTCGCGAAGGTGGCGGCGCCCGACCTGGGTGCGATCGTCATCAAGGCCGCGCTCGAGCGCGCAGGTGTTGCGCCCGAGCAGGTGAGCGACGTGATCATGGGTCAGGTGCTGACCGCCGGCTCGGGCCAGAACGTGGCGCGCCAGGCATCGATCAAGGCGGGCCTGCCCACGGCCGTTCCCGCCATGACGATCAACAAGGTGTGCGGCTCC
>NZ_CAJMZA010000030.1:0-91761 GCF_905220195.1 Paraburkholderia sp. J8-2
GGAAGTCATGTCGGATGCTGCGTAAGTGAAGAAGGTATGGTCGTTTTATACACGCCGCGCCTGAGCAAGATCCAATACTATTTGCGTCCAATTCCATACCTTTATAATATGGAGCACCCGCAATCCCTGATAAATCAGCCGATATTGCGGTGCATCATATTTTCAGAGTATTGAAAATTGGATGCTTCTTCCGGGAACAGACCATGGATCTTCGCCAGCTTCGTTACTTCGTAGCCGTTGTCCGCGAGCGCAATTTCACGCGTGCGGCGGAACAGCTTTGCATCGCTCAACCGCCCCTGAGCCGGCAGATTCAACTGCTCGAACAGGAGATCGGCGTGCCTCTGCTGATTCGCAATACGAGGCCCGTGCGCACGACCGATGCGGGGCGTCTCGTCTACGAGCAGGCCATGCAGATCCTTGGGCGCGTCGAACAACTGCAAGCGACCGCCAAGCACGTGGGGCTGCATCACCGCACCGTGCTGTCGATCGGCTTTGTCGCCTCCGTTCTCTACTCAGGGCTGCCGCCATTGATGCGCAAGCTGCGCCAGAATGCGCCGGAACTCGACATCCAGATGGTCGAACTCATGTCGGTGCAGCAGGTCGAGGCCTTGAAGGAAGGCCGCATCGACATCGGCTTCGGACGCGTGCGCCACAGCGACCCCAACGTGGCCGGCATCATCCTGCGTGAAGAGCCGCTGGCCGTGGTGGTGCCGACCGGCAGCGAGATGGCACAGGAGTCGACGCCGATTCCCATCGAACAACTGGCCGGGCAAAAGCTGATTGTTTATCCCAAGGAGCCTCGCCCCAGTTTCGCCGACCAGGTGCTCAGCATCTTGCACGGCGACGGCGTGCAACCAGGCGAAGTGCTGGAGGTGCGGGAGATCCAGACGGCGCTCGGCCTCGTCGCGGCCGAGTTCGGCATATGCGTGATCCCGGCTTCGGCGCGGCAATTGCGCCGGGACGTGCACTACCGGCTGATAGACAGCGACCACGCGACTTCGCCGATCATCCTGAATCATCGTGTGAACGACAATTCGGTCTACGTCGATCTCGTGAAGCAACTGGTCAAGGAAATGTATGCCGAGCCACAAACGTGGCTGCCGGCGAAGAAAAAGAACGCGTGAACTGGGTGCGCCGTTTTTTGCGCCGTTATTGCGCCGCGAGCCGCTCCGCGGAAAAACGCAGGCCGTCGAACAGACGCGCGGCTACCCGCTCGGGAAAGCCTTCAGGCAACGCGCCCGCGACTTCTTCTATTGCACCGGGCGTACGCGCCAGCACGCGCTCGATCAACGGCCCGGCGTCCGGCCCGTAGTGGCACAGGCGCGCGGTAGCGTCGAAATGCGTGCGCTTCACGTCGCGCATGCGATAGTGGCGCGCCCGGCCCCACACCGCCATGGCGAGCGACGCCTTGTGCCACGACCATTGATTGCCGCCGTCGCCCTCCACGGGCCAGATCGACATGACGTCATAGAGCGGCGCGAGCTGAAAGCGCCCTGCAGGCAGCAGGCGGATGCTGAAATTCTTCGCGTGTCCGTCTGGTGCCGCGAGCATCCAGAAGACGATTTGCGCAGTGAGAAACGTTTCGAGGTCCTCCCGCGCCTGCTGCGACTGGCGCAACAGACCCGCAATCTCGCGCACGCCGGGACCGCCATGCGCTTCGTACTTGCGATGCGGCGGCACGCCGAGCGCCTGGCAGAAGTCCTCTTGCGGCAGGCGCAGCAAGCCGCCCGTGCGCGAACGCGTACGATCGAAGCGCTCGACACACAGCACCTTCTGCGCGCCGAACCTGAGGATCTGCGCCTGTGAAGCGGGCAAACCGTAGGCCCTCAGCAGTGCCAGGCAAAGCCATTCGTTTTCGACCGAGGTATTGAAATCCACCTTGCGATGGCCGATCAGCCCCAGCGGCAGCTTGAAAATGTGGGTAGTGGGCGTGGCGCCGCGCGGCAGCAGCCACTTGCCGCGGTGGCGCAAGAGCGCGGTCTTCTCCTGTGCGCCCGCCAGCGAAATGCGCAGATCGTCGGCCTCCAGCGCGCCACCGGGCAGCGCACCGGCCGTTTCGAGCAGCAGGCGTTCGATGACGGCATCGCTTAACGCCGTGCCTTCAATGCGGTCGACGCGGCCCGGCATTTCGTCCTCGCCCAGCAGTTGCACTGCGCCCACGCAATCGCGCCCGATGGCCTTGAGCAGGTCGAAGGCGTCGAGCGTATCCGTGCGAAAACGCGCGGCGATGCGGCGACGGATAGGCTCGCTGTCGGGCAGGAGATTGTCGAAGTAGTACTGCACGCGCTCGCCGCGCAATGGCACATCGCCAATGCCGAATGGCAGCGAGAGCGAAAGCGGACGGCCCAGGGCCGAGCGCTTCCAGGCGTCGTCATAGCGCAGTTCGGTGTCGCCAGAGGGCGTCATGACCCACGTGCCCACACGCTCGCCGTTGGCCCAGACCGATAGCGCGCGCGAATGCGATTTGCGGCCCATCGTCACCACTCCGGCGTGCCGGCCGCCGCGTCGCGCGACTGCACGCAGAGTTCCAGCCCGTAGAGCGCGAAAAGCGCGAGCATCTGCTCGAGCGAGAGGCTGGCGGCGCCCGTGGTTTCGAGCGCGGAGAGGCGCGGCTGGCCGATGCCGAGATTCGCCGCGGCCTGCGCCTGGGTCATGCCGCGCGCCTTGCGCGCCGATTGCAGAATTTCGCCAAGCCCGCCGGGTGTCTGGACGATGATGTTCATGACGTATTCCTGTGAGGCATAAACCGATTATATGCCTGTGGGGAATATTTCGCCAATATCACTCACACGAATAAAACCGAATTATCGCTCACACGAATAATTGGCCGGTGGACCTCCGGTATGCGACCCGGTCGCCGCGCACGGCGGCCCTCACGCACGCGGCGTCCTGCGCCCGCTAGCGCGCGCGCACGTCGAACGCGCCGCCCGTCAAGGCCTGATCGCGTAACGTCACCGGTTTCTTGCCCGGCAGCAGCGGGAACACCAGTTCGGCAAAGCGGATCGACTCCTCGAGGTGCGGATAGCCGGAGAGCACGAAGCTGTCCGCGCCGGCGTCCACGTATTCCTTAAGGCGCGCCGCCACGGTTTGCGGGTCGCCCACCAGCGCCGTACCCGCGCCGCCGCGCACGAGGCCCACGCCGGCCCACAGGTTCGGGCTGATCTCGAGCTTGTCGCGGCTGCCGCCGTGCAGCTCGGCCATGCGGCGCTGCCCCACCGAATCCATGCGCGCGTAGTTTTCCTGGGCGCGGCGGATATCGTCGTCGTCGAGCTTGCTGATGAGGCGCTCAGCGGCGGCCCAAGCCTCGTCGTTGGTCTCGCGCACGATCACGTGCAGGCGCACGCCCAGCTTGAGCGTGCGCCCGTGGCGCGCCGCCCGCGCGCGGATATCGGCGAACTTCTGCGCCACGGCCTCGGGCGGTTCGCCCCACGTGAGATAGGCATCCACATGCTTTGCCGCCAGTTCGTGCGCCGCCGGCGACGAGCCGCCGAAATACAGCGGCGGATGCGGCGTCTGGACCGGCGCGTGAAAGTTCTGCGCGCCCTGCACGCGCAAATGCTTGCCCTCGAAGTTCACCGTCTCGCCGCGCAGCAGGTCGCGCCAGATCGTGAGGAATTCGTCGGCGGCTTCGTAGCGCTCGTCATGCCCGAGGAACACGCCGTCTGCCGCCAGTTCGGTGGCGTCGCCGCCCGGCACGACGTTGAGCAGCAAACGGCCGTTCAGCGCCTGGTCGAGCGTGGCCGCCTGGCGCGCCGAAGCGGTGGGACCGCCAAGCGACGTGCGCAGCGCGACGAGCAGCTTGATGCGCTGCGTGACGGGCGCAAGGCTCGCCGCTGTCACCCACGGGTCGAGGCAACTGCTGCCGGTGGGAATAAGGAGACCGTCGTAGCCGAGTTCTTCGGCGGTAACGGCAATCTGGCGCATATAGGCGTTGGTCGGCGCACGGCCGAAATCGGATTTGCCGAGGTAGCGGGTGTCGCCGGAAGTCGGCAAGAACCAGAAAATATCGAGGCTCATCAGTGATCCTGCTGCGGGTAAATAAAGGCGCGGCTGGTGACTTGAAGCGCGCAGGCTGGCGGCGCAATCGCGTGGCTATCGCCGCCCGTGCGTCGAATTCAGTCGCGCCCTCATTGAAACAGCCTGCAGCGCTTTCCCCTACCAGTTAATCTGCAATTGCATATCATGTATTCGGCTAAACGCCGGCCTCTTCAACCCTTCCCCCCGTTCCACACCTTGCGCGAGGAACCCAGTCATGGACACACGGACCGTCAAGATTCCCGGCCCCGATCATCCGATCACGGTCGAACCGGCGCGCACGCGCGTGGTGGTGAAAGCAGGCGGGCGCGTAGTGGCCGACACGCGCCGCGCGCTCACGCTGCGCGAGGCGAGCTATCCGGCGGTGTTTTACATACCGCGAGAGGACGCCGACATGTCGCTGCTCTCGCGCACGGAACATAAAAGCTGGTGCCCATACAAGGGCGAGGCTTCGTACTACTCGATCACGCCAGGCGGCGCGCGAGCCGTGAACGCGATATGGACCTATGAAACGCCGCATGAAGCGGTGTCGGCGATCAAGGATCACCTTGCGTTCTACCCGGATCGCGTCGATTCGATCGAAACGTCCGATTAAGCGCGCCGGCCTTGAGATGCGAAACACATTGGCGCGCGCAGCGATCCCCTCAAGTTTTCGCCCGCGCCGGCCGTTATGCATGTTGGCTTACTGGACAACGAATCGGACACAACCGACGCCGCAGCAACGTAACATCTGCAGCGCTGATGCCCACCCGGGCCCCAAGGTGTGCCAGGATTCGGTTATTCGTGCGGCGCAGCCCGCCGCGCCCTGCTCCCTTACATCCAACCGACATGCAACAAGGCACCCCGGCCACCGCAGCCAGTTTTGCCAACATGGGCGTCGATCTGCTCGACTTCTTCGACGTGACGCCCACCTCCTTGTGGCTCGAAGACTATAGCCAGTTGCGTGCGCTCTTCGATCGCTGGCGCGCGCAAGGCGTGACCAACCTGCGCAGTTTCCTCGAAGACGATCCGCGCCGCGTGGCCGAATGCTCGGCCTGCATCCGTGTGCTCAAGGTCAACCGCCATACGCTCGATCTTTACGGCGCGCGCGACTATGAAGAACTCGCCGCGCACCTGGCGCAGGTGCTGCGCGACGACATGTTCCAGGCGCACGTGGGCGAACTCGAGCAGATGTGGGAAGGCCACAGCACGTTCGAGAGCAAGAGCGTGAACTACACGCTACGCGGCCGGCGCATGGACATCCTGTTGCGCGGCGTGATCCTGCCGGGCCACGAAGCCGACTGGAGCCGCGTGCTCGTGGCCATCGAAGACGTCTCGGCGCTCGAAGAAGCCCGTCATCGCGCGGCCGCGAGCGAGCAATACGCGCTCGGCATTTTCGAGCACGCGCCGGTTTCGCTGTGGGTCGAAAACTTCTCCGCCATTCGCGAACTGCTCAATGAAGTTCGCGAACAGGGCATCATCGACTTCCGCACCTTCACCGACGTCCACCCCGAATTCGTCGAGCGCTGCATGAGCGAGATCGAGGTGCTCGATGTGAATCACTACACGCTGGGCATGTTTCGGGCGCCGGACAAAGCCACGCTGCTCGCGCGCCTGCCCGAGGTGTTCCGCGACGAAATGCGCCCGCATTTCCGCGAGCAATTGCTCGATCTATGGGAAGGCCGGCTGTTCCAGCAGCGCGAGGTGGTGAACTACGCGCTCGACGGCAGCGAAGTCAACGTGCACCTGCAGTTTTCGGTGTTTCCGGGCCACGAGGCGCAATGGGACCTCGTGCTGCTCGCGCTCACCGACATCACGGCGCGCAAGAAAGCCGAGGCCTACCTCGAATTCCTCGGCAAGCACGACGTGCTCACGAAGCTCAAGAACCGCTCGTTCTATGTGGACGAACTCAATCGTTTGCATCGCAAGGGGCCGTTCCCGGTAAGCGCGATCGTCGTCGACATGGACAACCTGAAGACGGTGAACGACCAGCTTGGCCACGCGGCCGGCGACGCGTTGCTGCGCCGAGCGGGCGAAGTGCTCGCGAAAGCGATTCAGAAGCCGTATCAGGCCGCGCGCATTGGCGGCGACGAATTTGCCGTGCTGATGCCCGGCGCCGACGCGCGCGATGCGGAAACCGTGGTGGACAGCATCACTAAACTCGTGGAGTTGAACAACCAGTTTTACGGCGGACCGAAACTGAGCTTTTCAATGGGTTTTGCGAGTTGCGAGGAAGGCGAAAGCGTGGAAGCGATGCTGCGTGAAGCCGATACGGCGATGTACGAGGCCAAGCGCCGCCGCAACGAAATGAGCCGCACGTCGATGGAAGCCGACGCAGCGCGCGACGCGTGAGCTTCGACACACGAGGCGTGAGAAACGCTTCGGACACCGTAGGAGAATCGGGGAAGAAAAAGCGGCCGGCATGTGAGCATGCCGGCTTGCCGAAGGCCTTGCGCCCTCGTCTCACACACTCGGGCGAGCGGCGTGACGCCACGTGCCCAAGCGCGTGCCACCGCCCTGGCGTGATACTGCGCCGCGCACCAGCCAATGAGCCAGCGGAGCCAGCAGCGCGCGTATCCGCCATGACGGCGGACCTGGCATCACGACGCGTTGACAGCGTCCTTGAATGCCTTGCCGGCGGTGAACTTCACCGTCTTGGCAGCGGCAATCTGGATCTCCGCGCCCGTGGCCGGGTTGCGGCCCACGCGGGCGGCACGCTGGCCAGTCGAGAACGAGCCGAAGCCGACGAGTTGCACGGAGTCACCCGAGGTGACCGCGCGCGTGACGACGTCGAGAATCGCGTCGATGGCGGCGCCCGTGGCTGCCTTGGTCTCGCCCGTGCTAGCGGCGACTGCGTCAATGAGTTCCTGTTTGTTCATCTGCTACCTGTGTTGAGTTGAGAAAACCTGCATACCCTACCTCACGCGGGCAAAACAGGCAAATCGCGTTGCATATGGAAACGCCTCGATCGCCCGCCCGGCACGTGTTTTGCGGTTGCCGCGCATGAGGGCGAAAGCCGAATCAATAGCACAACGCGGAGTCACTGTGTAGACAAAATTACGTTAAAAATTGGCAAAAATGCACAAAAACGACATTACGGCGGTTTTAAGCGGGTTTATACAGGAACGATTCGTGCAGATGGCCGTTGGCGGATAACGAAAATCAGCGATATTTCCGATTTTGACCAGGTCAGAAAAAAATGCCTCGCCGGAGCAGCCGCCGGTCATACTTCCCCTGCGGGAACGCCGCCAGCAAGGTTCCAGGCGCCCGGCGGAATCGCATCCTGTCTTTCAATTGCGCAACGTCAGGCAGCATAAACGCCTTTCGCCCGGCGTGTCGTCAACGCGTAACTTTACGGCATAATCAATCGATATATTGCTCAGTCATGCTGATTATCTATCGAGTCGCCGCTCAGGTGAAAACCCATAGCACGCGCGCGGGCGCATCGGCGAGATTGGCATAACGGAAACGGCAGCGCGCCGGTAGCTGAAAGCTGTCGTTGGCCCGCAACGTCACGGGGTCTTCGTTGTCCTCCAGCCAGATCGTCAGCTCGCCTTCGAGCACGAGGCCGCCCTGCTCGTCGCTGTCGTCCACGGGGCGCTCGCCGCTTGTCGCGCCGGGGTCGAGCCGGCTCTCCAGCATCGAGAAACCCGACGACATGCTGGGCAAAACAAGCACGTCCGTAATGCCGCCGCCATAGTAGAGCGTGCGCCGCTCGCCTGGCCTCGTGACCCACGGCAGCTCGCGCGGCATGCTCACGCTGTAGAAGTACGTAGTAGGCGTTTGCAGCGCCTCGCCGATAGCCGTGAGATCCGCCACCGTGGGCCGCGAAAGACCGCGTTCGACCTGCGAAAGAAAGCCCACCGAACGGCCGATTTTTCGTGCGAGATCGGTGAGCGTCACCTTCTTGTGTTTGCGCAGATCGCGAATGAGGATCGCGAGGCCTTCTATTTCGTCCTGCCGGTCCATGCGTTTCTCTCTGTCACACGACGTCGCGCAGGCGGTACCACAACTTGCCGAGCGCTTCGAGCGGCGCGGCGAAGCGCTCGCCGCCCGGAAAACGCGGATTATGAATGCGCTCATAGAGCGAAAGCAAGCGCGGCTCGCCGAGGATGGCGTCGGCAACGGCGCGCGCCGCCGCGAGCGTCGGCAGGATGCCGTGCCCGGAAAAGCCCTGCAGCCAGTAGCGATTGCGTGCGTGACCAACGTCGGGCGTGCGGCGAATGCTGATGTCGATATGACCACCCCACGCGTAGTCGAATTCGACGCCGCGCAACTGCGGGAACGCGCGCTCGAGGCTCGGGCGGATCGCTGCGCCAATGTCCTTCGGGATGCCGCCAAGGTAGGTGCACGCACCGCCAAAAAGCAGGCGATGGTCCGGGCTCAGCCGAAAGTAGTCCGGCACGAACTGATTGTCGATCACGCAACTGTTGCGCGGTAGCAGCAAGCGAGCAAGCTCAGGATCGAGCCTGCGCGTGGCGACCTGCCAGGTGCCCACGGGCAGCACGCGCCCCGCGAGATCGCTATCGAGCCGGTCGATGTAGGCGTTGCAGGCGAGCACCAGCGTGCCGGCGCGCACCGTGCCTTCCCGTGTGGTCGCCACATAGCCGCCCGGCGTTTCGCGATACGCGAGCACACGGCTTTGCTCGAAGATGGCGCCGCCCGCGCGCTCGATGGCGTCCGCGAGGCCAAGCGCAAGCTTGAGCGGATCGAGATGCCCCGCCTCGGGATCGTAGAGCGCCGCGCGATAACGGCGGCTGCCGATCCACTCCGGCATCTCCGCTTCAGGTATGAACCGCAGGCGCTCGTAGCCCCACTTTTGCGCGGCCTCGTCGCGCGCGGCTTCCAGCATCGCGACACGCGAGCGCCGGACTGCCGCCCACAGGCTGCCTGGCCGGTAGTCGATGTCGAAGCCGTGCCGCGCGGGCAACTCGCGCACTTCGGCGGCGGCCCAGCGCATGCTCTCCCACAACTCTCGCGCGCCCGCCAAGCCCAGCGCCTGTTCGAACGGGGGCATGTCGCATGACCAGCCGAGCAGCGCCTGACCGCCGTTGCGCCCCGAGGCGGCCCACGCCACACGGCTCGCCTCGACGAGCGCCACGCGCCGCCCGGCCAGCGCCAGACGCAACGCCGTGTGCAGCCCGCTGAAGCCCGCGCCGATGATCAGGACGTCCGCACTGTAGTCGCCCGCCAGCGCGGGGCGCTCGGGCAGCGCGCCGCTTTCGGCGTAGTGACGTGCGTAATAGCTTTCGATATGGCGGGTCGATTCGGCGAACATGGGGCGCGTACGTGAAATTTATCATGCTGAATTTCATGAAAAATTATCATGGCAATTTCATGCACGCAACCTGGGTGTAGTGCGCACTGCGGTAGTCGCCCGGGTCCGGAGAAAGTCCGGCGAACTTCGGCTGCGCTCCCTTCCGCACGATTGACCGGTGCGGGCGCACCCTACAATGCCAGGCGAAAACCCGCGCCGTACACGGACTGGATCACGTCTTCGCCAGGCGCAACCGCCTCGAACTTGCGGCGGATCTTCTTGACGTGGCTGTCGATCGTCCGATCCTCTACGATGCGGCCGTCCGGATAAAGCCGGTCCATCAGCACGTCGCGCGAAAACACCCGGCCTGGCCGCCCCGCGAGCGTCTTGAGCAGCCGGAATTCGATCGGCGTGAATTCGATCGCCACGCCGCGAAACGTCGCCTGAAAACGTTCTTCGTCGAGCGTGAGCGGCGCGCTCTCGGGAAAGCGTTCGAAGCGCGCGCGGCGCAGGATCGCCTTCACGCGCGCGACCAGTTCGAGCAAGCTGAAGGGCTTGCAGATATAGTCGTCCGCGCCGAGTTCGAGGCCGATCAAACGATCGACCTCTTCGACCTGCGCCGTCACCATGATGATCGGCACGTCACTATAGGTCCGCAAATCACGGCAGATATCGCGCCCGTCGCGGCCGGGCAGCATCAGGTCCAGCACGATCAGACCCGGCATCTGCCGCGCCACTTCGTTCGCCACCGCGCGCCCGTCGCTCACGCAACGCGTCGTGAAGCCGGCCGCCTGCAAAAAATCCGCCATCACACTCGCGAGCTTCGGCTCATCTTCGACGATGAGAATGTCGATTGGCGTTTCGTTACTCATGATCAAGTCGGTTCCTGATGCTGTCCTTCAGGCGCGGTAATTCGATGGCAATGCGCAAGCCGCCCAGCGGCGCGTGCGCGGCTTCGATACGGCCGTTGTGCGCCTCGACAATGCCGCGGCAGATCGGCAGGCCGAGACCCGCGCCGCCGGTCGCGCGGCTACGCGACGCCTCGACGCGATAGAAACGCTCGAAGAGCGACGGCAGCGTCGCATCGGGTACGCCCGCGCCGCTGTCGTCGAAATCGATACGCACCGTGTGTGCATCTTCGCGGGCTGTCACGTAGACGAAGGCGCCCACATCGACATAGCGCACCGCGTTTTCGAGAATATTGGTGAAGACCTGCTGCAGCCGCCGCTCGTCGCCGCGCACCCACAACGGCGCATCCGGCAGATCGGTGCGCAGGACGAGACCCGCATCGTCGAGCCGCCGTGCGCTACGGCGCAACACCGATCTCAGCGTTTCGCACACGTCGATCCGCTCGTGGTGATAGCGCAGCGCGCCGACATCGGCGAGCGAAAGATCGTAGAGGTCGTCCACGAGGCGGCTCAGGCGCTTGACCTCTCCGCCGAGTGATCGCACGGCCTCCACGCTCACGGGCCGCACGCCCACTTCGATCGCTTCGATCTCGCCGCTCATCACCGCGAGCGGCGTACGCAGTTCGTGCGAGATATCGGCGACCAGCGCGGAGCGCATGCGCTCGGTGCTTTCCAGCGTTTGCGCAAGATGATTGAAATCGTGTTCGAGCTGGCCGATGTCGCCACTGGAGACTGTCGGTACGCGCGCGCTCAGATCGCCGCCCGCAAGCGTGTGCGTCGCGTTCGCGATGCGGCGCAGCGGCGACGCGAGCGCGCGCGCCATCCACAAGGTCGTGAGCACCGCCAGCAGCGTGGCCACAATCGTGATGATCCAGCTCGACTCGCGCTGCGTCTTCTGGAAGCGCAGGTCGCCCGCTTCCGTGGCGCGCTCGAACGGCACCATCAGCAGCCAGCCAACGGTCTTGCCGTTGACGACGATGGGACGGCGCGGCGAAGCCGCCGCGAAGGCCGGATTGCCGAACACATACGCGCCGTTCGCATCGAGCAGGGTAAAACGCGTGTTGGTGCCGATCAGCGACGACACCGGAAGGCGCGGCAGTGGCGCGCGACTCGAAACCGGATACGATGCCGGCGCATACGGCCGCATGATCTCGTGCCAGAGGCTGCGATTCTGCAGCAGAAAATCCCAGCTGCCGTGGTCGCGATACGCCGTGGCCAGCGGTCCGACACTCGACTCGAGCCGCTTGATTTCCTGCTGTTCGAGATAGCCGAGGAAGCCGCGCTCGAAGCTCAGCCGCGCGCCCACCGTCATCGCGCCGATCACGAGCACGTTGACGACGAGCATGGCGGCAAACAGCTTGCCGGTGAGGCTCGCCCGGCGAATCGCGCGCATCACGCGTGTCAGTGCTTGCGGCATGACATCGACTCCTGGCGCATGACCTTGCTACCCCACCGTTCTTTCTGGAAACGTCCGGACATCATATCTACCTCGGCAGACGCCACTCAGTGCGTCTTCATGCTCCTTAGTGCTGGCCCGCAGCGGCCGTCGCGTCACCGGAATCCGCGGAATCGAGACCACCGCCCAACGCCGCGTAAAGCGTGATGAGACTGGTTTGCGCCGAAAGCTGCGTGGCAACCAGCGATTGCTGCGCAGAATACAGCAAGCGCTGTTGCGTCAGCGCGTCGATCAGGCTGTCGCCGCCCTGCTGGTATAGCGCCATCGTCAGGTCGTAGGCGTGCTGATCGGCCTTCACTGTGCGCGTCTGGGCGTCGAGCTGTTCGTCGATGGTCTCGCGCGTGGCCAGCGCGTTCGCCACTTCCTCGAAGGCGGTTTGAATCGTCTTCTCGTAGGTCGCGATATCGATTTTCACAGTCACCTTGGCGGCGTCGAGCGTGGCGCGATTCTCGCCGGCATTGAAGATTGGAATGACCGCCGAAGGCTCGAACGACCAGCTGCGATTGCCGCCCGTGAAAAGCTGCGCCAGCGCGGGACTTTCGAAACCCAGCGCGGCAGTCAGGCTGATGGTCGGGAAAAAATTCGCGCGCGCGGCGCCAATGTCGGCGTTATCGGCCTTCAACGTGTGTTCGGCAGCCAGCACGTCGGGGCGACGCTGCAGCACGGACGATGGAATGCCCGCGGGAATGGTCGTGATGCTGGAGACCGGATCGACCTGCGCATCCGGCAGATCGGCGTCCGGCACACGTGCGCCCACGACGAGTTCGAGCGCGTTGCGCGCCTGTGCCGCCGTGGTCTGCGCCTGCGCGACTGAGTTGCGCGCGGATTGCAGACTTGCCTGCGCCTGCTCGACGTCGAGCGCGCTCGCCGCACCGAGTACATGCTCGCGATCCACGAGATCGAACGTGCGCTGCTGGCTCGTCAAGGTTTCCTGTGCGATCACCAGCAGGCGTTTGTCCGAGGCCAGCGTCAGCCAGTCGCTCGCCACATCCGAAACCAGGCTGATCTGCGTGCTGCGGCGTGTTTCGATCGACGAGAGGTAGGTCTCCAACGCTGCCTTGCTCAGATTGCGCACGCGTCCGAACAGATCGAGTTCGTACGAGGTAATGCCCAGACTCGCGCTGTAGATGTGCGAGGTCTTGCCCGTCGCGCCGCTCGTCGTGGCCGACTCGCCGGATTGCGCCCGGCTCACGGAGGTGGGCGTGCGGCCAGCGTCTTCGGAGCCGCCAAGGTCGATTTCCGGAAACAGCGAAGCCCGCTCGATCCGGTACTCCGCGCGCTCCTTTTCGATGTCGAGAATTGCGATACGCAGGTCGCGGTTGTTCGTCAGCGCGAGCGCGATCGTGCGTTGCAGGCGCGGATCGACGAAGAACGTACGCCAGCCGATATCGGCAGCGGCCGTGCCGGACGCTGGCGCAGAGGCTGCCTCCGGCCACGCCGCCGCGACCGGCGCGGCGGGCCGCTGATACGAGGGCGACAGGTCGATACACGCGCTCAGCGCCGCGGCGGCCGCGCCGGCCAGCATCCAGTGGACTGCGCGCTTCATGCCTCACCTCCGTTCACCGACAACGCATATGCCTCGCCCTCTGCGGTTTCCTGCGCAGCGTGCTCCGGGACGCCCGCCTGAGCTTGCGCGCCCGTCGAACCCGAATCGCCTTCGGGCGCACCGGCCCCGCCGCGACCACCCGGACCACCGCGGCCGCCTGGCGAGCCGCCCTTGCCGCTCAGCTTGCGCACCATGAAATACGACAGCGGCGTGAAGAAAATGGCGAGTACCGTGCCAACCAGTGTCCCGCCGAACACACCCGTGCCGATCGACTGGCGCGCGGCCGCGCCCGCACCGGTCGCCACGACCAGCGGCGCGACGCCGAGCAGAAACGCCAGCGAGGTCATGATGATCGGCCGAATCCGCAATGCGACCGCCTGCTCGACGGCCTTGAGCGTGCTGGCGCCCTGCTTTTCGAGCATCGTGGCGAATTCAACGATCAGAATCGCGTTTTTCGACGACAGGCCCACCGTCACGAGCAGCCCCACCTGGAAGTAAACATCGTTGGACAGACCGCGCAGCGTCGTGCCGAGCGCCGCGCCAAACACCCCGAGCGGCACGATCAGCAGCACGGCCAGCGGCACCGACCAGCTTTCATAGAGCGCTGCGAGACACAGGAATACGAACAGCACGGAAACCGCGTAAAGATACGGCGCCTGCCCGCCTGACAACTGCTCCTGATACGACAGCCCCGTCCACGCGTACGAGATACCCTTGGGCAGTTTGGCCACGAGATCCGCCATGGTTTTCATCGCCTGACCGGAACTCACGCCGGGCGCCGGATCGCCGACAATCTCGAACGACGATTCGGCGTTGTAGCGGTCGAGCTCAGGCGGCCCGAAGGTCCAGTGCGAAGTCGCGAACGCGGAGAACGGCACCATCGTGCCCGACGCATTGCGCACGTACCATTGTTCCAGCGACTCCGGCGTCATGCGAAAAGGCGCGTCGCCCTGCACGTAGACCTTCTTGATGCGCTGGTTATCGAGGAATTCGTCGACATATTCGCCACCCAGCGCGTCTTCGATCGTCGTGTTGACGTCGCTGAGCGTGAGTCCCATTGCGCTTGCCTTGTGGTCGTCGATGTCGAGCGACAGTTGCGGCGTGTCGGCCAGACCGTTGAAGCGCACCTGACGCACAACGCCGCTTTGATTCGCCATCCTGATGAGCTTGTCGCGCGCGGCGGCTAGCGCCGTGTGACCAAGACCGCCTTCATCGACGAGCTGCATATCGAAGCCCGAACTGATACCCAGCCCGCGCACCGTCGGCGGTTGCAGCACGAACACCTTGGCGTCGCGAATCTGCTGCGACAGATCGCGCGAAGCCTTGGCGACGAAGCCCTGCGCCGTGTCGTTGACCGCTGTGCGCTGGCTCCAGTCCTTGAGCTTCACCCACATCATGCCGACGTTCTGGCCGTTACTGCCGACCGCGTAACCGGCGACGTTGAACACCTCGGACACGGCCGGCTGTTTGAGCAGATAGTCTTCGACTTTCGCCATCGTCGCTTCAGTGCGCTCGCGCGTTGCGCCAACGGGCGCGGTCACCGTCACCATCAGCACGCCTTGATCCTCGGTCGGCAGAAACGACGTCGGCAACCGCACGAACAGCAGCCCAGCGCCCACAACGAGCAACGCGTAGACGATAATCGCGGGCTTGCGATGGTGGAGCATCTTGTCGACGGCGCGGCGGTACTTGCTCGTCGAGGCGTCGAAGCCGCGATTGAAGCTGCTGAAGAACCGGCCCTTGGGCTTCTCGTGCCCGTCTTTCAGAATCGTTGCGCACAGCGCGGGCGTGAACGTCAACGCCACCACCACGGAAAGCGCCATCGCCGAAACCACGGACACCGAAAACTGACGATAAATGATGCCGGTCGAGCCGCCGAAGAACGCCATCGGCAACAGCACGGCGGAGAGCACCATCGCAATGGCGACCAGCGCGCTGCTGATTTCCGTCATCGACTTCTTCGTCGCGTCGCGCGGCGAGAGGTGCTCTTCTGTCATGAGGCGCTCGACGTTCTCGACCACGACGATCGCGTCGTCCACCAGCAGGCCGATCGCGAGCACCACGCCGAACATCGTCAGCATGTTGATCGAATAACCCAGCACGTCCAGGATGCCGAAGGTGCCGAGCAGCACGACCGGCACCGCAATGGCCGGAATCAGCGTGGTGCGCAGGTTCTGCAGGAACAGGAACATGATCGCGACCACGAGCACGATGGCCTCGGCGAGCGTCTTCACCACTTCCTCGATGGAGGTCTTGATGAACGGCACCATCTCGTAGGGATATTCGACCTTCAGCCCCGCCGGAAAGCTTGCTGCGCGCTTGCTCAGGAAGGCGTGCACTTCCTTGTCGACCTGCACTTCGTTCGCACCCGGCGCGAGTTGCAGACCCAGACCCGAAGCAGGCTTGTTGTTGAAGTTGGTTTCCACCGTGTAGGCCTGCGGGCCGAGCGAGACGCGCGCGACGTCGCCAAGCAGCACCTGCGAGCCATTGGTCCCGGTCTTGAGCACGATGTCCCGGAACTGCTGTGCGGTCGTCAGGCGGCTGCGCGCCGTGATCGTCGCGTCGAGTTCCTGGCCCTTGACCGCCGGCGTATTGCCGACTTCGCCCGCCGCCACGTCGGTGTTCTGCGCGTCGATCGCGGTGACGACGTCGGAGGGCATCAGCGCGTACTTTTGCAGCTTGTTCGGATCGAGCCAGATCCGCATCGCGTATTCGTAACCGAACTGCTGCGCCTGGCCGACGCCTGGCAGGCGCTCGATCTGCTCTTCGAGGTTGCTGTACAGGTAGTCGGCAATGGCCGCCTTGCTCATCTTGCCGTCCTCGGACACGAGGTTGAAGACGAGGAAGGTATCGGGCGACGCCTTGCGCACGGTCACGCCGCTTTCCTGCACCTCTTCCGGCAGCAGCGCATTGGCCGACTGGAGCTGGTCCTGCACCTGCACCTGCGCGGTGTCCGGATTCGTGCCCGCCGAGAACGTCAGCTTGATCGAGATATTGCCCTCGGAGTTCGCTGACGAGGACATGTACATCAGATTGTCGAGCCCGACCATCTGCTGTTCGATGACCTGCACGACCGCGTCCTGATTGGTCTGCGCAGATGCGCCGTTATAGGTCGCCGTGATCTGGATGGTCGGCGGGGCGATGTCCGGATACTGGTCGAGCGGCAATTGCGTGATCGCAAACGCGCCGGCCAACGACACCAGAATCGCGAGCACCCACGCAAAAACCGGCCGATCGATAAAGAAATGAGCGATACGCATGCTTTCGCTCCTCAGTTCGCCACGGGCGTGGACGCCGCGTCGGCCGCGGCTTCCTGACTGGGTTCGGATGCCTCAACGGCCTTCACCGTATCGCCGACGCTCACGAACTGCGACCCGGCGACGACGATGCGCTCGCCCGCCGCGAGGCCGCCCGTCACGACCCACTCGTTGTTGTTCGCCGTGCCCTCGAGCATCAGCGTACGCTGCTCGATCCTGTGCTCGCCGTCGACGATCAGCGCCGTCGCGTTGCCGCGCTGATCGTGGGCCACCGCCTGTTGCGGCACGAGGATTGCGTTTTCGTTGATGCCCTGATCGATGACGGCGTGCAGATATTCGCCCGGCAACAGCAGCTTTTCCGGATTCGGCACGATCACGCGCAACGTCACGGTGCCCGTGGTTTCATCGACGCCCACGCCCGCGAATTGCAGCGTGCCTTCGTGTGCGTAGGCGGTGCCGTCCTCCAGTGTGATCCGGACTTTGGCGTTGCCGTTCGCGTCGGTCTTGTAGGCGCCGCTCGCGAGCTTTTTGCGCAGCGCGAGCACGTCCGTACTGGACTCGGTGACGTCGAGATACATCGGGTCGTAGGCGTAGATGGTCGCCAGCGCCGTGGTCTGGTCCGCCGTCACCAGCGCGCCGGGCGTATAGGTCGACGCGCTGATCGTGCCCGTCACGGGCGCCGTCACGCGCGTGTAGTTGAGATTGATGCGCGCGCTTTCCAGCGCGGCCTTGTCCTCGTCGATCGTCGCCTCGTCCTGCTTGAGCGTCGCTTCCGCGTCTTCGAGCGTTTCCTTGCTGATCGCGTCGATGGCGGCCAGAGAGCGGTCGCGCTCGGCGATCGGCCGGGCCGACAGCAGTGCCGCCTGCGCTTTTTCGAGGTTGGCCTTGTCGGCGTCGTAGGTCGCCTGATACGGCGCGGGATCGATCTGATAGAGCACCTGGCCTTCGTGCACCACGCTGCCTTCGGTGAACAGACGCTTCTGGATCACGCCGGTCACTTGAGGCGTGACCGGCGAGGTCAGGAACGACGTCGCACGCCCTGGCAGCGACGCAGACTGCGCAAAAGGCACGGTTTTGACCGTTTCCACGGACACCGTCTGAACTTTTTTCTGAGCGCTCTTTTGCTCGTGCGAACACGCCGCCAACGCACAAGCCAGAAACAGAACGCTGGTCCAACGAGGCACGGAAAGCAGGATTTGCATAGGAAAGGCCTTAATACCGAGAGCGCGGTCCACGCCCGATTGCGGCATTATGCAAATCAAATTCGCAAGAAATTAGGAACGGCGGAGAACGGGTCCGATCGCTACATCGAGGCATGCCGGCTATCGTCAGAAGCCGGCTTCGTAGCGGCTGACCTCCATGCCGGTGCCCACAGGCAGCAGCACGCTGCGCATGCCGGGCTTCGCGCGAATTGCCTGCCCGTAGGCGCGCACGTCCTCGGACCCGGGGCGCAGCATGTTGTCCGCGACGACGATCGCGCCGGGATTGAGCTTCGGATAGAACGCTTCGAGGCAAGGCACGTAGAGATCCTTCCACAGGTCCACGAACACGAAGTCGACCTTACCCGCAAGCTCGCCGATCAGCTGCACGGCGTCGCCGATCCGGAAGTCGATCCAGTCCGCGAGCCCCGCTTTCGCCGCCATGTCCTGGGCGTAGTGCGACTTGTAGTCGTGCAGCTCCATCGTGATGAGCCGGCCACCGCTGGCGCGCGCCGCTTCGGCCAGCCAGATGCCGGAATACCCGAACGAGGTGCCGAGTTCGAGGATGACGGGTTCAGCAAGACTCTTCACGAGAATGTTGAGCAGTTGCCCGGCTTCCGGCGAAACGGCCCGCATGCGCTGGTCGTGACCACCGTCGCGCCCGCCGGGCGCTTCGACTCGCGGCTGGCTGCGCTCTTGCTGCATACGGGCGTGGTACAGCGCCAGAACTTCTGTGACTCGAACATCCATCGAATTCTCCTTGCGGTCGAGTGATGGCGACTACGACACGCGGATCACCGGTTTACCGGAGAAATTCCGGTTCCTCAGCGTATCGAGCAGTTGGGCCAGCTCGTCGAACTTGTGCACGACGCGCCCCTGTGGCTGCATGCGTCCCTCGGACACTTCACTCAGCATCCGTTCGCCCGCGCGCCGTAACTGCAACCATGCACCGTCGTCGCCATGCACGTGCAGCGCACCCAACGCCACTTCGTGCATCGACAACGTCAAACCGAATGGCTCGCACGGCCATTGCGGCACGCGGTCCTGGATGCAGACCAGATGACCGTTGGCCCGCAGCGCGGCCGCCATACGCGTGGCGTGATCGCCGCTGACCGTGTCGAGGACTGCGAAATAACGCCGGCCACCCGTCCATGCTTCACCATCGGGTAGCGGCCCGTCGACGCAATCTTTCGCCCCGAGCGCAAGCAGACGGTCCCGATGCCGCGCATTGGCCATGGCGGTCACGGCAAAGCCACGCGCGGCGGCGAGTTGAATCACGTACTGTCCGACCGCGCCGCCTGCACCGCTCACGAGCAGCGGCTGCCCGGGCTTCACCGGCACCTTGTCGATCGCGAGCCAGGCGGTCAGCGCCGGACAGGGGAAGCTCGCTGCCGTTTCGAAGTCGAGCGCATGGGGGAGACACAGTAGCGCTCGCGCGTCCACCAGCGTGTGCTCCGCGAAGCTGCCGTCGCGATGCAGACTCGTGTGATAGGCCACGCGTTGGCCGAGCCGCTCGGCGCTGACGCCCTCGCCGAGCGCCACCACTTCGCCAGCGCCATCGACGCCCGGCACGTGGCCTGCCTGCCAGTTCACGAGCGCGCCGCCCAGCACTTTCCAGTCGACCGGATTCAGCCCGATCGCAGCATTACGCACGAGGACCTGGCCCGCCGCAGGAACCGGCACAGGAACCCGCGCCAGTTTCAGGCCCAGCGGCTCCGGGCTGGTGTGCCAGGTCCACGCCCGGTGCTCCGCGCGTTGCGTCGCGCCATGCATGCCCGGCCCTGTCATTGCTGGTAGGCGCCGGCCGAGTAGGTCAACTCGTAGCTATGGCTGTAGATTTCCAGGATGTTGCCGAACGGGTCTTCCATGTAGACCATCCGGTAGGGCTTCTCGCCCGGGAAATATTCGCGCACCGGCATGCGCTGCTTGCCGCCGGCGGCGACGATCTTTGCGGCCAGCCCCTCCACATCCGGGTCCTGAACGCAGAAATGAAAGACGCCCGTCTTCCAGTACTCGAAGTTGTTCTCAGGCTTCTGCGCGTTGCGGAACTCGAAGATTTCCACGCCGATACGGTCCCCCGTCGAAAGGTGCGCAATGCGGAACGAACCCCAGCCCGCACCAAACACGTCGGTGCACATCACGCCGATCGCACTGTCGTCCTCCGTGATCGTGGTCGGCGGCATGATCAGATACCACCCCATGACATCGGTATAGAAGCGGACGGCGGCGTCGAGGTCGGTCACGGAAAGACCAATGTGGGAAAAACTGCGCGGATAGGGTCGAGACATGATCAAAGCTCCTGAAACGTCGATCCCACAAGCGTAGCCCCTGTCCGCTAAAATCTGCTCTAATGCATTCTTATCGATTGGATAAGAATTCGTTATGCTCAACCCCCAATGGCTGCGCTCGTTCGCTTGCGTGGCGGAACTGGGCGGCTTCACGCGCGCCGCCAACCAGCTGGGACTGACGCAGGCAGCCGTCAGCCAGCACGTGCAGCACCTCGAGGCACAATTGGGACCGCTGCTGATCCGGCGCGGTCGCCAGTTCGAACTGATGCCGGCCGGGGCCGCGCTGCTCGACTACTACAACGAGGTCGAAGCGTCACATAAGCGTCTGCAGGCGCGGCTGTCCGACGCCTCGGTCGACAGCGGCGAAGTCAGCCTCATCACGCCGGGCAGCGTGGGACTGGCGCTTTATCCGTTGCTGCTCGATTTGCAGCGGGCTCATCCGGGCCTCGTGATCCGCCATCGGTTCGCGCCCGATCCCGAAACGCGCGCAGCGGTGCTCGACAAGCGATACGAACTCGGCCTCGTCACGCTCCGGCCCGACGACGCACGCCTTGCCGCCGAACCCTTCGCCGAGGAGCCGCTTGAACTCGTGGTTCCCGCCGGTGAGGACGTGAAAGGCTGGGCGGATCTCGAGCGGCTGGGCTTTATCGATCATCCGGACGGACAAGCCATGGCCACACGACTCCTGGCCCGCCACTTTCCCGCCAATCCGGGTGTGCTGAGCCTGCCGCAGCATGGGTTCAGCAATCAGGTCTCGCTGATCCTCGAGCCTGTTGCGCGCGGACTGGGATTTACGGTGATTCCCCGGCACGCGCGTGAAGCGTTCGCACAGGCACGCGCCATTCGCGTGATCGAATGTGGCGCGCCAGTCGTCGATACCTTGTGGCTGATCCATCGTGCCGAGTGGCCGCTCTCGTCCCGTGCGATCTGGGTGCTGAACGAAATTCGTAGAATGCAGACGTTTTCGCGCCGGGTCGTCATAGATTGATCTGTGCACAAAATTCGCATGTCGAATTAATGTGCATCGTGAATGCGGTCACGATGCGCGAACGGTGGGAAACACGGTCAGTTCCACGTGCTGACCGATCGCGCATATTCCCGATACGGGGCACCTTATTGCGAGCCCTTCAAGGACGCCACATAACGTGCGACCTCCCGCACATCTCCAGCATTGAGAGGCGCGGGAAACAATCTGGGCATGATGCCGGTTGGTTCCCGAATACGCGCTTCGATATCCGATATTTGAAAGCGGCTCGAAATGCCGATCAGCGCAGGACCGATTCCGCCCTCTCCGCTCTGGCCATGGCACGCGGCACAATTCGCTGCATAGATCGATGGGCCTCGCTCAGACGGCTTGGCAACCGATGCTTCGCTGATGGGGTGGCTTCCTAAAGACGCTCCGTTGCTCAATAACGCAATGCTGTCGGCAGGCGGATTCTGCGGCACCGACGCGAGATACGCGTGAATGCGTGCAATATCGTCATCGGAGAGAATCTTTGCGCTGAAGACCGGCATCTGGCCTTTGGGATTGCGCACATAAGCCTGCATGGCCGACAGCGGTATCGGATGCGGCGCCAGCGCAGGTCCGGTCGTGATACTGCCTTGCCCGAACATGCCGTGGCATTCGTAGCAGCCCTTCTGCATGTATAGCGCGCGCCCGGCCTCGATTTCGGCATTCGCATCGGCGCGCGACGCAATCGGCCATGCGCAGCCAATCGCTGCTGCAAGTGTCATTGCCGCGCGCACGGTTGAACGGTCATGCACTTTCATCGGCACCTCGGTTATCTGGGTTGAGTCAGCACATCGACGAGTGCAGGCTTGCCGCTTTTGACCTGTTCCATCGCGCGTGCGAGTGCCGGTCCGAGATCGGCGGGCTCCGATATCGGGCCCTCGGCCCACATGCCCATGCTTCGCGCCATTGCGGCGTAGTCGATTGGCGGATCGTGAAGCACGGTGCCGATGGTCCCTCTTTCCGGATGCCTGTCGCGGCGGCTCGCCATGCGCTGGATATGCATGGTCTCCTGATGCCAGGCGCGATTGTTGTGCATCACGGTGAGCAACGGAAGGCGATGATGCGCTGCCGTCCAGAGGGCACCCGGCAGCACCATCAAATCGCCGTCGGTCTGGATATTGACCGCGATACGGCCAGCGTCGCGATGCGCGAGCGCTGCGCCGACGGCGGCGGGTGCGCCATAGCCAACGCCGTAGCCGCCGCCGGAACCGATGAACTGCCAGGTCTTCGTGAAATCCCATAGCCGTTGCGGCCACATGCTGATCGGGTTGGGCGGCGAGACCATTGCCCAGTCCTCATGCCAGATCACATTCCACACCTCCTGACACAGCCGGGCGGTGCTGATGGGGCTGCCATCCCATGCGCGCGTCGCGGCCTCGCGTGCATCATTGCGCATCTTTTCAAACGCCAGTTTCAGTGGCTGTTCGCGTGCGGCGGCGGCGCTGCGTTGCGCCGGTGTCATCGCAGCGAGGACGGCGCGCAACAATCCGGGCAACGACGCTTGCGCGTCACCGGCTATGGGTAACGTGGCCGCGAAATAGCGCTCTGCGTCCTGCATGTTCGACTTGCCGTACAGGTAGGCCGTGGAAATGCTGATGACCTGGGTGTCGCCCTTCGTGCGCGGCTTCGAGGGGCGGCTAATGGTGTCGGGCACCGTTGCCGTCAATCCCCAGACATCGGCGACTTCCAGCGCAAGAATGACGTCCGCCTGAGCGAGCAGCCGCGCCTGATGCGACGAATGATTGAGGTAGTGGTTGGTCGGGAAATTCATGCGCCCGAGCAGATCGATCACGGGTGCGTTCAGCGCCTGGGCGATCTGGACGAGCGTGTCCATCGCGTCCTGCGTTCTGACCGCCCGATCGGCCACGATGACCGGCGCTTTCGCGCCGCACAGGAGCGACGCGGCCGCCGCGAGCGCATCCGGGCTGCCAACGGGTGGCGTGGCTTCGCGCAGCGGCGGTACGCGCATATCGCGCGGATCGGCAATGGGCTGCTCCTGGAGTTCGGTATCGGCGACGATCAACACGGGCTCCATCGGCGGCGTGACGGACATCGTGTAAGCGCGCATGAACGACTCGGCGTAGTGCTGGAGCGACACGGGGTAATCGTCCCACTTCGTATAGTCACGCACGAGCGCGCCAAGGTCCTGCGCCGTGTGATACCACTCCACGCCAGGGCGGCGCTTCGTGGCGTCGGCAATATTGCCCGCGAGCACCATCATGGGCACACGATCGCACCACGCGTTGTAGATCGCCATCGAGGCGTGCTGCAACCCGACCGTGCTATGGACGAGGCACGCCATGGGCTTGCCCGCGACTTTCGCGTAACCATGCGCGATCGCCGCGGACGCCTCCTCGTGCGTACACACGATCAATTGCGGATGCGTGTCGCCCGCGTAGTTGACGATCGACTCGTGGATGCCGCGAAAGGTCGATCCCGGCATGGCCGCCACATAGTCGATACCGGCGATGCGCAGCAAATCCACCATGAAATCCGAGCCCGGATTGCCGATGTGCGCGGAATCGGCGGCGGGCGCTTCGTCGAGCGAAGGCGCCAGTGTCTCGGCCGCGGCCAGCGCAGCGTGCGGGCGCTCCACCGCCGGGGCCTTGTCTGCCGCGGACTGCGCAGCGCTGGCGCCAGGCTTTGCCAGCACGGCAGCCGTGCCCGTAACGATTGCCTCTTTCAGAAACTTGCGTCGGCCAGTCATGTTCCTGCTTCCTTTTTCTTGTTCGTCACGGCGGATCTGATGCGCCTGCTGGCCGTGCGGGTCAGTCGATGTAGCGCAGCCCCAGTTTTTCCAGCGGCTCGCGCATCTGGTATAGGTCGAGTCCCAGTACACCGGAGGCGAGCAGAGCGCGCTTCTGACCTTCGTTCGCCTCGCGCCTGCTTGCGTTCTCGAGCGTTTGCGCCGCCATGGCTTGCGGCACCACGACCACGCCGTCGTGATCCGCCACGACGACATCGCCGGGCGTGACCAGCGCGCCCGCGCAAACCACCGGCACATTGACCGAACCCAGCGTGGCCTTGATCGTGCCTTTCGACGAGATCGCACGGCTCCACACCGGGAAGCGCATGTCGGTCAGCACGTTGACATCGCGCACGCCCGCATCGATGACGAGTCCGCGCGCGCCACGCGCCTTGAAACTGGTGGCGAGCAGATCGCCAAAATAGCCGTCCGTACAATCGGCACTCAGCGCGGCCACCACGATGTCGCCAGGCCGAATCTGTTCGGCGGCCACATGCAGCATCCAGTTGTCGCCGGGATGCAGCAGCACGGTGACGGCGGTGCCCGACGCGCTCGCGCCGGGATAAATCGGCCGCATATAAGGCTTGAGCAGGCCGCTGCGGCCCATCGCTTCGTGCACCGTGGCGCTGCCGAGCGCGCCAAGCGCCTCGGCGGCACGGCTGTCCGCACGCGTGATGTTGCGATACACCACTCCGGGTTCATACATGGTCAACGTCCTTGGGCAGTGAGAGCGGCGTCCAGCCGCGGATAGACACGGCGTGCATTGCCTTCGTAAATCTTGAAGCGCTGATCGGGTGTCATGTCGGCGGCTTCGATATAGCGTTTCGTGTCGTCGAAATAGTGCTGCGTGTATGGGTCGATGCCGCGCACGGCACCGATCATTTCACTCGCGAACAGGATGTTGTCGACGGGAATCACTTCGGTTAGCAAATTGATTCCGGGCTGGTGATAGACACAGGTATCGAAAAACACGTTGTTGAGCAGATGCGCTTCCAGCGGCGGCTTTTTCATTTCCTGCGCGAGGCCGCGAAAACGGCCCCAGTGATACGGCACCGCACCGCCGCCATGCGGAATGATGAAACGCAGCGTGGGAAAGTCGTGAAACAGGTCCGACGTCAGGCATTGCATGAATGCCGTCGTATCCGCGTTGAGATAGTGCGCACCGGTGGTGTGAAAACACGCGTTGCAGCTCGTGCTCACGTGAATCATGGCCGGAATGTCGTACTCGACCATCTTCTCGTAGATGGGGTACCAGTAGCGGTCGGAGAGCGGCGGGCTCGTCCAGTGCCCGCCGGAAGGATCGGGGTTCAAGTTGATCGCGACGTTGCCGTATTGCTCGACACATTTCACGAGTTCGGGAATGCATGTCGCCGTATCCACACCGGGACTTTGCGGCAACATCGCGGCTGGAATGAAATGCCGCGGAAACAACTCGCTCACGCGATAGCACAACTCGTTGCAGATCGCCGCCCAGGTGCTCGACACCTCGAAGTCGCCGACGTGATGCGCCATGAAGCTCGCGCGCGGGCTGAACACGGTGAGATCGAGCCCGCGTTCGCGCATCAGCCGCAACTGGTTGGTTTCGATCGAGTCGCGCAGTTCGTCGTCGCTGATATGCAGCTCGGAGGGACTCGGGCCGCGCGACGATTGACCGATAGCCGCGATCTGCCTGTTGCGCCAGGCTTCCAGCGCTTTGGGCGCGGTCGTGTAGTGGCCGTGGATGTCGATGATCATGATGGGTTCCTGGGAAATTCGGCGCGTGCGTGTCTTACACGCGCCCTGCTGTGTCACTGCGGCTAGAACAGCACGTCCAGGCCAACGGTCACGGCGGTCTGGCTCGACGCGCCGGCCGGGTTCAACGTGCTGACCACCGCGTGCTTGTACGACGTGTAGTCGATTGCGCTGTAAAGCGTCGTGCGCTTGGAGAGCAAATAGGCGAGCGAAATGATCGAAATGCCGCGGCGGCTCGCCTTGTCGGTCGACACGGTGGTCTGGTAGTAGCCGCCATCGAAAATCAGGTTCGGCAAGATCGTCCAGGACAGACCGCCGAACGCGTTGTTTGTCACCTGGTGCGGTGCGGCGGGGTTTTGCAGGTCCTCGGACATGAAGCCGCCCGACACCCGAACCGGACCGATGCTGTAGGCCACGCCGCCCATGTAGTAGCTGTCCGGAACATAAGCCGTGCCGGTCAGAATGCTGCGATGTCCGTACACGCCGCCCACGCTAACCGGGCCCGCGCTATAACTCATGCCGACCGAGCGCGTTGCGCCGCTGGCGAAATTTCCCGCCACGCCGCCAAACGAATTGTCTACCTCGAACAACAGCGGCCCGAAGTCGTTCTTGTACTTGATGGCGTTGTTGTTGCGCGTGCCGTCCGACGCCTGGGTCAGCGGCAGGATCGGCGTGTAGTGAAAGCCGAACGGGTCGTAAATGCTGATGATGTCGTGCGAAATCGTGTACTGGCGCCCGAGGTCGATCGACCCGTATTTTCTGTTTCCGATGCCAACATAGGACTGGCGATTGAACAAGGTGTTAGTCGTGTTGTCCAGTTGTCCATTGCCAAGGTTGAAGCCGCTTTCCAGCCGGAAGTGAGCATTCCACCCGTCACCCAGGTCTTCCGTGCCCAGGAATCCCAGTTTGTTCGAACTGTAGTAGCCGTTCGAATTCATGGTCACCACCGTGCCACCGCCCTTTACCGCGTTCGTCTGGTAACGCACGCCGCCGTCTGCCGTGCCATAAATCTGGACACTGCTCTGTGCATAAGCGGGCACCGCGCCGGCGGCCAGTGACAGTCCAACCCCAACGCTTCTCCACGCGGCTATTTTCATCGTATGTCTCCAAGATTGTGATTTTTTTGCATCGCATGAGATACGCGAGATCTCCCATACGATTCGTATAACTAACTACATAACCTGCCTTCAACCCTTCGTGACGGTGACTTCGCGCTGGCGGGATCGGGTCGCCGGTTCCGCCAGCGCACGCGCTCACATGCGGCTAATTGCCCGCGTGACCGCTGCTGGTCTGATTGAGGCGTCCCGACGAGGCGACAACGGGTTTGAAGCCTGTTTTCAGTTCCCGGCGCAGTGCGACGCGGTCCAGCGCTTTTTCCCAGTTCGCGACAACGATAGTCGCCACGGTATTGCCGACGATGTTGGTGAACACAAACCCGCTGGAAAGCGCCTTATGGATGCCGAGAATCAATGCGATGGATTCGACCGGAATGGTGTTCGATGCGGTAAGCGTCGCTGCGAGCACCGCAATGGCCGCACCGGACACGCCTGCCGCCCCCTTCGACGTGAGCAGCAACACAGCGAGCAGGACGAGCTGATCGTGCCAGCTCATCGGCGTATTGGTAGCCTGCGCGAGGAACACCGCCGCTGCGGCGAAATACAGGCACGTGCCGTCGTGATTGAACGTGTATGCCGTCGGCAGAACCAGACCGACCACCGACTTCTCGCAGCCCAGGCGTTCGAGCTTGTCGATCAGTTGCGGGAACACGGTTTCCGACGAACTCGTACCGATCACGAGCAGCAGCTCCGCGCCGATATAGCGCATCAGCCGCAGCAGGCTGAAGCCATTGACCTTCGCGATCGGCCAGAGAATGAGCAGAATGAACAGCGCACAGGTCAGATAGAACTCGAGCACGAGTTTGCCGAGCGAGATCAGCGTGCCGAATCCGAATTTGCTGACCGTGAATGCGATCGCACCGAACGCGGCGAGCGGCGCGATCTTCATCGTCAGCCCGATGATCCAGAAGAGCGCGCCCGACACCGACTCGATCAGATTCAGCGCGGGCTGCGCACGTTCGCCGATTGCGGCCAGCCCGAACGCGAACAGCACCGAGAAGAACAGCACCTGCAGCACGTCGCCACCGGCGAACGCGCTGATCGCCGTATGCGGAATCACGTTGAGCAGAAATTCGCTGGTCGTGACGACGTGATGCGCCTTGGCAACGTAGGTATCGACAGCGGCCGAGTGAATGCCGTGCAAGTCCACATTCATGCCCACGCCGGGCTTGAGCACATTGACGACCACGAGGCCCAGCACCAGTGCGAGCGAGGTCACCACTTCGAAGTAGAAGAGCGCCTTGATCGCAACACGGCCGACCTTCTTGAAGTCATTCACGCCCGCAATGCCGCTGCATACGGTACAGAAAATGATCGGGCCGATCAGCATCTGGATGATGCGGATAAAGGCGTCGCCTACGGGTTGCAGATTGATGCCGAACTTCGGGAAGAAGTACCCCGTGGCCACACCCAGCGCCATACCGGCCAGCACCTGGAACGACAGGTCGAGATAGAACGGACGACGTTCCCTGGATTCCCCCGTTTTCGCGGCGGTGGATTTGCCCGGCAGGCTCATGGTGTCTCCTTGACAGACTGCGGCGAATTCAGATTCGCTCAAAACTCGTGAAGCGGACGAATGGCGCATTAGTACGCGGCGTCGCCCAGAATGGCCAGACTGTCGGCAAATAATTCATCGACGGTCAGCTTGCGCGGCAGCAGCCCCTGCTGCTCGCAAAACCCAAGGGTTTCTTCGAGCGGCCCGCGCAGTGCGTCATAGCCGAACAGCAGCTTGTCGGCTTTCCCGGCGTTTTCCGCGGCGACCGATTCCTTGCCGCGCTTGAGCAGGTCGTACACCGCACGAACGGCTTGCGGGTTCGACTCCGCCAGCGCACGCGTCACCACGACCACGTGATTGATCGGCACATAGCGGTGACGCCCGTACCACTCGAGGTCGGCTGCCGCCGCGTTGTCGATCAGCGGCTTGAATTCCGGTCCTTCCGGCAGATCGTTGCCGAGGATCGCTGCGTCGATCTCGCCCGCACGAAGCATCGGCAACAACTGCTTGCCCGCTTCGGCGCGGCGCACAAAGGCGGGATCAGCATACTCTTCCAGATGCCCGCCCTCGATTGTCACCCATTCGATCTTCTCGAGCGGCACGCCGTACCTTTCACCGAGAATGGCGCGCACCCACATGCCCGTGGTCTGCGCATAGGTACGCACACCGATGCGCTTCCCTGCGAGTCGGGCGATGTCCGGTTTGGCCCGCTGCGCATCGTAAATGAGGCAGCTTTGCTGGAAACGCGCGGCCACCACGGCGGGCAGCAGCACAACCGGTTTGCCGTACGCTTTCGCCTGAAGATAGGTGACGATGGCCAATTCGCTGACATCGAACACCTGGCGGCGCGCCATCGGTGCGAACGCGCGGTGAATGGGCTCGACGTCCTCGAAACGAAGGTCGACCGCCGGATCGGTCAATTCGCCCGCTTTCAGCGCTCGCGTATGCGGATAGGTTTTCAGCGCGGCCTTCAAGACCAGCGGTTGCGTTGGAGTGCTCACGATCGGGTATTCCTGTTGCAAACGAAATCGGCGAATCAGGCGGCGAGCGCCGGATAGACGGTTCGCGCCGTGCCGCCGAAAATCGCCTCCTGCGCGTCGGCGGGCAGCATGGAGAGGCTCTCGCGAGCTTGGGCGAGCAGCTCCGGCAGCGCGCCTTCCGCAGCCGGAAAATTCGAACCCCACGCAATGCGGTTCGCACCGAATGCGTCGAGCACGCGCGGGAAAAACGCGGCCGGCGTGGAGGCGCCACGGCCCGCTTCGGCGATCGTGCGGTTCGTGAGCTTCAGGTACACGCCGTGATGCGAGGCGAGGCTGAAGAGGGGCGCGGCGGCTTCATAGGGCGGGCCCCCGGCGAGTTCGGGGCGCGCGAGGTGGTCGAGCAGCACGCGGATGTCCGGAAAGCGCGCGAGCATGTTCAGCAGCGCCGGAATGCCTTGCGCGGTCATTTGCAGGCAAATCGACACGTTGTGACGCTGCGCGTAGTCCCAAACCGGGAACGAGCGCTCGTCGTCCAGCCACCCCGCCTGCCCCGGCATCGTGCTGCCGGTCGTGAAAAGACGCAGACCGGAGAGACCCGCGTCGAGCCAGCGCTGCATCTGGGCGACGGCGTCGCTCGCCAGCACGTCGATCGAAAATACGCCGGCGAAACGGTCCGGATGGCTGCGCACCGCCTCGACCACATAACTATTGTCGTTGCCGTAGACCGTCGACGCTTGCACCACCACGGCGCGGTCGATGCCCGCTTCGTCCATCGATGCGAGCAGACCTTCAAAGCTGACTGGGCGCTTCGCCGACCACTCGGACTGGTGGCCGCCGACCGGCGCGAGCGGATAGCGTTGTTTATCCGGGGAAATTGCGTGCGTGTGCGTGTCGATGACGACGGACATGAAGTGCTCCTGACTGGAAATGCCCTGCTGAATTGAACGTAACTGTAATCGCGATCGGGTCCGAGACCTCAATTGGAAGTAAGGCCCAGCTCATAAATTTGCGTTAAGCTAAGGGTTTTGGATTGGTGTATCGGGAGGCGCGATGGGGGCGGACGGACAGGCATCATCGGACGATGATCTGGCGCGTTTAAGGCGTCTTTTTCTGTTCGATGCGGTGTGCGAAGCCGGTGGAATCGGACAGGCTGCAGTGCGCGCGGGACGCACCCAGCCGGCGGTCAGCATGGCGATCAACAAGCTCGAGACAAGCTTTGGCGGTCAACTGTTCGAACGCGGCTTCGGCGGCAGCGAGTTGACCGGCGAGGGCCTCATCGTGCAGCGGCGCGTGCGCCGCATGCTCGATCAGATGGAGCGCGCCGTGATGAACCTGACCGATGAGCCGCAGGCGAACGCAGCAAAGATCTGCCGCCGCCTGACCGACGCGCAGGTCCGCTGCCACATCGCGATCGCCGAAGCGGGTTCGGCAGCCGAGGCCGCGCTGTCACTGGGGATCTCGCAGCCCGCGGTGCATCGGGCCGCGCGGCAAATCGAGCAGAACGTCGGCGTGGCGCTTTACCGGCGGCGCGTGCATAGCGTGTCGGCGAATCCCGCGGGCATCGAGTTCGCCCGCTGTTTGAGCCTTGCGCTCTATGAAGTCGCACAGGCGGTGGACGAACTGGCGTACGCCCGCGGGCAACTGACCGGCAAGGTCGCGATTGGCGTCTTGCCGTTGTTGCCGCCGCGCCTCGTTGCACGGGCCATCCAGAGGCTGCGCGAGCGTTACCCCGCCGCACGCGTCACGGTCGAAGAAAGCTCCCACGCACAATTGCTGCGCGAACTGCGCGGCGGCGGGATCGACATTATCGTGGGCGGGCTGCGCGAGCCCCGCCTCGCGGGGTCGGTACAGGAAACGGAGCTCTTTGCGGACCCCTATGTGGTAGCCGTGCGCAAGGGGCACCGGCTGGCGCGGCGCAAGACCGTTGCCCTGGCCGATCTCGCCGACCACGACTGGGTCATGCCGCAGCACAACGTACCGCGCCGCGCGGTGATCGATTCGATCTTTGCGCAGTTGCCGGTCAAGCCGCCTCCGGTGCTCGAAACGAGTTCGCTCGCCATGATGCTGGCCATGCTCATGGAAAGCGATTGCCTGACGCTGCTCTCGCGCGCGCAGATTCGCGACGCTTACCCGGGGCGCGAGTTGGTCGCGCTGGACCTGGCGTTGCCGGGAGCAAGCCGCGAGGTCGGCTATACGGTGCGCACCGACTGGCTCGGCACGGCCGTCCAGCAGACTTTCGTCGAAGTGCTGCGCGCGGAGAGCGAGAGCGAACTGGGCTGACTTTGGCGGCGTCACGACAATTGATCAGCAGACCGTATCGAAAGGCGGCACCGGCTTGCGAGCCCGTAGACTTCAGTGGCCTGCGCTCTGGCCGCCGTCGACGTGCAGAATTTCGCCCGTGATGAACGGTGCACGATCAAGGAAGAGAATTGCATCGGCGATATCGCTCATCTCGCCCATGCGCCCCAGTGGATGAAAGGCGCCCAGTGCCTCATGGGTTTGCGGTGCGTGCATCGGCGACTTGATGATCCCCGGTGCGACTGCGTTCACGCGTATCCCTTTCTTCGCATACTCGATCGCCAGCGACTTTGTGGCCGCGTTCAGACCGCCTTTCGTCAGCGCTGCCAGCACCGAATACACGCCGCTGTGCGCTGCATCGACGACGCTGGCGGTCACGCTGACCACATGGCCGCCAGAATGCCTCTCCATTTCAGCAATGGCGAGTTGTGTAATGTGATAGAAGCCCGCCATATTCACGTTCATCACCGCAGCGTAGTCTTCGGCAGTGTGTTCGGTGAACGGTTTGCCGATGTATATGCCAGCGTTGTTGACCAGCGTGTCGATCCGTCCAAACCGGGCGATGCCCTCGGAAATCACGCGTTGGGCGGTTGCCGGGTCACCGATATCGCCCGTGACGCTCAAAATGTCGGGGTCGTGCGACGGCTTGATCGAGCGTGCGGTCGCGACAATGCGATAGTCAAGCTTGCGAAACGCCTTGACGACTTCAGCGCCTATGCCTTGTGAGGCGCCGGTCACGACGACAACTTTTCTTGATGTGCTCATGCTTCACCCAAAGCTTATTCTCCTGGCTTCGACGCCTGTCGATTCGACGGTCCCGGCCAAGGCAGTTGCGAACATGTTGATTCAGGTTTTGTATCGCCCCGAAATCAACCCTGGTTATGCGCCAGCCACTGGTCCAGACTCAGACGGCCAATTCGCGCGTCGCCGAGCGGGACTAGCGACTGCTCCTCGACGCGACCGCCGTAATACAGCGCATCCTGATCCGTCATCACTGGGCGCGGGTCGCCAACCGACTTCAAATAGCGTCTGACGATCCCGGCGAACGGCTCACGGTCCGGGCCCGCGATATCGACCGTGCCGTTCAGCGGCGCGGCAAGCGCGACCTGCGCGAGGGCCGCCGCGACGTCATCCGCGGCTATCGGCTGAAACAGTCCGTCGCCAACACGCACCGTCCCGCCTTCGGTGCCGAAATCCGCAATGGCGCCGATGAATTCCATGAACTGGGTCGCGCGCACGATCGTGTAGGGCACGCCCGCCGCTTCAACCCCCTCTTCCTGCGCGACCTTGGCGACGAAATACGCGTTCTCCGGTGTGCGGTCGCAGCCGACGATGGAAAGCGCGACGTGATGGCGTACCCCTGCGGCCACTTCGGCTTTGCCGAGGTTGCGCGTCGCGGTACGGAAGAAGTCGAGCACCGCCTGAGGCTCCCACGAAGGCGCATTCGCCACATCCACGACGACGTCCGCGCCTGCCAGCGCGTTGCTCAAGCCCTCGCCCGTCACGGCGTTCACGCCGCTACGCGGCGACGCAGCGAGCGCTTCGTGACCCGCCTCGCGAAGCAGCGTGACGACACGCGAGCCGATCAGGCCGGAACCACCGATTACGACGATCTTCATGACACATTCTCCAGATGAGAGTCAGTCGACACGCGAAAGAGCGGCTGGCGGGTGTCGAATCGCGTGAAGGACACGCCGCCATCGCATCGCGTGAGGCTATTGTGGGAAGATCATGAACTACCGAAAAGTGCCAAGAAATGGCGATTGGACCAGGACATCCCGATTCCGCTCCGCTCGTCGGCAAACCTTCATGACCGCGCCGCCCACCGCATTCACCGTCGACATCGATCGGCAACTGCAGTTGCCGGTCTACCAGCAGATCTGCGCGCGCTTCAGAACCGCGATCGCCGCAGGGCATCTGCGTCCAGGTGATCGCGTGCCCGCGCTGCGCAGCCTCGCCACGCAGCTGAACACGGCGCGCGGCACGGTCGAGCTGGCCTATACGATCCTGGTCGACGAGGGCTACCTCCAGATGCGTGGTGCGGCCGGCACGTTCGTATCGCCCTCGCTGCCGCCATCGATAACGCGCTCGCGTGCGCAAGGCGCGAAGGATTCGAACGGGACGCAAAGTATCAAGCGCGCCATCACACCTCAAACATCAGGCGAATCGCGCGGCGTTCAACCTCCGCCGCGCCAGCTTGCCATTGCGGCCGCGATGAGTGGAGAGCCCCGGCCGTTGCAACCGGGGCTGCCCGCGCTCGACGCGTTTCCGGTCAAGGCTTGGAACCGGCTCGTTGCGCATCGCGCTCGCAGCGGCGAGCGCGCGATGCTCGCGTACCCGGATCCAGCCGGCTACCGGCCGCTGCGCGAACACATCGCCACGTATCTCGGGCTGTCGCGCGGCGTAACCTGCCTGCCGGACCAGGTGTTCGTCACCAGCGGCTACCGTGCAACGCTCGAACTCGTGTTGCGCAGTCTCGCCCGCCCGAATGACAGCGTCTGGTACGAAGACCCAGGCTATCTTCTCGCGCGCGGTTTTCTGGCCGAAACCGGCGTACAGCTTGTCGCGGTGCCGGTCGATGACGAAGGGATCGACGTCGAGCGCGGCACACAACTGGCCGCGCAGGCGCGCTTCGCGCTGGTCACGCCGTCGCACCAGAGCCCGCTCGGACACACGTTGTCGCTCGCCCGTCGTATGGCGCTGCTGGACTGGGCTGAGCAGGCATCTAGCTGGATCGTCGAAGACGACTACGACAGTGAGTTCCGCTATCTGGGCCGGCCGTTGCCGGCTTTGAAGAGCCTCGACCGGCACGATCATGTGATCTATTGCGGCACATTCAGCAAGGTGATGTTTCCCGGCTTGCGGCTGGCCTACGCGGTGGTGCCGGAGCGGGCCGTCGAGCGTGTCGGGCGCGTGGCTCGCAGCATGAACGCTGGTTCGCCAACGTTGTTGCAGGCCGCTTTGGCGGACTTCATCGAGCAGGGGCATTTTGCACGGCATCTGAAGCGCATGCGTGCGCTATACGCCGAGCGGCGCGTGCTGATCGTGCGCGCACTGGAGCGGGCATTCGGCGAACGGCTGATCGTCGAATTGCCGCCAGGGGGAATCCAGTTCGCGGCGCAGTTCGCCGAAGGCCCTGATGGCCCGGTCGACGACGTCGCCGTTGCTGCGCGCGCCCGCGAAGCAGGACTGGCCGTACTGCCGCTTTCGATCTGGTACGCGAACGGCCGCACGCGGCGCTCGCCGCGCGGCCTTGTGATGGGCTTTGCAAACATCGCCGATCCGGGTGAAGCGGCCAGTCTCGCGCGGACGTTGCGCGCGTGTCTGGACGGCTAACGAGTGGGTAGCGCCGGCTAGTCGCCTGACCTTGACGCTTGAAGCTTCGATGTTCCACCATTGACAGGAGCCGCTTCCTCATCGATGTGGGGTGCTATATGTCAATCGCCACCGCAGTGACAGAACGTCTGGGAATTCGACACCCCGTTCTGCTGGCGCCAATGGACCTCGTTGCCAACGCGCGTCTAACCGCGGCGGTCAGCGCTGCCGGCGGGCTGGGGATTCTGGGCGGCGCGTATGGAGATGAGGTGTGGCTACGCCGGGAACTGGAGTCGCTACGGCACATCGGGACGCGCTTCGGTGTTGGCTTCATTACGTGGAGCCTCGCGAAAAGTCCGCATCTGCTTGAGCTTGCCCTGGAACACAAGCCCTTGGCGGTCGTGCTCTCCTTCGGGGACCCGGCGCCCTTTGCGGCAAAGATCAAGGGAGCCGGCTCCATCCTCATCTGCCAGGTTCAGTCGTTGGCCTATGCAAAGGAGGCATTCGCCGCGGGCGCGGACATCCTCGTTGCACAGGGCACGGAAGGCGGTGGTCACGGAGCCTCGCGTGGGCTGTTTTCGCTCGTGCCGGAAATCGTCGACGCGCTTGGCACGACGATTCCCGTTGTAGCTGCAGGTGGCATTGCTGACGGGCGGGGCCTCGCGGCCGCGCTAGCGCTTGGCGCGTCAGGCGTGCTGATGGGTACGCGCTTCTATGCAACCCGGGAGTCCGCAGGAAAAGATGCTGCGAAAGCCAGAATTCTCGCCGCGACTGGCGACGACACCTTGCGAAGCATCGTATTCGACGTTTCCCGTCGCAACGTTTGGCCCGCTCCGTTCACCGGCCGGTGCCTCCGCAATGGGCATCTGGATCGCTGGTATGGCCGGGAGATTGAGCTGCTGCGTCACCTCGACGAGGAGTCAGCGAAATACGCGAACGCCCGCGAGGCTGGGGATTTCGACATCGCCGCCGTAATTGCAGGCGAAAGCGCCGGGTTGATTCAGGATATCCCGACTGCCCAGGAGGTCGTCGAGAGGACCGTGCGAGAGGCTTCGGCAATTCTTGCGAATGGCGTTCACCGGATTCGTTTGGACCAGGATTGAGGCGTTGGCCATTGCGGTCGCCGGGTAGCACGACAGCTCAGCCGCTTCAACGTCTCACCGCCTTTGTCAACAGGCGCCCCCCTCCTCGATACCACCAGGCGCACTCTGCTACGTCGCCTTCTTGACATCGTCGCTCGACGGATTTGTCAGGATGGCGCTCGCAATCACGTGAACAAGATGATCCCCCCGTGGCGCGAATGCGGGTTGGCCGACGACCCAGCCGAGCACCGGCATCAGGGCGGGGTCGACATGACCCATTCGCCTTCCCGCAAACGCGACATCGGCTCGAAACGATCAATGCAGGGTCTGGACGCTGCTGACGGCCTCCCCATCGGCGTCATCGGACGCGGCTTGATCGAGGATTGCGCACCTAAAGTCGAACTTGACGCGAAGGATCGCCGATTCAACACGAGCGTCGCCGCGATAGCCCTTCAGGCGAGTATCGATCGCCTCCTCGACGGCGAGGATCGCCTGCTCGATGCTCTCAGGGTCATCGCTATCGAAACCGACCTCAATCTCAATGCTCTCCAGTAGATTCAGCGCTGTTGCCATGTCCTCGGAAGCGACGAATAGCGTCTCGGCGTTTTCTCTCATCTTCCCTCCCCGTTGGGTTGTCCTGAGTCTTCAGACAAGTGCGAGTTGCACGGCTATCGTTGCATATCCGGAGCAAGCCTGCAGGGCGACCGAGGCGGGTGTTGCGTTCGAAACAACGGGAGGGTTGCCGAACGTTGTGAAGCGAATAGAATTGAATGTTCCAGCTCGATCCATGGTCGTTGCGCTCGACCCGAAGCCGTCGTTCGCCGAAATCCGTGACAAGACCGTTCTGTTCGGCGCAGGTCGCTAGCCGCCGGTCAACCAGCGAGCTTCGCGTGACTCGATTCCCGACCAAAAATGACGAGCAGGTTCCACCATGTCATGCTCTCGACATAGCCAACGCATGGATTGCTTGCACCACGCCGGATGATTGCCGGAGGCAGCGAATTCGACCGTAACCCTTGTTGGAGGTGATGATGCGCAGACGTTCTGTTCTGAAGACCGGTGCTGCAACGCTAGCCATTGCGGGACTGTCGCTGCCCCGATTCCCGGCGGCAATGACTGAGGCCGTTGCCGCAGAGTCCAATGCAGCGAAGCGTCACGAAATCGACGCGAAGGTCAACGCGACACTGTCGAGGCTGTACGAGACAGTCAAAGGCTCAAAGGAACTTGTCGCCAAGGCGGATGGCGTACTTGTCTTCCCGGCTGTGATCAAGGCTGGGTTCGTCGCCGGGGGAGAATACGGTCAAGGCGCTTTGCGGGTGGGCGGGAAAACGGTTGGCTACTACAGCACCGCGGCGGGCTCATTCGGCTTGCAGGCAGGTGCGCAATCCAAGGCTGTCATCTTCCTTTTCATGACCCATGATTCGCTTAACAGCTTCCGCAACTCGAAAGGCTGGTCAGTCGGTGGCGAAGGATCGGTTGCGCTGCTGAAGGTTGGAGCAAACGGCCAGATCGATACGACAACGGCTAGCGCACCGGTTCAAGCCATTGTGATGACAAACGCCGGGCTGATGGGCGATGTGTCGCTGTCCGGCACCAAGGTCTCCCGGCTGAAAATCTGAAGTCGCTCCCATCGCCCTTGAGGCCGCAACTACCCGTGCGGCCTTATCGGGTCGGCGTGGTGCGTCGCCGTCGGCCCGCGTTCGCCCAGTTACCGACGTTGACAAGCGCTTGAATCTGCATTGAAGCACAACAAGGCGCGATCGTCGTTAGTCGGCAATGATTTTACGGTTGCATTTAAGGCTGCGCCGGCTCGAACGGCATCGCAATGTCTATTGCGGCGCGATCCGGGTTGGTATGCGGCCGGCGCGTTTTTGTGGCTAGCCGAGATTTTTCCAGAACGTTTCGGCCAGGCTCAGGCCGGCACTCAGGAAATTATCGGCTTTGGTTTGATCCAGATTGCCGTCTGCATCGCGTGTATAGGAATCCAGAAGATCGTTGAACACCTGGCTTCCGCTCGAAATGCTCTTGCTCACGCCCGTCACGAACTCGGTAAGCGATACCTGACCGTCATCGGACGTGTCGAAGCTGCTAAAAAGCTGCTTTGCGTCGTCGGCCCCTACGCCGGCGCGCGAAAGTTGAGCCTGGAATTCGTCGAGCGACAGGGCATCGTCGTTGTTCTTGTCGCCCTGCACGAACATCTGGGGCGCCCATGCAACCGCGAGCGGCGTCGCGCGCAGTGTCTGCGTTTCAGCCGCGCCGGTGCTCGTATTGATGGCCGTGACCGTTTTCTGGGTCGAAAAGCTGTTGAGCGTGGCACGATCGGGGGAGTCCGACGAAGCTGACTGCTTTTGCGCGAAGCTGGAATACGCGTCGTAAGCAGAAGTCGAACCGTTCACTGAGGACATGGACATCACAGAATCCTTTGACGAATTGTGTTTGGTGGGCCGCAAAATGCCGTACGGCCGTGCAGACATTCATTCTGGATTACGGTTGCATTTCATCTGACTTTAGACGTTGTACAAATCTGTACAAATCTCTACAAAGGCACACGCGATCGACGCATGAGGTCGGCGCGCGATGCGACCAGGAGGCGTCATTCACCAGCGCCGTCGCCCAGAGACTCAGATGTCCGCTCCGCATCAAGCAAGCGACCGAACCATTTGCGACGGTGAACTGCAGCACGTGCCTATCGATTCGCCGGTTGTATGATTCCTGCCTCACTGCCGACAGCGGCCAGTCCAGTTATTTCTGACTGTTTGTGCAAGGTTGATGGTTACTTGCACAACGGTATAACGCGCCGCGGCCACGACGGCGGATTGCCAATGCGCGGTATCGGACTCGGCCGGCGGGAACTTTCATTTCGCAATCCTGGCCATTGCAATGTTGACGGCGTATCTTTTCAAAGAATAATATGCGCACATATTATTCTTTGAACGGAGCTGGCATGTGGTCAGTCGAGGTCACGGGTGAATGTACAGCGACACCAGCAAAGGTTTTTGGCGTCCTGGCGGAACCGGAGAAGTGGTCGGAGTGGAACAAAGGTGTCCTTAGTATCGAAATGCACGGACCGTTCCAGGCTGGCACAACTGCGGTGATGGTCTTGCCAGACTTGACGAGGTTGCCGTTCCGCTTCGGGTGGGTTGAGGCTGACAAGGGTTTCGAGGATATCACTGAAGTACCCGACGCTGGCGTGGTGGTTCGCGTTCGTCACGAGCTATCGCCGACCGAACGCGGCACCCGGATCACGTATCGCTGCGAGGTCGATGGCCCTGAACCCGTAGCCCGTGAGGTGGGCACCCTTGTTACGTCTGATTTCGCCGATGTCATCGCCGCCCTTGGTTTGCGGGCAGAGCAACCAGGTGAGTGAGGTCCGCTGGACCTCATGCCGCGCAAATTAGCCCACTAAGTGCCAAAGCGTCGGCAAGTGAACGATGACCAGTAAAGTGATGAGCGTTAAGACCGGCTAGCCCGGCGCCTGCAATATTGTCCGGAAGGTCGTCGACGAAAAGCGTTTCGTGCGGCAAAGCACGAAGCTTCTCGAGACATCGACGGAATACCTCGACGTCCGGCTTTGCGGCCGAGAACGATGCAGATGCGTACACGTGATTGCCAAATACGCTGGCGATTTCCGGGCAAAGGTACTTGATGTTTGACGACACGATCTCCGGATTATTTGTCAATACGGCGATCTGACAACGATTCGCTGCTTCCTTTGCCAATTTCAAGACCTCGTAATTGGGCGACATCGCTGCCTTGCGGGCGCTCAACCAGTCCTTCTCCGAGATCTCGCACCCAAGCAGTTTTCCCGTCGCAAACAGGTATTCGGCATCGGTCACCGCGCCAGCGTCGGCCTTTGCTTCGAGCCCGGAATCCCAGATCGCATTCGCAACCTCTCGCTCGGTTCGGCCGGAGAGCGCGGCCAACCTGCGGACCCGCAACGATCTGTCGTAGTGACAGAGAACGTCGTCCATGTCGAACAACGCCAGGGAGATTGAATTCATTGGATTGTGGATATCAGGCGTTCAGGGCCTGCGGGACGTTCCCGTATCAGCAAGCTGTCGAACTTACAACAGCAGCCCCCTGGTTGGCAATGGCGTCTGCACCTGTCGCGACATGTTGCACAGTCCTGCACGGTGGAAACCCGGTGCTTCGTAGCGGATCGTCAATTCAAGGAACTCGCCGGACGGCCGTTTAGTGCCGCGAAGCCGTCACACGAACCACATCGCGGGCAATAGCGGCAATGGGTCATTCAGCGACCACTGGCAGTATAGGGCCACCTCACAACGCTAAACATTTGCCCACTGTAAATTTGAATTGACAATCTTTAAATATAGTCAGTTGTTCGCGCAACGAAAGTTATGATTAAATTAGCACGATCGTTAGTCTGGCTGTTCACTCCATTTAACATGCGTGCACCGGACGATAAAAGAAGTTAAAAACTTAAATCCCATCTTCAACGGCGGTATTGACTGGCCACGAATGCGTCCAACCAGTCGCGCATGCCCGGCACCGCCAAAGTGGCCTGATCCGCGAACCAGATGTTGGCCGCCACTCTTGCTGTGACGGGCCTGAACAGCAAAGCGCTCGAAAATCCCCCAATCAATAATTCATTGCGCATGCACTGTTGTGCAGCCGCCGCAAGCTCATTTTTCGCTAAAAAAATTACCAATTCTTCTTATATCTTTCGTGCCGAAAATTTTAAGGCAATTAACGTAAGTAATCGTGCACGAGGTAGCGAATTGGAGTTTCCGGAAATGCGAAATGGTGTCAATGCGGCGGCATCGGGAAATGGAGTGAAACAATATCCGCCGGTGGAAACTGGCTGGGGCATCAAGCGAGGTGAGCTTTTCCTCCTCTCGCGCAGCCGAATCTCCATCGCGATCATGCTGGCCGTTGCAGGGAGCTTCGCATTGGGCAGCGGCTCAGTTCGAGCGAACGGCGGTAACGGCGCCACTGTCCTGGGCGTTGGACTGGGTGGTACAGGCGGCACGGACGGCAGCCCATCGAGCGCCACGGGTCAGGACGGCGCCGCGGGTGGCGCGCCGGCCACGACAGGTCCGGTTGCGTACCGTCCCGCAGTGGTCGGTTATTCCGTCACTCCGCTGCTCAACGCGGACTATGGCTTCAGCATTCTCGATCGCCCGCAGGAACGCGTTGGAGACGTGGCAAGCGTCGATTCGGCGGAACCTGCACACGGCAACGGTGTGTGAGGCCGCATTGGCGGACAGAATCTCGACGCCGACGCAGGCGAGCGATTCTCCACCGACGAGCGTACGTTCTTCGCGCGGCGACTTCGCCGTGACAGTCGGCCGTCGTTGCGGGTCGCGACGACGGATCTCGAGCACACGTCTCGTGCTGTACAAAGGCTCGCAACGAACTTTAAACAGCGAGCACAAAAATTACCAATTGTTTCAATGTCGCAAGATAACTTGCAACCCGTCGAGCGTATGCTTCGCGCACCAGGGACAAAACAAAAGGTGCTTGATATGAACGGCATGCATAAAACACTAATGGCCGCTGTTTTCGGGGCGGCCGCTCTCACGGCTTGCGGCGGTGGAGGCGGCAGCAGCAGTAACAGTAGCGGCGGCAACCCGACCGGCACCGTGAACGTCCAGATGACCGACGCCCCATCGTGCGGCTTCGACCACGTCTACGTAACGGTGAGCCAGGTCGGCATTAACGCAAGCTCGAGCGCCGGCGACAACGACAGCGGATGGACCAACATCACGCTCGCTGCCCCGCAGAAAATCGATCTACTTTCGCTGACGAACGGCACGATGGCGACGCTCGGTCAAGCAACCCTGACCGCGGGCCAATATCAGCAGGTACGGCTTGTCCTTGCCCAGAACCAGGGGAACACGGTGGCCAATTCGGTCGTGGTGTCGGGAACGACCAACGAACAGCCACTGGCGACGCCAAGCGCAACCCAAAGCGGCCTCAAGATCATTCGCCCCTTCGACGTGGCCGCGAACTCGACCGTCGATCTCGTGCTCGACTTCAACGCCTGCAAGTCAGTCGTTCAGAAGGGCAACGGCTCGTATGCGTTGAAGCCGGTGATTACCGCCACGCCGACGACCGTCACAGGCTTGATTGATGGCAACGTCGCAGCGGCCGAAGCTGGCGCTACGGTGTATGCCGAGCAGAACGGCAAGGTGGTGAGCGGCACGGTGGCGGACAGCACAGGCCACTTCGTGTTTTCGACGCTGGTCCAGAGTTCGACCAACGGCAACTACGATATCGTGATCGTGCAACCCAACGAGACAACGGGGATCATTTCGTCAGTGCCTGTCGTCGTAGGCGCTACGACCCACGTGTCAACGGCAGGCCAACCCATTGCGCTTCCCGCCTCGGCGATGAATACCGTGAGCGGCACCGTCACGGTGTCGGCGGATGCCAGTGTGCGTGCGATTCAGACCACATCAGCGGGCGTCTACGAAATCGCAGCGGCGAATGCCAACCTGGACACGGGCGTCTATACAACGAGCCTGCCCGTTGCGGCGCCGATGGCCGGCGCCTATAACGGAACACTGCCCGTTAGCCTGACCGCGGTGACCTCAGCGGCGGGCCAGTACACAATCGAAGCGGATGCGGCTTCCGGCACCACGCAATCGACGGCCGTCAACGTGACGAGCGGCAGTCAGACCAGCGTGAATTTCACTTTCTGATAACGGCAGGAATAACGAAGGGGCGAATCGCCTCTTCTCTTCGGGGGACGGTCATGAAAAGAATCATCATCGCTTTGGCGATTGCTTCCGGCACACTGGCCGGGTGTGCCGTGTACGTGCCGGGCGAACCCGCCGTGGCCCCGCCGCCGCAAGGCGGTCCTGGCAACGGGTTCTGTCCGCCCGGACAGGCCAAGAAAGGAAACTGCTGAGACGGTTCTCTTGTATGCGGGAAAGGTGCCGAGGGCCATGTCTGAGGCGAGACCGAACCGCCGCGCGGAGAACCAGTCACGTGTCTCCAGATATGGCGACTCGCAGTAACGAGCCCGGCGCCGTGCCCATCAAAAGTGTGTGCGGTAGCGTACAGACACGATGTAACCCCGGCACCCCGGCAACCGTATAAGGCGTTATAACCATCCCAAGGACTTTCCATTTTGCGAAGATCGCTGCGCGCAATGCAGCGACCTCATTCGATAACAGATATCGTTAGGAAACCTTGACGAATGCGTTGGCGCAATTCTACTTTGGATGAGCATCCCGAGACTTTAAAAATTCAAACGCTCTCTCGTTGAACGCTCGAGAAGCCCGCGGCCCAGTTTTCCCACCCTTACGTCGAACGCCCGTTGCGTCCCAGCTGTTTGACCAAGTCGGTTGACAGCCGGCGGAAAGCCTCTGGCGCGGAAATTCACATCAATGTCTCCCATTTAGGAGAGTGACATGGCATGCATCGAGTCCGACTACTTCGTGACAGGAACGGGCGCTACCGCCATGGCATTCGTCGACACGCTGCTCACCGAGTCGCCCGATGCGCGAGTCGTGATGGTGGATCGCCACCACCGTCCCGGCGGCCATTGGAACGACACTTATTCGTACGTGCGGCTGCACCAGCCGTCTGCCTGGTATGGCGTGGCCTCGCGTGAACTGAGCGACTGGTCGCATGAAGCGACGGGCTTTAACGAAGGGATGCTTGGGCTTTCCTCGGGAGCCGAGGTGCTCGCGCATTTTGAGCAGGTAATGAAACAGCGCTTCATGCCCTCTGGCCGCGTGCAGTGGTTCCCGAAATGCGATCACTTCGCGAGCGAAGGCCGCACGCACCGCTTCCGCTCGCTGCTGACCGGCGCCGAGCACGAGGTGCGCGCGCGGCGCAAATGGGTGAATGCCACGCATGCGAAAACCGAGGTGCCGTCCACTCACCCGCCAAAATACAGCTTGGCCGCGGGTGTGCAGTGCATTGCCTGCAACGAATTGCCGAAGGTTACGCGGCCGTACTCGTGCTATACCGTCGTCGGCTCCGGCAAGACCGGCATGGATGCGTGCATCTGGCTGATCGAGAACGGTGTGCCGCACGAGCGCATCCGCTGGATCATGCCGCGCGACGCATGGGTGATGGATCGTGCCAACATGCAGCCCGGCCCGACCGGCTGGCGGCGTTATTTCGAGAACAGCGTGGTGCAATTCGATGCGATCCGCGACGCACGCGACGTCCCCGACCTGTTCCGGCGACTCGAAGCGGGCGGCGCGCTCATGCGGATCGACCCGGCCATCGAACCCACGACCTACCGCTGCGCACTCGTTTCGCGAGGCGAGATGGCCCAGTTGCGCAAGGTTGGTGAAATCGTTCGGCTGGGCCGTGTGCGCGCAATCGAGCCGTCGCGCATCGTGCTGGAGAAAGGCGAACTCAGCGCCGATCCTGACACACTGTACATCGACTGCACGGCCTGCGCGATCCAGCCATTGCCGGGCGTACCGGTGTTCCAGGAAGAAGCCATCAACCTCCTGATGGTCCGCTGGTGCCAGCCGCTCTTCTCGGGCAGCGTGATCGCCTGGGTCGAGGCGCACATGGATAATCTGCAGGAACAGAACGCGATGTGCATGCCCGTGCCCGTGCCCGAACTGCCGATCGATTACCTACGGATGTGGCTGCCGACGCTCGCCAATGCCGCGCACTGGCAGCAGAACCCCGACTTGAGCGCCTGGCTCAGACAGTGTCGCCTCAACGGGCAGGTTGTGATTCTCAAAGGTGTGGAGTTGGACGCTGCCGTGCAGGACCTTCTCAAGACCGTCGGGGCCAAAGCTTCGGATGCGGCGCAGTGCATTGGGCAATTGCTGGCAACAGCGGAGGCAGCGTGAGCGGCCCCCGCGAGCTGCAACTCGAAACGCTACAGGTCGGTGCCATCCGCATGCGTGTCGCGCTGCAGGGCGCTGGGCCACTCGTGGTGTTTTGCCACGGATTTCCGGAGTCGTGGGTATCCTGGCGCGCGCAGATGGCTGCGGTCGCGGACGCTGGCTATCGCGCCGCGGCGCCGGACATGCGCGGCTACGGCGGCACCGACGCGCCGGCGGACCCTGCACAGTACACGATGCTGCACCACGCAGGCGACATGGTGGAACTGGTCCGCGTCCTTGGTGCCGATACGGCGGTGATCGTCGGCCACGACTGGGGAGCGCCTGCAGCCTGGAACAGTGCGTTGCTACGGCCCGATGTCTTCCGCGCCGTCGTCGGCCTGAGCGTACCGTATGTCCCGCCCGCGAAAATCGACCTGCTGACGGCACTCGAACGGCAGGGTGTGACGACCTTCTACATGCAGTACTTTCAGCGAGAGGGTGTGGCCGAGGAGGAACTTCAAGCCGATGTCGAAGCGACCCTACGCCGCGTCACGTTCAGCATGTCGGGCGACGGCCCGGGCCGCATGGTCGCAGGCATCCTCGCGCCGGGCGCCGGCCTCCTCGATAACACCGTGGACCCCGACGTCTTGCCGGACTGGCTTCTTCAGGACGACCTCGACTATGTCGTCGGTGAGTTCCGGCGCACCGGCTTCCGTGGCGGATTGAACTGGTACCGCGCGATCCGCCGGAGCGCGGAATTGCTCGCCCCCTGGTATGGCTGCCCAATTCGTCAGCCTTCACTCTTCATTGGCGGCTCGCGGGACGATGTACTCAGGTTTCCCGGCATGCAGCAGCGTGTCGCCGCGTTGCCGCAAGTGCTGCCGGGTTTGCGCGGCGCTCACGTGCTGGAAGGCGCAGGCCACTGGCTGCAGCGCGAGCGCGCCGAGGAAGTGAACCGGTTGCTGCTCTCCTTCCTGAGCGAACTCGACGGATGACCTGCACCATTGCGCGACATGGAAGCGCCAGCGCCGACAAGCGACTTCTGTCAGCGCAACCGCAAAACCACGCTTGACGCTATTGCCCGGGGGCTTGCGGCGGGTCACATAGCCTGGCCACGCATCGCCAGAACTCGTGCTCGTGCGGTGCGTTGTCGAAGAAGCCTGGCGTTGCCTGCCACAAGGAGGCGCTTTGAATTCGCCCTTCCGGAGTTTTGCAGTCGTTGGCTGCTTGCTCAACCGATTTTGCTGCGCCATCAAGACAGCGCGGATCACCTTGTGAGCACATTGCCGCGGCCTCTTTTTCGCAGGCAGCAAAAGCACAACCCGCAGTGAGATACAGTGCGGCTGCCATTATTTGCGCCGCAATTTTAATCGGGAAATGCGTAAAAAGACGCGGGTCTGGAATAGCCCACTGCTGCGTGGTCTGGACGTTCACGGTAGCCTCCCTCGGCGTATTCGCCATTCACTGCATTCACAACGATGGGGAGAAAAGACCTGAGTAGTCCGGCGATGGCCTGACCGTTGAGCATGCATCGGACAGGATTATTATTTGTTATCCTAAGTGGTTTTCGTATTCTAGTTCGCCGCGCTTACGTATCAATTAAACTGAAATTTACGGATAGCAGAAAAGGCGCTGACCGTAGGCTTTCCGCGCCGTCGGAATCGTTGAGTTTTGGATCGGGAGCTTGGCGTGCCGCCCTCCTCACCCCTCATAGGGCGAGCGCCTTGAACCCGGCGAACTACAATGGCGCGCCTTTACGCCCATGCAGTCCCGGCAGCTTGCGCCGCACGAGCAGCGCATTGGCCCCCCACTGCAGCGCACCGCACAGCAGCAGATAAACGAGCCCGACGAACAGGAAGATCTGCGCCGGATACACCAGCAGCCGGTTATTGAGTTGATTGGCGAGGAACGTGAATTCCGGCACGCCGACGATATAGGCGAGCGACGTATCCTTGATCAACGCCACCCACTGATTGACGAACGACGGCATCATCACGCGCACCGCTTGCGGCAGGATGACTTCGCGTAATGCCTGCCAGCGCGTCAAGCCAAGCGAAAGCGCGGCCTGCCGCTGCCCTTCGCTGATCGACGTGATGCCCGCATAAACCGAATGCGACAGATACGCGCCGCCAATCAGTGCCAGCGCACACACAACGGTCGCGAGGCCCGGAACGTCGACGTGCAGCAGGATCGGCATCAGGAAGAAAGTCCAGAAAATCAGCATGAGCACAGGTATCGCGCGAAAGAACGCGACGCCGGCGGTCAGTGCGAGACGCACGGTGCCTCGCGTCATGGCGAGCGCAACGCCAAGCGCGAGTCCGATCAACGCCGCGAGCAGCGCGGATATCACGGAGAGCGCGATCGTCAGCGCAATGCCGCCCAGCGGTCCAGCCGGAAACGCGCCGAGCATCAGGTAGCGCAACGCAGGCAGCCACTCGAATCCGTTCACGCGCGGCCTCGCTGCAAACCGCGCAGACCGGCGCGTTGCCACAACACCAGCGCGACCTCGATCACCGCGATAGCCAGCACATAGAACATAGTGGCCGTGCCGAATGCCTGAAACGTCCTGAAGCTTTCCGTATCGACCTGACGCGACATATACGACAGCTCCCCAACGCCAATCGCCATCGTCAGCGACGAGTTTTTTATCACGTTCATGTATTGGCCGGCGAGCGGCGGCGTCGCAATGCGCAACGCCTGAGGGAGGATCACATAGCGCAGGGTCGCGTAACGGCCCATGCCGAGCGCCGCAGCGGCATGCCACTGTGCGGGGTTCACGCCGCGCATGCCGGCCAGGAACTCTTCGCCGATGAACGCCGTGGTGTAGCAGGTCAGTCCGACCCAGCCCGCGAACAGTTCGAAACTCGGCCAGCGCAGCGTGAGCGGCCCGAACGTTGCCAGGTGCGGCGTGTTAAGCCAGTCCATCAATCCGGACGGCAACACAGCCGCGGCGCCGAAATACCAGAACAGCAGTTGAACGAGCAGCGGCGAATTGCGGAAGACGAACACGTAAAGCGCCGCCACCCGCGCAATTGCACGGGTAGGGGCGCTGCGCGCGACCGCCAGCAAAAAACCCAGCGGCGTCGCGAACGACGCCGCGCAGGCGGAGAGCATCAACGTAACGAAGAAACCCTGTTCGAGCCACGCAAGATACTTCGGTTCAAGCCAGTTATGCATGAATCAACCGCGGCGCTCAACTGTTCTTTTGCGGATCGCCGATCTTGAAGAGACGGGGCAACGGCGCCGCACTCTTCGGGCCGAACCACTTGTCATAAATCTGCGCGGCTTCGCCGTCGGTTTCCAGGTGCGTCAGCGTGCTGTTCACCGCATCGAGCAAACGCGTTTCGCCTTTGGGCACGCCAACGCCTTCGTAATCGTTCGAGATCGTGAACGGGGAAATCTCATAGTTCGCCTTGTCCGGCGCGCGTGCAAGCAGCGCGACGAGTTTCGGACCATCCTGCGTAATGGCTTGCACGTTGCCCGTGCGCAGCGCGGCGAAAGCGAAAGGCGTGTCGTCGTAGGCGACGATCGTTGCGCTCGGGAATTTCGCGCGCACCTGCTGTTCGTTGGTCGTGCCTTTGTCTGCGCCAATGCGCAGGCCATTGATCTGTTCCGCAGACGTCAGCACGCCCTTCTTCGCAATGAACTGGGTGCCGGAAGCAAAATACGGGGTGCTGAAATCCACCTCCTACTTGCGATCGTCGGTAATCGTAAAGTTGGCGAAGACCAGATCGACCTTGCCCGACTTCAGAAACGCAATGCGATTGGCGGGGTTGGTGGGTTGGATTTCGAGCTTCACGCCAAGGCTATTGGCCATGGCGCGCGCGTAGTCCACGTCGAGCCCGACGATCTGATTGTCTTTCTGATCGACGAAACCGAACGGCGGGTTGCTGTCGAATGCAGCCACGCGCAATACGCCCGCGCGCTTGATATCGTCCAGACGATCCGCATGCGCGGCGGTCGATGCCACGACCAGAAGTGCCGTCAACAGTGCGCCTGGCACTGCGCCCCAGATGCTGCTTTTCATTATTGAGTTTCCTTCTTCTTTTGTTGCCCTTGCGCTGCCACACTGAATATTCGCGCTGGCGAAGTACGCAGGCTATCGGTATGACGCGCACGAAGGAACCAAGCATTTCTCAGATCGAAAGCGCTACGGGCGATATGGACCGCTGGGACAGTGCTGCATTCGCGGGGTGCTCCACGTTATAAGCACCCGGATATAGCGACGTAGCGACCCGATTCGCTCGACAGGAAGCGGAAGTCATGTTGACGCACGCCGCTTCACACATGTGACCTGCGTCGCAACTCTTGCCGGGTAAATCGCCGCGACCCGGTAATGTCGACTATCGCCCATGTCGTCGATGCGTATTTCTTTCGCGCGAGAAACCTAAATGTGAATGCGTTGCGAAGTGCTTACAAATTCAAGGGCTTATCTCCCTTGACCTGGGCACAGGGGCTGCTTACGCTCGACCAGGGACTTTGCTCTCAGGTTCTTCATCGATGAGCCACCTGGTCGGGCCGCCTGGTCAGGCCGCGCAGTCAGATTCAGACTGCAGCCATGCCCGCTGCAAAGCCCGGCTTTTCTGCATTTTGGGGGACTTTTATGTCTTACCGCCGCTGGACCTCTCCTGCCGAGACGGCAGAATGGATCATCCTCGTCGGCGCAGCGTTCGCCGTGCTGGGCGGGTGGATCCCCTGGATGGGCCACGCGCCTTACTACTTCGTTGCCGGCGTTGCATTGATCGGCGCCGGCATCCTCATGCTTTGGAACCGCTCCGCGGGACTCTGGTGGTATTTCGCCATGTTCGCCGCTGCCGTGATCTGGTCGATCTTCAAGGTTGGGCTGGATGGCTGGAGTCTTCTGCCGCGGCTCCTCGTGCTCGCCCTGATCGGCATCGGGATAAGCCTCGTCATTATCACCAGCACTTCGACAGTTGGCCGGCCGCTACGCGTAGCGGCCATCATCACGGCGGTGATCTACGCCCTCGCCATTGCCAGCATGCTCTGGTCCGCCATCTACTGAGCGCGACCGCGCGCTTCCCGTTTGTCCTGGCCGTCACGTTGCCCAGGCCTTCACATACGCGGGCGCCTCGCGCTCCGGCGTTGCCGTGTCGGCCTCGGGCGGCAACGGTGCGAGCGTGAGTGGCAGCACGCCTGCCCAGACGGGCCGGTCCATGTCCTCCTCGTCGTCCTTCGGGCCGCCCGCGCGGATCTTCGTCACGGACTCCGCGAGTGCAATGCGCATGACCGTGGTCGCCGCCAGCTCCTTGCTATTGCCCGCGCGCACTTCATGCCTGCGCCCCGGCGCAATGTGCTCCATGAAGGCGTCCAGCACGGCAGCCTTGTGCTCATGGGCCACCACCTCGAATACGCCGTAGATCACCGCGGAACGATAGTTCATCGAATGATTGAACGCCGAGCGCGCTAGCACGAGCCCATCCAGATGCGTAACGGTCACGCAAACCTGGGCGCCTTCGGCTGCGAGGCGCAACATGCGGCTGCCGTTCGAACCGTGAATGTAGAGATGATCGCCCTCGCGCCAGCATGCGGTGGGAATGCAATGCACGCCGTGCTCGTCGGCGAACGCCACGTGGCAGACGTAGGCTTCGTCAAGAATCGCATGCAACGTTGCCGCGTCGTAGTGCGCGCGTTGCGCGACCCGGCGCACGCGCGTGCGTTGCGAAGGTGCCGCGCTGGTGTCGGCGGAGGATTCGTTAACGGCATCGGCGAGGGACATCGTTGTGCTTCCTCTACGGTTGGGTTTGAGATGCCGTCTACGATAGTCAAGCTGTGGCCCCATGGGTAGATCCAGACTTCCATTGCGCAATAGAGCCACGAGCGGGCCAAACCTTCTCCGCGAGTAGGTAATACACCATAAACCGTTAGATTTCTACCTTAATTGCCAGCAAAGGCCCTTGTTGAAATTTGTCAGGAAAAAGCTGCAACTTCGAAAAATCTCCTGTACAATCCGGCCTCCTTGATTCCCCGATAGCTCAGTCGGTAGAGCGCCGGACTGTTAATCCGTAGGTCCCTGGTTCGAGCCCAGGTCGGGGAGCCAGACATGCGGGAGTAGCTCAGTTGGTAGAGCGCAACCTTGCCAAGGTTGAGGTCGCGAGTTCGAGACTCGTCTCCCGCTCCAGCACCCAGGCGGGCCATCCGCCTGCGATCAAGGCAGCAAGTCGGCGCACTTGCCCTTGCCTTACGGTAGTGAAACCTCAAGCACGTCCCCTGCCCGATCAGCGAAGTCACTTCGATCTGTCCGCCATGCCGGATGCGGTCGCCTTCAATGAGCCTGTGTCGCGAAGTTGCCGATAACAACGTCGCGCGCTCGACATCCCAGCCTTTTGCACTATTTCCGATAGTTGCTAGCGCAACGACATTGAGCGTGCCCTGTTCGGGCACATGCAGCCCGACGCGCTCGGTGCAGGCGTTTTGAAACGCAATGTCCCGCTGCACTTCCACTCCATCAACCTGCACTGCGCCGTCGCGCAACAACGCGCGCTCGCTCGATGCGCTTCTCTGTCTTTTGTACACGACCCAAAGCGCCAACTCCGCCTGCCCCGCGGCGGGAATAGCGCGAATCGCTCAGGTGTTTTGATGGCCTGGGACGTTATCGGAGCCGAGGTCGGTTCATCGCTCACCCATTGCGCCCGCGCGCACCGAACGTGCCCTCCATCAACCCAACCTGGCCTCGCCGATGAATTCCCTCAATTCGCCTCAAATTCCCTTCGTGCCGCACCGCCCGCTGGCGGGTAGCGATCACCGCACGCTCACATTAGCCGCGCTTGGCGGCGCACTCGAGTTCTATGATTTCGTCATCTACGTATTTTTCGCCGCCGCCATCGGCCAATTGTTCTTTCCTCCCGCGATTCCCGACTGGCTGCGCCAACTGCAGACGTTCGGCATTTTCGCGGCAGGCTACCTCGCGCGGCCACTCGGCGGCGTGATCCTCGCGCATTTCGGCGACCTGGTCGGGCGCAAGCGCATGTTCACGCTGAGCGTGATGTTGATGGCGCTGCCCACGCTCCTCATGGGGCTGCTGCCGACCTACGATGCCATCGGCATTGCCGCGCCTGTCCTGCTGTTGTTGTGCCGCGTGCTGCAAGGCGCCGCCGTGGGCGGCGAGGTGCCGGGCGCATGGGTCTTCGTTTCCGAGCACGTGCCGCCTCGCTATGTCGGCTATGCGTGCGGCCTGCTCACCGGTGGCCTGACGCTCGGCATCCTGCTCGGCTCGTTGCTCGCCTCAGGCATCAATCATCATTATTCGCAGGCGGAAATCGCCGCCTACGCATGGCGCATTCCCTTCGTCACTGGCGGCCTGTTTGGCATTCTCGCGGCCTTCTTGCGGCGCTGGCTCAACGAAACGCCGGTATTCGTCGAGATGAAGGCACGCCGCTCGCTCGCCACCGAAGTGCCGCTCAAGACCGTGCTGCGCAAGCACGGCCGCGCTGTGGTCGTCTCGATGCTGCTCACGTGGACGCTCACCGCCGCGATCGTCGTCGTGATCCTGATGACACCCACGCTCGTGGCGAAGCGCTTTCATATCGACGCCGCCACCGCGCTACAGGCGAATTCGGCGGCAACGTTCTGCCTGACTATCGGCTGCGTGGTGGCGGGATCGATTGCGGGCCGCATCGGCACGCGGCGCACGATCTTCGTTGGATGCCTGCTGCTCGGCGCATCGTACTTCGCGATGCTCCGGCATCTTGCCGTCGATCCGGGCGCGCTGCTGCCGCTCTATGCCGTAGCAGGTTTTTTTGTCGGCGCGGTTGCGGCAATTCCTGTGGCAATGGTCAACGCCTTTCCGGCCGCCGTGCGCTTTTCCGGCATCTCGTTCTCGTACAACGTGGCCTACGCGGTATTTGGCGGCCTCACGCCCGTTCTGGTTTCGCTGATGCTGAAGTGGAACCCGTCCGCCCCCGAGCTCTATGTGGCCGCGCTGTGCGGCATCGGCGCGTTGACGAGTCTTGCGCTGCCTCGCGCGTCCGGCGCCACGGCAAAATAACTTTCCATTCCGAAATGACTCGAAATGAATCACCGGTAACCTGCGCGGCCTGCACGCTCACTACGCGCACCGCGCAGCGTTCTCTCCAGCAAGCACACGCATGGTTGCCGGTGTTGTAAATAATCACACCCGCTATACAAGCGTATGATTCCGCCCGGCGAATTCCGTCATTACTATCAGCGCTGTCGACCCGCGCTGGAGTGCTGGTCCATCGCGCCGTTGTTGCTCAGGAGATCATGCGTGTCCGCCGCTCATCACGTCTGTGTGGTCGACGACGATCAGTCAGTTCGGCTTGCACTTGCCAGCTTGCTTCGTTCGCTCGGCTATGAAGTCGAAACCTTCGAATCGGGGAATGACCTCCTGCGATGGCTTGCGCACAATCGCACTGCGTGCGTCGTCTCCGATCTCCAGATGCCCGGCATGTCCGGCCTGCAAATGTTCGAGGGCATGATCGACATGGGCGTCGATGCGCCGTTCGTGCTCATCACGGCGTATCCGACTGCCGAAGCCGAGGCGCGGGCCATGTCGATCGGCGTTCGCGCGTTCCTCACCAAACCGGTCAGCGCACAGGCGCTGGCCATGCACGTCAAGCAGGCGGTGAATCGGGCCGGCTAGCGCTCGAGCGCCGCGTTTCCCCCCGCCGCTTCAAACGCGGCGGCGAGCGAGAAAACGAAACGCGCGCCATGCGGCGTGTTGGGCTCGAACTCCAGCGTGCCGCCATGCCGCTCGATAATCGAACGGCAGATCGACAAGCCCAAACCCATGCCCGTTGCCTTGGTCGTCACGAACGGCTCGAACAGCGACCCCTCAACGCAGGCTTGCAGCCCAGGCCCCGAGTCGGCCACGGTGATTTCCGCCCGGCCGCCGCCCACATGGCGACTGGAAAGTTCGAGTACGCGGGCGCGCGAATCGACGCCGGCCATCGCCTCCACGGCGTTGACAATGAGATTGAGCGCGACCTGCTGAACCTGCACGCGATCGCCCTTCACGAAGAACTCCGGCGCGATGGCGTTATCGACTTCGACCTGGTGATTCTCGACTTCCGCGCCCGCAAGCAGCAGCGCTTCGGCGACCGCGCGCCTCAAATCGAACACGGTTAGCGTGGGCGGCGCGTTCTTCGCCAATTCACGTATGCCGTGAATGATGCTCGATGCACGCAGGCTCTCGCCCGCCACGAGCGTCAACATCTTGCGCGCCTCCTCGAGTGCGGGCGGTTCGCGCTCGAGCCAGTGCACGGCCGCCGAGGCCGATGAATGAATCGCGCTCACAGGCTGACTGATTTCGTGCGCAATGGATGCCACCAGTTGGCCCATGGTCGTGAGGCGCGTCACGCGCGCAAGCTCGGCCATGGCGTTGCGCAACGCTTCCTCCGTATGCGCGATGCGCTGATTCTGCTCCACGAGATCCTGATAGAGGCGCGCGTTTTCGAGTGCGATGGCGGCCTGTGCGCCGAGCACGGAAAGCACGGCGATCTTGTCCTCGGTAAATGCGCTTTCGCTAAGCCGGTTCTCCAGAAAGATCACGCCCACCAGACCGCCTTGTTTGAGCAGCGGCAGGCAGAGCACCGACTTCGCCTGGGTCCTTCGCACATAGTCATCGCGCGTATAGCCGCCCTCTGTCGCGGCGCTGCCGAGCGCGAGCGGCTGCCCCGTGCGGATCGCCGTGCGAACCAGCGTAAGCGGCAAGTCCTCGCTCGAAATCTCGCGCCGCACGACATTGACTTCGGCGAGTTCGGCGCGCGTCACGGCCTCCGCATGAATCTGCAAGCCGCCCTCGTGGTTCAGCGCGAGCACGCAACGCTGGGCGCCTGCGTGCTCGAGCGTCACGAGCGCGAGCGTTTCGATCAGACGGCTCAGCACGATTTCGCTGGACAGCGCGCTCGAAGCCTTGATGATCGCAGCAATATCGAGCTGTTGCGACGGGTAGTCGAATGGCGGCATCGGCGCAGCGGCCGACGGCTCCGTTTTCAGGCCTCGCTCCGTCATGGCGCGCACCTTGGCGTTCGCGCCCCACCATGCATAGGCATGCGAAGCATCGCGCAAGTAGGCGTCGGCAATCGTGCCGCGCCCTTGCTGGCGATGAAATCCTGCCGCGAGTTCGCACGCCAGCGCCTCGACATGCAGAATCCGTCGTTCGTGGGCGTGACGAATCGCCTTGTTGTAGAGGTGCTCCGCGTCGCGGGCGCGGCCGTCGAGCCGCGCGATCTCGGCATCGACGAGCGCGGCCCGGCCCGTGAGATTCGCGGGACCGACGTGCGCCCATGCGCTCAGCGCCGCGCAATGCGCGTCGAGGGCTTCACGGTGTGCGGCCCGTTCGTGCTGCGTCGCTGCCATTTCGCACAGCTTCGCGCGCGTGAGCGCGCCAAAGAAGCGATATTCGATCAATTCGAGGAACATTCTCGACGCGCCGATCGATCGCCTCGCCGCCACCTCTGCCTCGAGCGCCGCTTCGAAATCGCCGGAAATGAAGCTCGCCTGCAGCATGCACGTCCAGTAGGCAAAGCCAACGCTCGTGTTGTTCGCGCGCACCGCGTCGATGTCCCGCTGATATTCCTCGTCGCCGGCATGATCCGCCGTGTCGCGCCGCCCCGCGTCGCCCAGTTGTTCGACAAGCTGGATCTGCGCGCGGAAAACGCCGGAATACAGAAAGAAACGCGACAACCTCGCGACGTTCAGACCGTTTTTCGCCTCCGCGAGAACTTCGTCCAGCGGCCGGCCGGCGAGAAGCAGCACGCTCACGACATTACGCGCGCCCGACACGTCGAATACCAGATCGCCGTCCGCTTTCGCCACCTTCTTCGCTTGCTCGATATACGGCATGGCGTCCTGGGCCGGCCGGCTCCACGGAATCACGAGACTGCCAAAGCGCATGTAGATGCGCGCCTTGTAGCGCGAGCGCTTGCAACGATCGACCACGTCGACGGCCAGTTGCGCAAACTCATAGCCCGTCCTGTAGTCCCCATAGCGCTCGGCGAACACGAGATTCAGGCAAACGAAACCATACGCCGCGGAATCGGAAAGACCGTGCCGCAAACTCAGCAAGGTCAGGTTCAGCAGAATCACGTCGAGCAGATTGGCATTGAAAAAGAGCGCGGGCGGAATGAGATCGGCGAGCACATCGAGCGCGCAGCGCCACACCGGGTCTTCGACCCACGCGTTATCGCCAAGCTGGGCAATCGACCTGTCGCCCAACTCGCTGCGCAACTGCCGATAAAGGCGATCGACTTCACTGTCCGACGGGCGCTCTTCGATGTTGACACCGAGCCGGGCCAGAAAGTCGAGCCCCGTGGTCAGCGCCTGAATTTGCCGGTTCTGTGCGGTTTGCAGGCTCGCCGTCAAGCGCGTCAATTCCGCCCGCAGCGCCATGCTCACCGGCTTGCGGCCGAGCGCCGCGAGCCGCGCCTCGGCGGGCGCGAGCGTGCCGATCAGGCACTCCACGTCAGCCCGGTGAAATTCCGTCCATTGTGCCGTGTCTTCGTCGGTGCTTTCGTCGATCAGCGCCGCCGCCGTTTCGAAATAGACCAGCGCCGACGTGTACGCGGTCGCCGCCTTCGCACGTTCCCCCGCGAGCAGATTGAGGTAGGCAAAGCGCTTGCGCTCCTCGGGCGAAACGACATGCGAAGCCCCACGATTGATCTGATTCGCGACGACGAAAAGTTCGTCGCTCGGCTCGTCCTCGCGCAAACGCGTGGCGAGCCTGCGCCCGATCTCGAGGTGCAGGGCCGCTTGTTCGCTTTCGCGCATCGAAGCGTAGGCGGCCTCGCGAATGCGGTCGTGCGTAAAGCGCAGCCTGTCCGCATCGCGGTCGATGAGCGAAGCGTTGATGGCCTCGCGCAGGCTTGCCTCCAGCGCTTGCTTCGTGAGGCTTGCCGCCGCCGCGAGATCGGCGATCTTCGCAGCGGCTCCCAGACAGGCAAAGACCTGCAACGCGTCACGCGCGGCCTCGCCCAGCCGTGCGAAGCGCAGCAGCATGAGGTCCGCTACGTTGTCCGAATACAGCTTGGCGCGAATGCGATCGACGTCGCGCAGGCGCAACGCGCCCTTTTCCTCGAATTCAATCAGCCCTTCGCTCGCGAGTTCCGCAGCCAGCTGAATCGTGAAAAACGGATTGCCACCCGTCTTTTCCCGAATGATGTCGATCACCGGCAGCGACGCGTCGAGCTTGCAGCCCAGCGTGTCGCCAACGAGGCGCGCCATGTCGCCGCGGTCAAGCGGCTCGACTGCAATGACCTGATGCCGGTCTTTGGTCTCGGCAATGAGCCGCTCGAGCGCATGCCCCGGCGTCACTTCGTTGCTGCGAAACGCTGCGATGAGCATGACATGCGAGAGGTCGCTGTCGCGGGTCAGATAGTCGAGGACCGTCAGCGTGCCTTCATCGACCCACTGCATGTCATCGAAAAACAGCACGAGCGGGCGCTCGGGCTGCAACACGCTTTTGAGCAGATCGGCAATCGTGCGCAAATAAACCGCTCTGTCGACATTGAATTGCGTTTCGTCGTCGCTCGACAGAGCGCCCAGTATCAGTTTCAGGTCGGGCAAAAGGCCATAGAGAATTTCCGCGCGAGCGCCCATGCACGCCGTGAGGCGATTGCGCGTCGCGGTGAAGCTCGCGTCCTCCTGACCGAGAATCGGGCGGATGAGCCGCTCGAGCGCGCGGGCCAGCGCCCCATAGGGTTGGGTCGAATCGAGCTGTTCGCACACGCCTCGCGCATACGAGATCGATGTCGTGCCGATTGCGCTTGCCCATTGATCGACCAGCGCGGACTTTCCGCTACCCGAATAGCCGGCGACGAAGACCAGCTCGACCGCGCCGCTCGTGCTCACGCGGCGCAAGGTTGCGTCGAGCGCATCCATCTGGCCACGGCGGCCGTATAGCGCCCCGGCGTGCCGGCTGATCGCAACGCTTGCGTGCAAGTCCAGCGGAAACACGGCGGCGTTGCGCTCCGGCCCGGCGTTCAGGCAGCGCATCAAGTCGGCCAGCAGCCCGGCCGCTGACTGATAGCGGTCGTTGGGATTCTTGGCGAGCAGTTTCATGACGACCGCTTCGACCTGGCGCGGCAATCCAGGCGCGTAAGCGGAAGGACGCATGGGTTGCTTGGCGAGCTGCGCATGCGCGAGCGCCATTCTGTCGACGCCCGTGAACGGCAGCACGCCGGTGAGCATTTCGTAGAACAGGCAGCCCAGCGAATAGAGGTCGGCGCGACAGTCCAGCATGCGCTCCATCCGGCCGCAAAGTTCGGGCGCCATGTATTCGATCGCCCCGCTGCTGGCACGATGAAGATTGGTTTCGCGGTCCGAACGATCGGCCATCATCGCGTGACCAAAGCCAAGGAGGCACGCCGATTCGTCGGCGTTATCGAGCAGAATACAATCGGGATTCAGGTCGCAATGGACCAGCCCGGTTTCATGCAGCGATTCCACGGCGGTGGCAATCGCCATTGCGGCGCGCAGAAAGCGCTCGAGCTTTTGCGGCGAACGCCAGCGCGCGCGCAAGAGCGTGCCGCCGGGGTCGCGCAGCGCGAGCGCAACGAAGCCGTTTTCCCGCAATAGCGCATAGGGCCGTGCAGCCCACGGCGCCGCGAGGCGCGCGCGCAACGCATAAGCGTGCTCTAACCGCGCGCACCGCTCGTGCTCTTTCGGGCCGTCCTCCGTCACCATGAACAGCACGTGCGCGCCTTCCTTGTTCACGCCGCGATAGAGCGCCGGCGGCCCCGCGACCAGTTGCGTGACATCGTAATCGGCGAGTTGGTCGAGAATGGGCGCGTAATGGCTCATGCGGTCGTTCCGTTCGCGCGTGCCGCGACAGTGCCTTCGGCGCCGCTTCCTGCCGCGCGAAGCTCGAAGCAGAACGTCGCGCCCGCGTCCTGATTATTGAACGCCCAGATCGAACCGCGATGTTCCTCGATGATCGAGCGGCAAATGGACAGGCCAAGCCCCATGCCGTCCGACTTCGTCGTGAAGAACGGCTCGAATAGCCGCTCGACGATATCGGCATCGATACCCGTGCCCGAATCGCACACACACACGCGCACGGACTCCGCGCCAGCGAATTCGGCCGAGATTTTCAGCACCCGCGTACTGCCCGGACACTTCAGGATCGAATGCATGCCATTGAAGATCAGGTTCATGACCACCTGCTGGATCTGGATCTTGTCGGCGGCCACCTTGGGCAAACCGTCTTCCGACACGACACGCAGGCGAATGTTGTTCTTTTCCATTTCCTGCCGAACGAGTGCAACGACTTCGCTGACGGTTTGCGTCAAATCGATCGCGGCGCGATTCGGGCGCTCCTTGCGCGCGAGCGCGCGCAGGCGGTTGATCACTTCACTCGCGCGGTCCGCGTCGCTCACGATACGCGCGAGATTGTTGCGCGCTTCGGCAACCGAAGGCACCGCGCGGTCCAGCCAGCGCATGCCCGCCTCGCCATGCGTGATGATCGCCATGAGCGGCTGCTTGAGGTCGTGCGCAAGCGATGCCGTCAATTCGCCCAGCGTCGACACGCGCGTGACGTGCGTGAGTTCCGCCTGCGCGCGCAACAGCGCGTTTTGCGCCTGGTGAATTTCGGTCATGTCGGCAAGGGCGCCGACGTATTCCACGGCACGGCTCGCCGAAGCGATTGGTCTCGCCACCATGCGCAGGTACTTCACCGCGCCCGTTTCCACGCGCACGCGATACTCGGCCTCGATGATCGACGCGCCTGCCTCCCCCTCGCACAGCGCGCGCCTCACCTGATCGACGTCGTCGGGATGAATGCGTTCCAGCATGAGATCCATATGCGGCCGCGAGGGTTCGTCCATTTCGAGGATCCGGTAGGTTTGCGCGGAGCACGTCAAGTCGCGAGATTCGACATTCCAGCCAATGCTGCCGATATTGCTGAGGCGCTGGGCTTCGGAGAGATACATCTCGCCGCGCCGCAACGCGTCTTCGAAGGCGCGCCGGTCCGTGACATCGATCGTCGCGCCGATATATTCGCGCGCACCGCTCTCGTCGCTCGACCACGGCCGGAAAATCACCTGCAGGCGGCGCACGCTGCCGTCGCTTTGCCGTGTCGAGAATTCGTGGCTATGCATGCCGTCTTCGCAAATTGCGTTGACGAAGACTTCCTTGAAACGCAGGCGGTCCGCCTCCAGCACACGCTCGAGGCACATTTCGATGGTCGGCCGCTCGCACGTGAATTCCACGCCCCACAGCTCGTAATTCTCACGCGACCACAGCAATTGGCCCGTGGTCGTGTTCCAGATCCAGGTACCTGTCTTGCTGATGCGCTGGCCCTCTTCGAGGAACGCCTCGCTGCGCCGCAGCCGCGCTTCGGTTTGACGGCGCTCCACGTTCTCGCGCTTGAGCGCGGAATAGAGCCGCGCGTTCTCGATGGAAATGGCGGCCTGGGCGGCCAGCATGTTCATGAGGTTGATGCGCGCGACATCGAACACATACGGCGTGACGCTGTTTTCCATATACAGCACGCCAACCAGCCCCGCGTGGCGCAACAAGGGCAGGCAGAGCAGCGAACGGCAGCGGCCCTCGCTCAGGTAACGGTCGTCGCGGAAGTCGTTCGGCTCCGCGCCGTCGTCGATGACGACGTTCTCGTGAACCCGCATGACATGGCGAATCACGGTAAGCGGGACCACCGACTCGCACAGGCCCATGTCGCTCGCTTCCACGGTAATGCCGTTTGCCCTGGAACCGGCCTGGGCCACAATGCGAAAGCTCTCGCCCGACCAGAGAATGAGCAGCGCACGCTGCGCGCCGCTGTGGCGCACGGCAATCTGCATGAACGCCTGCACCAGCTTGTCGAGGTCGATCTCGCTTGAAACGGCCTGGGACAACTGGACCATCGCGGCGACATCGACCGTGCCCTGTGGCGCCGCGTGAGCGCCGGAACTGCGCGCGGCAGGCGCACCGTCACGAAGATGGTGAAAGGCCTGCTCGAGACTGCGCACCTTGGCGTCGGCGCCCCAGCGCGCATAGGCGTCGCGAGCCGAGCGCAAACACGCCTGGGACACCGAAACTAAACCGCGTTGCTGGTAGAAGTGCGCCGAGCATTCGCGCGCCATGGCCTCATAGTGCGGCTGCCCATTCTCACGCGCCAGTTCGATCGCGCGCTCGTATTCCTGCTCGGCCTGCGCATAATCGCCCACGAGCCGCGCATATTCGGCCGTGACGAGCGCGCAGCGGCTGCCGAAGTTCTCCGGTGCGCTATGTGCCCATGATTCAAGCCGCTCGATGGCGCCGATCAGTTCGCGCTCCATCAATTCGTGCGCGGCTTCCTGCCCGGCTTCCTGCGGCAATTCGTCGATCACGCGCACGAGCGCAAGCGCCCGCAAAAAGTAGTACGTCACCTCGATCGGCATGGCCATCACCGCGCCGAGCAGTGGCTCGATCTCTCTTGCGCGCGCAATCGTGGCAGCGAAGCGGCTGTGCAGAAAGTCCAGCTTCATTTCCATGATCGCCGCATAGGCGATGCCGCAGCCGAACTGGCTCTCACGCACGAACGAGACGAGTGCTTCGTGCGTGGAGGCAATGCCCAGGTCTGCCGCATCGACGCCCTGCAAGCGCAACAGGAACATCAATTCGAGTTCGATCGTGACGCTGATGGTCTTGTTGCGCAGTTCGTTCGCAAAGCGCAGATTCTCGCGGCACAGGTTAGTCACCTCATTGAGGTGCTCGCCGCGCTCATAGGCCTGCCAGATACTCTCGAACGCGATATAGCCCGCGTAGATGAAGTCGCCCGCTTCGACGCACTGGCTCATCGCACGGCCCAGCACCGGAATGGCCGCGCGAAACGGCCGCCGCCAGATCAGGATATGGTCGCCGTGCAAATGCAGCAGCGTGCCACTCAAACGCGGTTCGCCATAACGCTCGTTCACGGCAAGCGCAAGCTCGGAAAAGCGCAACGCAAGATCGAAGTCGCGCGTGGTGCCGACCAGCAGCAGCGCGTAGATGGCGTAGACATAGCCTGCCAGCCGCGTGTTGCCATGCGCGAGGCACAACTCGGCTGCCTTGAGCACGAGAATCGGGAACAGCTTTTGTACGCCGATATACGCACTCGGAATCGCGTCGATGATGAGGCCGATCACGGCCTCGTGCATGGGGTCGTCGAGGCAGCCGCGCGTGAGCAGCGCCGCGACCCGGTGCGGCGGGCACAATTCGCGCAACGCCGCGAGCTTTTGCGCGACTAGCGCATCGTCAATGGCTTCGCCCTGCACCTCGACATTCAGCAACGAAAGCGCGCTGAGCGTCGTTTCGACCGCCAGACGATAGTCGCCGGACGCCTGGTGAATGCGGATTTCCATGCGCAGCGCGCTAGCGCGCTTGAGCAGACCGCCCGCGCAATCACACGCCTTGCGCGCCGTTTCCAGCGCCTGGCTGAAACCGCCGGTGAGGTACTCGCATTCCGCCATGTCGAGCAGCAGCCGGAATACGTCGATACGCGCCTCGCTCACGCCGTACTGCTCGATAAGCTTTTCCGCCTGGGCGAAATACTCGCGCGCGGAACTCCATGCAGCCGCCGCTTTCGCCGCGTTGCCCGCCAGCACATCAAGCTCCGCAAGTCGCGTGCGGTCGGCTTGCGAAAGAATGCGCTGCGCGCGGTTCAGGTGGCCGACCACCTCGAACACTTCGGCCGTGCTCGGGGCCGTCGGCATGGCAAAGAGCAGGTTGGTGCCGATCTGCGCGTGCGCGAGTTCGCGTGCCGTTTCGCCGAGCATCGCGTACGAGGCTTCCTGCACGCGGTCGTGCGCGAAGCGGTAGGCTTCCCCCTTGCGCGACACGAGGCCCGCCGTCTCCGCTTCGCGCATCGTCGCCAGGACGCGGCGGCTATCGGTGCCGAGCACGCGGGAGAGCGCCCCCACGCGCGCCGTTCCCCCCACGCACGCGAAAACCGCCAGAACATGCTTCGTTTCATCGTTCAGGCGCGTGAGACGCAGCGTGAGCAGGTCGACCACATTGTCGGTGTAACCCTTGTCGCGAATCTTGTCGATGTCCCACGTCCAGCCCACGCTGTACGCGTCCGGCACGATGAGCCGGTCCTGTATCAGCTCGCGCAGGAATTCGATCGTGAAGAACGGATTGCCGCCCGTCCTTTCGAAGATCACCGAAGCGAGCGGCGCGACGGCCTCGGGCGGCTCGACCAGCGTTTCGGCAATCATCGTCACGATGTCCGCGAGCGTGAGCGGCAACAGGCCGATCTTTTCGGTCACCTTCCTGCCGAACAGAATGCCGTTGAGCCGTTCGCTCGCCACCCGCGAGCGGCCCAGATCGATGCTGCGGTGCGCGAGCACGAGCAGCAGGTGCTTCAGTTCGGCGTCCGTTGCGAGGCCATCGATGATTTCCAGCGTGCCGGAATCGAGCCATTGCACATCGTCCAGAAAGAGCACGAGCGGCCGCTGCTTGTCCGAAAACAGCATGAGAAAGCGCTTGACGACCAGCAGAAAACGGTTGGTCGCTTCCTGCGGCGGCAGGGTTTCGATTGCGGGCTGCGGCCCCACCATCGCGCCGATTTCCGGCACCAGATTGACGATCAGTTGGCCGCCCTTGCCCACGGCTTCCTCGAAGCGACCCTTCCATAGCGCGATTTCCGGGCCGGTCTTTCTGAGCAGCGGGCGCACGAGCCCGCGCAGCACCTGGACAAACGCCGCATACGGCACATTGTCGTTGTACTGATCGAATTTTCCGAGCGTGAAATGCACGCCGGCCGACCCGATATTGCGTTTGAATTCCTCGATGAAAAACGTCTTGCCGACGCCGGGCTCGCCCTCGACGATCACCGCCATGGCGTCGCCGGTCTGGCGCACGCGTTCCAGCGCGCCGTGCAGCTGTTCGAGTTCGCGCTGCCGCCCGTACGTACGCATGGGAAACACGGCCTGCGATTGACGGTCGCCCCGGCCGAGCAGTGCGGGCGATATCTGTGCGCCGTATGTCATTTCATCGAAGCAAAGCTGCAGGTCGGCCTCGACGCCCGCCGCACTCTGATAGCGGTCGTCGGCGGCTTTCGCCAGCAGCTTGTTGATGATGAATTCGATCTCGGGACGGATTTCAGGAACGAGATTGCCGAGCGGCCGCGGCGTACTCACGAGATGCGAATAGACCCATTCCTCGCGCTCGCGCGCGTCAAAGGGCAACTGCCCGGAGAGCAGTTGGTAAAGCAGCACGCCCAGCGCATACAGGTCGCTGCGCGGATCGTTACGCTGGCTCGCGGCGCTGGTGCGCTCGGGCGCGAGATACGGAAGCTGGCTCATGGGCACGATACCGATCTCGCCGCCGCCCGCGTAGCTGCCCTCGATACCGCAAGCGCTGCCGAAGCCCGTGATCCACACGCGCTGCTCGCGATCCACGAACAGGTTGGCGGGGCTCAGGTTGTGATGAACGAGTCCATGCGAGTGCATGTCCTTGAGCGCCGAGGCGAGCGACACCGCGAGCGCAAGAAAGCGCCGCAGCGAGCGGCCATGCGCCATGTCGCCGCTGAGCGATGCACCCTCGCAATTGTGCAGCGTGAGCAGAAACTGGCCGCCCGAACGAAACAACTCGCGCGGACGAATGCCCCATTGCGCGTCGATCGATTCGCGCAGGCTGTATTCTTTCTCGAACGATGCGAGGAGTTCACGCGAAGCGCGTGCCTCGAACGGCGCTTTCACGATGAGCGGCTGTTCGCACGCCTCGGTGCTCACGCGGTATAGCACCAGGTCGTCGTCGCGATGAAGCCGTTGCGCGCAGGTAATGCGCCCGTGAATTTCCGCGGCGCCTGTCGCCTCCCAGCCCGGGATCTCTGCCATCGAGTGCCGACCCGCTCTAGCTGCCATGCCTCTCCCCATCCATGTCGTGCCGGTGCGCCATTAATTGCGCGCGTGCCCGGCTGCGCTAATGACCTCCATCTTCCTCACGAGATCGGCGACCGACTGCGCTTCGAGCTTGCGCATGGCGGAACTGCGATGAATCTTGATCGTGATCTCGCTCAGCTTCAATTCGCCCGCAATCTGCTTGTTCAGAAAGCCTTCCACCACGTACGACACGACTTCGCGCTCGCGCGCGGTCAACTGGTCGTAGCGCGCGCGTAGCGCCGCCTCCGAGCGGGCGCGTTCGCGCCACGCGGCATGGCTCGCGATGGCGGTCGTTACGGCATCGATCACGCGCTGCTCGCGCACAGGTTTCGTAAGAAAGTCGATCGCGCCCGCCTTCATGGCCCGCACCGACATTTCAATGTCGCCGTGCGCCGTCATGAAGATAATGGGCATGTCCACTTCATAGCGGTGCGCGCTCTGCTGAAAGGTCAGGCCGCTCTCGCCGCGCAGGCGCACGTCCAGCAGCAAACAGCCCGGCACGTCTTCTTTCGGCGCCAGCAGGAATTCGTCGATGCGCGTGAACGTGCGCGTGGCGAAGCCGGACGAGCGCAGCAGGCTCGAAAGCGCCGCGCAAATCGACTCGTCGTCGTCGATCACGTAGACAACCGCACCCTCCCCCCCTGGCGCAATACGAACCGCGTCTTTCTCCATTACCGTTCCCCTGCAACCATGCACGTTATCTCCGGCGAATCGTTCATCAATCGTGGGTACGCGGATCGGCTATCGACCCGGCGTCGCCTCCGATCTGCAGCGTCCGGATTTTTCGCACCAGGTCCGCCGTCGTGCGCGCGGCAAGCTTCTTCATCGCTCTCGCGCGGTAAATCTTCACGGTCATCTCGCTGAGTGCGAGTTTGCTCGCCGCCGCCTTGTTCATATACCCCGCGGCAACGAGCACGGCGATATCGCGCTCTCGCGGCGTCAAGGTGGAAAACCGCTCTCTGAGCGTGCTCGACTGGCTCAGCCTCATCAAACGCGCCGCGTCGCGCTGCAACGCCTCGGTCACGGACTCGATCATGTCCTGCTCGCGAAACGGCTTGGTCAGGAAATTGATGGCGCCGCCTTTCATGGCGCGAACCGACATTTCAATATCGCCATATCCGCTCATGAAAATAATCGGCATGACGATTTCATTTTCCGCCGCCCATGCCTGAAACTCGAGACCGCTCTCGCCTTTTAACCGCACATCGAGTATCAGGCAACTCGGAATATCGGCCTGCACGCGCTCGCAAAATTGCGCTGTGGCCGGGAAGGTCTCGACATGAAACCCCACCGATTCGAGCAGGCTCTTGAGTCCTTCCCGAAGCTTTTCGTCATCGTCGACGACAAAGACTTTCGATGCAGCGTGCTCCGTGCAAGCCCGGCTCGCCTCCACGGACGCGCGCTTGCCACGATCGCTCTCGATTTGGTACATGCCAAACTCCACCGGTTGCTGATTTCAGGCGTCAACCCAAAGGGAATGCCGCGCGCGAGGCGCGCGATTGCGCAATGATTGGTAAGCGTTGTGTGCTCGGCGAGGGGCGTGCGGTGGGTGAACCCTCATTTCCCCCTTGCATCTTACCTACGGATTGCGGCAAACCCTATCTATACCTCCGTATGATTTCGGCGGCTTGGGGGCTCCGGTAAGCTTATGCCGCGTACACGCGACGGATCACAGCCATACCGCCTCCAGCACGCCACGGGAGATATTCATTGTGTACGCCACAAGTCATCTGGGTGGTTGACGACGACCCTTCGGTCCGTTCCGGCCTTTCCAGCTTGCTACGCTCGCTCGATTACGACGTCGTGACATTCGAGTCCGGCATGGATCTGCTGGCCGCCGTGGGCGAGCGGCACCCGCGCTGCATCATTTCGGATGTCCAGATGCCCGGCATGACCGGCGTCGACATGTTTTTGCGCCTGATTGGCGCGGGCATACGCATACCCACGATTTTCGTCACGGCCTACCCCATGCCCGAACTCCAGAGCCTGGCGCTGGACAATGGCGCGAGCGCATTCCTCATCAAGCCCGTCAGGGCCAGGGATCTCGCCGCCGCCGTCGCCGTGGCAGCCGGTAGCGCAGCGTAAATCGTCGCGGATCGCCGGAGCATCCCAAGGTATAGTGCGCCGTTGACATTCGTATAGGACGAACCACCTAACGTCTGATAGAGCCAGGACGGCCAGCGGTCTATGCTTCCCACCGGGCAAGACCCGCTTCGACAACCCCTCGTTCATACTCAACGTCAACAGGTGATTCCATGACGCTTCGCTCCAAGGCACTTACGGCCGCACTCGCCGCGCTGCTCTCCTCCGCCGCTCTCGCGCAAACCGCCACGACCGGCGACACGCCCGCACTGACCAAGCAGCAGATCCGCGCGCAAATGCGTGCCGACCGCGCCGCCAATCACGCATTGGCGAAAAAGGTCCGCGAAGCCCTGTACAAGGACCACGACCTGAACGACACGGACATCGCCGTGTTCGCCAATACGCGCACAGGCAAGGTCATCCTGGCGGGCACGATTCTCGACGAATCGCAGGACCAGGTTGCTCAGGACGTCGCAGCGAAAGTGCCGGGCGTTCAGCAGGTCGCAACCAAACTGACGCTGTACGCAGCACCGTGATAAGCACTACCCCGACGCTCCCGGTTTCACCGTAAGCGAGTGCGCCGGCCATGCCGGCGCACTTCAGGTTTCACCTCGGCCGCAACACTAGGCAACAACGGCCTCGCTCAGCACGACGCACACTTCATCGAGCAGTCCTGGCATGGCCGTGTAGCTCGCCTGCGTGAGACGCAACACCCCCCCTTGCGTGCAGACGCCCACGACCTGATCGTCCTTGAAGCCCGAACTCACGATCGGCCCCCATAGCGCCTTCAGCGCAAAACCTTCGTAGGCCGAAGCGACCGGCTCGCGGCCCAGGTTCGAAAGCAGCACGTCGAACGCCAGCATGTGCGAAAGAAAACCCGCGGTGTCTTCAACGGAGGGATTCGACGACATGAATGCATCCAGCGCTTTCGTTTCCTGTACGACCGATGCGTGCGTTTGCGCGGGTGCGAGCAGGGCCTTGACCTCGCGTGCCGCGTCCCAGAACGGTGCGCCTTGCGGACGATCGTCGACCGTCACGATCTGCGTGATGTACACGCCGTTGGCCTGGCCCATGCCGCCCACGGTTCGGCGCACGTCGATCGGCGAAACGGTACGCACCGAACGCTCGCGCCACGCCTGCGACAAGCGCCGCCCCGCTTCATTGACCGCTGCCGCGAGCGCGCCGTGCACTGTCGTGCGCTCCATGCGCGATCGCTCCACAACGGCCCGCGTGAGCGGCGCGCTGAGCGCAAGCGCGGCGACCTCGGCACGCGCGCCCGAAGCCGCGCGGAACACCTTGGGCTCGGGCGCCGGCGCCATCGCGCCGGGCACGGTGGCCGTGGCCATTTGCGCTCTCAACAGGCTTTCCAGCGGCTGCACGAGGGGCAGACTCATGAGCGAGCCGCCCGCGAGCGCGCACAACAGATCCTCCATCACATAGGCGCCGCCCATGCCATCGAGCACCGAGTGATGCGCGGCGAGAATGACCGTCGAGCCGCGTTCACCTTGCAGCAAGGTTGCACGCACAAGCGGTGCAGTTGACCAGTCGAACGGTGCGTTCATTTCGCTCGCCGCCTCGACTTGCCACGAAGCCCTCGCATTTTCCACTACGCGCAGGGGAATTCGCGCGTCGGGATCGCGATGAAACGCAGGGGCGCCGTCACGGCCGGCGACGATACGCGTGGAGAGCAACGGATGCCGCTGCTGGATCGCAAGCAATGCCGCATGCCACGCGCTGGGCTCGAACACGCGGTCGATTTCCGCGACGAGCGCGAAATGAATCGCCCGATTGCGGTCGAGCAGCCAGAACAAGTGTTCCGTACCGCCAAGCGCCCGCACCCAAGCGGGCTCCTGTTTCATGGTGTTTTCGCTATCCGCTTGCTGATTTCGCATGTGAATTCCGTGTTTTTGAAAAGGGAGTGAAACGTTGAACGCAATCGCTTCCCCAACAAGAACACCTGTAAAGCGCGCTGCATTCCACGATGCATGCGCCGATCAGCACGACGTTTTGTGTCGCAATGTGTATGGCTTCCGGCATTGATACAAACACTTTCAATCAGCAGCCGGCCGGAAATATGGCAGATACCTTCTCCGGTTGTAATTCGTTTTGTCTCCTGCCCGCGAGGCGCCCGGCCCGTCAAGAAGATGAAGGCGGCCGGCGATATCTGCGCGTATGGAATTTCAATCGCCCGCCGGGTGTTCTCGTCAAGGCGACGGTTTTGCCGCTTAACCCTATCGTCGAAAAATGAAAGCTACCGAGACGATGACTGTCGCCGAATTGTCGGCGCTCCTGCCTTCCATGCTTCCGCGATTGTGGGCGTTCGCGCTACGCATTTCGGGCGATCAGCATGATGCCGAAGACCTCGTGCAGCGGGCATGCGTGCGCGCGCTCGAACGCGCGCATCAGCTCGAGCCCGGAACCGCGCCGCTCAGCTGGATGTTCTCCATCGTTCAGTCCACGTGGCTCAACGAACTGCGCGCCCGCAATGTGCGCAACCGTTCGGGCATGGAATGGGATGACGGGTTTCTCGAAACTGTTCCCGATCCTTCCGCGAGAACGCCGGAAGAACAGGTCATGAATGGACAGATCATCCGCGCCGTTGAGCGATTACCCGAGGCGCAGCGCATTGTCATGCTGCTTGTCGCGGTGGAAGGGTTAAGCTACGGCGAAGCCGCCGAGGTGCTGGACGTACCGATCGGCACGATCATGAGCCGCCTTTCGCGGGCACGTCAGGCGATCGGCGCCCTGTTCAACGATCAGAAAAAAGAAAAGCGCGCGCCAAGCGCGGAGAACAGCAAGGAAATTGGGGCATGACTATGGATGACATCCTGCTCATGGCTTATGTCGACGGTGAACTCACGCCGCGTGAGCGCGAAGATGTGGAGAAGACAATTAGCGCGTCGCCCGAGATCGCGGAGCGCGTGGCGCTATTCACGGCGTCGGCGCTAAGGTATCGGCACGCCTTCGCACACCAGAAACTGCCGCCCGTTCCCAAGCGGCTCACGCTCAAGATCGAGCAGCTCAGCCGCGCGCATTTGGGCATGCCCGAGGCGGCGAGCAGCACGGACACCGCGCGCCGCGGCGCCACGGAACCTGCCTGGTTTGCGCGGCTTATCTCGCGTTGGCCGTTTCGCGTTGCGCTGCATCTGTCGCTGCCGGGTTTAGCCGTGACATTCGCCGCGGGCGTGCTGAGCTGCGCGCTCGTGCTGCGCCATGCAACAGACTGGGCGCGCAGCGACGGTGGTGCAGGCACCGGCGCGTTGCACGCCGCGGCCGCGAGCGTCTCGCCATGGGTTGCCGCGGCGGTGAACTATCAGCAGCTTTACACGCGCGACACGGTTGCCTTCGACGCGCTTACGCCGGAAGTGGTCTCGCAGGTGATCGCGCAGATTCACGTCGACGACGGCGTACCGATACGCGTGCCGGACCTGCGCCCAGCGGGGCTTACATTCACGCGCATTCAACGATTGCGTTTTCACAACAGACCGCTCGTGCAGATCGTGTATCTACCCAAAACGGGTTTGCCGGTTGCCCTGTGCGTGATGAAGGACGAGAAACCGGACGCGAGCATGACGCACGAGCGTGTTGAAAGCATGAATGTGTTGACATGGCGGCGTGCCAACCTCAGCTACGCGCTAATTGCGTCGCTCGACGACGATCAGTTGCTCGCAATCGGCACAGCGATTGCAAAGGGCCAGAGGATCGAAACCGTGGGCCAGGTTGCGCCTGCTGGCCATGCTTCGGGTTGACGGCTTGCACGTTTTGTCGACCACTCTGGATTCCGAAATATTCCGAAATAATCTTGTTGCCGCAAACATCTCGGCGTCACGCGAACGAGCACGCCGCCGGGAATAAACACCGATAACGGACTGTTCTGATTGCGCGGCCGGACAATTCACCCTTTGGGACGATTGCGCTGGCCGACCTTCATGTTCAATCAGGCGCCGCCAGCGGCTCCGTTACGTTATCGGCACACCATGTCTTCCTTTTCCCGCATGCTGCTCGTGTACGACGGCACGAGCGAAGCCCAGGCCGCTCTGCAACGCTGCTCGCAACTCTCGCTCGCCTTGTCCGCTCTCGTCGATGTCGTCGCCGTCGTCGATTCCGAAAGCGTGAACGCAAGCTGCGCTGGCCTGCTTACCGACGTTGCCTATACTCACCTCGAGGAAATGGCCCGCAACACGCTCAGCGACGCCGTCACGCGGCTGGCCAATATCGGCATTACCGCAAACGGCTTCGTCAAATTCGGGCGAATCGCCGATGTCGTGGCGCGCCACGCGCAAACGTTCAACCCCGACCTCATCGTGCTCGGCCACCGCTCGAGAGCCGGCCGCTCGCGGTGGTGGAACGTGCGTCCCGCTCATGTCGATCTCGCCGAGCGCTTGTGCGGAACGACCATCGTTACCGTGACGCTGGCGTCTGCCTAGACATGTGCAACACAGCGCCGATGCCCCGGCAATTCGACTTGCCCGCCTCACGCTGCTGTCAACGGCAGCGTGAGGCGGGCCTCGAGGCCGCCTGTACGCCGGTTTTCGAGTTCCAGCTCGCCGCGCATGGCGAGCGTGAGGCGTCGCGCAATCGCGAGCCCGAGCCCCGAGCCCGACGCCGAAGCCGCCGTTTCGGGCGCGCGATACCAGGCCGCGAACACCGTTTCCAGACTGGCGGGTGCGATGCCCGGCCCCGAGTCGAGTACGGCCAGCACGAGACGTTGCGCCTCGACTCTCACGTTCAGGCGGACATCCACGCCGTAGCGCAGCGCATTGTCGATGAGATTCACAAGCACGCGGCGCAGCGCATGGGGACACGTCACCACGGGACGCCCCACCTGCCCCTCGAGTTCAACGGTGCGCCCGGCGTCCCGATAGTCGGCAATCAGCGCGCCGAGCAAACTGTCCGCATCGACCGAACGCATGGGCTCCTGGGCGCTGCATTGCATGCGCGCGCAAGAAAGACTGCCCTCGACCAGCTCGGTCATCTCCGCAAGATCGCGGGCGAGCGCGCCTCTTACTGCCGCTTCCTCCACGAGTTCCGCGCGCATGATCATGCGCGTAAGCGGCGTGCGCAAATCGTGCGCATAGGCGGCAAGCACGTGAAGCAACTCGGCCTGGCGGCGCGCGCGATGGCGCGCGCACACATTGAACGCGCGAGCGAGACGCGCAATGACAGCAGGCCCCGCGTCTTCGGACAGGACCGCTTGAGCATCTTCGCCGAGGCCGCGCTCGACCATGGCCGCCATGCGCTGAACGGATACCTGCAACTCGGCGAACTTCAGCGCCACGAGCGCCGCCACGAGTATGGCGGGCAGCATCATGGGCAAGCCGTAGCGCGCAAGCTCCTGCCACGGTACGGCATGCGTTGCGTACGAGGCGTAGGCGCAGGCCGCCGCAAGCAACACCCATAAAGGCCGCGACCATGCCTCGAAAGAGCGCCACGCGCCGCCGGGCGACGAAGCGCGCACCGCGCTTGCGTGCAGCGACGCCTTTGGCGTATTCGATGGGTCGATGGCGTGCGCGTTCATATTCGTTCTCCTGTACTGGCCGGGCCTCACCCGGCCGGGCCACTTTGCACCACAGGGGAACGCGCGTATTAGACAGACAGCTGGCACGCTGCCTGGCAACATCGGCTTCGCGGTACGCCCTGCCCGGCAGCGCCAGAATAGGCCACCTCAGGCGTACGGCGCCATTATATGAACGTATATCTTCAAACCTACGGATGGGTAAAACGGCGCCGCTCGCGTCCCGCACGCCAGGAACGACGAGCGTGCGGGACACAGCGGTTTTTACGCGAGCTTGCGCATCGGCCTGAACCCGGCGCGAACCTCCTGTGCGAACAGGAGCGGTTCTTCCCAGGCCGCGAAGTGGCCGCCCTTATCGACTGTGTTGAAGTAGACGAGATTGTGATAACTGCGCTCCGCCCAGCTGCGCGGCGCCTGATAAATTTCTCCCGGAAACACGGTAATCGCCGCTGGCAAGCTGATATCGACCGCGTTGAAGTTATTCGAGTGATCTTCCCAGTAAATCTGTGCGGACGACGTCGCGCTGTTGGTGAGCCAGTACAGCGAAATATCGTCGAGAATCTCGTCGCGGGTCAGCGAACGTTCGGGAACACCGCCGCTATAAGTCCATTGGGAAATCTTGTCGTACATCCATGCCGCCTGGCCCACGGGCGAATCGGCGAGCGCGTAGCCCACCGTCTGCGGGCGCGTCACCATCATGGCCGAATAACCGCAGTTGTCGCGATAGAACACATTCAGCTTTTCGTACGCACGTGCCTCGTCCGGGGAAAGGTTCGCGGGTGCGGGCTCGCCCAGCGCAAGCAGCCGCGCAATATCCGGCGGCACGGTTGCCGGCATGTTCACGTGGATGCCGACCAAGCCCCTCACATGCTGCATGGCCATACGGTGCGAGACGACCGAGCCGCAATCGCCTCCCTGGGAAACGAAACGTGCGTAGCCAAGGCGCGCCATCAGCTCACCCCAGGCCCGCGCAATATGATCGGAGCCCCAACCCGGCGTGGTCGGCTTTCCAGAAAAGCCGAAGCCGGGCAAGGACGGCACGACCACATGGAAAGCGTCGTCGGCGCTGCCGCCGAAAGCCGTGGGATCGGTCAGCGGTTTGATGGCCTTGGTTAGTTCGAGAATCGAGCCGGGCCAACCGTGCGTCATGATCATCGGCAACGCATTCTCGTGTTTCGAGCGCACATGAATGAACTGAATATCGAGCCCGTCTATTTCCGTCACGAACATGGGAAATTCATTGAGTTTCGCTTCGCCCTTGCGCCAGTCATAATCGGTGCCCCAGTACTCGACCAACTGCTGCATGCGCGCGAGGCGAACACCTTGCGATTCGTCGGCCACGGTTTCTTTTCCAGGCCAGCGCGTATTGGCAAGACGCCGCCGCAAATCGACAAGCGCAGCGTCAGGAATGTTCGCCTTGAATGGACGGATTTTCGCGTTCGGCGTGTCGGCGTAAATTGCCTTGGGAAAGAGCGCAAATGCACCAGCCGCCGCCGATGCGGCTAGCAGGTGGCGTCGCATCGGAGAAAAATCATTCGAAGACATCGTTGGCTTCCTGTTCATGAGGGATAGTCGAATTGACGCGGCGACACGGCAACGCTTGTTTATTCGCGCTGACGATCGTTTCCGGAAAGTCGTCCCTCATTAAAGTCAGGCAATGTATCTCGTGTATGTCGGCAATGTAATCTTTCGTAAGCCGCACATAAACGCGGTCCACCCGGTTATATTTTTTATTACGGTGAAATACCCCTATACCAAGGTATATGACCTACTATCCTTAGTCATCTGTCGACTCAATCCAGAATGGAATGGTCCGATCGTCTGCATCCGGTTACGCTGCTGGCAGCGGTAAATAGGCGCCGCTGCTCCGCTTATGACGATCATGGAAAAAATCGATCACATACTGCTTGTTGACGACGACCGCGGCATACGCGAACTGGTTGCCGGTTATCTCCAGCGAAACGGCATGCAGGTCGCGACCGCGTGCAACGGCAGGGAGATGCATGAGTATCTGGGAAGGCATGCACCCGACCTCATCCTGCTCGACCTGATTCTGCCCGGCGAAGACGGTCTCGCGCTCTACCGCGGATTGCGCGAAAGCCGCCATCGCGCACTCCCCGTCGTCATGCTCACGGCCCGCTGCGATGTCACCGACCGCATTGTCGGGCTCGAAATGGGCGCGGACGACTATATGGCCAAGCCGTTTCAGGCGCGCGAACTGCTCGCCCGCATCCGTGCGGTGCTGCGCCGCACGCGCATGCTGCCGCCCGACCTGCAGCCCGTGGACGACACGCCGGTGCTCGGCTTCGGAGACTGGCGCCTCGACACCACCGCACGCCATCTGCTCGAATCCGACGACACGGTCGTCGCGCTCAGCGGCGCCGAATATCGCTTGTTGCGCGTGTTTCTCGACCACGCGCAACGCGTATTGACACGCGACCAGTTGCTCAATCTCACGCAGCGGCGCAACGCCGACCCGTTCGACCGCTCGATCGATTTGCTGGTGAGCCGGCTGCGGCAGAAGTTGAACGACACGGCACGCGCGGCCCGTTACATCAAGACACTGCGTAACGAGGGCTACATTCTTTCCACGCCAGTGACGGTTCACCACGACGCGCGCGAAGCCGCGCCCGGCAACCGTGCAAGCGTTGAAAGCGAAGCGCTCTGTTTTTAGCGGCCCCTGCCTCTCAACAGGACGTCGTTGGGTTCGAGCCGATCTACGCGCACGCCTGACCGCCGCTGCGCCCGGTGCAAACGCGGCACGGAATAAACGCCGGGGCTCGGGTGTTCCAGTGAGATCGGCGCATTCGGGCGCGATGGGAGGCATGATGCGGCTTACGGTACTCGGCGCCGGCGCGATCGTGCGATCGCGGTATGATCGCGGGCATCGCTACGCCTGCCAATCGCCTACTCCACACGCTCGTCAAGCTGCTCGAAAAACCCGCCACTCACGCCTGACGACCTCGCACACCCATGCAATTTTCCGACTTCTCCTCGCCTGCCTTCTACGCCAATCCGTATCCCCTGTACGAAAAGATTCGCGCAGCAGGGCCGATTCTGCCGGTTGGCCCCAAAGCCTTCGTGACCGGGCGCTTCGAGATCGTCGACGCCATGTTGCGCGACCCGCGCATGGGCAAGACCTATCTGCAAAGCGTGGCCGCGCGCTATGGCGCCGAGGCGACGGCGCAACCGGTGTTCCAGTCGCTCAGCCGTACCTTGCTGATGATGAATCCGCCCGCGCATACACGGTTACGCGCTTTGTTGATGAAGACCTTCAACGCGCGCGGCATCGAGAAGCTCACATCGATTGTCGAGGCGACAACGCATGAACTGCTCGAACGCGTGGCCTCGCACGCCGAATTCGATCTGGTCAGCGACTACGCGTTCCCGTTGCCCGTGCAGATCATCTGCCGGCTGCTCGACGTGCCCGTTACGGACGCGACCGCGCTAGGCGGCGCAGCAAGCCAGCTCGTCGCCGCATTCGATCTCGCGCCGCTCGACGAAAACGGCTTGCGCGCGGCCAACGAAGCCGCGCTCACGCTCGAGTGTTACTTTCACGGCGTGATCGAGCGTCGCCGCGCCCACCCCGGCGACGATCTGATTTCCGCCATGCTCGGCGTGGAAGACGAAGGGTCGCGGCTAACTGACGAAGAAGTCGTGTCGAATGCGGTGCTGCTCTTCATTGCCGGGCACGAAACGACGTCGAACATGATTGGCAATATGATGATCGCGCTCTTTCGCCATCCGCAGCAAATGGAGGCGTTAAAGCATGACCCGAAGCTATTGCCGCGGGCGATCGCGGAGTGCATGCGTTACGACGGCGCGGTGCAAATGCTGGTCCGCACCGCGCTCGAAGACATCACGATTGGCGAAGCCTCGCTCGCGCGCGGCTCCGTCGTGTTCATGCTGATCGGCTCGGCGAACCGCGATCCGGCCGCATTTCCCGCGCCCGACACGCTGGACTTCGCGCGCGGCACGAGCACGCCAGCGGTCGCGTTCGGCGCGGGCATTCACTATTGCCTGGGCGCGCGGCTGGCCGCACTCGAAATGGATGTCGCGATGCGCTCCCTGCTTGCCCGCTTCCCCGAGATCCGTCCTGTGAATCTGGACGGACTGGTCTGGCATCGCCGCAACAACCTGCGCGGCGTGACGTCCTTGCGCGTGCACACGCGCTGACGCAGTACGGTGCGCCGGGCTGCAATGGCTTGCTACCCGGCGGCCCGGTTTGCCTCGATGTCCGCGAGAAACCGCGTAAGTACCGGGTCGAATGTCTCCGGCGACTGCCAAAACGGCGCATGACCGAGCCCGGGCAAGCGCACGCATTGGCCGCCCCACAGGTTCCCATAGGATACCGAATCGAAATAGTCGAGATTGACGATTCGATCTGCGCCGCCGTTCACGACCGCGAGCGGTATCACGCTCGTTTCCACGATCTCGCGCTGGTCTGCATTGAGCCCCGCACGCAGGCCCTCGAACAAGCGCTTTCTCATGCGTCCATCGGCACGCGCTACGGCGTCGCGCAGGAACGGCTCGGCCGAGTCGCCGAAAATGCCTTGAACAAACGCGTCGATTTCCGCGCCGGAGAGATGTTCCCGGCTGGCCGCGCCCGCCTGTGGGAGACCCGTGAAGCCTTGTGCCATGGTGTCACGCCCGACCGGCGGCGTGCCGCTGATCATCAAACCCTTCAAGCCTGGAAAACGCGCGATCATGTCGATGCCGATATGACCGCCGAGCGACCAGCCGAGCACCACCGCTTCGTCAATGCCGAGTTCGCCAAGCAATTCGACCGCAGCGTCAGCCAATCCACCGCGCAAATAGGTGCGGCTCGGGTCCGGCGCATTGCTCGACTCGCCGTGACCGGGCAGATCGAATGCGATCAAACGATGGCGCGCAGCAAGCGGGCCGTCCAGTTGATGGCGAAAAACGCCCCGGTACGAAGAATTTCCGTGAATGAGCAGTACCGGCAAGCCTTCCTGCACGCTCTCCTCCAGCGCGATATCGCCATGCGACGTCTTGACGACGCGCCGAATCAGCTTCGTCATACGCGCTCCCTGAACTGCGCCGAATCGTGCGGTCGCCGCACTCGTCCGGCGCCAGCGTTCCACGCCGCACGCGCACTGCTCAATCCCGGATAGCGATGCAAACGCAGATTGCGAATACCCAAAACCTTGCCTCCTTACGGTACGTCGAGCCCCTCATCGCGGCCCACAGCGCTTCACGAGCCGCTACAGATGCTGGACTTGCAGCACGGCATCGGCAAACGCCTTCGGCGCTTCCTGCGGCAGATTGTGGCCAATGCCGCCGCTGATGTCGCGATGCTGGTATTTGCCCGTGAACTTTCCGGCATAAGCCGCCGGCTGCGGATGCGGCGCACCGTTGGCATCGCCTTCCATCGTGATCGTGGGTACTGAAATTGCCGGCGACTGCGCCAGCTTCTTTTCGATGTCGTCGTATTTCGCCTCGCCCTGGACGAGACCCAGCCGCCAGCGATAGTTGTGAATCACCACCGCAACATGATCGGGGTTCTCGAAGGAAGCGGCCGTGCGATCGTAGGTGGCGTCGTCGAAATGCCATTGCGGCGAAGCGAGGCGCCAGATCAGCTTGTTGAAATCGTGGCGATTCTGCTCGTAGCCCGCCACGCCGCGCGCCGTGGCGAAGTAGAACTGATACCACCACGCCAGTTCGGCCTGCGGCGGCAGCGGCTTCGCGTTGGCGGCCTGGCTGCCGATCAGATAACCGCTTACGGAAACGAGCGCATTGCAACGTTCGGGCCACAGCGCCGCGATGATGTTGGCGGTGCGCGCGCCCCAGTCGAACGCGCCGAACACGGCCTGCTTGACCTTCAATGCGTCCATGAACGCGACGATATCGACGGCAACAACGGCTTGCTGGCCGTTGCGCGGCGTATCGGCGGACAGGAAGCGCGTCGAGCCATAGCCGCGCAAATACGGCACGAGCACGCGATGCCCGGCCGCCACGAGTATCGGCGTGACCTCGGCAAAGCTGTAGATATCGTAGGGCCAGCCGTGCAGTAGCACAACGGGCGGCCCGTCCTTCGGCCCGGCATCGACGTAGCCGATGCTCAAGCCATTTGCCTGTACTTGCTTGACCTCGCCGAATGAAGCTGCACCCGCCGCCGATTGCGCACGGGCCAGTTCGCTCAAACCCGCGCCCACTAGCGCAGCGCCCGCAAGGCCCGTTCCGAGAATACGCCGGCGGCGTTCGTTGATCGGTTCCGACATGATCGCTTTTCTCCTGATAATCGAAGTCAAGGGAAAACTCTTGCGCGTGCTCACGCAAATTCGCCGCTCGTAAGCTAACTGGCGACTCATTCGTTGTCCCCAATAATTTCCTTGAGCTTACTCGCGCGGCGCAGCTCGAAGCGGGGAAACAAGAGACGCGATAGCGTACCACCCCGGCAAGAGACCGCACGATACGGCGATCGGTTTAGCGCACTATACGCAGGTATATCTGCGCAATGGCTTGCTAGCGCTTGCGATCGCGCGGCGGCGTCAAGCGCAGCATCGCCGCCATATTGACGAGTTCCGGCAGCGAATCGGCGCTCATCTTCTGCATGACCTTGCCGCGGTGCATCTTCACGGTAATTTCGCTGATACCGAGTTCCGCGCCTATCTGCTTGTTCAGCAACCCCGAAACCACGAGCGCCATGACTTCCTGCTCGCGCGGCGTGAGCGTTGCATGGCTGTCGTGGAGCGCGCGCAACGCCAGATAGCTTTCGAGGGCTTCACGGCTGCGCGCGATGGCGTCGTGAATGGCGTCGAGCAAGGTTTCGTCGTTGAACGGTTTGGTCAGGAATTCGACTGCACCGGCTTTCATCGCCTTCACGGTCATGGGCACGTCCCCGTGACCGGTGATGAAGATGATCGGCATATCGGGCCGGTCGGCGGCAATGCGCTGCTGCAGTTCCAGACCGTTGACCTGCGGCAGCGATACGTCCAGAACGAGGCAAGTGGGTGCGAAAACGCGCGGGTGGGCGAGGAAATCTTCGGCGCAAGCGAATATCTGCGCGTGCAGACCTGCACTGCGCAGCAATAATTCCAGCGATTCGCGCACGGAAATGTCGTCGTCGATAACAAAGACGATGGGCTCGGCTTGCGAACCGCCCGACGGCATGGCGCCCTGACTTGCTCCACCTGCGTGACCTTGAGGCACGTTATTCCTCTTTAATGCCCCGAAGCACTGAATCGCGCTCAGTTCTCGCCCAGCGCAACCTTGAGCGCCGCGAGAAGCGCCGTATCGCTGAAGGGCTTGAACAGGCAATCGCACGCGCCCTGCGCGATCAGACGGTCGCGAACGGCTGCGTCTTTGTGAGCGGTAATGAAAATGACCGGCACGTTCTTGCCAAGGCGCTTCAACTCGCGAAAAAGCCCCAGGCCGCCCATACCGGGCATGTTGATGTCGAGAACCAGACAATGGGTTTGATCGACGGCTTCAGACGCAAGAAAAGCCTCGGCAGACGAGAACACACTCACGGCATAGCCGAACACTCTCACCAGATCTGGAAGCGACTCCCGCACTGCTTCGTCATCATCGACCAACGTTACCAGCATGATTGCCCGCAATCAAGTCTCGTTGAGACCACTACTCCGCCCTCTGAGGATGCACCAGGCCGCGTGGGGAATCTACGGTACCTTGGTATCACTCAACTCAAAATCTGTCCGCAAGGAGCGCTAACACTCGCCATGCACCGCGTCAAAGCCGCGCTGAAGCGACGGCTGCCGCAAGGCGGCCCCTTGCACGCGTACCACCGGGCTGCCACGCAGCCGGGGCCTGCGGGCAAACCTTCGCGGCCATGATCACGAGTTCAGGCAAGGACCCTGCCTCCATTTTTTCCATCAGCCTGCCGCGATGCCCCTTGACCGTGATCTCGCTAATGCCTAGTTCCGCCGCCACCTGCTTGTTGAGCAAACCGCGCACCACGAGCGTCATCACTTCCCGTTCGCGCGGCGTGAGCGCGGCATAGCGCGCCTCCAGCACGCGGTTTTCGCTCTGCGTGTCGATCGCCTCGCGGCTGCGCTCGATACCGTCGCGAATGGCGTCCAGCAACGCTTCGCCGTTGAACGGCTTGGTGAAGAATTCAATGGCGCCGGCTTTCATGGCCCGCACCGTCACCGGTACATCGGGGTAGCCGGTGATAAAAATGATCGGCATGTCCGCACGCTCGGCCACGATCCGGCGCTGCAGATCCAGGCCGTGCAGATCCGGAAGCGAAACATCGAGCAGCAGGCAACTCGGCCCGCAAACGCGAGGGTGAGCAAGGAATTGTTGCGCGGCGCCGAACACCTGCGGCTGCCATCCCGCGCTGCGAATGAGCAATTCCAGCGATTCGCGCACGGACACGTCGTCGTCCACCACGAACACAACCGGAAGCGCCTGCGAGACGTTCGCGCACACCTGTCCTTCAGTTTCGCCAGGTCTTTGCATGGCCTCCTCGCTAATCTCCGCGCCCCATATACGTCAAGGCGCCAGACGCCCCTGAAGCAAACACCGCACGATGCCCGATCCCGTCGTACGCGTCCATCATACGGAGGTATGTATACGCGCCGCTCGCGGGCGCGCAGGCGTCATTTACGCGCCATACACGGGCAGCGAGAACGAAAAGATTGCGCCGGGACCATTCGTCGGGATCTCGGCCCAAAGACGCCCGTTCTGGCTTTCGATGATCGACCGGCTAATCGCGAGACCAATGCCCATACCGTCTTGCCTCGTCGTATAGAAGGCATCGAAAAGCCGCTCCGCGTCTTGCGGGTCGAAGCCGATTCCCGAGTCCCGCACGCTCAGGCGGACCGTTTCGTCCGAACCGGCCTCCGTCTTCACCGTCACGTGCCGGGGCCGGTCGTCCACCGTGCGCATGGCGTCCGCCGCGTTGCGCAACAGGTTCATGATGACCTGCTGCACCTGCACGCGGTCGCAGCCCGCGCAAGGCAGGCCCTCTGCGAACTCCATGCGCATGACGACACGCGCGCGGTCGAGATCGCTCTGCATGAGAGCGATGATGTCGCGCGCGGTGTGAGCGAGATCGACCGGTTCAATCGTGGCGCTGCGCCTCGTGAAAAGCGCGCGCAGCCGCGTAATGACGTCGGCGGCGCGGTTGCCGTCGCGGATCGTGCGCCGCGCCGTTTCCTGCGCGCCTTCGATATTGGGCGGCACGGCCGCCAGCATGCGCAGGCAGGTGCTCGCATTGGTCACGATACCGGCGAGCGGCTGATTGACTTCATGGGCAATCGAAGCCGTCAGTGCGCCAAGACTCATCACCCGCGCGACATGCGAAAGCTCCGCGCGTGCGCGGTCGAGCGCCTCTTCCGAACTGCGGCGCTGGCTGATATCGAGCGTCGTGCCACTATATTCCTTGCGGCCCGGACGGTCCGTCATGCGGTGCGCGATCAGATGCAGATGCTTGATGCGCTGGTCCGGCATCAATAGCCGGTGCTGGCATTCGATATCGCTTTCGCCGCGCCGCCCCTGCTCGATGAACTGCGCGACGAACCCCATATCCTCCGGGTGCGCGCGCTCGGCAATACGCGCGAGCGTCACGGGCGTGCCGGGCTCGAACTCGAAGATGTGGTAGATCTGCTCCGACCAGGCAATCTCATCCGTGTCGGCGTCCCACGAGAAGTTGCCCATTCTGGCCAGCGCCTGACCTTCGGCCAGAAAGGCCTCGCTGCGCCGCAACTCTTCCTCGGCGCGCTTGCGATCGTCGATGTCGATGTTGATGCCATACCACTTGACGACGTTTCCATCCTGGTCCCGCAATGGACTCGTGCGAAACAGAAACCAGCGGTACTGGCCGTCGTAGCGCTGCATGCGCGCTTCCGCGGCGCCCGGCATACGGCTTGCCATGATGTCGGTCCACGCGGCCATGAGCCCCGGGAGGTCGTCCGGATGAACCGCCTTGGTCCATTCGTGGTCCTTCACCTGCGAGAGCGTTCGCCCGAGATAGTCGAGGTAGTACTGGTTGTAAAATTCGCCCGTCCCGTCCGGGCGCGCTGACCAGACGAGCGCGGGCAGTGCGTTGATGGTCTCGTTGAGGTGGCGCTCGCTCTCCGCGAGCGTGATCTCGGCTCGCTTCCTGTCTTCGATATCGATGCACAGCAGAAACCAGCGCAGAATGCTGCCGGTGCGATCGCGCAGCGGAAATCCGCGCACGTTGACCCAGCGGTACACGCCGTCTGCGCGACGATGACGGCTTTCGACGTTGTACGTTTTGCCGCTTGCAAGCGAGGCTTCCTGCGCGGCAACCGCCTCGTCGAGATCGTCCGGATGAACGATCTCGTGATTGCGCCAGTCCCTGAGTTCCTCGAAGGACTTGCCAAAATAATCGAGCGTGAGCTGGTTTTGCCCTTCGACCTCGCCTGTCGGCGACGTCACGGTAACCGGTACGGGAATGCATTCGACGACCAACTGCAGATCGAGCGCTTGCCGGTCGAGCGCTTCCTGCGCGCGCCGCAAGTCATCGATATCGCTGCACGTCGCGCACCAGCGAACGATTTGCCCTTCGGCGTCGCGAACTGGACTGATTTGAATATCGAACCAGCGATGCTGGCCGTCGAAGCGCCGCAGGCGCGCCGCGATGCCCCCAGGCTCGCCGCAAGCGAGAATGGCGCGACGCTGCTCGAGCAGTTCCGGCAAGTCGTTGGCGCTTACCGCGTCCAGCCACTGCGAGCCCGATGACGCCGCAAGGCCAAGGCCCGTGTATTCGGACCATTTCCGGTTGACGAAGTCGACCCGGCCGTCGGGTAGCGCAGTCCATGCCATCACAGACAGCGCATCCAGCACGAGGCCGGGATCAAGGGCCGATCCCATCATTTTTCTGATAATTACGAGCAGGCGTCAGCGTTTCAAACATACGCAAAAGCTCGCGCTCAGGCATGTTTTACGCGGATTATCCGGTCTGACCAGAGGATTTTGGGATTATTGCATGCGAAAACAGGCGTCGCAACCGCCCATTGTTCCGGAAAAGCCGGCTAATTTCGTTGCGCACGCATCGGACGGACGCCGCGCCACGCGGCGCAGCCCCGGGGCCGCAATGGCCTGATTGCTCAGTCTGCGATTTCGACGGTCAATTCGATCTCGACGCAGGCATTGAGCGGCAACTCCGCAACGCCCACCGCCGAGCGCGCGTGCACGCCCGCCTCGCCAAACACCTTCGCAAGCAATTCCGAAGCGCCGTTCGTCACGAGATGCTGCTCGGAGAATCCCGCCGCCGAATTGACGAAGCTCGTGAGCTTCACGATTTGCTTGACGTGGTTCAGGTCGCCGATTTTCGCATGCAGCGTCGCGAGAAGATCGATGGCGATCTTGCGCGCGGCCTCACGGCCCGCTTCGGTGCTCAGCGTGGCGCCCAGCTTGCCGGTCACGACCGCGCCGGCATCGCGGGCAAGGTGGCCCGCCAGATAGACGGTACCGCCGCTGCGAACGCTCATGGTGTAGGCCGCAGCCGGCGAACTGACCTGCGGCAACTCGATGCCCATCGACTTGATCGTCTCGTAGACGTCACGCTTTTCCATCGCACTCTCTCCAATTGGATAATTTCAAGGTGGAGTGCAAAAGATAACGGCAAAGGCAGAAAATAAACGCTAGATCATTGGGTGATGAACGCATCCAAAAGATTGGGAGAATATAAACCGTGGTATTAACTTACTCCCCGGACGGTTCGATCCCGAGTGCGACGATCTTGCGCACCAACTCGGCAACGGAGCGCACATTCATTTTGCGCATGGCCTGTCCGCGGTGGATCTTCACCGTGACCTCCGCAATGCCCATTCTCGAAGCGATCTGCTTGTTCATCAGCCCCGCCGCAACGTTGAGCAGCACTTCGCGCTCGCGCGGCGTCAGTGCGTCCCAGCGCTCGCGCGTTTCGACGAGCGAGCTGTCCGCTTCCAGACGTTGCGCGTCGCGCTGCAGCGCGGCGACCACGGCGTCGATCATGTCCTGATCGCGAAAGGGCTTGGTGAGGAAGTCGATTGCGCCCGCCTTCATTGCTTCGACCGTCATGGCAATGTCGCCGTAGCCCGTCATGAAAACGACCGGCATGGGCGAGCGTTCCTGCATGAGGAGCGACTTCTGCAGCGCCAGGCCGCTTTGACCGCGCAGGCGTACGTCAAGCACAACACACGATGGCCCCGCTCGCCTGGGCGCCGCGAGGAACGCTTCGGCGGAGTGAAAGGCGTGAACCTCCAGGTCGATCGAGCGCAGCAGGCTCGTGAGTGCGTCGCGCACCGAATCGTCGTCATCCACGATATAGACGATTCCGGCAGGAGTGTTGACGCAAAGGGCAGCCGACCGGTCGGTCACAGTGTTTAGCATCTACGATAGTGTTCTGCAGTGTTACGTTGTGCGAATCGAACCAACATGGACACCGCCCAATACCCATGGGACGCCAATGGTCGACTCACCCGCTGAAGCGCCAGCCGAGCGGCCGACGTCAGCCGCTAGCTAGCGCAATCCTTGCAATGCCAAGCCTGAAGCTTACATCGCGCGTTCATGCGAGGCTGTAGTACTTTGGTATTGGGGAAGTCCGGCTGCGTCGATGCAGCCCGATCACTGGCGGGAAAAACTGACGGGAAGAAAAAATCCCAAATAATGAATTTCAGGCGCCTGATTTTATTGTTTATACGGCGCAATGCTCGCTATTTGAGCTTATTCGGGGTCGGCCAGACGAGCGCCCAACGCTTCCAGCGACACGGCCAGTATCATCGCTCCAGAATTCAAAGGGACCATGTAGCGCCGCGCTAACGGCCGGAAAACGGCATCGCCTCGCTTGATACGCTCTCCGGAAAGTACGCAGACGCCCGATTTTCTGGCGATTGCCCGTTTCCAGACCTGTTCGCGGTAGCTGCAGCGCGTCGGATCGCTCCACGACAACGTGAACGAAGAATTGGCCAGTCGCTCTTCGATTGTGACCGTGCAGCTTGCGTAGGTGTTGTCATCCGCGGGCCGGAGGTCGTTTCGCGTGCGCGTCGCGCTTGCGCGGCGCGAAACACTCGTCCGCGAAGCCGGCGAGGCAAGCAGGCCGGAGACCACGTGTGCCCACGGATTGTGCGGGCAGTCGGGCGTTGCCGCGTCCACGCAGTCGCGTGGTGCATGGGTTTCGTCGTTGGCATCGTCCACACCACGGGGCCGCGCGAGACGCATGCTTTCGCCCGGGCCTGCGCCATCGAGTGCGGTTCCCGCGTATGTCGACCTCCACGAATCCAATCTCACCACGGCTAACTCCCATGTTCTGGATGAGCGTGACTGTCACGCGTGCCCCGTCTCGCGAAGCCGGAACGTCCTGTGTATTGCGCCGACCGATTTCCAATAACTGAAGCTTAAGGAGAAGCGCGGCAACCAGGTATTCTTCCCGCGCATAGGCTGAGTGACGCTTTTGGATGGCGACCCCATACCTTGGTATACATTCAACCTTCAGTACGCACTGAATAGCGGGAAGCGGATTACCATATCGGCCTCGCCGCACAACGGCAAAGCACGAGATGCATAGCGGGCCTTTCAATTCGCCGGCGGCGGCGCGAGGCTCCTGCGCCGATTTATGTCCCGTCTTTCGCATTCGCAAGTTCTTTTCCGGTACGCATGCATTGCGCTCACGCTTGCGGCGCTTGCCGCGGCGTTCGCCTGGACCGCGGGCTGGATACATTGGCCCGGCGCCCAGGCCGCGCTCACGCCCAGCCGGCTCATCGACGCGTTCGAACGCAGCGCGGGCAAGCACCCCGGCTTTCGCCGCAACCACGCGAAAGGTATCTGCGTGAGCGGCTATTTCGACAGCAACGGCAATGGCGCCGCGTTGTCCCGCGCGAGCGTATTCGAGCGTGGACGTACGCCGCTGATTGGCCGCTTCTCCGCGCCTGGCGGCAATCCCGCCGAAGACGACGCAAACACGACCGTGCGCAGTTTCGCACTGCTTTTCGCGATGCGCGACGGCGAGCAATGGCGCACCGGCATGAATTCCGCGCCAGTATTCGCGGTGCGCACGCCACACGCGGTGTACGAACTGCAAGAGGCCATGCAGAACGACAAGCGCACCGGCCGCCCCGACGCCGCGAAGCTCGATGCGTTCTTTGCGCAGCACCCCGAAACCAACGCGCTGCGCGACTGGCTCGCCGCGCATCCGCCGGCTTCCGCGTTTTATAACGCGAGTTATTACAGCATCGATGCGTTCCGTTTCACGAACGCAAGCGGCGACGTGCGATTCGTGCGCTGGAGCGTCGTGCCCGATGCGCCCTATGCGCCCTACGCGCCGGTAGACACGCGCAGTCCGAGCGCAAGCGACCCCGACTTTCTCGCGCACGGCCTGAGGGTGCGATTGCAGTCGGGGCCGGTCAGCTGGCATCTCATGCTGACACCTGCGGGCGCGGGCGACCCGGTGGACGACGCCACACGCGCCTGGCCCGCCGAACGCGAGCGGCATCGTGTCGACGCGGGTACGATCGTCATCGATCATGCGCAAGCGCAGATCGATGGGGCCTGCCGCGACATCAATTTCGACCCAACGGTGCTGCCGGTGGGCATTGCGCCCTCTGACGACCCGCTGCTCGCCGCGCGCGCCGCCGCTTACGCAGTGTCGTTCGACCGGCGTACGAGCGAAGAAGCGCAAGCTGGCGTGAAAGGCCACTGAAGGCCGTTGAGCGTCGCCCCTTCACAACCCAAACGCCGGCATGGAATAAAGCGCATCGCCCACGTGTTTCGTTACAAGTTCACCCAAAAGGCCCGAGCCGCGCCCCCCTGATCAGACGGTCGCACACGACCGCATCGCGCGCGCCAGTCCGGATTGAACGGGGATCGTGGAGAAAACCCTTCGATGAGCGGTACAGACTTACCGGCCATGCTACCCGCGATGATTCCGCGGCTGTGGGCGTTTGCGCTGCGCCTCTGCGGGGATCAGCACGACGCGGAAGATCTCGTGCAGCGCGCCTGCCTGCGCGGGCTGGAACGCGCGCATCAGCTTCAACCAGGCACGGCTGCGTTGAGCTGGATGTACTCCATCATGCATTCCACATGGATCAACGAGTTGCGAGCCCGCAGCGTGCGCAAGCGCGCGAGCTTCGAGTGGGACGACGATTTCCTCGAGAATCTCCCCAATCCCGTCGATAATGGCCCCGAAATGCAACTGATGCACAGCCAGATCATCGAGGCGGTCGAGCGCCTGCCCGAAGCTCAGCGCGTGGTGATGCTGCTCGTCGCGGTCGAAGGCATGACGTATCAGCAAGCCGCCGACGTGCTCAAGGTACCCATTGGCACCGTGATGAGCCGGCTTTCGCGGGCGCGCCAATCGGTCGGCGTCATGTTCAGCGGGAGAGCGCCGAAGGCGCCGCCTGCCCCGCAGCACAAGGACTCAATCGCATGATTGCCGACGACGCCCAGTTACTCGCCTATGTGGACGGCCGCCTGTCGCCCGACGAGCGCGCCGCGATCGAAGCGCAGTTGCGCGAGTCCGACGAGGCGCGCAAGAAGGTTTCGCTGCTGCGCGCCTCGCAGGTCGACTTCGCAGGTGCCTTCGCTGAGCAAGCGCTGCCGCCCGTGCCCGAATCGCTGCGCCTGAGCATCGATGAAATGGTGCGCGCGCAACCTTCTGCGAGTGCAAACGACAAGACGACGCCGCTCTCCGAACAGCAAGCTTCCGCGCCCGTGAAATCGCGCCTGCGCCGCGTACCGGTCTGGCTCGCGGCGGCGTGCGTGGCGGGTGCGTTCGTGGCCGGCCAGTTCGTGCGCTTCGACTCGCTGCTCGGGCCTGGGGGCCCGGGCTCCGGCTCCGCACAACTGGCGAGCGCCTCGGAGATGTCGCCGTGGGTGCAGGCGGCGGTTGGCTACCAGAGGCTTTATACGCGCGAGACCGTTGCGTACCGGCAGGACGATCCAACGCTCGCCGCGAAGGTCGTGGAAGACATCCGCCGGGACGACCGTCTCGCGCTGCGCGTGCCCGACCTGAGCAGCGCCGGGCTCACCTTCAAATCGGTGCAGCGCCTGCATTTTCACAACAAGCCGCTCGTGCAGATCGTTTATCTGCCGCGCAGCGGGCCGCCCGTCGCGCTGTGCGTGATGAAAGACGCGCGCCCGGACGAAGCGGTCGCTTCCCGCACCGTCGACTCGATGGGCGTCACCACATGGCGGCAGAACGAGTTGACGTACGCACTCATCGGGCAGACCAGCGACGTCGATCTGGCGGAAATCGGCAAACGCATTTCCAACCTCGATACGGCTGCGCTATTCAGCGAGGCGCAGCAAGCCGGGCCGATGCGCAGCGGGTAACGGATAACGGCTACGCGTCATGCCAGCAAGACCGTTCAGTGATGAGCCTTCTTACTGATAAAAGAGGTAAGTCGCGAGATAAGGCGAACTACCCGACTCATGCTCGGCCGTGCACGGCGCAGCCGGCTTGACGCCGCCAACCGTCCTGACCCGCTGCACGTAGCGCACGGATTCGAGCAGGCCCTGCGTGCCTGTGGAGTGCGTCGCGAGCAGAAGTTGCGGCACGCTATCCGGCGTATCGCTGGGCTTTTGCGCGACGAGTTTTCCTTCGACGCGGCTGCCGTCGCGTGCTTGCCACGCGGGTCCGGCGGAATGTTCGATCACGGCCGCGCCGTGCGCGTCGTAGAGCGTTGCGCGCGGCTGCTGGAACACCCATCCGAGCGTGTGATCCGCGCCGTATTCGCAGGTGTAAATCTGCACGCCCGCAGCATTCGCGGTCAGAAACGGCTGTGCGCCCGGGATATCGAACGATTGCGCTTGCGCGAGCGCCGCGCTCATCATCAAAACCAGCCCTGCCCCAATTGCAATCGGCTTCCCGCGTGAAAGGTGATTCATGGAGAGGCTCCTTTAGGCTGCGCGGCCGACCCAGTGCGGTGCGCTCTTGCTCAACAGCCCGGCGCGGAAAACTATTCCATCGCTATCGGGTTGGGCTTTGAGGCTCAGCGCGTGAGTCTGATTTGTATCCCAGTGTATATAAGGCCCTTTTTGATACGCAAGATTGCACAGGCCACTTTTCTCGACACATGCGCGATACGTCCTGCAGTTCTAATGCATTCCACATTGATCACGCTTTCCCAAGGTCGTTTGACTGAACACGTTAGTCCAACCGCAACGTCAAGAGGTGAACCATGAACCTTCGTAACCAGGCCCTCACGGGCGTATTCGCCGTGCTGCTTTCTACTTCCGTTCTCGCGCAAACCGCGGCGCCCGCGGCTCCCACGAAGGAGCAGGTTCGCGCGCAAATGAAGGCTGACAAAGCAGCGAACAAGGCCTTCTCCAAGACCGTCTGGCAAGCCGTCTACAAGACGAAGGGTCTGGAAGACACAGACATCGCCGTGTTTTCCGAAGCGCGTACGGGCAAGGTCATTCTCGCGGGGATGATCATGGACGCTTCGCAGGAACAGATCGCGCAGGACGCCGCGGCGAAAGTGCCGGGCGTTCAGTCGGTCACCAGCAAGCTGACCGTGTACGAAGCGCACTGAACGTCGACTGCGCGTCGACTGCGCGTCGATTGCGCGGCGCACGCCGAATCCGGCGTTCCTTCACGCTCGCCCGGCGGCCAGTGCCTTTATTGGACGCGCCGGGCGCGTGTGGCCGCGCCCTCTGTGCGGCGCCTTGACGGCCGGCCATATTCGGCGGCCTGCCAGGCAAGCAGTCCGGGCAAATAGAACATCAGATCGCGTACGCGCCTTGCGCCCGCGAGCGCGAGGCAGGTGGGCGCGTCGAATCCGAGCAGTCCGCCTATCACGACGAAACCGCCTTCCTGCACGCCGAGGCCGGCGGGCACGAGAAACGCAATGCTGCTGAGCATCTGGATCAGCGCTTCGATTACGAACGCCTGCATGAAGGTCGCATCCGTGCCGAGCACACGCAGCGCGATCCAGATTTCAAGCGCGTAGCCGAGGCATTGAAGCGTTTGCCAGATGAGCACGTAGCGCACGACCACGCCGGTCTGCCGCCAGATCAGCTTGAGCGATAAGTCGACGCGTACCGACTTGCCCACGAGATCCACGACCTTGCCGCTCGTAACGCGGTTGAGCGTGCGTGCCGCCCGCTCGAACGGCCGCGCGTGCTGCACGAGCGCAAAGAGCACGAGCAATGGGATGAACCCAGCGAGACCCCATGCGAAACGCCCCACGAAGCGCGCGGTATCGGAAGAAGAATGTTCGAGCAGATAGCCTGCAGCGATCAGCGCATAGAGAACCTGGCTGATCAGCGTGAGCTGCATGTCGGCGATCAGGCTCGCGACCGCCGTGGCCGGCCGCACGCCCGCACGGCCGAGCAGGCGAAACGAAACGAGCTCTCCGCCCACGCGCGCAACGGGCAGCAAACCGTTGATCGACTCGCGTATCCATACGAGTTTGAGCATCGCCGCGAACGACGGACGCTGCGCCGCGCGAATCAGACTGCGCCAGTCCCACGCATTCGCGCACATCGGCAGGATATGCACGGCGGCCGCCAGCACGAGGCCCATGCCCGCGCCGCGCAACAGTTGCAGCACCGCCGCAGGATGTTCGCGCCATACGAGCCACACGGCGATCGCGAGACCGACCAGGGCGGCGATACGTCCCATGTGCTTCATCTGCGGGTGCTCTCCAGGCTCTGCTCCCGTCTCATTGTGCCCCCCTCAACTGTGACGCTCAGCTCTCGTGGACTGGCGAAAGCATGCCATTCCTGTCGACGCGAAAGCGCGTGCCGCGCCAAACGACGCCAGACGAACAAAAGCTCGCAACGTAGATCGCGAACTGGACCATTTCCCAAAGGGGTAAGCATAACAGTCCGCTGGACTTGTCACCGGTCGCGCGATCGGTTCTCCAGATCAGCCACGCGCGCGCGCAGAGCGCCACGGCGGCCAGCATCCACGCCGGCGCGGCCCCGCCGGACAACGCCACCGCCAGCATGGCGAGCGCGAACGGATGCATCAGCACGGCGCCCAGATGCCCCGAGCGGTCTGCCGCGCGCACGGTGCGGCTCCAGCGCAATTCATGCGCAAAGAGCTGGGCGAACGTATTTTCCACGCACGCGTGCCGCACGAGAATGGGCGGAACGGAAACTTCCGCGCCGGCACGGCGCACGGCCTCGCCAATCGCATGATCTTCGGCGAGGTGATGCGCGAATTGCGCAAGGCCGCCAATGCGTTCGAGCGTGTCACGCGTCATGGCGATGGACTGGCCGAAACACGGCCGCGCGCGCCCGATTGCGAGCCCCGTGACAACGCCGGGCAGGAAGTGATAGTTCGTCAACGCCGCCGCCACGCGAGGCCAGAATCCGGGCGCGCACAGGCCGCGATAGACGGCGGTCACGAGACCGACGCCGGGCTGCTGCAGCGCGCCGACCACCTGGCGAAGATAGTTTCGATCGACGAGCACGTCGCTATCGGCAAAGCACAGCACGTCGTGCTCGGCCTTCTCCAGCATGTTCACGAGATTGGCGATCTTGCGGTTGGGACCGTACAGGCGCGAGTCGGCGACGACCGTGATGTGCGCGCCGGGGTAGCGCACGCGTAGCCGCTCGATGGCTTCGAGGGCTTCATCGCGTGCGTCGTGAACGCCGAAGAGATACTGGACTTGTCCAGGATAATCCTGCTCGAAGAAGCTGGCGAGATGTTCCTCGAGGTGCCATTCGCCGCCGTGCAGCGGCTTGGCGATCGTGATTGCCGGAAAGTCGCGCGGCGCAGCCACCTCACGCGCGAAGAAACGGCCGACCAGCGCGCTGGCCGTGCACGTATAGATAATGCCGAGCGCCGCGCAAAGACCGATAAGCACCGCTAGCGAATCGAAGAGCAGATGCGAGAACCCGGGCAGTGCAGTGCGCATGACTTCAATTGCCGCAGCGGCAACGGCAAGCGCCGTCACGGCCATCGCAACGATGGCGCCCGTTCGCCCCGTCGCGTG
>NZ_CAJMZA010000031.1:0-84586 GCF_905220195.1 Paraburkholderia sp. J8-2
GCTAAAAAAACCGTCCAGACGTTTTGCTTTCTCTGTATCTCGTGCTAGACTTCGTTCCAGTTCTTCACCTTGCATAGAACACGAACCGTCTGGACGGCTTTGTTATTCTGCGAAGACAGCGGAGATGCTGACGTCGTAGATCAAACCGCCCAGACGCCTTTGTTCATGCCGTTCATCATTTCCGTTGCAGCCGTGTATCTCTCATGGGACCCAAAATGACAATCACCAGGAATGCTCGCCACCTGCTGTTCGCGCTGTCGTTTCTCTCGCTGGCAGGTTGTGCCGGCGTTCAACCCGTCGCCTATTCCGGCATTCCGTCGTCTTCGTACCTGAAGGCGAATGCGCACGACGATACCGGACGCATTCCGTACAACTACTCGACGACGGTGAACTGGCAAGCCTACTCCAGGGTAATCGTCGACACGGCCACGGTCTATAACGGTGCTGACAGCCAGTTCGGCGATATCAGCGACGCCGACAGGGCAACGCTGGCCACTTACCTCCAGACGTCTTTCACTCAGAAACTTGGGACGAGATTTGCCTCGACGACGCAGCCCGGCCCGGGCACGCTCCGCGTCAAGCTGATCCTCACGGGTGCCGAGACCACGAAACCCGTGCTTGGTCAGTTCACACATTTCGACATCGGCGGAAACGTCTATAACGGTGTGCAGGCCGTTCGCGGCGGTAAGGCGATGTTTGGCGGCTCTGTTTCGTACGCAGTCGAGATTTACGACGCGTCAGACAACAAGCTTTTGAATGCCTACGTAACAAGGCAGTATCCAAACGCCATGAACCTGGTCGCGAGTTTTGGCTCACTCGGTGCGGCGAAAGCAGGGATCGACAAGGGCGCCGACGCGCTGGTTGCTCAGCTCCGGTAAGCAGGGACACACATCGCGCGACACGGTGGATCATTCGCGTGCGAACCACTGCGCGCGCAAAGCCCTTGCAGTGCATCCGGTATCGCAGGTAACCAAGTCGGCTGACGGAGCGCTAAATGTCTGGAATCGCGTCCCTCTTCGCACTGCCCCTCCCTTCGCCCGTGATGGTGGTGCTCGTGTTCGTTGCCGCTTATCTGCTGGTTGGCATTCCGCTTCATTTCCTTGCCGGTGCCGAAGCGCGTGACATATGGGGAACGTGGACCGGACTGTTCGCCGCACTGATCTACATGGTTGTCTTCATTGACTTCTATCCTGAAGCGCACGATGTAACCACACGTCAACCGACCGTTGCGCAACAAGGACTTTCTGTATCCGGGGAAGCGCAACAGCCGCCTCGCGAAGCCAGAAAATGAGTTGGCTAGTGATACGTTGCTGGCTCACATGGGTGGCAGACAAACTATGGCGGACGGTGCTCCGCGTATATAGGGTAATCGTTGGCCAACTTTGATTCAACCGTACCGGTGACAAACCTGCGTCTGCTGGGCCCCTCGTCTTGAAGGACAGTTGATGTGAGATCAGGCAGTTAGAACCCGTTCGACGACGCCATCCATACAGGCCATTTTCACGATGAATTCTTCCACCCAACTCCAACCCGGCGCCACGCGGACATCCCGCAGGCTACTGGTTTGGACGATCCCGATCTTCACGGCCCTCTTCTGTGTGCTCGTTACGTCAATGGTATTTTCAGGCGAGGTGCCAGGACTCACCGAAGGATTCCCATCCAAGAGCAATATAGACGCACCCAAGAATAAGCCTTCCATGAATCGGCCTGAATATCAACCGTGAATTCTGTCGGCACTAAAAGTATTTCTGTCGACATGCGAAGCTCGGGTTTTTATCGCAAAGTAGCTGAGTGTGTTATCCACTCCCGCGTGGCCAGATTCCTACCGTCAAGACAAGCACAGAGAGATGGCATATATCATCGGCCAAGACGTCGACACGATTCTCGACCTGTTTTCGTCGCGTGCGTACCCGACGATCTGGCTACTAGCGCTAGCCGCCGCATTTCTATCGCTGATAGTGGCATCTCTTCACCTCTTGCGACGGGCGGAATCCTTTAAAGTTTTCTTAGGCGCGATTGCAGGACTGATTGCAGGCCTCTCATATTTTACCATTGCGCTTGGAACGCTTCCCGAAAACGACGCTCGTGCAATGCATTCGACAGGTTCGCCGACGCCTCGCGTCGATGTACACGCAAGCCCGACAGTCTTGTCTGGTGAAGGGCAACATGGTCGATGTAAGACAAAGCAATAAACGCTATTGTTTCCTTGATCGAACTTCAACCACAGAATGCTTGTTTCGAATCCGGCTTGCACAAGCACAAAAGTCTCTTGGGAAATTATTTGGAGGTAAGTAATGAGAAGCCTGGGAGCCAGGCTGACTCTGTCAATCGCGTTCACGTGCATGCTGGCAGGGTGTGCTGCGGCTGCGACGGAAAATGAAATCAAACCAGAGAGTATGTCGGAACTCACAATCGGCGCGACAACTCAGCAATACGTAATCCGGAAGCTGGGAACCCCATCATCGACAAACACCCTACCGGATGGATCGACGTTTCTGGTTTACACCTTCACGGGTAAACCACCATTTTGGGACAGGGTGATGTCAAATTTCGGGCCCTATGCAACCACAAATGTCCGCAGGACCACCGTCAGCTTTCTTTTTGGACCGGACGGGTTTCTCAAGAAATCAGATACCGTTTCATATCAATGATCGCCTGTACGAGTTACGGGACACAACGCTGCTGGTCACACCAGGGACATCAACGTTGACGCTGACTCATCCCCGCTTCCATGCGCATGTGATCACTTTCAGGTGCAGGCGTACTGGCGCCAATTCTTTTCAGGATTTCCCTACCCTCCTTCCAGCTAATCCCTCTTTATCCTTGTGATATTCCCGCCATAATGAAAAGTTCAAGCCTTGGCTCTCGCGTCGCATTCTCAGCGTCATACCGTGTTCCAGGCAAATGGCGGCTCGTGTGCATGGCCAAACGCCAGAGCCGCAACCGGCAGCCACGACGCTGCATTGTGGATCGAGGCTTCGTTCCGCGGGACCAGAAGCGAACCTTCAATCGTAACGAATGTATGGCCGCCCGCCGATGAACGCCGACTCAACGGCGCATGTCCTTGCAGTTGCAAGCACCGCAAAATCGACAATATATACATCGGTCAAAGGTGCAGTGAGAATTAGCCGGTGCGCTCAGTCAGTACAAATCGGCTGTCCAATGAAGGTGCGACCTACGCACTACGATCCTGGATTTGATCACTATGCGTATAGCGGTTCTGGACTATGACCCTGGTCAGTCGCAATTCGTCTACGAGGCGCTGACCGCCGCCGGCCACGACTGCCATGTGTTTGCCGAGGGCCGCGCGCTGATTCACTGGATGCAGCGGGAGACTTTTGACCTCGTGATAGCCGACTGGAACGTCGTTGACATTCCGGGTGATGCTGTACTTGCCTGGATCCGCAATAACGTCGACTCGAATCTGCCTGTGCTTCTCATGACAAGCCGCACGCGCGCGCAAGACGCTGTCTATGCGCTGAACGCCGGCGCCGATGACTACGTCACTAAACCGATCGCCGCCCGCCAGCTTCTCGCGCGCGTCTCTTCGCTTTTGCGCCGGACTTGCCAGCAGGAAGCGGCGGCGACCTCGCAGCAGTTTGGCGAGTACCTGTTCGATATTCGGGAGGGTAAGCTTTTTCGCCACGGCACATGCTTGCCGGTTACCCGGAAGGAGTTCCAGCTCTCGCTACTACTCTTTCGCAATCTTGCGCGACCGCTATCGCGAACTCAAATCCGTGCGGCGGTATGGAAGCAACTGACTGACATTCCCACCCGTACGCTCGATACACACATTTCCACCGTACGAGTCAAACTCGGCCTTCGGCCAGAGAACGGCTATTGTATCGTCCCGATTTACGGCTATGGCTATCGCCTTGAAAGGCTTGATGCAGCTGCGGTGTACCCGTAGTGAATGCTCGGCAGAGGTCAAATGGCCGCTCGCTTCGCTTCTCATATCCCGAGGTGTGCAGTTGATCTGCGCTTCTCGCCCTTGAAGTCGTCCGCGGCGCCACCGTCGTTGTCCTTATCGTCACCGTTCTTACGTACAAAGCTCCTGTGTCCAGCCCACGCCTGGATCAACGTACGGTCAACGCTAAAGTGCTCGCCCGAGAGCAGCTTCTTCTGAGCGATGGCCACCACCTCGTTGAAAAATTCGATCACCGCATCGTGTCTGATCAGCCGATATCGGTTCTTCGTGAAGACCGTGGGCGCCCACACCTCGTCAACCATTGCCAGGCCAAAGAACCAACGATACAGTAGGTTGTTCCCGATATGTGTTTGGGGTGCCATCTGCCGGTACTGCAAACGGAACAAAATTATGCAAACCAACGCTTGAGAAACGGCGCTTCACCCCGCGCTCCTCGAGATCTGGATGTCCATCTCAAGGCGTCGGATCGCACAGCCCCGTGCGATTTCTGCCGCCACCTTCATTCACCAATCGGATGTTCGACCACGCGAAGGGATCACGCAACCACTAATGCGCTGCGCCTCCATAGGTTTTAGCGCTGTTCCGGTGGTCGAGCGTGATAGCGCGCCGAACTAGGCATTCAATTCCTCGAGCCGCCGCCCATCGGTCTTCGCGCCGAATGCACCAATCAACACCGCCACCACCCAGCAACGCGTGTGCGTCACCGCAATCGCTTGTTTCTCCGACTTGTTCGGCCGATATTCAAAAGAATCTTAGTGGAATATCGGATCGAATGCCGGCTCAGGCATCCGCTGACTTCGACCACGCGAAGCGATCGAACACACGGTTGATATGCGTCGGAATAAGTTCTTTTCCGACTCCATAGATGTGGAGCGATACTGCGGTCTCTTGGTGGAGGTTTCCAAGACGATGAACATCATGCAGACTCGACTCCCCAACAACAATGTCTCCAACCCTTCGCAGTTTTCCACCAACCTGCACCAGCTTGTCCTCCTCCCATCCAAAATGGTCCTCCGACAGTGTGCCCTGAAGCACCAGATACCCGCACCACGTCCAGTGGCAATGGACAGGACTGCGCTGCCCGTGTTGCCACGTAAGCAACATGATGGAGAAATGACCGTCGGGATGGGTATAGAGAATATCGCGTTCGTATCGCTCGCCGCTCCCCGTTCTCTGGCGATCCGTAAGCACCTCCGCCAAAGGAGTGGCACATTTCAGCAACTTGCGCAATGCAGGAAGCAAATCAAGAGGGCGCAGGGTCGTATCGGTTGAAAGTGCAGCTGCCAGTTCTCCCACAATCTGCTCGCGCTTCGCTGTCGCCTCGATAGCGTTCATCAGCTGCTCCTAGCTTGAATGAATTGGCCGATAATCGTATCCAAAATGATCGAGCAAAAATTTCCATATTGTTGTGCAGCTACACTTCAATTTGGAAGAAAATTCTACGACCGACAATTTTCATCTAGATATAATCTCAAGCCTGCCACGCAGAAATAGCCTTTGTTTCTCGACAGAAACTTTACGATTCTTCATTTTCACCTTGGTCACCTAGTCAATTCTTCGAGGTGTAACCGGGGTTCGGCAAAGACCTTCTAACTGTTTATCGCCTACAGGACATGTCTATCTTTTCAACCGTGAGCCTTGCCCCTCGCGACCCGATCCTGGGTCTGAACGAAGCCTATAACGCCGATGCGCGCGCGACCAAGGTGAACCTCGGCGTGGGCGTGTACACCAACGAAGAAGGCAAGATTCCGCTGCTGCGCGCCGTGCGCGAAGCCGAAAAGGCGCGCGTGGAAGCCGGTCTGCCGCGCGGCTATCTGCCGATCGAAGGTCTCGCCGCGTATGACGCCGCCGTGCAAAAGCTGCTGCTCGGCGACGACTCGCCGCTGATCGCCGCGGGCCGTGTCGTTACGGCGCAGGCGCTGGGCGGCACGGGGGCGCTCAAGATCGGCGCCGACTTCCTCAAGCGCGTGAACCCGAACGCCAAGGTCGCGATCAGCGACCCGAGCTGGGAAAACCACCGCGCCCTCTTCGAAAGCGCAGGTTTTGAAGTCATCGCGTATCCGTACTACGACGCGCAGACCAACGGCGTGAACTTCGAAGGCATGCTCACCGCGCTGAACGGCTATGCCGCGGGCACCGTCATCGTGCTGCACGCGTGCTGCCACAACCCGACCGGCGTGGACCTCACGATCGACCAGTGGAAGCAGATCATCGAAGTCGTGAAGGCGCGCAACCTCGTGCCGTTCCTCGACATCGCGTATCAGGGCTTCGGCGACGGCATCGCGGAAGACGGCGAAGTCGTGCGCCTGTTCGCCGCTTCGGAACTCAATGTGTTCGTTTCGTCGTCGTTCTCGAAGTCGTTCTCGCTGTACGGCGAGCGCGTGGGCGCGCTGTCGATCCTCACGAGCAGCAGGGAAGAGTCGGCACGCGTGCTCTCGCAGCTCAAGCGCGTGATCCGCACGAACTACTCGAACCCGCCGACGCACGGCGGCTCAGTGGTCGCAGCCGTGCTCGGCTCGTCCGACCTGCGCGCCATGTGGGAAGCGGAACTCGGCGAAATGCGCAACCGCATCCGCGCCATGCGCACGGGCCTCGTCGAGCGCCTCACGGCCGCTGGCGTGGACCGCGACTTCAACTTCATCAACGTGCAGCGCGGCATGTTCTCGTACTCGGGCCTGACGGCTGCACAAGTCGACCGCCTGCGCGAAGAATTCGGCATCTACGCCGTGAGCACGGGCCGCATCTGCGTGGCCGCGCTGAACACGCGCAACCTCGACGCAGTCGCTGACGCGGTCGCGAAGATCCTGAGAGCGCCTTGAGCCGAACTGGGTCTGCTGACGACCTTTCAGATTTCTCGCCGCGACGTCGCCGGGAACCTCTCCAGATCAGTACAAGCACGTGCCTCTCGGCTAGCCCCAGACGCCGAATCCAGCGGAATTGACGAGCTATCTTTGCATCAAATCAAAAGACAAACGGGAATGGCCAAGGCTTACTGGATCAGTATTTACCCAAACATAAACGATCCTGATAAGGTTGCAGCCTATGGGAAGCTTGCGGCGCCCGCGATTGTTGCGGCAGGATGCCGCTTTCTTGCGAGAGACATGGCGGCAGAGGTCTTTGGAAGCGGAACCCAAGCAGGACTGCTCTGGGACGACCTGACATTGCTACCCAATGCTTAATATCTCACGATGCGCCAATGCCGTGTCGCCTTGCGCTGCTTCCCCGCTCATCAGAACCTAACGTGTTCTGCTTGTTCATTGAGTCTGGAGCAGCGATCTAGCGACAAATGACCGATCCAGTTCAACCACGCATCGAACAGACTACGTATCGACGGAACAATTAAGCTTTCTTGTTCCACCGACAATATCCGTATTCTGCCTCAATCGTCGTGAACAATTTGTCAAGCTTGGTCACCGATCGCGATGTTTGCGCGAACGGAAAATGCAGTTCATATGCCCTCTTGTGACACGCGCCCAACGCGTATGCAAGAAAAATGACAGTCAACTTGCTAACTGCGCCAACTTTCTATTGCGAACGTATCTCGCCAACACCCGACCGTGGAACCGCGAGATGCCTGATTATTCAGTCCCGTCTCTGAAATTCGCTCGATTGAGCCAGTGACGTAGCAGCCTGAGCATCGGCTCCTTGTACGGATGCCTGATCGCTCCAAGTCAGGGGCGATCAGGCATTTCGCGCCGAACCTAGAGTCCGATACGCGAAAAATCCTATTCGAAAGGTCACCTTTAGAAGCGGTTGTACATCCCAATCTTCACAATCGCCTGATTCCGAGAACTCGACCACGCTCCATTCGCGGTATCACCCAAGTTCGCTGTCACCGGAACTAGCCCTGTAGCAGTCGAGTTCAGTGTCTCTCCATCGGCATGGGAGTAACCTGCAAACATATAAAATCCAGTTCGTTTGCTTACCAAATAGATCGCCCTGCCGCCGATTTGATGAATCCTCGGTGTTGCCGCCTTCGACTCCGCATCGACCGCCTGCCCAAAAGTGAAATTGTAACCGAGACCCAAAGTCAAATCGGGCCTCGGCGTTACTGACACGACTGCACCAACAGAATTGAACGCTACTGGATGCGTGAATACCGTTGATGCGCCGCCCGGACGATACTGCGTGTATCCATAGTTTAAGCCGGCGGTCCATCGTCCAAACGTGTAATCTGCAACCGCGTTGGCAATCTGCACGCTGTGTGCGCCGTTGAAGCCGAGGACCAGAGATGCGTTGGGAATAGCATTCGCGCTTCCCGACCATGAGGTTGTGTTGGGGGTTGCGTTGACGGACCGGAAGTAAGTTGCCGCGAGATACCACGGACCCGTGGCGTACGAGAAGCCAGCTGTAGCAGTACTTCCTGAACTCATTGAACCCGCGACGTTACCGAACCCGTATATAACCTCTCCGGTCAGACCATTAAATGTCGGCGTTCTGTATTTAACAGAATTATTAATTCGGACGCTATTGTCAACGTCGGTCATATCACCAGGATAAGTGGCGATACCTCCGGAGCCTAAGTCCGGTCCATAGTTTTCGAGCAAGTCGGTCGTGGTTGAATATTGACGCCCGAAAGTCACGGTTCCATAGCGATCGCTGGACAGACCCATGAACGCCTGCCGGTTGAATTCCGTCCCAGCAGACGAGAAATTTCCAGTCCCAATGTCGAAACCATTTTCTAAAGTAAATATCGCAGACAAACCTCCGCCAAGGTCTTCATTGCCTTTCACACCCCAGCGATTTGCGTAATCACCGCCGCTAGCGAAGTTGAAATGCGCCTTTGCCCCGTGACTGTTCGAGAAATAATTGAAACCCGCATCGACGATGCCGTACAAAGCGACGCTTGACTGAGCGTACGCCGTAGCGCCAGAAAAATATAGTGTGCTGATTGCCAGATAGGCGAATGAACGATTTTTCACGTTTTCCTCTGTGACGTTGATAAAAATTATTTGTCGTTTTGTAATACTAAATAAATCGTATTAAGTTTCGCCTCCATAATAACGAGACACAAGACATGCAATAATTGGAAGTGCCGTATTTCTATCGATTTTACTAGCTTAAGAAAACACGGACGAGCCACTCCCTACACTCGGAACTCACTTTGAATCGACAAAAAGCGGCGCCGCGTCGTGAAAAGCGACGCAATTTGTCCCGATCAAGAGGTGACGCTCCCCCACTACCGATAAGCGGGCGACAACCACTAAAATATGAATGGCCTCATTGCCACGTTGGGACGAACTCACTCGCGCCCCCTTCACGACCTCCTCGTCGCTCCAGCAAATAACTTTGCACACGCCTCGGTACCACCTTGTACATGTGCATTGGAGCGATGTGATTGCACGACTTTGGGTGGCTCGACAATCACATCGAGAAACAGATACAAGGCCATCTATAGCCGATCGAAATTCATCTAGTTATACAGAAATTACTTAAACAACGATCACGCACCGATCTTTCCATATCTTAAATCGCTCAAATAATCTTCAAAACGATATTTCCAGACAAGGCTGTTGATGAGAGGACGATGTATTCGATGAAACCAAATGGGCTTCAGTGTCGAAATCGGGAGTACTGTATCGCGCTCGGAACCGCCCACGGCCAATGTCGCGAGATCTCGTCCCAGCATGGTGCCCATTGCGATACCGCGTCCGCTAAATCCGAAACCTGTCCATAAGCCGTCAGCCAAAGGGTAAGCTCGTGGGTATTCATCCAACGTCATATCGACCCAACCTCCCCAACTGTATTCCCAGCGCAAGTCTTTCAACATAGGAAACATCATTGTTATACGGCGACGTGCGGCGTTTAGCATTGCCTCACCGTCCATTGCGAATGGTGGCCCATCAACGCCTACCTGCAACCGTCCGTCCGGCCAAAGTCGTACACCTGAGAAAAGCTTGCGGGTGTCATTTAGCGGCTGTTTCCCGGGCAACACGATCTCCAACGCCTCTTTGCTCAGCGGCTCACTAATCATCTGATAGGCCCGAACCGGGAACACAGCGCGACCTAATCCTGGGAATAGTTCATCGCTGTTGAACGCATTGGTCGCCAAAATCACGCGACTTGCTTTCACGGAGCCAGCGTGCGTCCGCAAACGCCAACCATCTGCAGTCTTTACGAGAGCCCGAACGGGCGTCTGACAGTGAATTTGAGCACCCTCCATAATCGCCGCTCGACCCAGACCTCGAGCGTAGCCAAGTGGGTTCAATGATGCCCCGCGCGGATCGAACAGGGCAACTGAGTAGCGCTCGCTCCCGATGTAAGCTTTAGTTGCTGCCTTATCGAGAAGTTGCACCGGCAGCTTGCGTCGCTCAAGGTCCCTGGCAATTGCCTCAAGTTCAGCCCCTTTTGCCGGTGTATGTGCCGAAACCAGATTTCCAGTGTGGTATGCAGAACACTGCATCTGGTACCGTTCGATAAAGCTAAACACCAAATCCGGACCCGCAGCGCATGCTGCGTTTACCTTGGCGGCGATCGCCTCACCTAGATCGCGCTCGACTTTCGCTGGCATGAACTTCGAAAAAGCGGCGACCTGTCCCCACGCCCGCCCGGACGCACCCCATCCGATTGAACGCGCCTCCAAAACTCGGACGGAAAGCCCTTTCTTTGCAAGCTCGATCGCGGCAGAGAGTCCTGTGTATCCGGCGCCGACGACGGCGACATCTGTATCCACATCTGACGCTAGTGGAACAGTCTCTGGTTCGGGCTCGGTCATTGCCGATAGGTATTCCGAAAGGGGCCCTTGTGCTTTCGCGAGCAGAAACTTATCAAGTTGCATGAAATCTCTTCGTTACAGCCTTTAGTTACCAATATTTACGACGCTAACGTCCGCTACATGTCGGCGCCTCCGGCACATTCCCGGGCGCAGCGTACGCCTACACCGCCCATGAACCATATCCCACGCCCAGAGCATTCGCTTCGGTAAATAGTTCGACATCCACCAACGACAACTGTCCCGTACATCCTTGGGAAAGCGGAGATGCGCCGATATCTCTCGTGACGACGTTTGGATTGCCCTTATTACACAGCACGCCGCTCACTCCCGCCAATTTCGGTTCGTACCACGCTCCTGTGGCAAGCTGGATCACACCAGGCCGTACGCGGTTGTCCAAAACGACGCCGGCTAACGTAGCACCGCGGTCATTGAAGATCCGCACCGTTGCGCCGTCTCCGACCTTCAATCGCGCCGCGTCTTGCGGATTCATTCTCGCGGGTTCCCTGCCAGAGATTTTTGACGAAGCGCTATACGCCCCAAAATCTAATTGACTATGTAGGCGCGTCTTCGGCTGGTTCGCCACCAGCTGGAACGGGAACCGAGTTGCAAGCTCGGATCCGAGCCATTCGTCTGGCGGGATCCACATCGGGTGCGAGGGGACCCCAGCATATGGACTCTCTGCAATGGCCTGACAGGCGACTTCGATCCTTCCGCTTGGCGTAGGTAAGGCGTGAGCCGCTGGATCTTGATGGAATCTGGTCACCATTCCCGGCACGGGACTCAATGGCAGGTCGATTCTCTGTTTCTGCCAAAACGTATCGAAATCAGGCGCGTACCAACCTTTATCAGCCAATGCCTTCCTAGTCGGTTCATAGATGTAACGCAACCATTCTGCTGAGCTACGTCCTTCTGTGAACGCTTCCCCGACACCAATCCCAGCCGCAAGATCCGCGAAGATGTCGTAGTCATCACGCGCGTCGCCGTACGGCTCAACGATCTTTTCCATGGCAAACATGAAAGGGTCGTTCGCACTTGCGCCGATGTCGTCGCGCTCGAGTGTCGTCGTCGCGGGTAGTACAATGTCCGCGAAGCGTGTGGTAGCGGTCGCAACAGATTCATGCACGATTATGGTATCTGGCCTCCGGAAGGCTCTCTCCAGACGAAGCAGATCCTGATGGTGATGAAATGGATTTCCGCCGGCCCAATACACTAGACGGATATCCGCATACACGCGCTTCTCGCATTTATAGGTGTACGAGTCGCCTGGCTGCAGAAGCAGATCGGCGATACGAGCGACCGGAATGAAGTCTCGCACTCCGTTTTGAGCTTGTGAGAATGTTGGCAGCGGCACGCCGAGCGCATGTTTTCCGATGTTGCCAATCGACCCGAGACCGTAGGAGAACCCGCCTCCTGGTTTGTTCATATGTCCAAGCATCGCCGAGAGAACCAACGCCATCCAGATCGGCTGCTCGCCATGTTGAGCTCGTTGCAGGGAATAGCTAACATTGATGAACGTCAGCTTCGATGCTGCAGCATCGGCCAATTCAACAATCGCCTTTACCGGCACACCGGCGATTGCAGCTGCCCAAGCCGGGGTCTTAGGTATCCTGTCCGATGCCCCGGTCAAATAGCGCTCGAAGACCTCATAGCCAACGGTGAACTTCTTCAGATAGCCACGATCGACCTTACCGGTCGCGTGCAGGTGATACGCCATGCCAAGCATGAACGCCGTGTCCGACCCCGGTCGCAGCGCTATCCAATCGCACGGGATTTCATCAGGTAGATCATCACGAATCGGTCCTACAAGCACAAACCGAGTGCCCCGAATCCGTGCTTGATGCATGCAATCTCGAGCCGAATGTACAGAGTTCCCACCGTTGCTGACTGCCGTATTCTTCAGAGGCAATCCACCAAAAGCGATAACCAGCTCCGAATGCCGGGCAAGCTCCTCCCAATATGGATGATCCCGTGTAATGGTGGTTGCGGGTCCCAGTGTGTAGCCTAGAATTACCGCACCTGCGCCTGAGCTGTAGCTGTCAACGGACTTAACGTAGCCGCCAAATGCCAGATTCAGGAAGCGATGCACTTGGCTCTGAGCGTGATGAAAGCGACCGGCGCTCGCCCAGCCATACGAGCCGCCGAAAACATGTGCCCCCGGTAGAGGCGACCGATTTGCCGCGTCGGGTCCGGCCCCTTGTCGCCGCAATTCACGAACGACCAGTTCCAGCGCGTCCGGCCACCCGATCTCGACGAAACGGTCGTGCCCCCGCCGATGATCCGGTCCCGGACCGTCTTTCAACCAACCTTCCCGAACCAGGGGGCGTGCGAGCCTCAGCGGATGAGCAACTGACGCCCCGAGGTTGTCAAGAATCGAGGAGGGCTCGGGATCATCCGGGAAGCCCTTCAGCTCGAGCTTTCCGTCATGAGCACGCGCGCTGAACGTTCCCCAATGGCTACTGTGTTGCCTGAATCTATCCTTGTCCATTGTCGTATGCGCCTCACCTACGCTCAGATCGCCGAAATAACGTCGTCATACAGCCAGTCAAGATCCGTCGCCTTCTCCATCGTTAGAATCTTCGCGATATATCCCTCAGGATCCTTGAGCTTCCCGGCGGTGAGATCACGAAATTTTTCCTCAACCTCGGCATGCGTCAGCGGATTGCTTTGGGAACCTTTGTAGCCGGTGACCAAAACACTTGCGCGCTCTCCTTCCGGCCCGGAAACACGGACCCTAGAGTGTGAAAAATGCGGCAAGCTCTCCATCGGTCTATATTCGATGCGCTCAACAAGATCTCTGATCGCGGGGTCCGTCATATAAACTCCCAGACTTGAGCTATGATCCGGTACGATGCGATCAGCACCTCTCGCCCCCAATGCAACGCAATATTTGCCGCTGAAGCGGGCTTCTGTCTCGGTTGTTGGCGCCTTTGCGCTTCCCATCAATTCCGCGACCGGAGGAACGACGAAGATCTCGATACGTGCATTGTCGAAAATCGAGCCACCGTGGGCGCGGCGCAATTTAATAGCCCCGTCAATTCCTGCGTGCGTAAATCCGCAGCACGCGTGCCATTTTCGCCGGGGCTTCTCAAGCTGCCATCCCAATGAGCCTTTGAGAATATCCGCATCAAATCCCTTTGCGAGAGTTGCGTAAAGCCCTACCGGACTCTCCAGCAGATCGCGTGGCCCGGTCAGCCCGTGCGATGCATAGCGCCCAGCTAACATCCCGACGCTGGCCGGCCAGCCTCCGAACATAATCGGCTTGATCGTGCTACTTGGCCCGAACAGAACCTCAACTGGACACCAGCCAGCAAGCGTTCCAGCGATCGCGAGTGCGTTTGCGATCTGAGTATCCTTGAGGCCCAATGCGACTGACGTCAACGCCCCCACACCGATGGTCGAAGGAATTCCTTCCGATGACACGCCGACATCTGTGAACGCCTTGTTGTCCCTGCCGCCGTGGCTCTCCCGGTAAGCCATATTGATGCGGGCCGTGACCTCAATGCCTGCGATTAGCGCGCGCAGCAGGCTCATGCCATCCAGTCGCTCAACTTCGGCAAGTGCCAGCACCGCTGCCACTGCCCCAATACTTGCATGGCCGCCGATCAGGTCGTTCAATTCAAGGACATCGCCGCTGTAGCCATTAACACGCGCTGCGGCCATCGCTGACAAACGTAATTGGCGGCCAACGATGCGCGCCTCTACCTTTTCGGACATCGCCGCTTCGGCACGTGCAAAGTCTACACTCTCGGCCAGAGAGGCCCCAGCGATCATGCAGCCGATTGTGTCAAGCAGGCAGTATTTCGCCTCTGTCAGAACCGCCTCCGGGAAATTCCCGAAACTTATGTGCCCAGCGAATTCAGCGAGATGCCGGAACAGCGGACTTTGTGACGACGGAAGTGAATCGGCGATCATGATAACGATCTCTAATTAAATAGTCATATGACGATCAGGTCTATTTCTTTCTACGCTTAGACAGCGGATCCTTCAGTATGTCGATTAGGTACAATTCAGCCGACCACCTTCGTCAACGGCGAGACGGAGCTAAATTCCGCTTTAGGAAGACTGAACGTCTGATGTCCGCGCAGAAAATCCTGAGTCTTCGGCTTCTTTGGATGAACCAGCACCTCACCCGGAGAGCCCTCCTCGTAGACGCATCCCTCGTGCAGAAATACGACGCGATGCGCAACGTTGTAGGCAAAGCCAAGCTCGTGCGTAACGATCACCATGGTCATTCCTTCGTTACTCAACTCCTTCATTGTGCTGAGCACCTCACCGACCAACTCTGGATCCAACGCCGACGTTGCCTCGTCGAACAGCATTGCGGAAGGCTCCATAGCAAGCGCACGGGCAATCGCAACGCGCTGCTGCTGGCCGCCGGACAAACGGGCCGGAAATGCATCGGCCTTCTGTGACATGCCAACTTTCTCCAGGTAGACGCCAGCCCTTTTGCGCGCTTCATCCTTGTTCCGCCCCAAGACTTTGACTTGCGGAATTGCAACATTGTCAAGAACGCTCAGGTGGGGAAACAGGTTGAACTGCTGAAAAACCATTCCCACCTGCTTACGCAACTCACAGAGGTCCCGTTCACGGTACGTGACACGGCCACCTGCGTCGGCACAGCCGACTGTCCGACCGTCAAATTCGAGATATCCAGAAGTAGGCAGCTCCAGAAGATTCAGGCAACGCAACAGCGTGCTCTTCCCCGAGCCGCTAGCCCCGAGAATTACGACAGTCTCACCCTTGTCGATGGACAAATCGATGCCTTTCAATACCTCGAGCTTGCCGAAGCTCTTATGCAGATTTCGCACGGCGATCAAATGTGACATATCAAACTTTATGGAATAGATGGAAAGCGTGGCGGGGATCGAACGTCATGGAAACTCGCCATCCGGCTAGTCCGAACGTTTCATACGGTATTCGACGTAGTGCGATACTCCGCTTAACGCCATGATGCCAGCGGTCATGATCAGTGCAATCGCTGTGTATGCCTCCACCGGGCGATATTCCGTGTCGCTGATGAGCTGCGCTTGATAGAGCAATTCCGGATACGCGATCGTGGCAGCCACTGCACTAATCTTCACTACTTCGACGATTTCATTCGTCAACGAGGGAAGAATGCGTTTTATCATCTGCGGAAAAATCACCGTGATGAACATGCTCTTTCTGCTGAATCCAAGCGCTCGAGCGGCCTCCCATTGTCCACGCGGGATCGACTGCAATCCGCTGCGAAATATTTCGCAAAAATACGCGCCCGTGTAAAGCGAGAATGCGATGGACGCGGCAAGAAGCCTGCTATTCTGGATTCCTGTCATGATTGGAATCGCGTAGAAGAACCAGAACAGCATGACGAGCGCGGGCACGTTACGAAACAGTTCCACGTACAGCTTTGAGATGTTTCGCAGGATAGTGGTATTAGACGAGGCAAGCCCGGCGAACACCCCTCCTATGACCATTCCAAAGAACATGATCGTCAATGAAAGATACGCGGTATGTGCTGCACCCTGAAGCAACGCATTTTTATATCCCGCGAGAAACGAGAAGTCCCAATGATAGGCATCCATTCCTCAAACCTCCACCCGTCTCAGATGTTGCTCGTAACGACGCGCTGTAAAGCTCATTGCGAAAAGCGCTACAAAAAATATGCTGCCCAGCACCGAGAATGTTTCGATTGGTCGATAGGTCTTCGATGAAATCTGCATTGCAGAATAAACAATGTCCGAGTACGCGATCGTTGCAGCCAGTGCGGTTGTTTTGACTAGATCGATCAGCCGATTCAGGAATGCCGGGACAATGTGCCGAATTGCTTGCGGTAGCACAATGGTCCAGAACACGACATGTGAGCGCATGCCTAGCGCGCGAGACGCTTCCCATTGGCCCCTCGGGATCGCCGCGATCCCGGCTCGAAAGACTTCGCAGAAGAACGAAGCGGATTGCAACCCTACTGCGAGCACTGCGGCCGTCAATGGCGAGAACGTGACTTTCGCCAGTACGGGCAAAGCAAAGTAACACCAGTAGATCAAAATGATCGAGGGCGCTGATCGGAAGCATTCCACATAGACGGTCGCCAGCGTAGAAAGGACGGGAACGCGCGCGATCCGAACCAGGGCCAACAAGAGACCGATGGGAAGGGCCAGGAGCAGGGAAAGTACAACCAGCTCCATCGTACCCAGCGCACCAGCCCACAAAAGGCTCGCGTTCTGGAAAACAGGTAAAAATGTCCAGTGGTATTGCACGAGAGACGCCCCTCGAATTGTTGATTGGCTACAGCCACCGCGCTCGGCGGGGTGGTCACTGAAACTCGCTCTGACTGTCAGGTCCAGAGCTCACGCTGAACGGGAACGGCGGTCTTCGGATCGACGCCTCTGAATGTCAAAAATTGTTCGTAGAACCTTTGCGTCTTGCCGGAGTTGTAGTAGTAGGACGCGACAACATTAAGGAAATTGCTCCAACGTTGATCGGCCTCCTTGCGAACAGCGATCGCACCGGGGATGCCGAATGTCGGCTTAGGCACGATGGTCTTGGCAGTCTTCAATCGGGCCCTGGCGAGGTCCGAGGCAATGGCAGAAACAACTGCAGCATCTGTTCTGCCCGATTGAAACGCTGCAAATACTTCACCGAACGACTGGAAACGGCTAATGGTCGCCTTCGGCGCAACATCCGAAATGTACTCGTCAGAGTTAGTGCCGAGTGCCACTGCCAGCTTGTACTTTGGGTCGTTCAGGTCCGTCCAGTTTTTTATCGAAATCGACTCCTTCGCAACGATCCCGAGCGGATACCAAAGCATCGGCGTTTGCACGAAATCGATCGACATGGCGCGTTGAGGCGTAGCATCGAGCATGAACATGGCGTCGAACTGATCTGCCTGAAGACCTGCAACGGCGTTGCCCCATGTGGTCTCCACCATCTGAAGCTTGACACCCATGGCTTTTGCCGTTTCTTGCGCAATCGCGGGACAGATGCCGCGCCATGCAACGCCATCGATCATGACCTTGCCCGGCGCCGAAGAGTCGGTGGTGTCTTTAAAATACCAAGGCTCCAGAATCGCCGCTCCTACGCGAAGCACCTTGGTTGACTGAATTCTGTCCCAGGTGCTTTTGCCTGAAACTTCCGCCATGGCCGGCGTGGGCACAGCTGCAAGTGGAGCAGCCACGAGGGGGACAGCGGCGGCTGCCGCAAAGGGGAGCGAACTCAGGAACTCACGCTTTTTCATACGTAACCTCGTTAAATGAAGAAAAATCCCACATACAGTTGCCCGGCGTTTGTTTGGGCAGGAAGTCCAGCAATCTACTGAACTCCTGCGCGAGACTCAGGCGCTAACGCCAGATGTGCAAACGTACTTCATTTCGAGGTAGTCATCGATGCCATATCTCGAGCCCTCTCGCCCGAGACCGGACTCCTTGACGCCGCCGAACGGTGCTACTTCGGTAGAAATGATCCCCTCGTTCACTCCAACCATTCCCACTTCCAGTGCTTCGGTGACCCGCGTGATCCGACCAATGTCACGACTGAAAAAATAGGCCGACAGTCCGTATGGCGTTGCATTCGCCAATGCGATCGCTTCTTCTTCAGTGGTGAAGCGAATCACTGGTGCGACCGGACCGAAGATTTCGTCACGCACACAATCCATCTCCGTCGTCACATTTGTCAGAATGGTCGGTGGGAAGAAGTTGCCAGATTCGGCGTTCCGCCGTCCACCGATAACCGATACAGCACCTTTCGACACAGCGTCGCTAACCAGTCGCGCAACCTTGTCGCTTGCCGCCCGGTTGATGAGAGGTCCGACATTCACACCCGGCTCCATACCATTGCCCATCTTCAACGCCTTGACCGCAACAGTCAGTTTCTCGACAAAGGCGTCGTAGATACTGTCCTGCACAAGAAGACGGTTCGCACAGACACAAGTCTGTCCTGCGTTGCGGTACTTCGACGCCATAGCGCCGGCAACGGCAGCATCCAGATTCGCGTCATCAAAGACAATGAATGGGGCATTGCCACCCAACTCCAGGCCCACGCGCTTAACTGTGCCAGATGCTTGCTGCATGAGCAGCTTGCCGACCCGCGTCGAACCGGTGAAGGATACTTTTTTCACGACAGGATGCGTGGTTAAAACTTCGCCCACTTCGGCAGAGCGCTTCGACGTGACAATATTCAAAACGCCTGACGGAACACCAGCCTGCACGGCAAGTTCCGCGATCGCCAGTGCGGACAAGGGGGTATCTTCCGCCGGCTTGACGACGATCGTGCAGCCTGCTGCCAGTGCAGGCGCCACCTTCCGCGTAATCATTGCAATGGGGAAATTCCACGGAGTGATGGCCGCTACGACACCAATCGGTTGCTTCAGCACGGAGATACGACTATCTCGACGTGGAGCCAGAATCAGGTCACCATAAACGCGCTTGGCCTCCTCCGCGAACCACTCAATAAAGGAAGCGCCATACGTGACCTCGCCCAGCGACTCAGATATCGGCTTTCCTTGTTCAAGCGTCATAAGCGCCGCGAGCTCGTTCTGATTTGCGCTGAGAAGGTCGAACCACTTGCGCAAAACGCCCGCGCGCTCTTTGGCCGTCCGTGAGCGCCACTCGGGCAGCGATCGGGACGCTGCTTCGATGGCGCGTACCGTGTCTGCCGCCCCCATGTCAGGCACCGTACCGACAACATCTCCAGTCGCCGGGTTCAAGACATCGAAGATGCTTCCATCTTCTGCACCTGTCCACTGACCGTCGATCAGCGCCTTATCCTTTAACAGCCCATTCTGCATGCTTTTGTCCAATGATTGGTTGCACCCTGCCGGCTCAGTCTCAAACTTCCGTCGCCGGACTTAGTTTGCAGTAGACCTTGCGGATATATGTGTCCGTCTTCCATGCGTTAGAGACGCCACGATTAATCAGGAAAGTCTGCTCCGGCTGGTACAGCTTAGCTTCATCTATCGCATTGGTCATTTCGACTTGACCCTCGATAAAGTGCATGATTTCATAGTCCTTGAACGCTGCGAGCTTGCGAGTGTAGGACGTCGCCTCCCACAGACCGACAGTGAATTGCCCAGTGGGATCTGTGTAGATAATCTTTCGCCCAACCGTTGGCAGTGGCGAGGACGTAATTAGCTCCGGCGCCGGTCCGCTGATCGGATCCAACTTGTCGTTAAGGTCGGGCACCACCACGGCCAAGTCTGCAACGTTATCGACGGTCTTCGACGGGCCCTCGTAGTTCATGAAGAAGAACTTCGTACCTTCTGTCTGCTGCCACCTGCACTTCAAGAAACGCGGGATAGCTGCGGTATCGCGCGGCTTCAGGATCGTCTTGCGATCCTGCGCGTCAGTAATCTCAATCTGTCCAGCGACAACGATCAGGAACTGATCAACGGGGAAAGACGCGATTTGAAGATCGATCCCACGCAGCTCACAAAAGCCGGCGAACATGCCGTGATGCTCTTCGCGCGTGTAGTAATACCCACGCTTGAAGAACGTGTTTTGAGACAAGTCCAATTGCTCTGCGTCAAGCCACGGCTTGAATTGTGCATCGCGCTTTTCGTCGTAGTCAAACTCGATGATCGGCGTATTCTTCAATTGATTCCTCTGGTTTAGGGCTGAGTTGATTTCATCTTTCGGACGGACGGAGACACGATCGTTTTCTGTGAATTCGTCTGTGCGAAATTTGGGTTAGAAGGTAAGACTACGGCGACACGTATTGTGTCGTTGCTGGATCTTTCGTGCACTCAGTGAGAAGAGCATACTCAGCTTCCGTTAGCTCAATCCCCACAGTTTCGGCGCGTATCCGCATTTCTGCACGCCGGTCGCCGGGCAACCGGATATTGTCGCCTTCTCGCAGATGCCGCATGAGCGTTTTCATTCGGCCGGCAATGTCGACCCCGGTCGCTGCTTGCGGATCGAACACGACGACCAACTGGCCGGCATTGGAACTAGCAGCACCAGGGAATTGTTTGGAATTGTCTTCAAAACCGAAGTTGGCGCCGGTCATAGCCGCCGCCATCACTTCGACCATAACTGCAATGGAGGCGCCCTTATGCCCACCAAAGGGCAAAATCGCCCCCCCGTTCAACACATCAGCGGCTATTTGTGTGTGGCGCCCCTGACTGTCTAACCCGACACCCGGCGGCAGGGGTTGATTCGCCGCCGCATGCAATTTGATGTCACCCAATGACATGACACCAGACGCTTGATCCCACGCCAGGGCACCTCCATTACCATCTGGGGCCGAGAAGGCCATCGCGTTAGTGCCGATCAACCGCTTTGTCGCCCCATACGGAGCGAGGCGGCAACGAGAATTCACGTAATTGATCGCTACCATCCCAGCCTCCGCGAGTGGCACGATGTCCAGCCACAGTGCGCCGATATGATGGCCGTTCTTCACCGATAACATCGCCATGCCGAATTGCTTAGCTTTCTCAAGCAACTGCTGCCGCGCCATCACGTCTGCAACTTGTGTGAACCCGTTTCGACAATCGACTTCAATACTGGCCAACTCACCCGTCACGACGTCAGGAACGGCCGCTCCATCCAGCCATCCTGCACGAATCGACGCCACGTAATCTGGCAGGCGCATTAGTCCATGACTGCGGCTTCCTTCGCATTCGGCACGTACGATGAGATCGCAAAGGATCTCGACATTCGATGCTGCAACGCCGTGCGTTAGCAATACATCCTTCGCAAATTGAGTTGCCTGTTCAGGCGTGATGATCATGCGCGCTCCTATCTGTTCACAACCATCATTCGATGGCGTCTAGGCGCTGTAAATCGCGTGGAACCCACCTCTTTGAGGGCCAAATCTTTCCGTTCGCGAGCGAATTCGAGCAAGACAGACGGAGAATAGCCCCCACAATTTTGACCGTAAATGCTATGATTTTCGTAGCATCGGTGAATTTATGCACAGATATGGACTGGGAAAATCTGCGGTTTTTCTTGGCGGTCGCACGTGAAGGTTCGTTCTCGGCCGCAGCAAGGACGTTGAAGGTCGATCATGCAACCGTTGGACGACGCATCTCCGCGCTAGAGGCAGATCTCGGCGTTAGATTAATTGAACGCTTACCTCGGTCCTGCCCCTTGACCGCGTCGGGTGCGCGCGTGCGCGATTCGGTACTGGAGATGGAGTCGCACGCCTACAGCGTGGAGCGCATATCGCTAGCGGAGCGCACCTCGGCATACAAGGAAGTCGTCATCAGCGCACCGCCTGTGCTGTCATTCAACTTGCTGACCCCCTTGCTGCGAGACTTCAAGCGACTTCACCCACAGATCCGCCTGTCGCTATCGAGTCAGGAGAAGCCCGTCTCGCTATCCAGACTGGATGCGGACTTAGCATTGCGGCTGTTCCGGCCGACCGAGCCCGACTACGTCGTGAAGAAGCTCGGCGAATTGCGTTTCAGCCTCTACGCGACAACGGACTACCCATATCGGGACGCCCCCGAAAGTTGGCAGTTCATTACATATGACAAGACAGAGAAGGATTTCGCGCATAGACGCTATCTCAACAGCCTCACACAAGGGCGACAAATTGCCTGCAGCGTCACAGATCTGACGACCCAGTACGCGGCAGCGTGCAGTGGCGTGGGCGTGGCGTCTCTCCCTTGTTTCTTGGGAGATCGCGACTCGCGGCTGCAACGGCTTGCCGAGAATGGCGAACCCTACAAGCTGGATATCTGGCTGGTCTTGCATCGAGACCTGCGCAATATCGCGGAGATCAGGCAGACAATCACCTTCGTCACAAAGGCAATCCGCGGAGCCATCGGCGAACAAGTCTAAGAGGACCGTTTGAGTGCTCGGTCCGGCTCTGCAGGAGCGCACTTCAATGCATGTTGAGGGCGCGAAGTAGAATTGCGCTCGATTCTAAGGCGTGACTGGGAGTCGGCGCTAGAGGCTCTCACAGCGCTGTTCGAGAAGTTCACACCTGACGCGACTTCTGTGCATGAACGTCACATCGAAAGACACGCCGATGCACGAATATTGCGGTGACGCGCTCTTTTTATTTTCATTGAGGGCATAGCACAAGTTTGCGACCTACATGACGGACGAGTTATTGTCAGCGCGCAGAATGCTAGCCGCGCCGACAGTTTCGGCACAGGTCATTATCGGTGAGCAGCTGCCGCTGCCGCGATCAATGCAACGGTTCCAATCAACTGCGAAAAGATCGGTTTCTGGTCGTTGCGTTGGGGCGATGGGGCTCCGTTCCCAACCACCCGTTGCCGCAGGAAGCCTGCGAATCGTCGACACTACGCGCGCTCCCTTGCGTTGCCCTTCACGACTGCGGCGTCGCCGTGAACTGCGACTGGTTTCGACGGGATGTCGTAGTAGCCACCGAGCAATACGGAAGCGATTGATTCGAGACGACACGTTTGGAGACCGCTCGCGGCTCGCTCAAGGACAGAGAGTGCCATCGCAGCGGCAGACCTGATTTGCACGACCGCGGAAGGACCTAATCACGTGCCTTCCACGTGGTGTCGATGTCTCACCCGATGTAGATGCTTACCGGAGCAGGCAAGAGGATCCGTCGTTGCTTTTTCAGCAGCGCAAAATGAGTGTCCGGATACGGTGATGCGCCGGCCACATCCCCTTTCACGTGACAGCTCCATACTGGCGACGCGAATTCCGGCCCGTGAGGCTGTACGGAGCCAGATCAAGCGCAGTCGGTAGACCGCATATCTCATCAACTACGAGACGCGCGCTAGCGCAAGCCAATGTAAAACCGAGCGCTCCGTGGCCAGCATTTAAGCGAAGATTCGACACCTCCGAACACCCCAAAACAGGCCTGCCATCGGGAGTGGCCGGCCGAAATCCTGTCCAGACCTCTGCTTTCGTAAAGTCACCCGCATTCGGCATAACTGACTGGGCCTGCGCCTTAAGCAATTCGACCCGTCTCGGGTCGTCTCTGTATCCGGCGGGTGTCATATCCACCATGCCTGCTATTCGCAGACGAGAACCGAGTCGCGCATAAACAATCTTATGATGCACATCGGTTACGCTGATGGTCGGTGCAGCGTGCTTCTCCCCAATAGGCAACGTAAGGCTGTACCCTTTCAACGGCAGGAGAGGAAGCCTCACGCCAAGTGGGGCCAACGCCTCCCGACTGCCGTTCCCCAATGCTACGACGAAGAAATCGGCATTCACATCGCCACCCGATGTACGCGCAGCGACGATACGATCACCCTCCTGCCGAAGTCCTAGTAGCTTCGTACCGTTGACAAAGTTGACCCCGTACTTCGCCGCCGAGATACGCGCAAGCTCTCGTGTGAAGACATAGCAGTCGCCAGACCCCTCGGTCGGAGTGAAGATGCCGCCCGCAAGGACTTGCTCCATCGACTGAAGCGCGGGCTCCTTCTCAACGCACGACTGAGCGTCTAGCACAGTTTGAACGACACCAGACCAGCTTTGAATTTCAACTTGCCTCCGAGCAGCTGCAAAGTCATCCGCATCGCGATAGATAACGAGCTTCCCTGTCTGTGTGAAGTCGAAGTCAATGCTTTCATTGCTCAAAATCTCGTCCATCACCTGTTTGCTATATGCACTTAGCCGATGCAGCTCTACGGTACTCTGACGACTACGTTCGCTCGTGCACTGCAGGAGAAACTTCAAGCTCCAAACCCACTGGTCCGGGTCCAAACTCGGCAGGAAGCGGAGCGGTGCATTGCGGTCGAATAGCCATTTCGGTAGATGGGAAAAGACCGACGGCGCCGCTAGCGGAGCAACGTAGCTGTAGCAGAGCTGCGCGCCGTTAGCGAAGCTCGTCTCATGTCCCACTTGCCGATGTTGCTCAACGACCGTAACCTGGCATCCCTCCCTCGCGAGCAAATACGCAGTCGTCACCCCGATGACGCCACCACCAAGAACACAAACGTTCATTTTTCTTCAAAGATCAGGGTCCAAATTGCGCCTTGGACGGTGGCGACGGCCGCTCTTGGGGCCAAAAGTGCCCACGAGTATCGACGCGCTAAAAATCGGACGCAAGTAGCAAAAAGCTTTGGGATACTACCACTGGGCCGCCCTACTCCCTGTCGGAAGCAGCCAACTGGCGGCAAAGCCGCTACGCGACGGTCATCACGCACGCCTCGAATCTGATGTGCCACCTGGAGCGCGATGGCCGGTCCTTTGCACAGTCGGCGTAATGTTGGTACCTTCCGCGGCGCACGAAACGCGAGGACCCTCTGCAGATCCACGCCTTGTCTATCTTTTCGGTAGCGCTAGTGAAATCGGAATTTGGCACATGCACCGAGATCTCGATTCCATCCGATACTGGCTGCGTAATGCCGACGTATGGATAAGGATTCCTCTCTTATGACGGCCACAACCTTATCGACTTGAGCGCAAGCTGACACGCACACCGCAGGGGTATTCTTCGTCGTTGAGTTCGCGCGCATACTAGCAACGCATGCTTGAAGGTAGTTTCCGTTTCAACCGATTAGGGACGGCTTGATTCATTCCTCGTGCTTCACTCGGATTCGCGAATTAGAGGTGGATTGGTCTTGAGTTCCGCAGCGATGAAGTCAACGAAGGCGCGAGCGGCCTTACTGGTCGCACGTCCCATCGGGAAATACGCGTGAACGGGGAGTTCCGTCGTCTTCCAGTCGGGCAACATCAGCAATAGTTCGCCGGTTTGCACTTCCCGCCTGCAAGCCCAGGAGGTTGTGGCGGCAATCCCTAAACCACTCGCCGCAGCGGCCAGCGCGCCCGCCGTATCGTTCGTCGCGACATGCGGTTCCACCTCGACCGCCACCGTCTTTCCGTCACGCTCAAACTTCCAGGATCGTGAATTCGGTGCTGCCGGCCCGGTAACGATTCGATGCTTCTCCAGGTTCGCCGGCTCTTTGGGCATGCCGTGGCGCGCAACGTAGGCTGGCGATGCGACAAAAGCCCGGTGCATTGTCCCAAGCAGCCGCCTGGTTCCTGACGCGTCTGGAAGAACGCCCACCCTGATACCGACATCGACGGCATCTCGCACCAGGTCCTGCCACGTGTCGTCGAGGAGGAGTTCAACGCGAAGCTGGGGATGCCGTTCAGTAAATTGCGACAACCTTGGCATGATGACTCGCGTGCCCATTGTCGTGGGCATGCCGACACGAAGCAATCCGCGAAGCTCGCCCGTCTCGCGTACGCTGTTCTGGGCGTCCTCAATGGCGGCCAATGCGGGCTCCATGCGAGAAAGAAACTCAAGCCCCGCCTCCGTTGGGACGACGGCGCGCGTCGTACGCGTCAACAACCGGACGCCGAGGTTCGCCTCGAGTTCTGCGACCATCCGCGAAACCTGCGACTGGGCCAGGCCACCTTCCCGCGCCGCTGCGGAAAAGCTACCTAGCCGCGCAACGCGCGTGTAGAGCTTGAGAGTTAGAAGGTCTTTCAAGTTTTACCTCTTTCCGTCGCATGGTCGCCGCTCGAAAGCGAGCGGACGACGTCGTATCAGCCCCGCATAGATTGAAGGCAATCGGCTTGCCCCATCGTGCACAGCGGCAGCACCACCAACGCGCGCCGTGTTCGCAGTCCCTTCCATCTGACGGGATGCGCCATACGTCGATCTATGCTGTCTCAGCATAAATGTTAGACGAAATCAGTGGCTACCGGGTCAGAGGCAGCAGTTCCATCATTCACCTCAACGCAGCGACCACGACACGTGTCGTGCGCGTTCCAGCCAATGTGACTTCTCAGGAGCTACTGTCATGTCGAAGAAAGTGTTGATTACGGGCGCCACCGGTGACACCGGCGGCGCAGCCGTTCGCGAAGCGATTGCCCTCGGCCTGCATGTCCGCGCGATGGTGCGCAAGATTGACGAACCTTCCGATGCGCTAACGGCTCAAGGTGCCGAAGTGGTAGTCGGTGACATGTTTGATGTCAACTCAATCCGTGCTGCACTCGAAGGCGTCGACGCTGCCTACTTTGTCTACCCTGTTGCGCCGGGCCTTCTCCACGCCACCGTCAACTTCGCACAGGCGGCAAAGGAAGCGGGCACGAAGGCGGTCATCAACCTCTCGCAGCGGTCAGCAAATCGTCATTCGACCAGCGACTCGTGCCGTGATACGTTTATTTCGGAAGCAGTATTCAACTGGTCGGGCGTGCCTGTCATTCATCTGCGCCCTACCTACTTCCTCGACTGGCTGCTGTATCCGTTCCAACTCCCGTATCTCCAGCACGGCATCCTGCGTATTCCAGCCGGCAAGGGTCGCCATTCACCCATCGCAGTCGCAGACCAGGGCCGCGCGATTGCAGCGCTGCTGAAGAACCCGGAAGACCACATTGGTACGACGATTGACCTCTCGGGTCCGGCCGAAATGGACCACGAGCAGATGGCCGCAGAACTGAGCAAAGCGCTCGGTCGCAAGATTGTGTTTCAAGACCTGCCGATTGACGAGTACACGGCGTCGCTCACCGAGATGGGCGTACCTGAGTACGTCGTCAAGCACTTCGCAGGCGCAATGCTCGACTATCAGAACGGCCATATGTCCGGCGCTGACAACAACGTCGAGAAGCTGACTGGCCACCGCTCCATGACAGTTGCTGAGTTCGCCACGCTCCACGCGGACAGACTCAACGCTCATTAATAGCCAAGGTTCCGGCTTTCGAGCCGGTCCCACCGAGAAAAGGAGAATCATCATGAACATCACAGGCTCGATTGCTCTTGTCACCGGCGCCAATGGCGGCTTGGGACGGACCTTTGCCGCGGACCTGCTGGACCGCGGCGCAGCCAAGGTATACGTGGCAGCACGCGACACCGCTTCGCTTCACGAACTTCTCAAAGATGGCGACAAGCGCCTCGTACCGCTGCGCCTCGACGTAACCGATCCGGACCAGGTCGCCGCTGCAGCCAACGTCGCTCGTGACGTGACATTGCTCATCAACAACGCTGGCTATTCCGCTTTCGAAGGCTCGATTGCGGCACCTGATATGGAGGCTGCGCGACGCGAAATGGAAGTGAATTACTTCGGCACGCTTTCGATGACGCGTGCCTTCGCTCCAATCCTCGCGGCATCGGGCGGCGGCGCAGTGCTCAACATGCTCTCCATGCTTGCGCTCGTGAGCTTGCCGAAGGCGGCGACATATTCCGCGTCCAAAGCGGCGACGCTTTCGCTGACCCGAAGTATCCGCGCTGAACTCGGCGCGCATGGCACACAGGTAGTTGGTGTGATTGCCGTGCAGACCGATACGCCTATGGGTGCAAACATGCCTGAGCCGCGTATGACGCCGGGGGAACTGGCTACGGACGCGCTGGATGCGGTGCAAGCGGGCACGAACGACGAGGTCGTGGCGGGAGGCCAATCGCGCGTGCTTTACGAACGGTACACCGCGGACCCGAAGGCATTGCAGGCAATGATGTCGACGCGATTGCCTTAATGCCTGGATTCTTCACATTTCATATCCAAGGAAGACGTCATGGACTACATCGACACGCTGATGCATCGTAACGTTGAGTTCGCGGGGGATGGCTTCAACCCAGGCCTACGGATGATGCCGACAAGCAAGTCGCTCATCATTGGATGCGTAGACCCGCGCGTAGACCCCATGGATATTTTCAAGCTCGCGCCCGGGGAAGCCGCGATTTTGCGTAACGTCGGCGGCCGGGTGAATCCGTCCGTAGTTGAAACGCTCCGGATTCTGCGCACGGTCACCCTTGCGGCGGGCGGCAACATCGGGCCCGACTCGAACCTCATCGTCCTGCACCATACCGACTGCGGCATCAAACGGTGCTACTGTCATGAGCCCAGGCTCCTGGCAGAACATATGGGCGTTACGGCGGCCGAACTCGACACCCTGGAAATTAACGACCCATACAAAGCTGTGGCACTGGACGTGGCGGCGCTCAGGGCGAACGCCGATGTCCCAGGAGGTTACGCAGTCTCGGGGCTCGTGTACGACGTTGCAACCGGAAAAATTGAAATCGTTGTCCCGTCTTCTCGCCTGCGGCCTGACGAAGGCTGAGCCAGCCGCCGTCGTTAGTTTTGTGGGAGGACGGGCTGTCCGGGCAATCCCAACGACTCTCGCACCTTGCGAACCTGTCCTGCCGACACAAGTGCTGCATGATTTCCCCAGCTCGAACGCACGAACGTCAGCACATCTGCAATGTCCCGATCGGTCAGACGTCCGGCGAAGCCTGGCATCGAATAGTGCGTTGGGGCGGCGTTTGTCCAGGGCATCTGGGCACCGTCAAGCACGATATGGATCAGCGAGGTAGGATCGTCCGCATTGACAGCTGATGAAAGCGCGAGCTTCGGGAACGTGCTGTCGTAGCCGCTGCCACTGGTGCGATGACAGGCGGCACAATTGTCGATGAACGTCAGCTCACCGTTGCCATGAACGGTCCCTGCACGCAGTGCGTTGCCTGCGGCGTTATTGCCCTGCAGCGCGGGGGTCGACGCATCTTTCGGTGCAAGCGTTTTGAGGTACGCGGCGATCGCCTTGAGGTCCGCATCGCTCATGTGCTGGGTACTGTCCTCGACGACTTCCGCCATGCCACCAAAGGCCGCTGAATGTGAAGTGCGGCCGCTCTTCAGGAACCCGACAATATCGGATTCAGTCCACTTGCCAATCCCATCCTTCTGGTCTTCCCGCAAATTGTTCGCGACATACCCATCGATGACACTCCCGGACAGGAAGGTCCTGCCATCATCGGTGAGCGCCAACTCCTGGAAGCCAACCCCGCGTGGCGTATGACATGCGCCACAGTGCGCGAGACCCTCAACCAGATATCGACCTCGCGTGACCGGATCCGCTGAGACCGACGACTCGTTCACCTCAGCCTCCGGTGAAAATGCCATGCGCCAGAAACGCAGCGGCCAGCGCAATGACAGTGGCCACGCGATATCTTCAGTCGTGTTCGGTTGCGAGACGGGCGTCACCCCGTGCATGAAGTAAGCGTACAAAGCCCCCACATCCGACGGCCGCATTTTGGAGTAGGACACATACGGCATCGCAGGATACAGGCTCGAACCGTCCTTTCTGATCCCGCGACGTATGGCGTTGTCGAAGTCCGCGTAACTGTAGTCACCGATACCGGTGCGCCGGTCCGGCGTAATATTCGTCGAATAGATCTGCCCGATCGGTGAGTCCAGACCGAGCCCCCCGGCGAATGGCCTGCCTCCTTTTGCTGTGTGACATGCAATGCAGTCTCCCGCCGTCGCAAGATACCTGCCCTTTGCGATCATTGCGGGGGCGGCATTGTCCGTGGCACCGGTTTGTGCCAGCGCAACGATCGCCTCGCCAGGCTGCGTGGCAGCCTGAATCCGGCCGCACGCGGCCATCGCCGTCACAACGAAAATGGCTGCTGACGAGAACACGATCGACATGTGCGTCTTCATGGTCTTCACGCTGCGCCTCAAGCCTGAACCAGCGGAGCGCCGGGATTTTTCAGATACTGCTCACGGATCGCCTTCGACGTTTGAAACGCCAGAGCGGCCACGATTCCCGTGGGGTTATAGCCCATGTTCTGGGGAAACGCCGACGCGCCCATCACGAACACGTTCGGCACATCCCAACTTTGCAGATACCGGTTGACCACGCTCGTCTCTGGCGACGTGCCCATCACCGCGCCGCCGGTCGTATGTGTCGTCTGATAGACTCGGGTGTCATAGTGCTGACCTTTCCTGCGAATCGCGCGGAAATACTTTTCCGGATTCATCGCCTTCGCGACTTCCTCCATTCGGTCACCCATGTAGCCAATCATTGCGTATTCGTTGTCGTGCCAGTCAAACGTCATCCGCAACAGCGGCAAGCCATAACGGTCGCGATACGTGGGGTCGAGGTCGAGATACGCGTCGCGGTAGGGCATTACTGAACCGGAAATGCCGATCGTCATGAAGCGCTGATAGGCATCCACCACACCAGCCTTCCAGCCGCGACCCCAGGTCGGGGTGCCGGGAACAGTCGGCGTCTGCTTGATCGGACGGCCCCCATAGCGGATATGCCGAATGCTCGCACCGCCCACAAAGCCCAGCGGCCCGTGGTCGAACTGGTCGCCGTTCAGATCGTCGATGCCCACACCCCCAGCTCCCGTTCCGACAAAAGGATTGAGCTGCGTGCCCCTGGGCAGCAGTACGTTGATGCTGCCATTCATCTGATAGGCGTAGTTGCGCCCGACCGTCCCCAGACCCGTGTGGGGATCGTACGGCGTGCCGATGCCCGACAGCAAAAGCAGACGCACGTTGTGCATCTGGAACGCCGCGACGATCACCATGTCGGCCGGCTGCTCGATCTCCCGACCCTGAGCGTCGATATACGTCACTCCGGTTGCAGACTTCCTGTCGGGTGAGAGCAGAATCCTGGTCACGTAGGACTGCGTGCGAAGTTCGAAGTTGGGCTTCTTCAGCAGGACCGGCAGGATTGTCGTCTGTGGCGACGCCTTCGAATACATGTAGCAGCCGAAGTCTTCGCAAAATCCGCAGAAGTTACACGGACCAAGCCGCACGCCGTACGGATTCGTATACGGCTGCGATGTGTTCGCCGCCGGTGCGGGATACGGATGAAATCCGACGTCACGTGCTGCCTTCTCGAAGAGCTGCGCGCCCAGACCATTCTTCAGCGGTGGAGTCGGAAATTCGCTCGTGCGTCTTCCCTCAAGCGGATTGCCGCCCGGCTGGATCCGGCCGTTGAGGTTACCAGCCTTGCCCGACGTGCCAAATACCTTCTCCGCGAAATCGAAGAACGGCTCCATCTCATCGTACGTCACGCCAAAATCCTGAACCTGCATCCCTTCAGGAAAGAACCTGCTGCCGTACCGCTCTTCGTAGCGTGTCCGCAACTGCAATTCTTCTGGCAGCATGCGGTAGTGCATGCCGTTCCAGTGAAACCCTGCGCCCCCCACACCGTTGCCAAGATAAAAAGAACCCTGCTGCCGGTAAGGCACAGCAAGATCGTTCACACCATGACGGATGGTCACTGTCTCGCCGGACAGATCCTGGAACAGATGCCCGCGCACCGCATACTTCAGTTCGTCGGCGACCTTCGGATATTCCGCATCGGTCGGCGTGTCACGCATCGCGCCGCGTTCGAGTGCAACGACATTCAACCCGGCATCAGTCAGCTCCTGGCCCAGAATGGCACCAGTCCAGCCGAATCCGACAATCACGCAATCGACTTTTTCCTTTCGCATTGGTATTCCTCACCCCCGCCTGCCATCGATCGACACCGGGCCATACGGATAATGTGCGCCGGGCTGATCAATCCAGTCTGCGAAGTCCGCCCGCGCGCCTGGAAAGCCCACCATCTTCCAGCCGACCATGCCCTTGTTGCCGCCGTAGATCGGATCTGCAAAGAAGCCTTCTTTCGTATTGCCGAGCAGGCAGGAAAAGAAGGTACGCGCCGGCAGCGAGTCGAAGTGAACCGTATTCGCCTCGATGGCGTGGAACACGGCCTCCTGGCTGGCGTGATCGAGTTGCGCGAAAATCCTGCCTCCGTACTGCTTTCTGCAATAAGCGTCGCAGTCGCGGATACCGTTACGGTAGATGTCGCGCGGTGTCAGGCTCATCTGGTAGCCCATCTCGGGAGCCTGGTCTGGATGGAACGGTCCCTGCATGTACCAGAGCTTGCCGTGTCCATAGGGCGTTTCCATCTGACGGTCAATGTATTCCGGCACGCCCGCCTTCAACGCTCCAGCGCCGAGCTCGTCTTCGGGTACAAGACGGTCGACGGCCGCCCGGATGAAGGTCCACTCATCCGAAGTGAAAAAGGTCGGATAGTACATGGCGCCGCTGTCTGCTGGACCGGTCGCTGTCGCCGGACCTTCCGGGCTCGTACGGCTGCTGCAGGCCGATTGGGTCAGTGTAACGGCGGTGGAAACGGGAACTACAGCGATCACCTGCTGCAGAAAGCGACGGCGACGCTCCTGATGTGCTGTCATCTGTGTCTCACGTAGAGGCTGCAAATTCCGAGGCAAGCGCCTGGCCAATCAGACATGAGCTCTCACATGCTGGTCACTCTATGGCCGATACAGAGACGGTCTTCACAGCGAGATAGGGCTCGAGCGCTTCCGGGCCACCTTCCGAGCCATAACCCGAATCGCGCACTCCACCGAACGGCAGTTCGGGCCAGGCCGTTGCCGCCTGATTGATCCACAACATGCCCGCATGCATCCGATGGCTCAAGACGTGGACGTTCCTGACCGAGCGCGTAAACGCATAGCTGGCGAGTCCGAAGGGCAGACGGTTTGCCTCGTTGATCGCATCCTCGAGATTCGTGAAGCCCCGTATAGCCGCGATCGGACCGAACGGCTCGTTGTTGAATACGTCCGCGTCGAGAGGGACGTCCGTCAGCACGGTTGCCGCGAAGAAGTTGCCTGTGGAACCGACGCGTTCTCCGCCCGTCGCGACGGTCGCACCGCACTCACGAGCATTACGCACGATGTCGCGCATGGCCTGCAGCCTCCGCTCATTGGCGAGCGGCCCAAGTTGCGTGCCCTCTTCAAGACCATGCCCAACCTTCAACGCCCGCGCATGGCTCACCAGGGCATTTGCGAAGGCGTCACGAATGCTGTCGTGCACGAGAAACCGCGTGGGCGAGATGCAGACCTGCCCGGCGTTGCGGAACTTGGCTGCACACATCACTCTCGCCGCAAGGTCAACGTCCGCGTCGTCAGCCACGATGACCGGGGCATGTCCACCGAGTTCCATCGTGACCCGTTTCATGTGCTGGCCGGCTAACGCGGCGAGCTGCTTGCCAACGACAGTGGAACCCGTGAACGTCACCTTGCGGATGGCGGGATGTGCAATCAGATAGCTAGAGACCTCGGCTGGATCACCAAACACGAGGCCCAGTACGCCGGCCGGCACGCCCGCGTCTGCAAACGCCTTGATGAGTGCAGCTGGCGCCGCCGGCGTTTCCTCCGGCGCCTTCACCAGAAACGAACAACCAGTGGTAAGTGCGGCAGACAGCTTGCGTACGATCTGGTTGATCGGAAAATTCCACGGTGTAAACGCAGCGACAGGGCCCACCGGCTCCTTCAGGACCAGTTGCTGTGCCCACATGGTGCGGGGAGGCACTACGCGGCCGTAGACGCGGCGCCCTTCGTCGGCGAACCATTCAATGATATCCGCCGCAGACAGCACCTCAATGCGCGCTTCCGTGATCGGCTTGCCCTGCTCGAGGGTCAGCAGGCGGGCGATTGACTCCAGGCGGTCTCTGAGCAGCGACGCAGCGCGACGCATTGTTGCCGCCCGTTCGAACGCGGGGGTATTCTTCCAGCGCTCGAAGCCCGACTGCGCAGCGACGATCGCCCGCTCGAGATCTGCGTGGCGCGCGCGCGCCACAGTGCCGATCACTTCGCCAGTGGCTGGATTCGTCACTTCGATGGTCGAGCGGTCCAACGACGGACACCATTCGCCGTCGATAAAGAGTTGCGTATCGGTATAGTGTGAAGATGTCATGATTGGCAATGGGAGGTTGGAATAGTCGGCCCGCGCCGTTTGCGCCCTGGCGTTACCATACGCATCAAGGCCATGCCGTTACCAATGCTGACGGGCCTGTGGGCGTCGGCATCTTCGCCATCACGTTGAGCTGGCTGCCGTTCCATCCGTAGACCCAGATCAGGTTCTTGCTGTTTTCCTGAACATATACCCGGGATCCGTCGCGAGAGAACGCGAGCCCTTCGAGGTAGGCGCCTGACTGGGCCTGGGCCACGAGCGACAGATGGCCATGGTTCACGGCGAACATCGAGAGATAGCCATACGTGTGGTAGAACGGTGTAGTCGAGCCCTTGCTCGATCCGTTTTCCGAGCCCACGGCAAGGAAGCGCCCGTCGGGCGAGAATTTCATCGGCTCTGGTCCGCTCGGCACCGAGGCGGTGTCGACGGTCCGGTACGGCGCGCTGGTCAGATCGATCAGGCTTACCGTATCCACGTCACCGGCGCCGCGCCCCATGTTCGAGACTGCGGCGAGAGTGCGGTCCGAATTGACGTCGATCGTGAGCGGCGCGAGACCGGTGGTGATCGAGCGCTTGTCTTCGACGACCTTGTCGCCGTCGATATGCAGCACCGCCACGCGGTTCTGGTTCTGCACCGTCACCAGCACGGTCCGGCTGTCCTTGAGGAACACCGCACCGTTGGTGCCGCTGTCCTTGCCGATATCGATCGTGTAGAACGGTGTCAGCGTGTGGCCGTCAACCCTGAAGAACGACACCGACCCGCCGTTGCGGTTCGGGATCACAGCGTACCGGCCATCCGGCGACAGACGCACGGTAGTTGCGCCTGCGCCCGCGGGCAGGCGCTGCGTGATCGTCGCCTTTGCACCGGTGGGTTCGCCGCCCAGGCTGAAGACCGCCACCTCGTCGTTCGGCACGATCTTCTTCGGTGTGTCGTTGCCGATCTTCGACGAGGCGGTGACGATCCCCCACGACTCATCGGGCGAAACCCATACGCTCATCGGCGGACCGATCACACTACCCGGCATGTCGGTCGTGCTGAGCACGCGATAGCCGTTATTCGCGACGTCCACGACCGTCAGCGTGTCGGGTCTGGGCGACGCGGAGGGCAGCAGTTGACCGTCCTTGAGTTCTGTATGTCCATCGTTGCTCGACACGAGCAGGTCGGCACGACAGGTCTGACTCGCCAGCGCACCGAGTGCGGCACAGATGAACACTCCGACGCTCATTGCGCGTCGCCCTTGCCATTGCGTACTTCCGATCATGATGTCGTCTCCTTTTGTTATGGCTTTCTGCGCCGCGGCCGAAGTCAGGACGCGACCTTCGTCTCAAAGGCGCTGCGCACCTGTTCCAGCGACTCGCGTGACGCCCGTTCGTACAGTTCCATCTCGTCGAGCACCGGCGCACCCAGAGACGCCTCGAACGCATCCCGCGCACTGTTGCCTTTGCCATGCGTGCGGCCCGACTCGCCCAGGTTCGACTGGAAAATGCCGGCCGCGCTCACCGGCAGGAAGTCTTCATAAGTGACAGGCTGCGCCACGACGATGCCCGACTCGATCAGGCGTTCGAGGTCGAAACCGGCGCCGGCGTCCGCCATGTCTGTCAGGCGCGCGGCATCCTTCACCTCATAGCGGAAAAAGGCGAGACCCTGTTCGCGCAGCGCACCCAGGTCGTCGGGAAACGACGCGAACGCCTGCGCAAGGCGCACTTCGTAGCGCTCGTCGCTGCGCGCGTTCACCTGTGCGAGCAGCGTGTCATACAGCTCGCGTCCCTCACGGGTCAGCGCCATACCACGTTGCTCGATCTCGCCGAAGCGGGCCGTGTGCGTGCCATCCTCATGGCCGGCGCCATTCGGGAACAGGATCGCTTCCTCCAGCGCCTTGAAACTCGTCTGCCGCAACAGAATGGGATGACGTCGCGAAGGAGGCCCTTCGATCAGATCTTTCGCACCGATCCCGCGGCGTGGCATCTCCACCTGTGCAGCGTCGATGTCGAGTGTTCTCGGCGTGAGGTGGTTGATATGCGGTCCCTTGAAACACACCACGTCGGCAATCAGACGATGAGCATCGTGAAACTCGCGGTAAGTGTCTGCGTCCACCGTGGCTTCACGATGCCAGCGGAACGTCTCCCGTACTTCCCCGACGAACTCGTCGGCTTCTTCGCTGGTCAGGCCGCCGTTCGACTCGAACTCACGCACGAGCTCCAGCGCCCGCGCCGAGAAGATCTCTCGTCCGGCGAGAATCGTTCTGGCACGCTCGCGCAGTGCTTCGTCTTCGATCAGTTCAAGGCGCAGCAGCGAGGTGAATACCCGGAACGGATTGCGCAGCAGCGACTCGTCTGCGACGGGCCGGAATGCGGTCGAATGAACCGGCACGCCGGCCGATGAGAGATCGTAGTAACCGACAGGCAACATGCCCATCACCGCGAAGATCCGGCGGATGTCAGCGAGCTCGCTCGCCTTGCCAAGACGGATCGCGCCGTGACGCTCCACCTGCAGACGGTTGCGCTCAGGTGCGCTGACCTGCATGCCATGACCGGCATCAGCCATCGTGCGTTCGTTGATGTGCGCGACGAGCTCCAGCAACGTACTGTATTGAGGGACCTCGAGACGGTACATCTCGGACATCGCTTTCGAAAAGCGGCTTCTGATTTCGTCGCTATCGATGAACTGGCTTGCACACATGGCTATCCCATGAAAAGAGCGAAAAGAGGATGCCGTCCCCACCGCAGCGGGGAGACAGAGATCACTTTGAGAAAGGAAACAGATTCCCTACGTCTCGACGCCACGACGTACGGATCTAGTAAGTCTTACCCCGGATCAACAGAGCGGGAACCAGCCCGCAGGCGAGGAACGCCACTGCCATCAGCATGAAGCCGGCGTCGATGTGCCCCGCTGCACTGAGGTAGCCGATAGTCACGGGTGCCAGCACGCCGCCCAGCCGCCCGATGTTGTAGGCGGTGCCGCTTGCCGAGCCGCGCACGTCGGTCGGGAAGCTCTCGCTCATGAAGGTTGCGGTCACACCGTAAGGCATCCCGTAGAAGAAGCCGAAGATCGTCATCAGGTAGAGAATGTTGTCGGGCGTCTTGTAGAGGACGACGATCGGAATGAATACCGCAGTCAAAGCACTCGCGAGGAAGAACATCAGGCGTCGACCGATGCGGTCGGCCAGCCAGCCCGCCGCAATCTTCGCGAAGGTCGACGCGATAAAGGTTGCAATCAGGAAACCGGCAATCGACGAGAACGAGATGTGCATCTGCGACTGCAGGTAGGCCGGTATCCAGTTGACCACACCGTAATATGCGAACTGAAGCAGGGTCGCACCGATCGTCCAGACGATGAAGCGCTGGCGTTGCTCGGGGTTGTCGAAGATGCTCCGCAGGATCGAGGGTTGCTTGCCTGCACCACTGCGCGCCTCGGCCTCACGCTTGCGCTTCGCTTCGAGGTACGCGTCCGAATCGCGGATGAACGCGTGCATGAAGATCGCGAGCACCACCGGGACGGCTGACGTGAAGAAGAGATAGCGCCAGCCGTAGTGCGGCAGGATCGCACCCGCCAGCACCGAAGCCACCACATAGCCCACTGTCCAGCCCGATTGCAGCGTGCCGAGCACCGTCGTTCTGTGTTTGACCGGCGCGTACTCGAAGACGAGCGTGTTCGCGCCGACGTACACCGCACCGATACCGAGCGAGCCGATAAAGCGAATCAGCAGAAACTGCCAGTAGTCCTGTGTGAATCCAAGACAGGACGTACCCAGTGAGAAGATCACGGTCGCCACGACCAGCGAGCGCACCCGGCCGTAACGGTCGCAGGCCCAGCCGCCGACGATACCGCCCACCAGCATCGCAGCGAGCGAAGCACTCCCGAACGAGCCCGCCTGCACGTCGGTCAGGCCGAAGTCGTGCTTCAGGCTGGTGAGGCTGAGCGCCAGATAGAGAAAGTCGATGCCATCCGCCAGCAGCAGCAGATAGGCGAAGACCAGCACGGGAATCCAGCGGGTCTCTCTTTCGGTCAACGTCTTGCTATGAACGGCTTCCATGATCTTCCTTGTCTCCATTGTTGTGGTTTGTCTGTCCTAGACGATCAGCTCGATCAGGAAAGGCTTCCTTTCCCTGAAGCTTGCCGTCATCAGATCCGCCAGCGTTTCCATGTCGTGCGCGCGAGCGGCTTCGACGCCCAGGCCGTTCGCCAGCGCAACCCAGTCGAGATCGGGGTCCGCGAGACTCAGCATGTTCATTGCGGTCTCGCCCGGCACAGCGCCGACGTTCTTGTACTCGTTGATGAGAATGTTGTATTTGCGGTTGCTGATGACGATGGTCGTCACGGGCAGCCGCTCGCGCGCCTGGGTCCACAATGCCTGCAGCGAATACATACCCGCACCGTCGGCCTGGATGGACACCACGCGCTGTTCGCCGCCGGCCCCGATCGCCGCACCCGTGGCAATCGGCAGTCCGTCGCCGATCGCGCCGCCCACCAGGTGCAGCCATTCGTGAGCCGGCGCCGCGTTCGAAAACGCGTAGAAGCCGCGGCCGTACGACACGCTTTCATCCGAGATGATGGTGTGCTCAGGAATCACCGCTGCGATGGTCTGGGCGAGCTTCTCGGGCGACGGCGAACCGCTGGCGACCTGCGCTCGCTCGCCATGAGAAGGCAACTTCACGGGCGGGGCGTCGAGTGCGTCGGCGAGCCGCGACAGGCCTTCCAGCGCATTCTGGTCCGGCTGCGTCAGGACCAGCAACGCAGCGTCCGGTCGATACTGGATGGACGGCTTGTCCGGATACGCGAAGAACGCGACCGGCGGATTCGCGTTGACGAGGATGATGTTTTCATAGGCGCCGAGTACCTCGACCGCACGGTCCGTCGCGTACGGCACGCGCTCCAGTGCCAGGGCGCCTTCGCCGCGCTGCACGCGCGGCGCGGTGTAGTCGAGCATGATATGCGCGCCGGTCGCGCTCGCAATCCGCGCGGCCAGCGCCTGGCCTTCGCGCAGCGCGCCCTTGCCCGACAGCAGGATCAGCGTTTTGCCGCCGTTGTCCTCCAATGCCCTTGCAGCAGCGTCGATCGCTGCGGCGGCGACATGCGGCGGCTGCGGAACCGGCACGGCCGCGGCGACTTCGCCACCTTCGTTCCATGAGGTGTCCGACGGCACGATCAGCGTCGCGATCTGACCCGGCGTCGTGAGCGCGGCCGCGACCGCGTGCGCCGCGTCGCCGCCGAGCTTATCGCTGTCGCTGCTGGAGCGGACCCACTGCGAGACGGTCTCGGCCATCGCAACGGTCTTCGCTGTCAGTGGTGCGTCGTACTGCCGGTGGTAGGTTGCCTGGTCACCGACAATGTTCACGACACCGCTGCGGGCGCGATACGCGTTATGCAGATTCGCCATGCCGTTGGCGAGGCCCGGTCCGCAATGCAGCAACGTGCAGGCAACCTTGCCGGAGACGCGGTAGTAACCGTCCGCCATGCCGGTAACGACGTTTTCCTGAAGACCGAGCACGCACCGCATGCCGGGACTTTGATCCAGCGCGGCAACGAAATGCATCTCGCTCGTGCCGGGATTAGCAAAGCAGGTATCTACGCCGGACTTCAACAGCGTCTCGACGAGACTCTTGGCTCCATTCATGGCAAATCCTGAAAATGGTGAGGGCTATCTTTTGACGGATGCGTACGTCCGTATGCGAAGGTTCGGAACGCAGGCGCTCAGATGCACGCGCCCTGAATCCACGGCGCGAATTCGGACTTGCCGAAATCCATCTGTTCGCTCTTGCTCTTTTCTCCCGAGGCGACGTGCAGTAACAGATCGAAGATCCGTTGCCCGCATTGCTCGAGCGTCTCCGTTCCGTCCACGATTGTGCCGCAGTTGATGTCCATGTCGTCCTGCATGTGGCGGAACATCTTCGTGTTGGTCGCGAGCTTGATCGACGGGGCCGGCTTCGCGCCGAAGACACTGCCCCGCCCTGTCGTGAATGCGACGAGGTTGGCTCCGCTCGCGATCTGCCCCGTCACCTGGACCGGATCGAATCCAGGTGCGTCCATGAAGACGAAGCCTTTCTGCGTCACCGGTTGTGCGTACTCGATAACCTCGCGCAGATTGGTGCTGCCGGACTTCGTCATCGCGCCCAGCGATTTTTCCAGAATCGTCGTGATGCCGCCGGCCTTGTTCCCCGGCGTCGGATTCGCGTTCAGCGAAACGTTCTCGCGTTCGGCGTATTGCGTCCACCAGGCCATCCGTTCGACGAGCTTCCTGCCAATCGCTTCGTCTTCGGCGCGGCGCGTGAGGAGATGCTCCGCGCCGTACGTCTCCGGCGTCTCCGACAGGATGACCGTGCCGCCATGGCGCACGAGCAGATCGCTCGCCGCGCCGAGGGCAGGATTAGCGGTGATGCCCGAGTAGCCGTCGGAGCCGCCACAGATGAGGGCGACCGACAGAGCAGACGCGGGCACCGGCTCACGCTTCACCTGATTGGCGAGCGGCAGGCATTCCCTGATCCTTCCGACGATGTGTTCGATCGCCTTCTGGCTGCCGCCGATCGACTGGATGCTTAGCGACACGACGCGGTCCTGCAATCCAGTCCTGTCGAGGAAGGTCGAAACCTGGTTCACCTCGCAGCCGAGGCCCACGACGATGACACGAAAGAAGTTCGGATGGGTCGCATAGCCCGCCATCACGCGACGCAGGATCTGCAGTGGCTCGCCGGAACTCATCCCGCAACCGGTCTTGTGCGTCAAGGCGACCACGCCGTCGACGTTCGGGAACGCGGCGAGCGGATCTTCCCCCGTCAACGGGTTTTTCTCGAAGAAGCGCGCAGCCACCTCGGCCACGTGCGCGCTGCAGTTCACCGTCGACAGGATGCCGATGTAATTGCGCGTGGCGATGCGCCCGTCGTCGCGTACGATGCCGTTGAAAGTCGCAGCGGGAGAGATGAAGTGTGTCGGCTTCCTGTCGATGCAGAAGGCGTAGTCCTTGTCGACTTCGCCGATGCTCAGGTTATGCTCGTGCACATGATCGCCTGGCACGATCGGGCGCGACGCGTAGCCGATGACCTGACCGTACTTGCGCACCGGTTCGCCTTCCTGCAACGACCGGATCGCGATCTTGTGCGCAGCAGGAATGTCCTGGCGGGCGGAAAAGTCCGGCGTAAGGCGCTCGCCCTCGCGCAGTGCGCGTCTGCAGATGGCCACGCTATCGTCCGGGTGCAGCTGGATCAATGCGTCGCTCGTGGTGGCCCGCTCGTCGCCGATGCTGATGGTCGACATGACGTCTCCTGGTATCGTGGGTCGGGAACTCGTACACTGGAGTTCGACTTGTTGTTGAGCAGTCTAGGGGCTCGGCACATGAGCGTCCAATTCCCTGTTGATATCCGGTGATATAAAATCTGGAATATGATCCAGCTCATTCACCTGCGTTGCTTCACCATGGTTGCGGCGGAGCTCCACTTCGGGCGCGCCGCTCTGCGGCTCAACATGACGCAACCGCCGCTTACGCGGAATATCCAGCTGCTCGAACGCGAACTCGGTGTATCGCTGTTCGAACGCGACCGTCGCTCGGTCAAGCTCACGGCAAGCGGCAAGGCGTTTCTGCCCGAAGCGGAGGACATCCTGCGGCGCGTGCAACATGCGCAGCTCACGGCGCGACGCGCACGGGGTGGCGAAACGGGCAGCGTCACGCTGGGCTTTCTGGCGGTGGCCGCCTTCAGCGTGCTGCCGAAGGTCGTATCGGTCGTACGGGAGGAGTTCCCCGGCATCGAGCTGGAATTGAAGGAGATGACCACGCTCGACCAGATCGACGCGATCAACGCCGGGCGGCTAGATCTTTGCCTGATCCGGCCGCTCACGATGAGTCCGCCGGGGCTCGAGAGCGTGTGCCTGCTGCGCGAGCGTTTCGTGCTGGCGATGCCGTCGGATCATCCGTTGACACAGGAAAGGCGCCTCACGCTTCGCAGCGTCGACGGCGAAGCGCTGGTCATGTACTCGCCGTCCGATGGCCGCTATTCGTATGAGCTGCTGGCCGGCCTGTTCCGTGCAGCGTCGGTGACGCCGCGTTACGTGCAGTACGTCGCGAATACACACACCATGCTTTCGCTCGTCAGTGGGGGAACCGGCATTGCCCTCGTGCCGGAATCCGCCAGGCGGCTGAAGTTCGAGAACGTGGTGTTTCGCGCGCTGCCGATAGAGCCGCCGGTGCATGCGGAACTGTTTCTGGTGTGGCGAAGCAGCAACCCCAACAAGGCGTCGGAGTTGCTGCAGAAGAAGCTGATCGAGGAGCTGCTGGGCTCATCGGTGGACAAGGGTTAGCCCACTTCGCGTGCGGCGAATCTGCGGTGGTCCGCCGTCATCCCTCCAATTGTGGACCGGATAAGAAAAATAATCCCGCCCCAAACTGGAACGATGCCCACGGAGTACGCCCCGGCGGCCTTTCAATTGTGGGCAATTGTGATTCACTGGATTGCCATGCGACGCATCACCACCGGTGCTAGTCGACTGCTGCGCCGGATTTGATGATAACTGGCTTCCACATCGAGTGTGCATCGCTGCCACCCCATGCGGAACAGCGTCGTTCCAGTGGTGACGTCGCCTTGATAGCTCACCCTATCAGCTACAGCCATCCAGACCGCACGATTGCCCCTGCACCTGCCCTTGTGCATCGACACTCACAGCGCTTTCCCGCAACGCTCTTTCAAAGATCCGCGTGGGTTGAGCGCCCGATATATATGTCTTCGCATTAAAGACGAAGAGAGGCACCCCGCTTGCGATGGCGTTTGCTTCCATCTCGTCCTGTTTGATTTGAGCCAACACCGATTTGCCCTCAAAGTCGACCTCACCTGGTCTTATGCCAGCATCAGCGCCAAGTTGTAAAAGCACTGCACGGTCGAAAATATCTTTGCCGTCTGTTGTGCCAGCCTGGAAAAGCATCTCAGCAATGCTTGCCCTCGCCTCTCTGGAAGCTGCGGACTTCACGAGTGCATGGGCATCTACCGTGTCTCCAAACCGCATTGAGTCAAATCGATACCTGAGCCCCTCCAGTTCAGCCTGGTCTGACACGGCACCCATCATTTCGGCTGCCTGTTTGACTGAGCCGAATTTACGCGCCAGCGCCGTCGCGAAGTCAGTTGGCATCATCCCCTTGGCCAGGCGATACGCCTTCAACTCGACGACTACTTCAACCTCCGTCTCGACTGCCCTTATCGCCTGTTCGAGTCGCCGTTTTGCTATCCAGCACCACGGGCAGACAAAATCTGACCACACGACCACTTCAACCCGCCTCATGAGCCCCTCCGGGTAAACGTTCCGGTATCCAGCGCCTCAACATCGACTCGCGCAATCGAATCGACGATGCGCGCGTGCACTTCATCGACTCCGCCAAGCCCCAAGATCCTGTGATAGAACGGTGTCCCAAGCTGATGAGAAGCGTCTGTCGAACATCGCCTTTTTGAGTAGAAATCGATAAGCGGACGGGTCTGGCTGGAATACACAGAAAGCCGGCGACGAACCGTCTCTTCGTCATCGTCATCACGTATCGTGAGCGGCTCGCCCGTGACGTCGTCAAGCATCTCTCGCTTGGGCGGGTTGTACTTCACATGGTAACTTCGGCCAGAGGCCAAATGCACCCTACGACCTACCATGCGCTCTACGATGTAGTCGAACGGCACGTCAAGCTCGATGACGTGGTCGATGTGGACGTTGGCGCTCCTGAGCGCATCGGCCTGAGCGACAGTGCGTGGAAATCCGTCGAACAAATATCCGTTCATGCAGTCAGGTTCGCGAAGGCGGTCCTCGACAAGTCCAATCATGAGCGCGTCGGGAACGAGTTCGCCGGCATCCATGAACCGCTTGGCCGCAACCCCAAGCGGTGTCTGTGCGCGAACGGCGGCGCGCAGCATGTCCCCGGTCGATACTTGGGGAATCCAGAACTTCGTTCTCAGCAATTGAGCCTGCGTTCCTTTTCCGGCGCCCGGTGCGCCGAGAAGAATCACTCGCATATATTTCTCCGTCTCGGGGACACCTGGCCGCCCCCAAAAACCAACCTGCAGCGGTCACGCGGGCCCAGAAGTGCTGCGTAACCCTATGAGAGGACGGCACACGCTGTTGTTGCCTGGAACACGAAGTGCCGCCCTGCACGTGGTATCGTTGGCTACCTGAGATGCGTCACGACGTCCACGGGGTTCGCAAGCGTGTCACGAATCGGCGAGTGCTCCTGCAACCTCACGACAAGGCGCTCGAGGTCGGCTTTGGGGGTACCGGGGCTGTCGAGAGCGACGTCGACGCGAATCTGCTTGGCGCCAGGTCGAACGGACTTGTCGATGCCGAGAAAGCCGCTCAGATCCACATCGAACTCAAGCTCAACGTCGATGTTCTTCAACGCGATACCCTCCTGCGACGCCAAGGCGGCGAGGGTCACCGCGTAGCAGCCCGCGAGTCCCTTCATTATGTATTCCGCCGGACTGACCGCGGAATCTGTCCCGAGAAGCGACATTGGCTCGTCGCTTTGCAGCGTGAACTTTCCGCGGCGGCTCTCATCCTTGTTGCCAGCCTGAGAGATGGGCCCCGTCGTGGAAACCAGGCGCAGATCGCCTGCAGACTTGCCTTCCAGCGAGAATGTTACGTGCCCGAGGCTTCGGTCTTGTCGGACCGCGTCAATCGTCTCGGAAAGTGCTTTGGCGTCAAGGAACGGGTGTACATTGGACATTAGATGCCTCCAGGTAAAGTCAAAATTGCCGCCGCACGGCAGCGGGAAAAGAGTGAAGCTTGACAGCTGTCACGACGTTGATGTTGACGTTGCGGAACTGGTCACAACATTCGGCTTAGCGGTCGATACCCAGCTAAGGTTTGATTCGGCAAGCTGACGCATGCATTTCTTGTCAGCCTTGCCAACAGCCGTGCGGGGAAGCACGTCGACGAACGCCCACTTGTCGGGTATCCACCATTTCGCGACCCTCGTCATCAGGTACTCCTGAAGGTCAGCTGGACCGATAACCTTATCCTTCGCGACAACGACGATTGCCGCTGGACGCTCTTGCCATCGATCATCCGGCACCGCGATGACGGCGACATCCAGGACTGCGGGGTGGCTACGAATGGCATCCTCAAGTGCTAAAGACGGAATCCATTCCCCGCCCGACTTGATTGCATCCTTCATGCGGTCCGAGAGGTGGATAAATCCGTCCGGATCTACGGTGCCAAGGTCGCCTGTTCGCAGCCATCCGTCCTGAAGATGGCTCTCGTCGTCGGTGCCCAGATATGAGCACGTGACCCACGCACCCCGAATCTGTATTTCGCCAACCGCCACGCCATTGTTCGGCAGCTCTGTACCGTCGAGGTCGGCAACGCGAACCTCCAGCCCGCACACCACACGCCCCTGAGCTGAAGAGCAGCGCTGGAGGTCGTCAACGTCGGTAGCCCATGCCGGCGTTTGCGCGATTGCAGACATGGATGAGGTTTCCGTCATGCCCCATGCTTGAACCATGCGGATACCAAGTGCCCGGTAATCGTCAGACAACCGGCTCGGGACCTGCGCGCCACCACAGCTGATGGTCCTCAATCGTCCCAAATCGATGAGGCCTCGCTCACGCATCGTCGAAAGCACGTCTGACCAAATGGTAGGGACACCAGCGGCCACTGTCGGTGACTCAGATTCAATGAGATTAATGAGGGCCGACGGCTGCAACGCTGTCCCAGGCAAAATAAGGTCACATCCGGCCATCAATGCTGCGAATGGAAGTCCCCAGCCATTCACGTGATAAAGCGGGACCGCCGGTAGCAAACGGTCAGTGCTGCTGAGCCCCACGGAATTTGTAGTGCAGAGACTCATCGCCTGAAGCCAGATGGACCGATGGCTGTATGCGACGCCTTTCGGCAGACCTGTTGTCCCGCCCGTGAAGCAGATAATGGCCGCGTTGTCTTCATCGATGTCTGGCCAGTCTACTCGTGGCTGCCCCTCTACGAGAAGCTCCTCGTAATCGATGACCTCGCATCCCGATTTTGGAGACTCGCCAGGCGTCCTGGAGCCTACGGTAACCAGAAGTTTCAGATTGTCCAGTTCGTCGGCGAACGACCAGAACTTCTCGAGATTCTGGCTATCAACGATGAACACTTCATCCTTGGCGCACTTGGCCATGTACGCCAACTGGTCGGAGTGCAATCTCGTGTTGAGGGTGTGAAGGAGGCGTCCACTCGCGGGGACGCCGAGATACGCCTCCAGATGCTCGCGCGAAGCGCCGGCCAGCGTGCCGACAACCGTATCCGTGGGGAACCCACGTCGTTCGAGCGCGTCAGCGAGCCGGCCGGCGCGGAGCGCCGTATCGGCAAAGGTCTGCTCGATTCGTTGTCCAGAAGAAGATACGGATACCAGCCGTGAGCGACCGTTGACGCGGTATGCATGACGCATCAACAACGGAAGGCCGAGCTGATTTGCCTGCATGGTGCTTTTCATCATTGTCTCCAATGATTCGGATACCAAATTAATAAAATCTGACGCCGAACTGTTCTTGTTTAATGGCAATGCAATCGCGCTGCTCCGCGGAACAGCCGGAGCATAGTCGTGCGACGCGCAACAATCGATGGCGGCGCCCTACCGGTGATAGCGACACCGCCGTGGCTTCGAATCAAAGCTTGCCGTATCGAGAATCACGCCAATCGAGTGCCTTGCGAAGGCCCTCGTCCTTGACTCGCTGCGCAAAACCGGCCTTTTCGGGAGAATATGCTGCATTCAGCGTAGCAGCGACGTCCAGATTTGCATTCACCGCCTGTCGCAATCCCATCGCCTCGTAGGCTCGGGTCAGGGCAATCTTCGTCAGCTTGAGCGTGATATTCGGCGTAACGGCAATCTTCTTTGCAAGCTTTTCCACGGTCTCAAGCAGTTCGTCCGGCGAAACGACACGATTAATCATGCCGATTCGCTCCGCTTCGGCGGCCTGGATGACGTCGCCCGTCAGGAGCAGCTCGTTGGTCTTTTTCTGACCAATAAGGAAAGGCATAAGGATGGTGACCGGGCCCGAACCGAAACGGATTTCAGGCTCACCAAATTGGGAGCGGTCAGTCGCAATGACCATATCGCAAGCCATCGCCAGCTCACACGCTCCAGCCAGGCACCATCCGTCAACTGCCGCGATTGTCGGCTTGTGCGAGGCCCATACCGACATCGAGAGGTCTACGTTGCGCGTGAGGGCGTTGTGCCAGTCTTCCGGCCGCTCGATGCCTGCAGCGACTTCCTCGGCAATGTCATAGCCGACCGAAAATGCCTTCCCTGCGCCCTTGATGACGATGACGCGAACTGCATCGTCGTCGTTGAGCTTCTGTACCCATTGACGCATCGTGATGACGACCGTTGAGGACAGGGCGTTGAGCTTGTCCGGACGGTTAATGGTCAACCAGGCGATACCGTCTTGCACATCGCACAGTACAACATTGCTGGAATCTTCTTGCATTTCAAGTCTCCGGTTATGTAGTCGTTCTCAGTTCACGTCAACGAGGACGCGGCCGCGCAGCTGGCCTGCAAGCATGGCTTCGGCCGCAGCGCCGACTTCTTCGAGTCGGACCGTCTGCGCTGTGATGCCATCGAGGAGGTCGCCGGGCAGGTCGATAACAATTCGGTTCCACGCCATGACGCGGTCCTTCGACGGGAGCATGACCGAGTCCACGCCCAGGAGCTTCACGCCACGAAGGATGAACGGCATGACGGTCGTCGGCAAATCCGCGCCACCTGCAAGCCCACACGCCGCCACCACTCCGTTGTAGTTCATCTCGGCGAGCACACGTGCCAGGACCTTCGAGCCCACCGTATCGATTGCGGCAGCCCATTTCTGGCCTTCGAGCGGACGAGGCGGGTCGGCCCATTCCGGACCATCCACAAACTCCTGTGCTCCAAGCGCCTTCACGTACTCATGCTTATCAGTGCTGCCGGTGAGAGCGGAGACACTGTAGCCCAGCTTGCTCAGGATAGCGACCGCGACGCTGCCAACGCCGCCGGCCGCGCCGGTGACAAGAACCGGACCACTCTGCGGAGTGACGCCAGCGTCTTCGAGCGCGTTCACGCACAGCATGCCCGTGAAGCCGGCCGTGCCAATCATCATGGCCTGACGCGTTGTAAGGCCCTTCGGCAGCGGCACCAGCCACTCGCCGCGAACCCGCTGGTACTGGCTGTAGCCACCCCAGTATTTTTCGCCGACGCTCCAGCCTGTCAGGACGACCTTTTGACCCGCCTTCAGTTTTGGATTCGACGTCTCGACCACCTCCCCCGCGAAGTCGATACCCGGAACAAGGGGCCACGACTTCACAATCTTGCCCTTCCCCGTAACAGCCAGGGCGTCCTTGTAGTTGAGGGTCGAATATTCAATCTTGACTAGCGTGTCTTCACCCGGCAGCGCATCGAACGTGAGGCTCTCGATGGCAGCCTTGGTCTTCTTGTCCTCTTCGCGAAGCACCATTGCGTTAAAAGTCTGTTCAGACATAAGTTGTTCTCCTGTCAGATGTTTGTGATAGCTGGCGTCAACCTTCGAATCGACGGTCGCGCCATCGGATAGCTTCGCGCATGCCCTGCTCGCGAGCGACTTCCATAAATGCCTTCTTGTCGGGCGACCCTGCCGACTCGATTGCATGGTCGATATTGAGGGAGTGGCGTAGGGATTCCTTCATGCCCCTCACCTCGAAACTATGATTGATTGCCCGTTTCGTTACGCGGACCAGATTCGGGTCGATGACGCACATCGTGCGTGCAATGCGTAGTGCCTCAGCCAAATGCTCGCCATCCGGGACAACGCGATTAACGAACCCTAGTTCGACTGCCCTGCGAACATCGATGTGGTCGAGGCCAGTCAGGATAATTTCCTTTGCCTGCTTCGGATTGGTCATCCAGGGCAGGAGCATCGTGACGATGCCCGCGCCAAACTTCAGTTCGGGCTCTCCGAAAATAGCGGAGTCGGTTGCTACCGTGATGTCGCATGCAAGCGCAATTTCAAAGGCACCGGCAAGGCAGGCGCCATGGACGGCGGCGATAGTTGGCTTCGGGCAGTCCCAGAATCGCATCGTCGTATTGAAATCCCGGTCGAGGATTTCGCGCCAGATTGCTTCGCCTTCCGGCCGTGCTTCCAGCTGCTCCTTGAGGTCGAAGCCGGACGAAAACGCCTTACCCTCACCCGTCACGACGATTGCTCTCACGCGTCCGTCCGTTTCAGCCCGGTCCATCGCAGTGTTGATTTCCTCGAGCGACTTCTTTCCGAGCGCATTGAGCCGTTCGGGCCGGTTCAACGTGATGGTCGCGATGAAATCGTTGACGTCGTATTTCAGCGTCGAGAAGTCGGTCATTGCTGTCTCCCATCCTGTTTTCACGAACGACCCACAAGCGGTACGAGCGAGCCGCCGGTAATCATGTTTCGAAAGGCGCTACGGTCGGCCTTCCCAGTTCTACCAACAGGTAGCCCCTCGCCCACATAGATGTAATCAGGCAGCTTGAAGCGATCAAGCCGTGTCAGGAGAAACGCACGTAGCGGATCGACGTCAATGGCGCAGCCTGAATTGGGGACGATGAGAACGTGAATGCGTTCACCGAGAATCTCGTCAGGCGCACCGACGACCATGCAGTCATTTACCGCGTCAAACTGCTTGATTGCCCGCTCGACTTCCATGGGGGTGACCTTGTTGCCTCCGCGTGAGATAAGTTCCTTGGAGCGGCCCATGAGACGGATCTGGCCTTCACCGTCGAGCACCGCAAGGTCTCCTGTTTTGAACCAAACACCGGCAAATGCCGATTCAGTGAGTGCGGGTTCGTCGAGATAACCGTTCATGAGGGAAGGGCTATTGATTTGCAATTCGCCTACCTCCCCTGGAGCCGCCTCCTGCCCTACTTCGCCGACCACACGATACCGTACACGGCTCGACGGAAGCCCCAAAGAGTGGGGATTCGCCTGTCTGTCGGCCGGAAACTGGAAGAAGTCACACGTCGAAGTTTCGGTGAGGCCGTATATGTTCACAAGGTCCGTCTCCGGAAACAGATTGGCAACCTGCGCTGCCAACTGCTCACTCAATTGCTCGCCGCCCGTGAGAACCTGACGCAGGGCTGGGCATGACGGCACGAACCCCGTACATGCGCCCGCCCCTTGCGAAAGCACGGCAAGCATCGCTCGCAGCATTGTTGGCACAACCCCAACGCGATGTATGCGTTCGTTGCTCAGTTGTTCCAGCAGAAGAGCCGGAACAAATTTCTCCGGCAATACAATGGTCCCCCCGCCCATCAAGGTCAGCAGGCTGACCCAGATCCCAAAGCTGAAGGTGATATTGAGCAGTTGAAGTGTGCGCTGGCCGCGACGGAAATGAATCATCGCGTCGATTGCCCGGAGTTTCCCGGAGAAAGCATGATGACCGACCACGACCCCTTTCGGGTTACCCGTGGAGCCCGACGTGAAAATGACCAGTGCCGCGTTGGAGAGTTCCCCCCGGGGTCGTGGTGGTATTTCACCGACCTGAATTACCGGACTGCCGTTAGCCTCCGCACCACGTGCGAGGTCCACTGCAAGTCGGGCCCCCGTCTTCTCGCGAATGCTGATGGTCATTTCGACTGGTGACATCCGATGAATCGGAACCACCACTCCTCCGGCCAACCATACCCCAAGGAAGCCAGCGAGATCGGATGGGTGGTTAGAGACGGCGACATGGACAGGTTCATCCTGCTGGCAGCCGTGCTTCTTCAGGGCATGTTCGACTGCGTTCGCTTTCTCCAGCAACTCCTGATAGGTCAACGTCGACCCTACAGCATCGATCGCAGTCGCCGAAAGGAACTTTCGGCACGCCGCTGCTAGTAGGAAACCAAGGTTATGCATTTCGTCCATGAGCTTTACGTCATAAAAGTGGGCGTCAGGATTTAACGAACCAGTTACAGCAGGAGAAGCGCCCCCCCCATCACTGCGAACATGATGAAGAAGATGATGACCGTGTAGCCCATCACACGCCCCATACCAACCCCAGCGATCGCGAGCAGAGGAATGACCCACATCGGCTGAATCATGTCTGCCACACCCTCGCCGAGCGCGACGGAAATGGCGACTGCGTGTTGCGGAACACCGAGGTGCTGAGCGGCAGGAACAACGAATGGAGCCTGGACGATCCAATGGCCACCGGCACTCGGAACGAACATGCTGATGAGCGTCGAGGACACAAAACTCCAGAACGGAAGCGTGTGAGTCGTTGAGAAGCCGATAAACCACTTCGCGATGACATCGGCAAGGCCGGTTGCCGTCATGACTCCCATGATACCGCCGTAAATTGGGAACTGAAGCAGGATAGGTCCCGCAACTCGTGCTGCATTGTTGATAGCGGTGAGATACCCGCGCGGCGTCCAGTGCGTCACCAGACCGAGCAACAGGAAAATCATCACCAGCATGTTAAGGTCCATCGTGAACGACCCGACGGCAAGCTTCATCACGATATAACCGAGACCCAGGACAACGAGAATCAGGTTTAGTACCCACGCTGAATCCAGCCTGGCAGCCAACGTAGTCGGTCGACTCTTCGACACTTCGACGACGTCTTCTTCGATAAGCCGCCGGGGGTCTGCAGCGATGGTTTCATTGTCTCGCGGCATCATCATGCGGAACACCACCGGGATGACTACCGCGAGGACAAGGAGGGGGACGAAGTTCAGCGGCGAAAGCAGAAAGTCCTTCATCGGCAGAACATTACCGGTCACCTTTTCGATGATGTTCAGGGGCGAGCCGTGTGTCGCACTCAGAAGCGCGATTGAACTCGAGATGCCACACACATAGAACGACCAGCCCGCATATGCGGCTGCCACGAGCCATGCGAAATCGACGCGAACACGCTTCGCGATTTCTCGTGCGAAGAGTGCGGAAATAACAAGACCAACCGCCCAGTTCAGCAATCCGCCAGTCATCGAGACGAAGAACGTAAGTGCCATTGCACCGCCTGCCGTCTTCGGGATCGAAGCTATTTTGCGAAGAAGCAGCGATACCGGCTTCGATGTTGACAGCGCATGACCAGTGACCAGTGTCAGTGCAACCAGAAACGCGAAGCTGGCAATCTTGAACACGCCGTCGTACCAGCTAACTACGACGTTACCGATGCTTCCATGCGGCGCAATAGCTACCGCTAGAGAGCACGTAATGAGGGTCAAAAGAATCGCGATCACGAATGGATCCGGCATGATCCTTTCGACCAGTACGACGCACATACGGGTAAACCCATGCAATCCGTATGACCGCGCCGGTTTGTCCATCGGCGCCGCTGCTCCAGTGCTCACCTTCTCCATTGCTCATGTCTCCTTGGTCTGAAACGCTCGGTGGCGTTCAGTGTTATGGATGAACTAGACGGCCGGTCAGTTAGTGATGTTATAGCTCTAGGTTGACTGGTCGTCTACAAAAAACTATAGTGGTTACGGGTAAGTCCTGGCACCGACATTTCGGGAAGCCGGATGACCATCGGGCGGCGAATCGAAAACGACCATCAGGAGACATGCGAAGTGGAGACGCAGGTTGATGCAGGCCATACTGAGGCGGGTACGAGCGTTCGTGCGAGCCGCGCTATTGCGGTGATCGCTATCGCGCAACTGTTCGGTACATCGTTGTGGTTCAGCGCCAATGCGGCCATGCATGACCTGCAGACCTCATGGCATCTAAGCGCGACGGGCATTGGGTGGTTGACGAACTCGGTTCAACTCGGCTTCATCGTCGGTACACTGATTTCAGCATCGACGGGAATTGCGGATCGACTCCCCACCAGCAGAGTTTTCGCCGTATGTGGACTTTTGGGTGCAGCTCTGAACGCGCTTTTCGCGCTGTGCAGTTCTGGCGTCGCGTCAGCGATTGTGTTCCGGTTCGGAGTGGGGATTGCGCTGGCCGGGATTTATCCGCTTGGCATGAAGCTGCTCGTAACATGGGCGCCAAAGCGAGCGGCGCAAACACTTGCCTGGCTGGTCGCGATGCTCACGCTGGGTACAGCATCCGTACACGCAATCAGGGGAGTGCTCGACAACGTTTCATGGCATCTTGTTGTCCTTACGTCGTCGCTACTGGCGGTTGCGGGCGCATTGATGGTTCTATCGCTTGGCGAGGGGCCATATACCCGTCGTGCTGCGCCCGGCGCCCTGATCAGCGGAGTAGGTGCGGTGTTCCGAATTCGTGAATTCCGGGCCGCTGCGTTTGGGTACTTTGGCCATATGTGGGAGCTCTATGCTTTCTGGACGCTGGTGCCGATGCTGGTTGTGAGAGCTGTCGCCGGCGGCCCCATGGAATCCCCAAGAGATGTAGCTTTACTCTCGTTTTTTATCATTGGAATTGGTGCGGTCGGTTGTGTCGCGGGAGGCTTCTTCAGTAAGTGGTTCGGAAGTGCACGCGCCGCGTTTATCGCACTCCTTGTGTCGGGCAGTCTCTGTCTTATATACCCCTTTGTCGCCGGCAAGTTCCATGGCGTCACTCCATTGGCGCTGCTGGCTGTTTGGGGTCTGGCTGTCATCGCGGATTCTCCGCAGTTCTCAGCCCTCTCTGTCCGGGCGTGCCCGCCGGAACAAATCGGCGGCGCCCTGACACTGCAGAACAGTATTGGATTTTTTCTGTCGGCATGTTCGATATTTGCCTCGACGAGCGTGTACCACTCGTTAGGTGCGTGGATTTCGCTGTTACTACTTCCGGGGCCGGTACTTGGCCTGTTTGCAATGTCGCCGCTACTAGCGAAGAAGCCACGTTGGTAGACGAACTTGGATAATTTGAAGGACGGGTAAATGGCAACGACAACAACAAAACGCGACACGGGTCGCCGCGCGGAGCTGGTTCGGCTGGGGGTAGCCATACTGACCGAAAAAGGCTTCTACAACTTTTCGCTTGATGAACTGGTTGCACTCGCTGGAGTACCAAAGGGTTCCTTCCACTACTATTTTAACAACAAGGATGCTTACGCTATCGAGGTCATTCAGGCGTATGGGGAATACTTTGCGAAGAAACTCGATACACATCTGACAAACACTACTCTTTCCCCAATTGAGCGAATCAAGGCTTTCACCGAAGACGCTGCACGAGGCATGCAGCGACACAAATTCAAACGTGGATGTCTCGTAGGGAATCTGAGCCAGGAACTTGCCGCGCTGGACGAGAATTTTCGCAAAGCACTGCTCGACGTGCTTGGCGACTGGCGCTATCGGATCCGTGAATGCCTTGAAGAAGGCAAGCGGGCTGGCGAGATTCGCCAAGATGCAGACACAACGGCGCTCGCGCGGTACTTCTGGAACGCATGGGAAGGTGCCGTCATGTGCTCAAAGCTCGAGAAGTCAAGGCAACCGCTCGATGACGCAAGTGCCGCCTTCGTGGCACATCTCAGCTGCCCAGACAGCCGCAAGACTATCGGCTAACGGGTCACCACCTGTACGTAGCTCTTTGGCCTTGGCTTGAGGGGTCGAGCCAGGGTCCCTTTTTGCGAAGAGTCGACCTCAGGTGATCCGGCACGTCTAGGAGGCCGGTTTGCCCGCGCAACGACTCCTCGGAGCTCACCAATCGCAATCCCGCGGTGGTCATTCTGCATGCACTCGCGCATCCACCTGACGAAGAGCGGTGTGATGGCGGCACGCATATTGGTGCGTTACAGGACCTGTTGGTGCATAGGACAGCATCCTTATGCGTTGAACTGCACAAGCAACGCAAGAGCACACGGACATCGTGCATCGTGCTCTCCGTGGAATGCGACCGCCTCGACTTGGCGCGACGCTATTACGGCAGCGATGACGTGCAAACCTGACGTGAGCGCTACTGCCAAGCGAACCGCATGCGGCGCATTCAAACTCCCCTACGGTCGCCGCAAATATACCGCCAGGCAGATGTGACATCCATACGCTTCCTATCGTGTTCAGCCCCTGCCGGATCCACCGAAGTTGGCCCGAAATGCAAATTTCTCGACACCGATCATCATAGAAAGAGGCGAGGCATGCTCCTACTATTGCGAAAAGGAGCAAGGAGACATGATGCCTGCACATACAAGCATAGTGACGATTCCGTTGGTGGTCACCTCGATTCTTCGACGGATGTTTCACGTCAAAGCATGGGGCCTTCCGTATTCCGCCTTGTTGTCTGGCGCGCGGCTGGTCTTGCCGGGCGGCAATCTCGGTGGTGATGCGATCTATCGCCTCTGTACTTCAACGGGAGTTACGGTGGCAGCGGGCGTCCCGACAGTCTGGAATGCTCTTCTCGACTACATGAGCTCGCAGAACCTCCACTTCGACGCGCTGAAGCGAGCGGTGATCGGAGGTGCAGCATGCCCGCCACAGATGACTGAGGACCTAGGCGATCGAGGGATCGTGGTTTTCCACGCTGGGGCACGACCGAAGTTTCCCTGCTCGGCTCCGTGGGTCGACTGATGCCGCAGCACCAGAGACTTGACGACGAGAGCCGAAATCTCATTCTCGCAGCACAAGGTCGCCCGCTGTTCGGCCTGCAGTTTAAATTGCTGGACGTTTCGGGGGCCGACGTCGCGAAGGACGGCCGCTCTCCCGGTCGGTTGATGATCAAAGGAAACGGGGTCATCGAACGTTACTTTGGGATGCATCCCGCACTGGACGATGGTTGGTTCGATACAGGGGATATCGCGACCATCGACGCCGACGGCTATCTACGAAATACCGACCGTAGTAAGGACATGATCAAGAGCGGTGGCGAATTAATATCGTCACTCGAGATTGAGAGCATCGCTCTGGAAGCAAGACGTTCTTCTCTCTGCTTGTGTCGCCAAACCCGACGAGAAGTGGGGAGAGCGTCCTGTTCTGTTTGTGTCTTGCGGGAAGGTAGTCGTATGTCTGCCCAGCAGATTCTCGATGTATTTCACGAACGCGTTCCGAGAGATCCATTCCGGATTGGGTTCAGATCATCCAGGACATGCCCTTGAGTGCAACGGGAAAGATTCATAAAGCCAGCCCTCGGGAAGCATTGTCTGGTCAGAACAATATATTCATTTACCCTCGATTGAGCAGGGAGCACATGATGTCAATCAAGTATCTTGAGATTTCAGAAATCGGCAAGGTCGGAGTGGTGACCTTGAACAGGCCGGCGAAGCGGAATGCACTCGACGAGAGTGCGATCGACGAAATCGACGCATATTTTTCCCACATCCCGCAGCATATCCGGGTCATCCTCATGCGAGCGGAGGGCAATCATTTCTGCGCCGGCCTGGACCTGAAAGAGCACCACGACAAACAGCGAAGTGCGGTACAGTTCATGCGCGTGTGCCAAGCATGGCACACGGCGTTCGACAAGATTCAACATGGCGGCATCCCGGTAGTCGCTTGCATGCAGGGAGCGGTTGTCGGTGGTGGATTGGAGCTGGCTAGTGCGGCCCATGTCAGGATCGCTGATAAAAGTACCTATTTTTCGTTGCCTGAAGGCACGCGTGGCATCTTCACCGGCGGCGGCGCTACGGTGCGAACGGCAAAAATCGTCACGCCCAATCGTATGGTCGAGATGATGCTGACAGGTCGTGTGGTCGATGCGGAGGAAGGCCTTCGCATTGGACTTGCTCACTATGTTTGCGGTACCGAAAGCAACCCCGTAAGTGCTTACAATTTCGCGCTCGAAACTTCGCAGCGTATCGCCGAGAACGCGGAGTTGTCGAACTATGCGATCGTCAGCTCGATCAACCGGATCGCAGACATGGCCTCAACCGACGGACTGTTTGCTGAAGGATTGATGGCGGCAGTAGTACAGACGGGGATCGACGTTCAGGAACGACTGGGCGACTTTGTCAATAAGCGAGCCCACAAAGTCAAGCCGGCATCCAAGATGCCCGGCTGAAGAAGGCTCGAGGGTCTAGCAAGTGAGGCGAAGAACGCGTCCGGTAACGTAGTCGGTATCGTTCCGCGCGCTCGCCCTCGTTCAGCGAAACACCGCACTTCAACGCCTCCGTCGACAAGCCGTCCGACGAACCGCATCCGGAACTGCGTGCCTTGTCTAGCCCAGGGCACGCAGCCATGGAGACCACGGGTTGCTAGCGGTATAGGCGCCGCAAGCACACGACTATCAGAAATCTCGATCTACTCCTCATCTACGGATGAATCGGCAGTCTGATTGGTACCAACTAATGCCGTCACAAAAATGAAGAGCGCCCTCGTTCTACGCGGGCAGTATCGATTTTCCCTCCTATGTCCGCGTCGGGCGGTATGATCATCAGATGTAATTGATCCGACGCGGTGCTCGCATGACAAGAGAGGTATTCGTGCATGCCATGAAAAGCGACGACGCTCCGATACTCTCGACCGTATCATTCCTAGTCATCGAAGACCTGCTGGAAAGCCTCCGTCGCATCTGCTCACCCGAGGCATTTGATCACATCCTGCAGGAAGCCCGCATCTCGGATCCGGCCCTTCGCGCGTCTGGAGCTCGTATCACCCACGACCAACTGGTCAAACTCTATCAGAGCGCCGCCGCAAGCACGGGCGACGAAATGATGGGGCTGTGGAGTCGAACCATTCGCCCCAAGGCACTGAAAACTATCTGCAGGGTTGTCATCGATGCGCCTTCGGTAGGCGTGGCCCTACACCGGTTTACGGAAGTATGGAATCTCTTGCTTGACGACTATGAGCTGCAGCTCCAGAAGACTGATCGGACTCTTACGTTGGCACTTTGCAGCCGAGCGCCAAACAGCACCCCGAATCGCTTCGGACATGCCTTGTTGCTGAAATTGACTCATGGCATCGCTTCGTGGCTTGTTGGCAGAGAGTTGTCAGTCGAAAGCGTAGCCTTTTCGTTCTCCCGCCCCCCTTTCGCCGACGACTACCCGATTCTATTTCCGTCGAACGTGACGTTTGATGCGCCGTCGTCGGCAATCGCCTTTCATTCAGAAGTAGGAGACCTTCCCGTCGAGAGAAAGAAGGCGGATATGCACGAGTTCTTGATTCGAGCACCAAGAGACTGGATCTTTACCGACTTCAAGGAACACTCGATTCAGTTGAAGGTGCGTGAATACCTCTTTACGTCCTCGAATCTGAACAGAAGCCTGGATGAAGCGGCTAAGCAGCTAAACATGTCGCGGAGAACCTTGATTCGCAAGCTCGCCGCAGAAGGTCCAACTTTTCAGCAAATCAAAGACGGCCTCCGCCGCGACATCTCCATTCGTGATCTGAGTCTTGGTCGAAAGACTCTCGACGAGATTTCAGAATCCCTCGGCTTCAGTTGCGTGGCGGTCTTTCATAGGGCGTTCAAGAGATGGACAGGCACGACTCCAGCCGTATATCGCTCGCGACCACCAGGTGCATACCCCCCCTCGCCACAAGGCTCCCCCATAAAAACACCTCGTATTCGGACCACTCCGAATGATCTCCGAACATCATCTATCGAGATTAGGAATGCGCGTCGAACTTGCTCGTGTCAATAGCTTTCGCTGGCAAGAACCCAATACTGTCGGCAGCTACATCGCGATATGCCACTTAGCTGCCGCTTCGGTTCTGGATCCGGCACCCTGGCTGCGCATTTTCTTCACCCAGAAGTTGTGGCGTACAACAAACGAGCTCGTTCCTGCCGCCTGAGCTTCCCCCCGAGATCGCATTCCAGCCGGCCCTGTATAAGCAAACCCGAAGGGGAAACTCACTCTTCTTTCATGGGCCGCCCCGTCTGGTCAGTCGAGGAGAGCAATGCGATCAACCCCACAACACATCCCAAAATCATGTAGTACGCAGGGGTGATTGGATTGCCCGTTTTCTCGATGAGCCATGCGTCAATCATAGGGGCCGTTCCTGCGAAGATGGCGATCGTAACGTTGTAACTGACGGACATCGCCATGAAGCGGACTTTGATTGGAAACAACGTAGGTACCTGAGCAAATATGCATGAGGTCAGCGCGGCGAGGGATACGTTCAACGTGACCAAGGCTGTGACCTGCAAAATCAGATTTCCAGATTGAAGAAGATGGAAGCTAGGTGCTGCGAGTACGAGCACAGCGAGGCTCCCCGCGATCATTACGGGCTTTCGGCCAATGCGGTCCGCAAGCATCGCGAAAAGAGGGATAAGCAGGACCAGCACAAGCATAGGTAACAAGCTTATCGCTAGCGCGTCTGTTCCGCTTAGATGAAGAGTGCGGTTCAGAAAGGTCGGAATATAGCTCAATACCGTAAAGAGAGTGATATTGGTCACAATCACCATGCCCGCTGCCTGCAGCATGTGTTTCTTGTAGCCCCCAAGCCTCGCAACCTGTTTTAGGATAGTGGCTGGTTCGACGCGTCCCCGCTTTTGGGCATCCACGAAGGCTTGCGACTCTTCAAGACGGCGGCGGATATAAAGACCAATCAACGCGAGCGGAGCCGCGAAATAGAACGGTACGCGCCAACCCCATGCAGCAAGCGTAGCGTCGTCAAACATCAGATGGAGAACGTAGCTTACGAGAGCACCCGCCAAGAAGCCCGCCATAGCACCGACCTCTACCCAGGCAGTCATCAGTGTGCGATTATGGTTTTCGCTGCGCTCGGCAACATATATAGCTGCCGCGCTGACCTCCCCGCCCGCCGATAGCCCCTGGAACAGTCGCAAGACGACAAGCAAGACAGGGGCAAGCGTTCCGAGTGTTGCGTACGATGGCAAAAGGCCGATTCCAAAAGTCGCAGCTGCCATCACAAAGAGCGTTACATTTAAGATGCTCTTTCGTCCATAGCGATCCGCCAGAACACTACACATAATTCCGCCAAAAGGGCGTGCCAAAAACGCGATAGCGAATGTGGCGAATGACGCAATAATCTGTACACCAGGGGAGCTAGTCGGGAAGAAGACCTTTCCCATGATGGTGGCCAGGTACCCGTAAACCGAGAACTCGAACCACTCGATTACGCTTCCTGCCATCGCGGCGATGACGACCCGGCGAAGCCCTTGCTGTGATTCCGTGTTGCCGGCTTGTTCAACGTTGTTTCGGCGTGTCACGCCAAAATTGCTCGGTGCGCTCATAGCTTAGATTCAATAGGAGAAAAATGGAGGCACACGCTCGCGCAGCGTCGATGCATTTACTGCGAGCGTGCCGTGTTACCGCTTTACTCGACAACCGGAATCTGACGCAGCGCGTGTGCCCACACGCGCCATCGTTCTACTTCTGTCGCACACTGAGGTCCAACCAGCCGTTCTCAGTGACAATCGCCTTGTCACCGCGATGCAAAATGATAGTCGTCGTCTCGGCTTCGATAACCGCCGGACCCGAAATCTGTTGTCCAGATACAAGCTTTTCCATTGCGAAAACGTCGACCTCCACCCAATCGCCTTCCGTAAAGATTTCCTTCCGACGCTTCACACTGTTATTAGCTTCAGCCGATGTTTTCGTATTACCGAGCAACCGCGGGACAGAGCCGACAATAGCGACGTGCACATTGACCAGCACGACCTCCTGTCCTGGAGAGCTATAGGTGTATAGCGCCTCATGTCGCTCGTGGAAACGGCTGCAAACGTGCTCGACCAGATTCGCGTCGTCGAAATCGAGGCCGTCGAGGCTGACGTCGACCTCATAAATTTGCTCGCCGTAACGCATCTGCGCACTACGTTCGACCTTCAGAGGTGCCGCAAAATCGTCGACAAAGTCTGCCTGTGCAAAGGCGAACGACTCGGCTTCGTCAAACAGGGCCTTGAGGCCAGCGCCGTCCAAGCGGTTGAGGTCGACCAGGTGGCTACGGGTTGTCTCGTACCTCAGATCGGTTGCGAGCATGCCCCACGCAGACAGCACCGATGCCACTGTCGGAACGATAACGCGCGCAATGTCGAGTTCGCGTGCGACTTCGGTCGCGTGCAATCCAGCCGCACCACCGAAGCTCAATAACGCATATTGCCGCGGGTCTACGCCTCGCCGCAGCGTCATTAGCCGCACACCGTCGGCCATTTTGACGTTGATGAGGCGCAGAATCCCAGACGCAGTCTCAATTGCTGAAAGATTAAGCTTCTCCCCTAGTTCGCCCATCGCGTTCTGCACTGCAGGGAGATTGAGCTTCGTCCGACCACCCAGGAAATTATCCGCGTCGAGATAGCCGAGCATCAGATTCGCGTCAGTCACCGTGGGTTTCTTCCCTCCCCGGTTGTAGCAGACTGGGCCGGGCCACGAGCCGGCACTCTGGGGTCCAACATCAAAGGCGCCGCCTGCGTCGATGTGTGCGATGGATCCTCCACCCGATGCAATCGACAGAATATCGAAGCTGCGCAATGCGATACGCTCCCCGGCCAGGCCCCGCTCCGACGAGACGACCGCATTTCCGTCGGACACCAATGAAATGTCGGTACTCGTACCCCCCATGTCGAACGGAATCAGCTTGGGTGTCCCCGCGATATCCGCGCAAGCAAGCGTTCCCGAGATACCACCTGCCGGGCCTGACAGCGCCGTTGCTGCTGAGAGTTTGATTGCCTCAGCGACCGATGTAATACCGCCATGCGAAAGGATGATGTGCAGCGGATTGTCAAGACCGGCATCTTTCAGCTTGTGCTCGAGGTTCGTCAGGTAACGCTTCATGGCGGGCCCGACATAGGCATTGACGACCGTGGTCGATACCCGCTCGTACTCCTTGATCTGGGGCAGCACTTCTGACGAGAGCGAGACATATACATCCGGCAGGTGTTCCCGTAGAAGATCCGCTGTACGCTGCTCATGTACAGCATTGCGGTACGCGTGCAAGTAACACACAGCGACCGCCTCCACACCGCTCTTTTTCAGAAAGGTAATCTGTTCAAGAAGCGCGGCCTCATTGAGAGCAGTCGAAACTGTGCCGTCCCAGCGCACGCGTTCCTGGACACCAAGCCTCAGGTGACGCGGCACAAGGGGTTCAGGCGGCACCATCGCGAGGTTGTATCGCTCGGGCTTCAATCCCTCGCGCATTTCCAACACATCTCGATGCCCGTCCGTGGTAAGAAGCGCCGTTCGTGCACCCTTGCGCTCCAACAATGCGTTCGTCGCGACAGTCATGCCGTGCACAATTCGGAGCGTGGAACCAAGCATTGCTGGCAACGTGATTCCAAGCTGCTCAGCCAGGCGTTGAAGGCCCTCCAGCACGCCGATAGATTGATCTTGAGGAGTCGATGGAGACTTTGCGAACGTCACTTTTCCGTCCGTATCTGTAGCGGCGAAGTCAGTGAACGTACCGCCCACATCGATACCAATAATGTATTGCGAGGGCATTTCGTGTGCTCCTTTTTTAGAAGCGGTTTGGATAAGGCCAGAATTCAGATCAGTTCGTCTTCGGCGTCGCGTCTGCGCGCAAAGTCGCTGCGTTGCGAAGGGGCCCCCCATCCACCACCGCCGGCCGAGCGCACGTCAAGGACGTCGTTCGCCTTGATGACAACTCCAAATTCCTTCGTGCGGAGTTTGCGCATCTGGCCTTCGCTGACCAAGGTGTAGTCGTGCGGCTTCCCGTCACCCCCGCCGAGGATGCCGGCCGCCCCATGACGCGCTCCCTCGCCAGCTGTATGCGCAACAGCCGGTACTTCGACCCTCAAATGCATGGTCGTGCCCAGTCCGCCCCGGTACTTTCCGTCGCCGCCGGAACCCCGACGGAATTCATGGCGCTCAAAAAACAACGGGAACCGGGACTCGGTGACTTCGATACTTCCAAATTTGATGCCGCCGACCGAATGCCACTCACCTGCGGCAGACCACCCATCACCCACGGGACTGGCTCCTCCGCCAGGCCTCGCGTGGAACATGTGCCAGATGAATGGCTTGTTGGTTCGCGGGTTCTCCCCCTTAATCGAGATCCGGAATCGACGACTCCATCCACCCATTGCGCGGTCAGGGCATGCGAGGGCTAGGGCACGGACGATCGCCTCGACGATTTCATTTGACGGGTGAGTCGTCGAAAGGGTTACCGCCGCGTTATTGTTTGCGCAGACAACCGTACCGGGCTTGAGCGCCGTGGTGATGGGCCTGAAAGTCCCATCGTTCTTGGGGATCTCAGGGCCAATCAGGTATGCGAACGCCATGGCGATCGCTGCTTCGGTGTTGGCATAAGATGAATTGGCGAACCCCCTTGACTGAGGGTCTGACTCAGACAGATCGATGTGGAGAGTGCTCCCAGACTTTACAACCCTGGCACGAATGGCAATGTCCTCTCGACCGTGACCGTCATCGTCAAGGAATGCCTCTCCGAAATACTGCCCGTCGGTCCACGATGCAACAATCTCTCGCGCACGACGTTCCGCGCCGTCGAGGATATTGTCGACCGCGGTCTTCACCACACTAGCTCCATATTGTGCGAGCAGCGCGAGCATACTGCGCTCGCCGAAGTGCGCCGCACCAATCATCGCAGCCAGGTCGCCGCGGAAGTCGCGCGGGAGCCGAACGTTGGCGAGAATCATCTCCATCACATCCTCGCGCATGCGCCCAGCCTCAACAAGCTTCATCGGCGGAATACGTAGTCCTTCCTGCCATATCTCAGTGGCATGAGGGTTGTAAGCGCCATGGGTCGCGCCGCCAATGTCACCCATGTGCCCGCGTACGACAGTCCAGAAACAACGCCGATCACCGGAAAACACCGGAACAAACGCCGTGAGGTCCGGCAGATGACTGCCGCCATGGTAGGGGTCGTTCAACAGAACGACGTCGCCGGGAGAAATATCGCCCCCGAACCGTTCTTCTACAGCCTTAACCGCCCATTTCAACGCCCCCACATGAATGGGGATGTGGTCGGCCTGGGAAATCAGCCGGGCATTTGTATCGAGAATGCCGATGGAAAAATCGCGACTCGCGTTCAATATCTGCGAATAAGTTGTGCGCAGCATTGCCTCGCCCATCTCCTCTGCGATTGCCGAAAGCCGGTGCTGAATCACCGACTGAGTGATGGCATCTACGTGGCATGTCATGTTTCCGATTCCTTTTGATCACTCAATTTCAAAGCGTCCCGGCAGGCGTTGTCTGCACGCGTGGACGATCGCCTACCGATAGGTCCTCAGCAAAATGCTCGTCTCGGTGTGACGAATCGCTTTAAGCAACCGAACACGCTCGAGGACACCCGACAGGTCGCCAGGCGACGCCGCGCGCAGTTCGGCCATTAGATCCCAGCGGCCGTTCGTGTCGTGCAACGCGATGACGTTCGGCTCGCCCAGCAGCCCGGCGATAACCTCGTTAGTCCGATTCCCGTCCACCTGAATTGCCATCCAAGCGCGGATATCGGATGGTTCTGCGTCGGGCCGCAATTTCAACGTGTATCCCACGATGATGTTTCGCTCCTCCAGCCTTCGCAGTCGATGACTGATGGTCCCTCTCGCAACACCAATCTTGCCGGCGAGCGTCGCCACACTTAGCCGCGAGTCGGCACGCAACAGCCCAATAATTTCCTTGTCAACTTCGTCCACGGAAAGCCCCAGTGAATGGAAACCGCGGGGCATACCGACCCGGTTTCGGACCGGTGATCACCCTCGACGCGCCACGCTCAATATTTAATGCAATTATTTTTTGACAAAAAGTGGCCGTCAAGCGATTTCCGCACCTATCTAGCAATACACGTCAAACCTGCAGATCGCTGTGGAATTCTGGGTGGGGAAGCGTTCTGCGCGCTCATGTTTTGAGCACAATGCCAGCTCAAAAACTCTAAGATTAAAATTTTAGTTGCGTTCTGGTACGATGGTGTGCTCATTCGGGCAGGCACACCGCCTGATGAAAACAAGGAGATTTGTGTGGTTCAGGTAAAAAAGGCGGACATGCGGGGAGCCATGCTTACCGCAGCGTTCGACCTGTTCAGCCGCAAAGGCTACGCGGCTACAACGCTTAGTGAGATTGCCCGCAACGCAGGGACGACCGGTCCCAATCTCTATGTTTATTTCGAATCGAAGCTTGCCGTGGTCTACGAACTCTACGAACCATGGCTGCTGCAGCAGGTGGAAGCACTTCAGAAGAGCGTTTTTGCGTTGCGCGGTCCGAGGCAACAGCTTCATCGACTGTTCATCGGACTATGGAGCGATATCCCACTCGCCGACCGTCATTTCGCCAACGTCCTCATAGAGGCGCTCGCCAGCACGCCTCCGGACACTCGAAAGCCACGGGATCTGCTGCACACGCTTGATGCAATGGTGACTGCCATCCTGATGCGGATAGTCCCGAAGGAGCGGACTCACCTCGTGTCAGATGGCGTCTACGCCCGGATACTGTGGATGGCTTTCGACGGGTTCTCAATCAACCAGAGAATCGGGCAGAAATTTGCGATTGAGAGAACCGCCGAGCTGATGACGATGATGTTGCTCGGGGAATGATGCGCTCAGGCACCGCACGCGCGACCGCACGGTGCCAATGAAAGACTCAGGCAGCGCGACGCACAGGTGCACGCGCCCTACCTCGACTGGTCTGCGTGAAGAGATCCTTGGGATCCACCGCGTTCGGCACGAGCTCGATAGCTGAGCCAATCCCCCTCGCGAGCGCTTGCTCGTGCACGTAGCGCAGCGCGGTGTAATCTTCTAACGCAAAGCCGACCGAATCGAACACCGTCACCTGATCAGCGCCCTGCCTGCCGACCTCGCTTCCGTTCAGGACACGCCAAAGGTCAACCACAGGGAAATCAGGGCCAAATTGCTGAATATCGCCTTCAACTCGCGTTTGCGGTTCGTACTCAACGAACACACGTGCTTTGCGCAGGACATCTACGTGCAGTTCGGTCTTTCCCGGACAGTCGCCACCAACTGCATTCAGATGCATGCCTGGCTCGAGCATATCCGGCGTGATAATGGTTGCGTATGTCTTGTCCGCAGTGACCGTCGTCACGATGTCGGCACCCTGGGCGGCCTCCTTAGCCGAATCAGCCCGGATGATTCGCAGATTCGGGAACACGGCGAGATTGCGTACAAGCTTCTCGCTTGCTGCAGGGTCGACGTCGTACACCACAATCTCTTTGATTCCCAAGTGTGCGTGGAAGGCAATGGCCTGAAACTCACTCTGGGCGCCGTTTCCAATGAGCGCCATCCGACGCGATTCCGGTCGCGCCAACGCCCGGGCGGCCATCAGCGAAGTCGCGGCCGTCCGCAGCGCCGTTGCGAGCGTCAGCTCAGACAATAGAACTGGATAGCCCGTCTCAACGTCGGCGAGAACCCCAAATGCCATTACGGTATAGAGACCTCGGTTGGTGTTTTTCGGGTGACCGTTCACGTATTTGAAAGCATACCGGCACGCGTTCGACACCGGCATCAACTCGATAACGCCGATATCACTGTGATTTGCGACACGAGCAGACTTCTCAAACTCCTGCCAACGAATGAAGTCCGCACGAATCTCATGAGACAACTCTCCGAGGAACTTACTCAACCCAATGTCGGCGATGAGGTCTGACATCGATTGAACGTCTAGAAAGCGGGTCATACAGGGGTTCCCTCAAGCTGTTTCGGTCAGTCTATTTTTCCCGCTTTTGACGCAAAAAAATACCGCGCATGTTGCTCGCTTTGCGCTGTCTTGCTAGCACATTGCCGAACAAAACCGGTCGGAACGCTAGTGGCGTTCAGAGCGGCATTTCAGACTGAGTTCGCCAAAGCGACTTTCCTGAAGCGGTCCGCCGCATTGTTTCTTTTTGCAGGGCGTAGAATTGATCGGCGGCAGGCTGACCGGTTACGCGGGCATACCGGATCTGTGCTTTGGCGCCACAATCACGCCAAGCGCTGGCGACGTGTGCCGGAGTCGTAGCCGCGATCGCTGCGAATCGGGGACAGTGTTGACCAATCGCAGCAATGGGATGCGTCGTGACGGCTTGCGCCGGTCAGTATGCACACAGACCGGCACTCCGTTTGGCGTCTACGAGGCTGCGGTGCCGCGAACGGCTCTGGTACAAACGCGGCGCCAGCTGCCTCTCAGCCGTCAGCCGCTTCGAGCTCGATGAGTAAGTCCTTCGCCGCAACGCGATCGCCAGGCTGCACGTGCACTGTCGCGATCACGCAGTCGCGCTCGGCGGTGATGTGCGCCTCCATTTTCATGGCCTCCATGGCAATCAGTGTGCTGCCTGCGCGCACGGTCTGCCCGGGATGTACCGCAATACTCACGATCGAGCCCGGCATCGGTGCGGCCACATGCAGCGGATTTTCTGGGTTGGCGATTGGGCGTCCCTTGCGCGCTGTTGACGCCTGAACGGCGCTGCGCTGCTCGACTACGGCCGTACGTGACTGACCGTTCAGCTCGAACTGGACTTTCACCATGCCATCATTTACGTCGGCATGCTGGCCCTGTAGCGAGATAAGCAAGGTCTTGCCCGCGTCGATATCGACGGCAACTTCCTCCTGCGGTTGCAGTCCGTAATAGAAGGCCGTGGTGGGGAGCACGGACGTATCGCTGTAGGCACGCAGGTGCGCGTAGAAGTCAGCTGTCTGTTTCGGGTACATGAGATACGAAGCAAGTTGCCGGTCGTCCATTTGGTGTCCGCATGCGACCTCCCCCTTCACGCGCCACGCATCCAGATCGACGGGGGCAATCTCGTCGCCGGGCCGGTATGGCGCCGGCGGTTCGCCGCGCAAGACCTTGCGCGACAGCGCTTCGGGAAATCCATCGGGCGGGAAGCCGAGTTCGCCCTTGAACAGCGACACGACCGACTCGGGGAAGGCGACGTCCTTCGCCGGATCGCAGACGTCCGCAACGTTCAGGTCATTCGCCACCATCAGGAGCGCCATGTCGCCCACGACCTTCGAAGTCGGCGTGACCTTGACTATGTCGCCAAACATCCGGTTGACATCTGCATACATGCGCGACACCTCGGTCCAGCGGCGCTCAATGCCGAGCGACCGGGCCTGCTCGCGCAGATTCGTGTATTGCCCGCCAGGCATTTCGTGACGATAGACGTCCGCCGTGCCGGAGCGGATCTCCGATTCAAACGGCGCGTAGTAGCGCCGCACGCCCTCCCAGTACGTCGATGCTTCATGCAGACGGTCGAGGCTCAGCCCCGGATCACGCTCCGTACCCGCGAGCGCCGCTGCAATGCTGGAGAGGTTAGGCTGCGAGGTCAGGCCGCTCATCGCATCAAGGGCGCCGTCGACGGCATCGCAACCTGCCTGGATTGCCGCGAGTGCGGAAGCCGCCGAAATGCCGCTCGTGTCGTGCGTATGGAAGTGGACCGGCAGCCCGGTCTCCTCCTTGAGCGCCTTCACGAGCGCCGCTGCGGCCTGCGGACGGCATATGCCCGCCATGTCCTTGATTCCCAGGATGTGCACACCCGCTTCTTTGAGTTCGCGCGCAATTCCCACGTAATACGTGAGGTCATACTTCTTGCGCGCGGCGTCAAACAGATCACCGGTGTAGCAGATCGCGCCCTCGCACAGCGCGCCGCTTTCGCGCACCGCGTCGATCGACACCCGCATGTTGCGGACCCAGTTCAGCGAATCGAATACGCGGAACACATCCACGCCCGCGCTGGCCGCCTGCTGCACGAAAAAGCGCACGACGTTGTCAGCGTAGTTCGTGTAGCCCACGGCGTTCGAGCCTCGCAGCAGCATCTGGAAGAGGATATTGGGTACTCGCTCGCGCAACTGCGCGAGGCGCTGCCACGGGTCTTCCTTGAGGAAGCGTAGCGCCACGTCGAAGGTCGCTCCACCCCAGCACTCCATCGAAAATAGCTCAGGGAGCTCACGCGCGTAGAACGGCGCAATCGGCAACATGTCTGCCGTGCGCATGCGCGTTGCGAACAGCGACTGATGGGCATCGCGCATCGTCGTGTCGGTCAGGAGCGCACGCTTCTGCTCGAGCATCCATTGCGCGAACCCTTCGGCGCCCAGATTCCGCAGGCGATCGCGCGTTCCCACTGGCACCGGCTTGGACGTATCGACCTTTGGCAGCAAGGGTGTGGGCAGCGGCAAGGCCGGTAGCGAACGGCCCGTCATCTCTGGATGACCGTTCACGCTCGTTTCGCCGAGATAGCGCAGCAGCTTGGTCGCGCGGTCGCGCCGCTTGGTGAACGCGAGCAGTTCAGGAGTGCAATCGATGAAGCGGGTCGTTACTTCCCCCTTGCCGAACGCAGGATGGTTGATGACGTTCTCGAGGAACTGCAGGTTCGATGCGACGCCCCGAATGCGGAATTCACGCAGCGCGCGATCCATCCGGCGAATCGTTTCAGTCGATGTCGGCGCCCACGTTGTCACCTTTACCAGCAGGGAATCGTAGTACGGCGTGATTTCAGCGCCGCCATAGGCCGTCCCCGCATCTAGCCGGACACCGAAGCCCGATGCGCTGCGATAGGCGGTAAGCCGCCCGTAGTCGGGCAGAAAGCCGTTGTCGGGATCCTCCGTCGTGATCCGGCATTGCAGCGCGTGGCCATTCAAGGGAATCGAGGCCTGCGCGGGCACACCAGCCGCGCGTTCGACGATGTCGCCGGTCTCATGCACGGAATCTTCGGTGAGGCCAATGCGGCCGCCCTCTGTGATCCTGATCTGCGCCTTCACGATGTCGATGCCGGTGATCATTTCAGTCACCGTGTGCTCGACCTGAATACGCGGGTTGACTTCGATGAAGTAGAACCGTTCCGTATCTGCATCCATGAGGAACTCAACCGTACCCGCATGCGTATAGCCCACCGCGCGCATGAGGCGCAGTGCGGCTTCGCAGAGTTCGGCCCGGCCCGCATGATCCAGGTACGGCGCCGGCGCGCGCTCAACGACCTTCTGGTTGCGGCGCTGCACCGTGCAGTCTCGCTCATACAGATGCACGATGTTGCCGTGCGAGTCGCCAAGCACCTGTACTTCCACGTGGCGCGCGTTGCGTACCAGCTTCTCGAGGTAGACTTCGTCGTTGCCGAATGCCGCGAGCGCTTCTCGCCGCGCCGCCGAAATCGAAGGCTCGAGATCCTGTTCGCTCTCCAGTACGCGCATGCCCCGGCCACCGCCGCCCCAGCTTGCCTTGAGCATCAGCGGATAGCCGATACTGGAAGCAAGCTGCTTACATTCGTCGAGATCGGTCGGCAACGGGTCCGTTGCTGGCATCACCGGTACGCCCGCAGCGATCGCCGCGTTACGTGCGGCCACCTTGTTGCCAAGCATGCGCATAACTTCGGGCGTGGGGCCGATCCAGCGCATACCTGCATCAACTACTGCCTGGGCGAAATCCGGGTTCTCGGACAGAAAACCGTAGCCAGGATGGACCGCATCGACGTTCGCCGCTCTTGCTATGCGCAGAACATCCTCGATGTCGAGGTAAGCCGCGAGCGGCTTCTTGCCCTCGCCCACCACATAGCTCGCGTCAGCTTTGAATCGATGCAGCGCAAGACGGTCTTCCTTCGAATAAATGGCGACCGTTCTGATGTCCATCTCGGCGGCGGCACGCATGACGCGGATCGCGATTTCCGAGCGGTTGGCAATGAGCAGTGACTTGATAGGTTTGTGGTTCATGATGTGTCGGCTCGCGCCGGCCTGGTCAAAACGGGCCTTGACGACCTAAATCCACTTAAAGGCGAAAGTGAGGAAGGACCCGCGCCAACGACGCCACGTGGGCCAGCAAAAGCGACAGCCAAGCTGCCCCGAGCCCTCGACACGGCTCCGCTAACTTCGCTCGATGCCAAACAATCGCCCGAGTATGACGATGCGCGCACGCCTTGAAATAGGCCTGTTCGGTCGGATCGTCTACGGCTGCGTGCTTCGCACGGTTGGTTTGTCTCGAATAGTGGCGGGGATCCCTAGCCATTACGCGGGGTCAATGAACGGCGAATTGGAATCCATCCAGTCATATTGCCCCTGCAGAGTCGCCCATGCCCAGTTCGGGCACGTCTTGACCGCACGCGCCTGAACTGGCGTGAATCGATCCGGAGAAGGGTTAGAGTCCGCGCTGCCTGTGGCAACAGGCTGCTCCGATTCGTAACGATTATTCATCTTGCTGCGTCCCTCCTTACATTAAGGAATAGCGTTTCCAATGCGTAACCAGGACTCATTGGTGGCCGCCTCTTCAAGCGGGCAGTAACGGAGCAAGGAATGCGCCAGGTAGCCGCCAAGCACTTGAAGCTCGTGCTTTCGCGGCAGGACCGCGCCATGCCCAGCGCGGCGCGTTCAGATTTGAAATCTTGCGTTGCAATTTTGCAAATTTTCTGAACCTTCTGTCGGGAGGAATCAACCCGATCCAATGCCTCACTGGCGCCCCTTCACCGCGTCACTAACTGGGTGCCCGCAAACTCCCTGACAATAGAACATGAAGCAACTGGGGACACCGCAATTCCGCAGTGAGTGGGTCGAGTTGACGACACGGTACACAGGCACCCCTCCCACGTGTGCGGTTACCCGGGGTGGACAAGCGCTACGACTTTGCACCCTGTCAGCAGTACCTGAAAAAAGAGGGATCACGGCGCGCTCTGGCCGCCGCGGCGTTGAGGGCAAAGAACGGCCGGGCACCATCGCTGGACCGTCGAGCGCACTCATGGTTGGTTGCCGGCTTCGGCAAACTGCGCGTTCGCCTAGAGCCTCGCCTCGCCATTCAAGCCGCGATGCTATCCCTCGTCGCTGCCGCTATCTGTTCACGCATTCCTGACGACCTGGGTTAGTAAGTCGAAGGGGGCGGCGGCGCCGTGACGCGTCACTGCTACCAGACAAGGAGTCGAATACGGCACACGTCCAAAGGTTACCGTGGGCATCGAGTGTGATGACATGACAGGTTGGACCGGAGCTCGCACGGCCTGCATCACAGAGAAGGCCTTGAGCTCGCGGACACAATGAGGCGCAAGTTGGCGGATTTCGTCGGGGCCGGCAGCAAAGTAAGGTGCAAGAAGGCCGAATGTGAAGCTGCAACCCATTCTGCTACTCAACACACACGGAATCCCTCGCAATCGGGAGACCGTTCATGTAGAACCCCCGTCGTCAACCCGCGGATTTCAGCCGGATCCATCGTCGACGTTACCGCCTGCGCCGCCCGACAGATTAACAGAAAGCCAAAAGGCGATCAGAACGAACCTCACGGTACGTGATCGCAAAAGCAATTCTGGATCTAATACAGTTTATGGGCGTCCGTCGTGGACCGTTCCGAGTGTACCGTCCTCAGTATGGCGGTAATAAGCAGTTGAGCCGCGGGCGACGGAGTAGATTCAGCGCGGGTAAACAATCCAATGCTACGTCGCGTATCAGGAAGCGAAATATCAAGCGTCACAAGTGCGCCCGCCTGCAATTCCGTATAGAGCGATTCCGCGGACAGCGCCGCAATCATCTCTGAATTAAGAAGCAAGCCTCGGATCGTACTGATGTCCGCCGTTTCGACGGAGGGTATTGGAAAAGGTAAGCCGATACGCGCGAACGCTGCGTCCACAGTTTCCCGAGCTGGCGAGCCAAGCCGCGGGAAAATCCATTTCACGCCGGCAAGGTCTGCAAGAGAACTTCCATTCCGAGCTGCCAAGGGATGCCCGGCTCGTACAATGAGTTTTATATCGTCCGCGAGTAGCGGCTCAACGGCGAGTCCGTCAGTTTGATTGCCAGTGAGCACTGGTCCGAGCATTACATCCATATCTCCGCAACGCAGCGATGCTGCCATCACCGCATATGCGTTCTCTGCTGTCACGATCCTCACATTGGGATACTCGCGAGTTACCGCGGCGATTGCCGAAGGAAGAATGCGTGCACGGCCCAAGGGTAGAGAACCGACAATGACTGTACCCGTTACGGTGCCGTGCGATGCCGCGAGATCAGCGTGTACATGACGCAGGTCGCTGAGCGCACGCTGCACGTATGGTACGAACGACTCCCCTTCCGTTGTCAGCTTGAGTCGATCTCTCGAGCGGCCTCGCACAAACAACGATAGTCCACTACCGGTTTCCAATACCTGAAGCGCTCGGCTAACCGCTGGTTGGGTGATTCCGAGAGCGACTGCTGTGGTTGGCATATGACGCTCGCGCGCTAGCGATACCACTATCTGCAACCGGCGCGTGTTGAGCAACCAATCGGGTAAAACTACCCCCTCAGTCTCGAAACGACCAGTGCGTAGAGATGTGCACCAAGCGGTAAGCTTTTCCAATTCAGAAAAAATACGCTCGGAGCGCTGTAGTACCGTCTTCCCAGAGGGAGTCGGCAATACGCCGCACGAATGCCTCTCGAGCAATGGCTCACCGATGGATAGTTCAAGCTCGCGCATCATCCGCATGAGCGACGTTTGCGCACGAGAGAGCTTCCGTGCGGCCGCACTTGGCCGCCCTTCAGACACAATCGTGGAAAAAGCCCGTAGGTGCGCAAGATTCAGAAGTTCTGTCTCTCGCATGGCCAAGTAACTACTCCTCCAGCGCGTTGGGCTAAAAGTTATGCTGAATTCCTGATGTTACCGCGAACTGACGGTTCGAGGATGACGCGGAGAGGGTGTAGATTTGCGCTTTAGCACCGTGAGCTTGTTGCGCAACCGCGAGGAAATACAAGAACGTTCGTTTCGATAGCGCATACTGTATGGTTGCATCGATCTGGTCCCATGACGGCTGACGTTGTGCGCCGCTGCCGCCCTTGTACTTCCCGTCGCTTCTGATGTATGCCACGCCCGACATCCAAAAGGGCGACATCTGCCACCGCAAGTTGGCCTCAAATGTGTCTAGATTGAGTCCAGTGCTATCTAGATAGTCGTATTGCACGTGGGTATATTCGCCCCCGATCTTAATCGCCTGCCAGTCATAACTCGCACCAATTACGCTAATCCTCTGACGGAACACGCCAGCTCCACGTACACTCTGGGCAAAAGGACTCTTGTAGTCGTCGTTGATACCAGGCCCTGAGGTCCCCACGGCGCCTGCCGTCTGTGAATCCGGACGATCGGCCTGCATGTAACCAAGTGAAACCCGAAACGGACCCGGCCGGTACGTCACACCAGCACTCATCAAGCGATTTTCCGAAAATTCCGTGGAATTGCTAAAGCCGTACGTTACACCGAATGACAGCCCACACCAGGCGGAGCTTAAGTATTTGATCGCGTTGCTGGACTTAAATGGCTGAGTTTGGTTGTCTGCATTGCCGATGTGAGCACCAATATTGCCCGACCACGTTGAGGTGCTCGCCAGACCTTCGGTCATGTCTGAAAGCGCCTCAAACTGTCGCCCGAATGTCAACCGACCCGAGTTCCTTCGCTCGAACCCGACATACGAAACATTGAACGCCCGTCCAGATCCGCCCCCTGTTTGAATATTGAATGGACTCATCAAACGAAACACCGCCGATGTCCCACCACCAAGATCTTCAGTCCCGTGGAAGATGACACGGGTAGGTGTGAGTTGGGAACTAGTAGCCAACCATTGCGAATGCCCCCCAACGTTGTTTGCATACAGCACACCAGAGTTGATCATGCCACTCAAGGTGACGCTACTTTGGGCTTGCGCGCCAAAGGACAGAGCGCCCACGCTCGCGCAAATCGACAGCCTGAGAGTCGCCTTGCGGCGGGCTCCATAAAGCATTTTCGTCTCCAGATTTATATAGTCCCGGCAAACTCGTGGGTTGAACCGGCTGCACGGTGCGAAAAGCGACCTGCATTTATTGTTTGTAGCGCAAACTGCCGAATGCGCTATGTGAGCGCAGCGAAATGCTGCGCAACCTACTTTTTCAGGCCGAGCCGTTCGCGTTCAGAATTTCCACCTTGCCATTTCGAATCGGCAAAGAAGCGATCGAGTCGTCGCCCACTTCGTCGCGGATGACCGTGCTTAGACGACTGTTCATTTCAAGCAAAAGTTCGCCATGTGCCTTCCGATCTCTCGCCAAATTGCGAACCTCGTCAGGATCATTCAGCGTGTCATAAAGCTCCACGTCGTTATGTTCGAAAAGTGCCTCTAGGGAAACGGGCTCATTGAAATTGAGAACCGAGAAATAACGGGAAAATCGATAACGCCCATCGAACACACTGCGAATCGCGCCTCTAAAGCGGAAGTCTGGTTGCAGGTCTTGCATACGTTTCAGTATGACTTCCCGTGAGGCACCTTTCATCGAAAGAGTTTGAAACTCTTGTACCATCCACTCACTGTCGTAATTGCTGAGCATCGCGTAGTTAAACAGCGATACCTTGCGTTTTGCGTCAATCGGCGCCGCCTGCGGCCGCGACAGGAGATCGGAGAAATCGCGCCCGTGAGCAGCATCGCCCGCAAGCCGCGTCACGGTGGCCGCATCCGCCCCAGTTAGCCCAAGCAGAGTCGGGGCAATGTCCAGATGAGAGGTCAGTGCGCGGCAGCTTGTCCCCCCCGGATACGCGGGATGTCGAATGACCAGTGGAACGTGGTTCTGGGGGGCATACGCGGTTGCGCCCTTGCCAACGAGTTGGTGCGCGCCTACGTGGTCTCCATGATCCGAAGTCATCACAACGATCGTATTGTCACGCAACCCCAACGCGGCAAGTGTTTCAAGCAGGCGCACGACGTGTGCGTCGGAATCGCGGACGCAGTTGAAATAGTAGTTTTGATATGTTCGGATTCGATCATCAGTAAATGGGAACGCTCCCGTGATGTGCTCCATGGCCGTTCGGAACATGCCGTGCGCGGCTGGGCGTCCAGGTTCATCATATGGCTGATGTCGGGACGCAGCGAGCGGAACTTGATTCCAAGACGCGTAATATGTCGCATCATTGGGCACCGGCGCTATGTGTAACAAATGTTGACTGTTGGTCTGTTCCTGTTGGCCAGTGGGGTCCGTGTTCAAAAACATTACGTCGTGAGGATTCACGATGTTGACTGCCAAGAACCAGTTCTTCTTTTCTGCGGCAAGCTTCGCCGTGTGGTTTCGAAGCCAACTGACGGCCAATTCGGTCGTGACGCCGTCATAGTTGTAGCCGCCACGAGCCGCGCCAACGAGGTCGCCAACACCAAAATAGTCGTCGAACCCATACTCCGCCATAGTTCGGTTGTAGGCTTCCACAGGCGCGTTATACGGACTATTCGTTTTGCGCATGTCTCCGCCAAGGTGCCATTTGCCGAGATACGCGGAGTAGTACCCTGCGTCATGAAGCATATGCCCTACAGTCCGGATATCCGTCGACATATCGGGTTGCCACGGCATTCCCGCGTTGTCGTTGATTTTCGTGTGCTGTGTGTGCTGCCCCGTATAGATCACCGAACGCGACGGCGAACACACGCACGATGCGATTTGATGATTTGTGAATGTGATCCCTTCGCGCCGCAATGTTTCACGACCCGGTACTGGAAACGGCCACTTGTCAAAGTAACGCTCTTGGTCCGTCAGAATGAACAAGATGTTATATCCGGGCGGCGGTACGGAAGGCGCGACGCGCGGCATACTACGAGAAGTGGACGGCACGCTCTGCGATCGGTCGACTGCATTTGCTGTAGGTACATGGACGCCGACACCGAATGCCGCTGTCGCAAGCCCAGCCGCTCGCAGGAACCCACGACGCCCAGCTACCTCAGGTTCGTCAACTGAAGACGTATCGATTCCAGAATCATCAGATTTTTGTGGTCGCTTCTTCATGCAATATTCCCTTCTCTCTGTTCTCAGGATCGTGAGAATCACTCTCACCAACGGTGGTCTTGCTCTTCGCAGTCACCCAGAACGATTGCGATCCGCCGCCCAGCCACGATAAAGAACCCGCAAGGGCATAAAAGCTCGGGTTTATCCGGAGAAAGGAATTAGAATGCGACGTCGGCAGGGCCTTGGGCCGGGCGCCGCCGGCCAACACACCCAAGAAGCAAGGGCTGGTTGCCCAAAATGTCCGGCAATACGTTCGACTCGGATCGATAAGCAAATCCTCAATCGCTGAACGCACAACGCAATACCAGAGAAAGCGCCATGGACTGATATTCCTTTCCGTGTCAATCGTGATCGGTTCTCGGTCTTGGCGCATCCGAGTTCCCTGAGGGCGACGTCGCAGCAAGCCTCAACTGTGAATCACGCTTCTATGAAGAAGGCTCCTGTCAAGATCGCAGTCCTACAGCACTTCCTTCCGCAGTTGTCCACAATCGCGCATCCACTGACGCGATCCCTTGTCCTGCGATGACGGTACGCCACGAGGATCCGACCGCGCTCGCCGCGCAACCACGAGCGCAAGTTGACCACCAGCTTGATCGCATCGATCCGGTCGGTCTTCGCGTACTGGATCCCGGACTACGGGCTACTCGGGCGGCGCGGCCTCGCGGTCTGGCTCGTTGATGCGCGCCAGATGGATTACGCCCTCGGCCACATGAGTGACGTGTAGGACTGTCAGTAGCCGCAGAAGCTGAAGAGTCTCGAATTGCTGAGCGCCGCGTGGCGGCCTGCTTGCGAAGTCTGCGTAGTACGCGCGCCAATCCGGCAGCGTGAGTTGCTGCTCACTGAGCGGGGGCAACTGGATCGAGCGCATGCAGAAGGCGCTGTTGCAGATGAACCTACAGGTCGCCGATTTGATGGCCATGACCGGGCAGACAATCGTCTGCGCCATCGGTGCCGGCGAACGAGACCCGAAAGTCCTTGCGCCCTTTCGCCACAATCACAGTAGGGCCAGCACTGACAACGTCATCAGCGCGTTAACTGCCAAATTGCGCGGGGCGCACCTGTTCGTGCTCGGGCAGACATGTTGTGGGGACCCGCTCAGCTGCCACCACCTAACGGTGGCACTCCTATCGTCTCGTAAAACGTGGCATGCCGCCGCAAGACAAACAGCGACTATGAACAACATGCGTGCGCCAGAGTCGCCTCAAACTATCTTTTGCCGGCACCTAGATGTCGACTAAGCCCCAGTTTTTTGCGAAAACGCGATGCACAACGTCGCTATAACGATAATCCTTCTTATCTCGCCCCGGAGTAGATCAGTGATGTAAATCGTGCCCGTGAATCTCTCCATCATCTGGCAGTCGCCATATCCTTGCAATTGTTTAGTTATCCGATTCGAATTAATTTCGATACCTACATTCAGGATTCGAGACGTACTGATTGCCGCGCGGTCCGCGGCGGTTCAGTTGAATGTCTGCTGTAAGCTGTCGGTCGGACGGTTAGTTGCGAGGTACGCCATGATGTATCTTACGATGCAAAGTTGACGTATAAACAATTATCAATCTCGGCATGATGTTTTCTAACGTCTGGTTCAGTCGTCGGCCATCAGGTCATCGAGAGCCGACAGCTCGGCCTCGGCCCACGCACTGAAGTCCTCGACCTCGCCAATCACCGCGTGCAGCTGGTGCTCGCTCTCGATATCCACGGGTGTCATCGCCTTGAGTGCCGAAAGCCATCCGCCGGCCGCCCGAACGTAGTTCTCCAGGATGGGCCTGCGGTTGCGCATCATGTGGACCTTGAACTCATCCTTCATCGGGATTTTCAGGTCGATCGATTCCTGCCAAAGCGTTATGCTCGCCAGCATGTAGTCGGCGTCGAATTGAACCGCGATCTTCGGCATTCGGTGGTTCTCCCTCAATTCCGGTCCTGGCCGTGTCGCCCAACGCACTATCATCTTAGCTGACGCCGCCGGGCGCGGCCGCTGCCGACACTCAACGAGCTGACGACCTGGCTAAACACCGGGTGACCGCGCTCGTCAACGCCGTATAGCTGGAAAATGTTCTTGGCCAGATCGATGCTTAGCAGCGCGACGCTCATGACGGCCTCAGCTCATTCGTGGACCAGGAAGTGCTCATACTGCCATGTCCTCCGATGGCGATTGTTCGCATTCATCCACCGGAGGTGGGACGAGGCCATTCCACTAAATCCGGGGTCAGCCGGAGGAACTGTCAGCTTCGCCTTTCAACGACCCACCGAGCCGCCGAAGGCCGCGGGGAATCGAAAACGCATTCAGCCAGTACGATGCGCACAGAATCAGCATTACTTCTCCCGGCGCGAGCAACAGCAGGCCAACGAACGATCCTATATCGAAGCGCAGGTTCAATTCAATGATGGCCCAAACGCCAGCTGCAAAAAGGAGGATGGCGAACAACGGCGTCCAGCGACGAAACGTGCGGCTTCGCTTCGAGAGGAAGGATCCAAGCTCAATACGACCGACTGAGTGGATCGGATTTAGCCCCTTTACCGACCCGGTTAGCTTGGGCACAAACCGCGTTGAAGTGTGCAAAGCTTCCAGAAGCACCCCATGGTTCCCGTCCCAATGGTCGAAATCAATTTGCCAAGAGCCGTCACCCAAGTTTTTGGGCTTGAACCCGAGCGCACCATCTGAGGATTCGAGCACCGACAGATCCAGAATGCGGGCGCCCGGGAAGGTGGCCTTCAAAGGATTTGCTGCGTATACGTCCGCTGGAAGAATCGCTTTTCTACCTGAATTCCAGAGCCATATCCGGGACTTCGTAAGGCGTTCAATGCTCTCACCGTTGTGCGTCACGCTCAGTCCGTCAAGCGAATCGCGCTTCTCGATGACCGTCATACCTTCCGCGCCATATTCCAGCCTCCGGCGTTCCAGAAAGCGATTGACCAGCATTGTCATCATGCTGCCACCCGCAATCGTGACAGCTCCGGACAAGAAAGGAACAAAATTCATCTGATTCGAATGTTGTGATTTTGCTTTTCAGGAATCCGCGTGATGCCGCGCTAGTGCTAAGCCCTTGCGCCGCACGTTTGAGATAAACCCGGCTTAGTGCTTTACTTCCCAGCCAGCGCTTGTAAGTCGCATGACGACCGAGGACGTATTTCCGGTTCCCGCCCCGCGGACGAGCCGTCCGAGGGTGGGAAAGGCGTGCTGAATATCCGGCCGCTTGGCCCATTCAGGAAACCCGACCATTTCATAGTTGAAATAGGCCGTGCTTTCCCCCATGGAAGCTGGATCCCACTTGACGACTCGTGTGATATGCACGTGGCCGTAACAGAATGCACCGGTACGCGAGCCGGACTCAACTGAGCCGCTCGAGCGCGGCGCATCAGTGAAGGCGGTCGAGCCTGAGTCCGTCAGGCTGTATGTCCGCGCCACCGCACCGTCGCTGGCCGGGCCCGGAGCGTCGTGCGACACCAAGAGGCCGGCCGACTTCAATGCTTCGAGTCCGGGAATTGGGGTCAGCACGGGATCGTTCTGGATATCCGCCGCATTCCTGATGTCAGCGCGACTGATTGCGTATGGAAATTGCCAGCTGCGCAGGCAGATCCCCGGACCAGGAGCGTAATAAGCGTTCAGTGCATCAGTCAGATTCGCCTCGTTCAGGTCCTGCTTATTGGAGCAACCAGCAACGAAGATTGCAAGTGCAGTGACTGCTATGGCGGTTAGTGCGGTTTGGTCCTGTCGCATAGAAACTTATGGTTGGCTTTTGGCGGAGCAATCATAAGACAAAATATCGCGCGCGAGGCGACCTAGGCAAACAACACAGGATTGGCCGTTGGGCACGTGATAAGCTAAGATAGCTGTATGGATATACAGTATCGAGGCCGACATGGGGCACGCAATTCAAGCTGAGATGATCCATCCGGATCTGTGGCGAGCGTCCCAACTGGGCTCGGCGCACGGCCGCACGGTGACGAGCGGACACGAGGCGCTCGACGCGGAGTTGCCGGGCCACGGCTGGCCGACGGGTGCCCTGACCGAGGTGATCGTCCCGCAACCGGGCTGCGGCGAACTGCGCCTGCTTAAAGCCGCGCTTGAAGCCGTCGCGACCCGGCCTGTCTTCGTTCTCCAACCTCCGCATAGACTCCAGCCGGCAGCGTTCACCTGGTGGGGTGTGGGCGCTGAAAACATCCGGGTGCTCAAGGCAGCCACGACCGCAGACAGCCTTTGGGCAGCGGAACAGATCCTTCGTGCCGGAACCGCAGGGGCGCTGCTTTTCTGGCAGCAGCAGGTCCGCCCGGAGGCGCTACGTCGCCTGCACCTCGCCGCGCAGCACGCAGACACATTGCTGTTCCTCTTTCGTCCTACTGCGGCGGCGAACTCGACGTCCCCCGCCCCGTTGCGTATCTCGATCGACGCGGCGCCCGACGGCGTGAACGTCTCATTCATCAAACGCCGTGGGCCGCATCGCGACAAGCCCGTATTCGTTGCGCTCTCTATATGAACGCCTCCCGTTTGCACAAGGCTTCGTGTGTTCCAACTGACAGATAGGGTTGCAGCTCTATATGCGGCCTTCTTGCAGCCGTATTTCGCTGCGGGCCCCGATGAAATCCGCTGACCTACACCTCATTCCCCACTCGAGCTCGAAGCTCTGGAGAGCGCTCAGGTTCAGTAGGTCACGGTCCGACCTGTTTGTCATCACACTCGCTTGCCTGCGCAACCTTTGACGTCTATAGCCTCCGCACCAGCCCCAGTTATTCCCGCCTAAGCCGCTTTCATACTCATGTAGCCCTTCTCGTACTTCCTGCTGTGCGCCAACATCGCCCATATCGTCCGGGCCATCTTGTTCGCCAGCGCAACAGTCACTACATTCGGCGGTCGACGTTTGTTGATCTGTTCTACCCACGGGCCAGGCTCTTTCGCATGCCCCAGCACGACCCGCGCGCCGTGGATCAGCAAAGTTCGCAAATAAGTATCGCCGCGCTTGCTTATACCAAGCAGTCGGACTCGTCCACCAGAGCCGGTCTGCGCAGGTACCAGCCCAAGCCACGCCGCAAATTCCCGCCCGGATTTGAAGGACTTCGCATCGCCCATCGTAGCAACGGCCGCTGTCGCCGTCAGTAACCCCACTCCCGGTATCTCCAGAATCGCTTTACAAGACGGATCTTGCCGCATCCATTCCTGCAGACGCCTTTCGATCTCTGCAATCTGCGTATCTACAGTACTCAGCCTTGCCCATTGCTCACGCAGTGTTTCAATCAACACTGCCGGCAAACGCTCACTTAGCGCAGCCAAAACACTTGGCATCGCCCGGTTCAATGCAGCCCGCCCCTTGTTCATTACTTCGCCGTACTCCGTCAGCAGACCGCGAAGGCAATTGCTCTGCGCTGTTCGAAACTTCACCAGTTGTTCGCGCATCCGGTGCAGCGCAAGCACCGCCTGCTGTGCTTCCGTCTTCACCGCAACCGACTTTCCGGGTTGCTGGACAGCTGTCCAAATCGCACGCGCATCCGCCACGTCATTCTTATTGCCAGCTACAAACGCCTTGACGACCTTCCCCGGGAGTAGTCGAACCTCGTGCCCCATTTCAATTAAACGTCTCGCCCAGTGTTGGGCACCACCGCAGGCTTCCATACCAATCAAGCAGCGCTCGCGATTTGCGAAGTGCGCCAGGAAACTAGCGCGCTTGATCTGCTTGCTGACTATCTCACCGGTTTGAGCATCAACCCAATGGACCTGGAAGACATTTTTTGCGATATCCACACCTACCGTCGTATTCTTCATCGTGGACCCTCCGGTTTGCCTGTGAAGATCGTCATGATCTTCCATTCTGGGCACTTTGATGCCGTCGGCCCGTGAGGGTCCACCTTGGCACCGCGACCCGCCTACGCGGGAGGGAGGCGTTCATATCATTCCCCTTCGCCTGTTCTCCTGAATCGTCATGCACCACTGGATCGGCGTTCATCTGCCACGCCTGCCCATCGAGAGCTTCTGCCCAACCTGGTACATGCCGGTGTCTGACAACGGTTTCGTTGTTCTGGAAAAAGGCCGCGTGCTCGATGCCGACGCAGCCGCGCGGGCGCAGGGGGTTGTCGATGGCATGCGCCGGGGCGGCGTGCTCACGCTCGCGCCGAACGCCGATCTCAGGGAGCGCGAGCTCATGCGCGAAGAGCAGACGGTACGGGGTGTCGCGTTCGCCCTGCTCCAGTTCACGCCAAACGTCGTGATCGCTGACGAGAACGTCGTTCTTGCAGATGTGACCGCCAGCCTGCGGCTTTTCGGTGGACTGCGCGCGCTTCGCCGGCGCGTGCGTCGCACGGTTGCAGACTTCGGCGTGACGAGCACGGCTTCGATCGCACCGACCGCCGAGGCAACCTGGCTTATTGCGCGCGCCGGTGGTGGCGTTGCGCTCACACAGCGGTCCCTTTCGCGTGTACTCAAGCGCATCCCTCTGGGCGTGCTGCCAGCCGCGAGACGTTTCGCCGAATGGTTTGAGGGTCTTGGATGCACGACGATCGATGACGTGACGCGCCTGCCGCGCACCGGACTGAAAAAGCGCTGTGGCACCGCGTTGCTCGATGCGCTTGACTGCGCGAAGGGTGAAGCACCCGAAGTCCACGAATGGCTCACGATGCCGCCCGCGTTCGATGCCCGCGTCGAGTTACCGGACCGCATTGAGCATGTTGAAGCGGCGCTCTTCGCAGCGCGCCGGCTTACGCTGCAGATGACGGGATGGCTTGCCGCCCGCCAGCTCGCCGTCGCGCGTTTTGTCGTCTCGCTCGAGCACGAGCGCGGCCGCGATGCCATTCCCCCAACAGAGGTAGAAGTCGCACTTGGCGAGCCGACCTGGCACGAGGAACATCTCGTACGGTTGCTCAGGGAGCGACTCTCCCGCCTCGAACTCGCGGCCCCGGTCATTGCACTGAGGCTCGAGGCGAAAGACGTGCGGGACGCGGAAGCGCCGAGTGAATCGCTGTTTCCCGAACCAGGCGGATCGCCACAGGATCACGCCCGGCTCACGGAACTGCTCACGGCGAGGCTCGGTTCGGCGAACGTGATGAGAGCAGCGCCAGTCGCCGACTTCCGTCCCGAGGTTGCCGCGCGATGGGTGCCGGTCAGTAGCGATGCCAGGCCATCGCGCACGGACCTGCCGCTTGATCTGCCGCGGCCGGCATGGCTCCTTGAGATGCCCATCCAGCTCATCATGCGTGGCCACCGACCGTTCTACGGCACGCCGCTGCGCATGGTGTCGCCGGGCGAGCGGATTGAGTGTGGCTGGCAGGATGGCCACATCGTGACACGCGACTATTTCGTCGCCGAAGCTGAAAATCATTTGCACTACTGGGTATTTCGCGAGCGCGTCGGCAGTCGTGACGAACGAGAACCAAGGTGGTTCCTGCACGGTCTGTTTGGATGAAGTGCGGACGTTGCCGCGAGATCGCTGTTATCCGCCGGGAGCGCGCTTGTCCACGGCCCCTTGCCCAGACATCCTGTAGCGCGATCGTCACGCCGCCTGGTGTACGCTGCGGATCCCGTCCGCCCGGCTCAGGCAACTGGGTTGCGAAGCTCGGGTAACGGCTTCGCGTGGAGCAACATACAACTGCTTCTCGTGTAGCGTCAGCACTTTCGCAAACACTTCAGAGCTCGCCTGATCGATACCTCAGACGTCCGACGCCACCGCGACGCGCAGGCTGCGCTCAAGCGCGTCGTGAGCTTCGGTCAATCCCCCGATGCACGCCTTGCCAAACTCCGTGCCGAAGAGGTGTGATGTACTGACGACGATCTGTGCCATCGTCACGAAATGCGCAAGATCGCCGCGCTGCAGCCGAAGGCGGGAAAGCGTGATCTGATATGCGTGCCCGACGCCCTCTTCTGCACCGTGGTGTGCGTAGACCACGCGCTTGAATGTCACCGGCAACGCTTCCCATCACTCGCTATCTGATATCTCGTGTCTGCGCGAACTGGTCGACAGAAGCCGGGGCGGTTCGAGCACCATGCCCCATGCGGTCAGCAAGCCCTCGAATGATGGCTGGCCTGCCTGCGTTCGGGGCGCGGGCAACGCGATACCGGTTGCCCTATACTGGACGCGCTCCTTCGCGCTCGCGCCTGAACGAACGACGCGTTCAAGCGCGCCATTGCGCAGCGCGTACTTCACGGCATCAGAAGCGGTGCGCGACTTCATCAGTCCGGATGCCACAACCTCGCTCACCGTCGCGCGCGATCGTTCGCGAAACCACGAGAGCAGTACTTCTGCGTTTTCATGCGTGCTCATGCCCTGGTCTTCCCGGGTGCGGCGCCTTGCAGCGCCGTATATGTCGTTGTTGTCGATCCAGCGTCTGATCCACTCAGTGGA
>NZ_CAJMZA010000032.1:0-80722 GCF_905220195.1 Paraburkholderia sp. J8-2
GAGATGACTGCGGGAATGTCTGGGCCATGGGCGCGTTAATTCTTTCTGGTCGAAGATGCGCGCAGAGCATACAGCAGCTCGCGACGCGTTGCGAGCCAGCGTCAGGCATTATTTCGCCCGCGTCGTGCGCACAAAAAATTGTGCAAGCGAAACGCACTTTCGTCCAACGCCAGGCAGCGATTTATCGGGTACGCTTAAGCGTAATATTGCTTTGGATGGCTGAATATCAGAAGCGTAAAGAGATGAGCGCGTGAAGGACGATGAGTCGCCTTGCGCGTTCCTCAGCGCGCCACGGACTTGAAGAGGCGGTTCTTTTCGAGCGTCGCTGCGTCGGGCGTTTTGGCGTTCTCGTCTGCGCTCGCTGCGGTGTTGGCATCTTCGAGCGCGGGCCCGGTGTAGCGTCCGCGCGGGCGGATGACCTTGCCCACCCTGAGCTGCTCGATGCAATGCGCGAGCAGCCCCACGCTGCGCGCGGTGGCGAAGAGCGCGAACGAGGCGTCGCGCGGCAGCTTGAGTTGCGCAGCGAGCGTGGCGAGCGCCACGTCGATATTCGGCTTGAGGCCTGTTAGCGCCACGACCTTCTCGATGAAGGAGGCGATCTCCGCGGGTGCGTCCAGCACTTCCAGCAAGGCGTCCGCGCGCGGGTCGCCGTCGGGATAGAGATGGTGTCCAAACCCCGGAATGGGAATGGCCGACTGTAAATGATGGGCAACGACATGCTCCGCGCCGAGCCGCCCCACGTCGTCGAACACCGCGCGCACGCGGCCCGATGCGTCGCCGTGCAGCGGACCGGAGAGCGTGGCGAGTCCTGTGAGCAGGCAGCCCGGCAACGACGCGCCGGTGGACGCCGTAATGCGTGCGGCGAATGCCGAACTGGTGATCTCGTGGTCAGCCACGAGCACCATGGCGCGGCGGATCAACTCCGCGCCCTCACTGCCTTGGCCCCAGCCTAGCGCGAGGCGCTCGTGAACTGGCGGCGGGGCGGCGTTTGCCGATGCCTCGCAGCGTGCGCCGAACGCATGAGCAATGACCGCCACGAGCCGGCCGGCTTCCGCGTGCAGGGCCGTGTCGGTACGCCCAAGCGTGGAGTGGCCGCGCGCCGCGATGGCCGCAAGCGATGTGAACGCGCATTCGCGGCCGCGCTCCTCGCCGTGCAGGCGCATGTCGGCGGCTTCGAATGTCACGTCCGCGCGCGCGTTCCAGAGGAGGGTGGCCACGTCTTCGAGCTTGGCCGTTTGCGCCATGGCGATGCTGTCGCGCCCCCGGTAATACGGGCGGCCCTTCGAGAACGTGGTGATGCTGCTGTAGATGCACGGCTCCGCGCCGAAGATCGTGCCCGCGGCGAGCGCCTCGCGCTTGCGGCCCACCTGCTTCTTGCGGCACAGGCTGGCGACGTCTTCGGCGCGGTAGAGGCTCTTGCGCGGGTCGTGCGGATCGGGCATGACCGCGATATTGCCGCGGCTTGCGTAGGCATAGACGGTCTGCGCCTGTACGCCGAGTTGACGGGCGGCTTCAGTCAGGGTGATCCAGTTTGGCATGGCAGGGCAGACGGGGCAGTGCGGCTATTCAGCGGCAATATTGACGGTTTTTCAGCGAAAAGTCATCTCTGCGGGCCGCCGCTCGAGCACTTCGATGAGAATCTCGCCCGGCGCGCGCACGAAGCAGGCGCGCACGCCCGGGCGAATGGGCTTCACCGGTTCGACGATTTCCGCTTCATGACGCGTGAGATGCGCGAAGGCCGCATCGAGATCGTCCACCAACACGCCGAAATGATCGATGCCTTGCGAGCGTGCCTCACGCGTTCGTTGCGCAGCGCGCTCGCCTGTCAATTGCGTGATGAACAGATTGATCTCGCCGATGCGCAGATCCACGCGGCCCGGCCTGCGTACGATTTCGGCATTCAGGCAACGTTCGAACCACGCGGCGGTGGCCTCCGCATTGGCCGAGCAGAGCTGAAGATGGTCCCACTTGAATTCGATCATGCGTTTTTCGCCCCGTGTGTGTGCGAGTGTCAGAGTTCGATGCGCGAGAGCTTGCCGAGCAGCAGCGAATACGAGAGTGTGCCAAGCAGGCAGATCGCGCCCATGAGGTTGAGCGCCCAGTAGAAGTGCCCGGTGTGTTGCGTGATGTAGCCGATCATGAGCGGCGTGGTGACACCCGCAATGTTCGCGGCAAGACTCGTAATACTGCTCGTGAGGCCCACGTATTGACGCGGCGCGATTTCGGAAACGGCGGCCCACGACATGGAGCCAATGCCCTGCGCGAAGAAGGCCACGGTGAGAATGGCGATCACGATTTCGTTCGACTCGACGAAATTCACGAGCACGATCGAAGCGCCGAGCATCGTGCCGATGATGAGCGGCGCCTTGCGCGCAGCCGAGATCGACACGCCGCGCCGGATAAAGAAGTCCGAGAGGAAGCCCGCCGAGAGAATGCCAATCGTCGCGCCAATGAACGGCATGGCCTGAAAAATGCCCACCTTGATCATCGACATATGACGCGCTTCGATCAGGTACGTCATGAACCACGTCGTGAAGAAAACAAGCAGCGTGTTGTTGCAGAACTTGCCGAGGCAAATGGCGAGAATCTGGCGGTAGCTGAGCAGCTTGAGCGCCATGCGCCAGTCGAACTTCTCGCGCGGTTTGCGCGTGGCGGGCGCCGCACCCTCGTTGATGTATTGAAGCTCCGCGGCATTGACCGAGCCGTGCTTGTGCGGATCGCGATACATGCGATACCAGACCATGCTGAAGAGAATGCCGAAGCCGCCCGTCACGAAGAACACGGTGCGCCAGCCATAGGCCGCAGAAATCCACAGCAGCAGGCCGGTGAAGAGCGGTGTGCCCACGTATTGCCCCATCACGTACACGCTCGTGGCGAAGCCGCGTTCCTGCACGGGAAACCACAACGTGACGGCGCGCGTGTTCGAGGGGAACGCCGGGGCTTCGAGCGCGCCCATGGTGAGGCGCGAGCCGAGCAGCATGTGATAGCCGCTCGCAAAACCCTGCGTGAGCGTGGCGATTGACCAGCCCACGAGCGAGAGCGCATAGGCCACGCGCGAGCCGAGCACGTCGGTGAGAATGCCGCCTGGCAGGAGCGCGATCGAGTAGGCGAGGCCGAACGCCGCGAACAGTTCGCCCATCTGCATCTTGTTGAGCGCGAGATCTTTCGAAAGGCCGGGTGCCACGATGCCCAATGCCGAGCGGTCGACGAAGTTGAGCACGGTCGCCACGAGCAGCATCGAGAGCACGAAGTACCGTACCCGGGACCGCTTTGCACTATTCGCGCAGGCCGGAGCTTGGGCGGGTAAAACCTGTTCCTCTGCGACTTTCATCGGTGTCTCCAATATCAGTTCTGACGCCTGCTTTTTTATGTTGGGCGTTCAAATCGGGCGAGGCGCTGCGCTATCCCCGGCCGACAAACGGCATGGCGCTCGCCATGATCGTCATGTTGAGCACGTTGGCTTCGAGCGGCAGGCTCGCCATATGCACGACCGCATTTGCGACGTGCTCGACGTCCATGCGCGCTTCGGGCGCGAGACGTCCGTCGGCCTGCAGCACGCCTTTGTTCATGCGCTCGGTGAGCGACGTGGCTGCGTTGCCGATGTCGATCTGGCTGCACGCGATGTTGTACGCGCGGCCGTCCAGCGCGATCGATTTGGTGATGCCCGTTACGGCGTGCTTCGTGGCCGAGTAGGCGATGGTGTGCGGGCGCGGCGAATGCGCGGAGATCGAGCCGTTGTTGATGATGCGCCCACCTTGCGGCGACTGCGCTTTCATGAGCCGGTACGCGGCGCGCGCGCACAGAAATACGCCGGTGAGATTGGTTGCGACCACATCGTTCCAGAAGTCGGTTTCGTAGTCTTCCAGCGGCACGGCGCCCGCGTTGCGGCCTGCATTGTTGAACAGCACGTCGAGACGGCCGAAGGTCTGCGCGATTTGCGCGAACGCGTGCTCGACCGATTCCGCCTGGGTCACATCTGCGGAAAACACGTGGGCGTCTGCCCCTCCGTTGCCGATCCGTTCCTTCGTCTCCAGCAGCGGTTCGACGCGGCGGCCGATTAGCGCAACGGCGAACCCGGCGTTGGCGAGCGCCACGGCGGTGGCGCGGCCGATGCCGGAGCCAGCGCCCGTCACGGCGGCGAACTTTTTCGATGCAGACATTTCGCGTCCTCTTCCCGATTCCATTGAACACGGGAAAAGAATTGCATTCGCGTGAGGCGCGCAGCAATCTTGATTCGTTGAATCAACATCTGGGGCCTTGATATCTGGGCGCCGGATCAGGGTTTTCCTGATGCGCGGATCGCGTAAAGCGCCGCGTACACACGCGCTGAAGCGAATACAGGGCCACAGCGCCCGCCAGAACTTGATTCGCCGAATCAACATTGACCGGCCGGCAGGTGCTTTCGTAGTCTCTCGACGTCTGTTCATACCCAAAGGGGAAAACACCATGCCGGAAAATCAACGCGTGAGGCTCCTGATCGCGCGAAAAGTGCCCGCCGCTGTGGCGCAACGCGCTGTGGCCGAATTCCATGCCTTCGTGACCGACGCCGATATGGACGCGTGGTCTGTGGTCGGCTTCTGCAAGCAGCACGAGGTGCCGGCTGTGCTGATCGGCAAGAAGTCGGGCTTGCAGGCCGAACACATTGCCGCGCTGCCTGCTTGCGTGAAAATCATCGCCAACGCGAGTGCGGGCGTCGATCACCTCGATGTGGCCGCTGCCCGCGATCGCGGCATAGTGGTGACGAACGCGCCCGACGCCTTGACCGAATGCACCGCCGACTTTTCCATGCTGCTCATGCTGGCAGCATGCCGGCGTGCATCGGAGTACGAACGGATCATGCGCAGCGGCTGGGGCAAGTCGTTCGGCATGACCGACATGCTGGGCACGCGCGTGAATGGCAAGACGCTGGGCATTGTGGGTTTTGGCCGTATTGGCCGGGCGGTGGCGAAGCGCGCGCTCGGCTTCGGCATGCGCGTGATCTACACCGATATCAATCGTGCTGCGCCTTCCGTGGAAAACGGTGCGACCTATTACGCGAGCTTCGAGGAGATGCTGCCGCATTGCGAAGTGCTCACGCTGCACGTGCCGGGCGGCGGCGCGCCCCTGATGACGAAAAGGGAATTTGGGCGCTTGCCGAAGGGCGCGGTATTCGTCAACGCGGCGCGCGGCGGCCTCGTGGATGAAGATGCGCTTTACGACGCCCTGACCTCGGGACACCTGTTCGGCGCGGGCCTCGATGTGTACCGCAACGAGCCCAATGTCGACCAGCGCTTTGCCAGCCTCGACAACGTTTTTCTCACGCCGCACATGGCGAGCGCCACGGTGCAAACGCGCGACCAGATGGGCTTTACCGCGCTCGATAATGTGGCCGCGGTGCTCGACGGGCGGCCGGCGTTGAATCGCGTTTGAGGACGGTGGGCGCGGCTGGCGAACGCCGTATTAGCTGCGCCCGGAGTGCTTGAAGCGCTTGAGCACGACCATGCACAGGGCCGGCAGATGCACGACGCCCATGCCGCAAGCGATCACCGCCCACGGCGGCGCGAACGTTCCGGCCATCATGCCGCCGATCACGCCGAAGCACAGGCCCCCCAGCAACAGCGTGGCGTGGGCGACGATGCGCTTCGGCCCTCGCTCGGTGAAGCGCGGAATGTTCGCGTGGACATACACCACGATCAGCAGGGCGACGGTGGCAACGGCGGGGAACAGCATGGTCGGATCCTCGATTCCAGCAACGATGACGGGAGGCGGGCGTCTCTAGCGCGCCTTCAAAATCTTCGACTGTAGTGGAGGATTGCCGTTGCGTCGATGGCTTATGGTTTAGCGCTAGCACCAAACCACGCTGTCGTACGCCACCGTGCGGCGATACACGTTCTTGCCGCGCCAGCTGGAAAACTCCATATACGCGCATTCCAGCACCAGAATCCAGTTCGTGACCCGCATCGCCGCCCCCAAGGTGTTCCCGGTTGTTCGTTCGACTGCAGGATCAGTCTATGACCTGGGCGCGGCGGACAATGCGGCGAGCAGGGCGCGATATTGCGTCCAGTTCGCGGCATTGCTGAATCAGGCGTGCGGCGCGAGCGGCATCAGCACGAAATCGAACGTTGAGCGCCAGGGCGTGACGCTGTCCGCCACGCGCTCATACGGCGCGACGAGCGACGCCTTCACGCCGAACACGGCGTCCGACTGCAGGTATGGATCGTCGCCCACGAAGGTATGCGTGACCACCTTCTGGAAGCCCGGCGCGGTGATGAGGAAATGCATGTGCGCGGGCCGGTACGGGTGCCGGCCGAGGCTTGCTAGCATCTTGCCCACCGGGCCGTCGTGCGGGATCGGGTACGAGACCGGCTTGATGCCGACGAAGCGGTACGCGCCGTCCGCGCCGGTCGTGAAGATGCCGCGGTTGTTCCATTTGGGCTGTACGCCGGGCTGCTGCACGTCGTAGTAGCCGTCGGCGTTGTCGGACCACACGTCGATGCGCGCGCCCTCCACCGGGCGGCCTTCGAGATCGAGCACTCGGCCCTCGAACAGGCAGGGCTCGCCCTTGCCGTCGGCGGTGATGCACGCGCCCATCTCGCGCTCGGGCGCGCCGGCCACGTGGAATGGGCCGAACACCGTGTTTTCGGTGGCGGTGCTCGGGCGCCGGTTGTTGATGGCATCGACGAGCATGGAAAACCCTAGCGTGTCCGAGAGCAGGATGAACTCCTGGCGCTCGGCGCTGCAAAGCTGGCCGGCCGTGGTCAGGAAGTCGATGGCGGTTTCCCATTCCGGCTGGGTCAGCTGCACTTCTTTCGCGAACGCATGCAGGTGACGCACGAGCGCGCTCATCACCTCGCGCAGACGCTCGTCGGCGTTTTCGCCAATACGCGCATTGACGGCCTCGGCGGAGGCGGCTTCGCTGAAGAACTGGGTCATGGTTAGCGGTTACCTGTAGGGTTGCCCGGAGTTGTCAGGCGATGGCGGCATCGAAGCCGCGTCGTAACGGCACGTATTGTGCGCCTGTCGCCATCGGGACCCCAAATCTGGTCCAATTGGCGCATTCGATTCTCTGCTTCGATCTGACATGCTGAAAAACCTCTGGTACGTCGTGGCCGCCGCCGCGGATTTGCGCGAGCAGTTGCTGCCGGTCACGCTGCTCGGTCACCGCTACGTCGCGTTTCGCGACGCACAGGGCAGCGCGCAATTGCTCTCCGATATTTGCGTGCATCGCGGCGCTTCGCTCGCGGCCGGCCGCCGCGTGAACGGCGAGGTCCAGTGCCCGTACCACGGCTGGCGCTATGGCGGCGACGGCGTGTGCACGCACATTCCCGCGCAGCCGCAGGCGCGCATTCCAGCGCGAGCGCGCGTGGACCGCTACCCCGTGGTCGAGCGTCACGGCTGGATCTGGGCGTTCGTGGGCGACCTGCCCGAAGAGGAGCGGCCGCCGCTGCCCGATCTCGCCTGGGCCGACGACCCGAATGTGCGCGTCGTATACGGCACTTACGCGTGGGAGGCGAACTGGGAACGCGTGATCGAGAACGGACTCGATTTCGCGCACGCGCCGTTCGTGCACGGCAGTTCGTTCGGCGCGCCCGACCGCCCCGAAATCGACGCAGTCAACGTGAGCGCCAACGCCTGGAGCGGCCACGCGCGGCTCGTGATGCGGCGGCCCGTGCGCAAGGGCTGGCTGCGCCGCACGCCTACGGGCGAACATGTCGACGTGGTCACGCAAACGGGTTTTCACCTGAGCGGCCCGTGCGCGACGCTCGAACTGACGTTGGCCAATGGCTGGCGCATCCATATCGCGTCGGCGCATGTGCCGGTGGATGCGGGGCGCACGCAGACGTTCTGGATGATGGGCCGCAGCTTTCTGCGCAATCCGCTTTTCGACGGGCGTTTTCGCGCGCGCAATCTGCGCATTTTCGAGGAAGACCACGCCGTGCTCCGGCGTATCCGGCCGGTTCGCGTGCCCGAGAGCTGGCAGAGCGAGGTGTCGGTGAAATCGGATGCCTTGCAGATCGCGTTCAGACAACGCGTGCGGGCGCTGGCGGAGGGCGGGTGCAATGTGCCCGAGGCGGAGCAGGCGAGCCGCGTGGCCACGGTGATTGCTTGCCCGATGCGGCGCACGGTGAACACGTGGGCACTGGAGGCCGCCGGCGCTGCCGAGGCGGAGCAAATGGCGGAGAACGCCGGGACATCGCGGCGCTGAACGACCGCGTGCGGCTCCGAACGCCTGCTTGCCGTTCGGAGCCGGGCAGGAAGCTCAGTGGCGCGGCGTCACCGGCTCGACCGCTGCCCAGTACGGCTCGGCGCCGTAATACGCGTGCAGCGTGCTGCCCCAGGTCGCGTCGGCCATGGCGGGCCAGCTGTCCCGGTCGAAGCCCGGCGCTTCCTTCACGCGCTCGGACGACACGTTGAGCAGGAAGCACTTGCGGCTCGTGTCGAGCATGAGCGCGCTCCAGGGGATGGCGAGCAGCTTGTCGCCAATGCCGAGAAAGCCGCCGCTCGACATCACCACGTAGGCCACGCGGCCGCTCTGCACGTCGAGCATGATCTCCTTGATCTTGCCGACTTCCTGGCCGTCCGAACTCAGCACGCGGTCGCTGTCGAGCGTGCTGGCGGCCATCACGTCGGGGCCGGGCCCCGCTGCGCTTACGCGGCCCTTGCCGACGATGCGCGCGCCATTACCGGTTGGCATGGGCGGAGGAATGAAGGTGGGCATGATGGTCTCCAGATATCAGGGGAACAACGTTGAGTCCGGCCAGACTCCCGACGATTCCCGTGTGAGGCGGCAGGCGATGCCGCGGCGGTTCTGGCCGCTTGCTGGGAGATACAGCAAGCGGCGTACCGCGCTGTGCCCGTCGATTCGATGCGCCGGGGCGAGGCGCATTGGGGGCGTTCCTGCCTGTTTGGAGGCCAAAGCCTTATGAGGCGGGCGTGGCGCCCTTCTGCGGCGGTTCGACGCCGTAGCGTTTCGCCTGTTCGAAGAACGCCCGCTCTGCGGCCTTGCTCATCACCAGAATGCTGATGCGGCGGTTCAACGGGCTGTCCGCCGTGTCGTGGTCGAGCGGCAGAACGTCGGCGAGGCCGCGCACCTGGAGCAATTTCTCCTCGCTCAGACGGCCGGCCACCAGCGCACGGCGCGCGGCGTTGGCGCGCTCGCTGGATAGCTCCCAGTTCGAGTAGCCCGCAAGTCCCCCCGAGTAGGGCACCGAGTCGGTGTGCCCCGCAATCGACACGCCGCTGTCCACGTCGTTGAGCGCGCTGCCGATCTGCACGAGGATCTCGTACGCGTAGTCTTCGAGCTTCGCGCTGCCGGTTGCGAACATGGGGCGCTTGAGCGAGTCGACCAGCTCGATGCGCAGGCCTTCGTCTGTGATCGACATGCGGATCTGGTCGCGGTACGCGCGCAATTCCGGCTTGCGCTCGATGAGCGCCGAGAGTTTTTCCTTCAGCTGCGAAAGACGCGACTTGTCGAGCGCTTCCACTGGCACGGCGTGCGAGAGCGTGGTCTGCGCGTTCGAGCCGCCCACGGCGGGCGTCTTGCTGGAGAGGTCGCGGCCACCGCCTTGCACCACGCTCGGATTGGGATTCGCTGCAGCGGGTGTGCTGCCGAGCATGGCCGAAAGCGGCGTGTTGAAGTACTTCTCAATGCCGTCGCGGTCGTACTGCGAGGTTGAGCCGAGCAGCCACATCAAGAGGAAAAACGCCATCATTGCGGTCACGAAGTCGGCATAGGCAATCTTCCATGCCCCGCCGTGATGGCCCTCGTGGCCGCCTTTTTTCACGCGGCGCACCACCAGGGTGACCTTGCTGCCTTCGGTGTCGCGCGCGGCGCGCGAGCCTGGAGTGCGTTCTGGCATATCGGGACTCCTAAGCGGCCTTCGGCGTTTTGGTGGCGCGCACCGCTTCGTCGAGTTCCTGGAAGCTCGGGCGGTCCGACGTGAAGAGGACCTTGCGGCCAAACTCCACGGCCACGGGCGGTGCGTAGCCGGCGAGCGAGGCGAGCAGCACGGCCTTCACGCACTGGAACGGCTTGCTGGCGGCGCGACCCTTGGCGTTGAGCAGGTCGGCAATCGGGCCGACGAAGCCGTAGGCGAGCAGAATGCCGAGGAACGTACCGACGAGCGCGCCTGCGATCATCTCGCCCAGCACGGCGGGCGGCTTGCCGACCGACCCCATGGTGTGCACCACACCCATCACGGCCGCCACGATGCCGAAGGCGGGCAGGCCGTCGGCCATCTTCTGGATGGCGTTGGGCGCGATCGACACTTCGGAGTGGTGCGTGTCGAGTTCCTCGTCCATGAGGTCCTGCATTTCCATGGGGTTCACGTTGCCGCTCGACATCATGCGCAGATAGTCGACGATGAAGTCGAGCAGATGATGGTCGGAGAGCACGCGCGCGTACTTCTGGAAAATCGGGCTGTTCTCGGGCGCCTCGATGTCGGCTTCGAGCGCCATCATGCCTTCCTTGCGCGCCTTTTGCAGCAGCTCGTAGAGGAGGGCGATCAACTCCAGGTATTGCGCCTTCGTGTAGCCGCCGCCCTTGAAGCAGGTGGGCAGCGCCTTGAGCGTCTTGCCGAGCGTGGCCGTGGGATTGCTCACCACGAACGCGCCCAGCGCCGCGCCGAAAATACACAGGAGTTCGAACGGTTGAACGAGCGCGGGCAGGTGGCCCCCCACGCCCACGAAGCTCCCGATCACCGATCCGAGCACGACTATCCAGCCAATTGCGACAAACATGATGTCTACCTTTTCTTTTTCAAAGTAATACGGATCAATCCATTCAGGCCGGCTCGACAACACGCTTTAGATGCGCCTCGTTCGCCGCACGATCCACGTTCAGCAAAGCGTCGATTTCACGCGCCGCCATCGCTTTGCCGAAGAAATAGCCCTGCGCGTAGTCGCAGCCCTTGGCCGCGAGCGTGCGCGCGAGTTCCGCGGTCTCCACGCCCTCGGCCACCGTGCTCATGCCGAGGTTCGTGGAGAGCGCGATGATCGCGTCGACAATCTTGGCGCTCTCGTTGCACGAAGCCATGGAGAGCACGAAGGAGCGGTCGATCTTCAGCTTGTCCACCTTCAGTTCGCGCAAGTGCTGCAGGCTCGAATAGCCGGTGCCGAAGTCGTCGAGCGACATGCGCAGCCCCGCGTTGCGGAAGTCCGCGAGCACGGCGCGCGCCGCGTCGAAGTCGTACATGAGCGCCGATTCGGTAATCTCGATCTCCATGCGCTCGGGCGGCATGCCCTCGTCGGCGAGGATCGTGAGTAGCAGCGCCGCGAGTTGCGTGTCCTTGAACTGCGCGGGCGAGAGATTGAGCGCGAGGTGATAGCGCGAGGGCCAGCCCAGCGCGTCGCGGCACGCGCGCCGCAAGATCGAAGCGGTGAACGCGGGCGAAATGCCCATCTGCTCGATGAGCGGCACGAACACCTCGGGCGAGATCCAGCCGCGCTGCTCGTGGTGCCAGCGCGCGAGAATCTCGAAGCCCGTGGTCTGGCCGTCGGCGAGACGCACGAGCGGTTGGTAGAACGGACGAATATCGCCGCCCGCGAGCGCGCGGCGCAAGTCCGATTCGAGCGAGGCCTGCAGGCGCAGTTCGTCGTCCATCTTTTGCTCGAAGAAGCGGTAGGTGCCCTTGCCTTCGCACTTGGCGCGATACATGGCGATATCGGCGGCGCGCAACAGCGCGTCGGGGTCGCCGCCGTCGCGCGGGCAGCACGCAATGCCAATGCTCGCGTCCACGTTGATGCGCAGCTTGCCGATGTCGATGGGCGCGCGCGTGGCGGCGAGCAGGCGCTGCGCGAGTTCGCTCGCGGCCTCGATGTGGTCGTCGCGATGCACGCGGGCGAGCACGGCGAATTCGTCGCCGCCCAGACGCGCGACCGTGTCGCCGTCGCGCACCACGCGGCGCAGGCGCGCTGCGATCTCGCATAGCACCGTGTCGCCCGCGGCGTGGCCGTGAAAGTCGTTCACGGGCTTGAAGCGGTCGAGGTCGATCACGAACACGAGGTAATCGGGCGAGCGGTGCTGCGTGCGCTCGAGCGCCGCGCTCATTTCCGCCGCGAGCAGGCGCCGGTTGGGCAGGCCCGTGAGCGGATCGTGGCGCGCGAGCGCCTGGGCGTGTGCCTCGGCGGCGCGCGTGGCCTCATGGGCGATATGCAGCTCGCGAGACTTTTCGCACAACGTATCGAAGGCATGCGCCATCGCGCCAATCTCGTCGGTGCGGTTCATGTCGGGCAATGCGCGCATGTCTTCGCCGTGCGCGAGGCGCACGAGCGAATCGGTCAAGGTCTGCAGCGGACGCAGCAGCGTGCGTTCGAGGTAGTGCAGCAGCACGAGGCCAAAGGCGAGCGTGGCGAGCGCGATCGCAATGGCCGCTTCGAGCGTGTGATGCACGCGCAGGATGCCGTGCTGGACCTGACTGCGCAGCCGCTCGGCGGTAAGCTCGCGAGGCGAAGCGGAAACGGCTTGCCGGTGCGGCGCTTCGGTCTCCTGCGCAGTGCTTTCGTGGTGCCAGGTCGTATCCATGCGTTCGAAAGCGTGGCCAAACGCGATCAGCTGGCTTGCCAGCAGCGTGGTTTGCGTGGCGAACAAGGCAAAAAACAGTCCGATGAAGAACTTCGTGCGGGCGCGGATCGAGGCGCGCAGCGTAGCGCGCGTACGGACGATCCAGGGAAGCGCTGCCCGGGGTTTGAGTGCGGAGGTGGGATCGGGCATGGCCGCCACGGTTTCCTGATTCATGCTTCGATGGCCGTGTGGCGTTAGATTCTGCGCGTGCGCGCCTGCGCCGCGAGGCGGCGCACAGCGTAGTGACGCGATGTGCCGGTACGCACATGAGCGCGGCGCAACGGAGCACGGTGCGCACGGGGCGCCGCGCTCATGCGGGTACTGGTGCCGCGGCCAGCGGCATTGCGCGCCGCAGAGGCGATGCCAGTGGTCTGTTTCAGTCGCAGGGTTTGCGCAAGGGTTCTCATGGTGACACCGGAAAGGGTGGAGCTTTGCCCTTTTTACGGCGATGAAAAACCGTTGCTGAAGTCTCCAGACCTCTTTTTTTTGAGGGCTTGATCGATTTCACAACACGATAACCAACCGGTTAAAAATGGCATGTAATTCGGATGCCGAATCAATTGTGGCGTGACGATTTCCGCGCGGTGAGAGGCATGATGCGCCGTGGGCCGGGCCGCGCGGGCGGTAGGGGCATGAAGGCGGCAGGGAGTGATGATTGCGCAACTGCACGTATACCGAACGTTCGTGCGCTTAATTCCCGGCTTCTGCGTAAGGGAAATGCCTGGCGCGGAGGGCCGCGCCGCGCGCGTGCTTCGGACATTGCCGTGCTTCAGTTTTTGCGTGTTCCGGCCGTAAACCGAAGTGAGGCGCGCCGGTGCGGAACGCGCCACCCAACCGTATCCGCCCAGCCGGGACTCTCCACGATGATCACTGCTCCGCTTCCTCTGGATGAGGATGTGCGCCTTCGGGCGCTGCGGCAACTCGACATACTCGACACCGATCCCGAAGAGGCATTCGACCGCATCTCGCGGCTCGCCGCTTTCGCGTTCGACATGCCGGTCGTGCTGATCTCGCTCGTGGACGAAGACCGCCAGTGGTTCAAGTCGCACCATGGGCTGGCCGCGTGCGAAACGCCGCGCAACGTGTCGTTCTGCGCGCACGCCGTGCTGAGCAAGCGCATGCTCGTGGTGGAAGACGCGCTGGACGACGAGCGCTTTCTGGACAACCCGCTCGTCACGGGCGCGCCGAACATCCGCTTCTATGCGGGCTCGCCGCTGCGTCTCGCCGACGGCCAGGTGGTCGGCACGCTTTGCCTCATCGACGAAAAGCCGCGCACGTTCGACGCAGCGCAGGGCGCGAAGCTCGCGGACTTCGCGCACCTGGTCGAACGCGAACTGGAGTTGCGCCGGCAGTTGAACCGCTCGCGCACGGCGCACGAGCGTGACCGCCGCTCGCTCGCCATCAGCGAGGCGCGCTTTCGGACCGTGTTTGAGCAAACGCCGATCGGCAAGGCCGTGGTCGGTCTCGACGGCCATTTTCTCGACGTGAACCAGAAGTTCTCCGAGATCATCGGCTACGACGAGAGCGAACTGCGTAGGCGCACGTTCGCTTCGGTCACGCACCCGGCCGATATTGCCGCCGATCTCGCGCAAGTGGCCGAACTGCTCGCGGGACGCGCGGCCACGTATGCGATCGAAAAGCGCTACCTTCGGCCCGACGGCCAGGCCGTGTGGGTCAATCTCGCGGTGTCGCTCGTGCGCGACGTGGCGGGCACGCCGCTGCATTTCATCGCGGCCGTGCAGGAGATCACCGGCCGCAAGAAGAGCGAAGAGGCGCTGCGCAACTATCACGTCGAGCTTGAAGCGCGCGTGCGTGAGCGCACGGCGGAGCTGCGGCGCAGCCGCGACGCGCTGCAGACGATCACCGACAACGTGCCCGCGCTGATCGCCGTGGTCGATCGCGATCTTCGCTACCAGTTCAACAACGAGACGTTCAAGCGCGTGTTCGGCGCGGAGCCGGCCGCGCTGCGCGGTCGCAGCCTGAGCGAAACGCTGCGCCCCGAAGTCTTCGCGCAGTTGCAGCCGCTCTTCGCACGCGCGCTCGCAGGCGAGCGCGTGACTTGCAACGAGGTGCGCTACCGGGCCGACTCCGAGCGCGTATGGTCGGCCACCTACATTCCGTGCCGGCGCGAGGGCAAGGTGACCGGCTTCTACGTGATGGCGCACGACGTGACCGAGCAGCGCCGCACCGAGCAGCGCCTGCGCGAGGGCGCGCTGATCGACCCGCTCACGGGCCTCGCGAACCGGCGCGCGTTGCAGGAGGCGCTGTGCGAGCTGCGCGCGAGCGGCAGCCCGTTCGCGCTCTTCTTCATCGACATGGATGGCTTCAAGGCGATCAACGACCGCTACGGCCACGACGTGGGCGACGCCTTGCTCAAGGAGACCGCGCGCAGGCTCGTCACCACCGTGCGCACGGGCGACGTGGTGAGCCGCCTGGGCGGCGATGAATTCGTGGTGGCGAGCCGCGGCGTGAGCGACGCGCGCACCGGCGAGCGTATTGCGGCGGCCATTTGCCGCGAGGTGTCGAAGGTCTTCGTCGCTGCGGGGCGCGTGATCGAAACGAGCGCGAGCGTGGGGGTCGTGCTGACCGGCGCGGCTGGGGCGGCGGGCAGGGTGGACGCCACCCATGCGGTGCTTTCCGTCGAGGCCGAGAACAAGGCGCTCGCCGACGATCCGCTTTGTCTGGCCGACGCCGCAATGTATGAAGCCAAGCGCGCGGGGCGTAATACGTGGCGGTTGGCGCCGGGCGCCAAGGCAATGGTGGCGTTGAATGCGTGAAGCGGCGCACGCCGTTTTCATGTGACTGATTCGATTGCCGCTGGCGCCCTGCCGGCGGCAAGTGCGGCTCCCTAAATTTTCCCGTAGTCTCGCCAGTGGGCGACGTGTCTTTCCGGCTTCTGCCGGGTTCTCCTTCCAAAATCATGCAACGTGCTCGAGGCGCGCAAATTTGCGCCTCGTTGCGCCCGGTCAAGCTAATTTCCTTTTAGATTCTCTCGGATAGGGTAAACCCGGGGCGCGATGAAAATTAATTTTCACTAAGATCCGTTCATGTAATTTCATTTACGGACTCGCCGTCCTCACTCCGGCCCACGTATGCCAACCCGACCGTCAATTCCCGACACGCCCGAAGCCGAGATCGTCGCGCGCATCACCGCCGCGATGCCCGTTCTCACGCCCGGCCACCGGCGCATGGCTGAGTACGTGCTCGCGAACCTGTTCCATGCCGCGACGATGCGAATCGACGAACTCGCGGGCGCGGTGGGCGCTTCGGTGGCCACGGCCAACCGCTTTGCTCGCTCGCTCGGGTTCGACGGCTATCCGCAGTTTCGCGAGGCGCTCGTGCGAGGCTTCGAGGCCACGCTCGCGCCGGTCGAGCGGTTGCGCAGCGCCCAGGAGTCGCCCACGAGCGGCGCGGAGCTGTTCGGCGCGTCGCTCGAGCAGGCCGAGTCGAACCTGCGCCTGTCGCGCCAGTCGATCGACAGCGCAGCGGCCGCCGCAGCCGTGGACGCGATTCTTTGCGCGCGCCGCGTGTACGTGATCGGCTCGGGCACGAGCGCGTTTCTCGCCGGGATCATGGAGAACGCGCTACTGCCTTATCTGGACAACGTGCAGGCGCTCTCCTCGGTCGGCGGTCCCACGCATTCCGCGCGCCGGCTGCTCGGCGCGAACAAGGACGATCTCGTGATCGGCATTGCGTTTCCGCGCTACGTGGACGACACGATCAAGCTCTCGCGCCACGCCGCGAAGCTCGGCGCACGCGTGCTCGCGCTCACCGACAGCATCGACTCGCCGCTCGCGCGCTTCGCCGATCTCATGCTGCTGATCCGCTCCGAACGGCGCCTCGCGGCGAACTCGGAAGCCGCGGTGCTGGCTGTCATCGAAGCGCTGTGCGACGCCGTGGCGTTGCGCGCGAAAGATTCCGTCGTTGCCGCTGCGGCCATCACCGAATCGGTGCTGCCGTGGCTTTCCTCGACCTCGGCGCAGGCGAGCCCCGCGCCTTCGGCCCCGTCTTCCCCCACGAAAAAGAAGTCATGAAATCGAATGCAGTCATTGCCATTCACGGCGGCGCCGGCACGATCCTGCGCGCCTCGATGGCGCCCGAAGTCGAAGCCCAGTATCTCGAAGCGCTCAGCCGCATTCTCGCGGCCGGCCAGCGCATCCTGGCCGAAGGCGGGAGCGCGCTCGACGCAGTCGAAGAAGCGGTGCGCCTGCTCGAAGACTGCCCGTTTTTCAACGCAGGCCATGGCGCGGTGTTCACGTCTGCCGGCACGCACGAACTCGACGCCTCGATCATGGACGGCCGCACGCTCGAAGCGGGCGCGGTGTGCTGCGTGAAGCGCGTGCGCAATCCGGTGCTGGCGGCGCGCCGCGTGCTGGAGAAGAGCGAGCACGTGCTCTTCACGGGCGAAGGCGCGGAGGCGTTTGCAGCGGCACAGGGCCTCGAATTCGTCGATCCCGGCTATTTCCACACCGACGCGCGCTACCGCCAGTGGCAGCTCGCACGCGGCGAAGCGCGCGCGATGCTCGATCACGACGGGGCAACGCTTGAGGCGAAGGCCGCAGCAAAGGCAGCGGAAGAAAGCCTGCCGCACGAGCCGATCGACCCGAACCGCAAGTACGGCACGGTGGGGGCGGTAGCGCTCGACGCGCACGGCCACCTCGCGGCGGCGACCTCGACGGGCGGCATCACGAACAAGCAGGTGGGCCGTGTGGGTGACGCACCGCTGATCGGCGCGGGCTGCTATGCCGACGACGCCACCTGCGCGGTGTCCACCACGGGCTCGGGCGAAATGTTCATGCGCATGGTCGCGGCCTACGACGTGGCGGCGCAAATGAAATATCGTGGCGTTTCGCTCTCCGAAGCAGCAACGAATGTCGTGATGGAGCAATTGCCGCGCATTGACGGCCGCGGCGGCCTGATCGCAGTGGACGCACAAGGTAATGTGGTCCTGCCGTTCAACACCGAAGGCATGTATCGCGGCTACGCGCGCGTGGGCGAAGCGCCCGTTGCGTCGATCTACGCTTAAGCGGCGCATCGCTTTGCGCATCAAACGAAGGAATCCTCATCGTGCAGATGTCCTCGCACTCTCTTGATACCGTACTGGCCGGAGAAAAGGCCGCGTTGCCGCCGAACCGCGTGATCGACGTTCGTGATCTGCGCGTGTCGTTCAAGCGCGGCGCGAGCACGTTCGAAGCCGTGCGCAATCTGTCGTTCCACGTCGATCGCGGCGAGACGCTCGCCATCGTCGGCGAATCGGGTTCGGGCAAGTCGGTCACGTCGCTTTCGCTGATGCGGCTCGTCGAGCACGGCGGCGGCAGCATTGCGGGCGGCAGCATCGAACTGCGCCGGCGCAACGGCAGCGTGCTCGATCTCACGCGTGCGAGTGCGTCGACCATGCGTTCGGTGCGCGGCGCGGACATTGCGATGATTTTCCAGGAGCCCATGACTTCGCTGAACCCCGTGTTCACGGTGGGCAACCAGATCAGCGAAGCGATCGCGCTGCATCAGCAGATGAACGCTACGCAGGCGCGCGCCGAAACGCTGCGCCTGCTCGACCTCGTGCGCATTCCCGAGGCGCGCCGCGTGATGGAGCGCTACCCGCATCAGCTTTCGGGCGGCATGCGCCAGCGCGTGATGATCGCGATGGCGCTCTCGTGCAAGCCCGCGCTCCTGATCGCCGACGAACCGACCACGGCGCTCGACGTGACGATTCAGGCGCAGATCCTGCAGCTCATTCGCGGCCTGCAGGACGAGATGGATATGGGCGTTGTCTTCATCACGCACGACATGGGCGTGGTGGCCGAAGTGGCGGACCGCATTCTCGTGATGTACCGCGGCGAGAAAGTGGAAGAGGGCGCGTCCGATACGCTTTTTGCAGCGCCTTCGCATCGCTACACGCAGGCGTTGCTCGCCGCCGTGCCGAAGCTCGGTGCGATGCAGGGCACCGACTTGCCGGAGAAGTTTTCGCTGCTTTCGATGAACGAAGCGGCACGCCCGGCCGCCGGCTCAAAACCCAAGGCGAACGCGCCGAAAACAGACGTTGCGCCAGTTCTGCGCGTGCGCGACCTCGTCACGCGATTTCCCGTGCGCAGCGGTCTGTTCGGCAAGGTCACCGGCCGTGTGCACGCGGTGGAAAAGGTCAGCTTCGATCTTCACGCGGGCGAAACGCTCGCGCTGGTGGGCGAATCCGGCTGCGGGAAATCGACCACGGGCCGCTCGTTGTTGCGCCTCGTGGAGAGCCAGAGCGGCACGATCGAGTTCGGCGGCCAGAACATCAGCACCCTCACCGGGCCTGCGTTGCAAACCTTGCGCCGCGACATCCAGTTCATTTTTCAGGACCCGTTCGCCTCGCTGAACCCGCGCCTCACGGTGGGCTTCTCGATCATGGAGCCGCTGCTCGTGCACGGTATCGCGAAGGGGGCGCAAGCGCAGGCGCGCGTGGAATGGCTGCTCGACCGCGTGGGCTTGCCGAAATCGGCGGCGGGGCGCTATCCGCACGAATTCTCGGGCGGCCAGCGTCAGCGCATCGCCATTGCGCGCGCGCTGTCGATGAACCCGAAAGTCGTGGTCGCCGACGAGTCGGTGTCGGCGCTCGACGTTTCCGTGCAGGCGCAGATCGTCAACCTCATGCTCGACCTGCAGCAGGAACTGGGCGTGGCGTACCTCTTCATCTCGCACGACATGGCCGTGGTGGAACGCGTGAGCCATCGCGTCGCGGTGATGTATCTGGGGCAGATCGTCGAGATCGGGCCGCGCCGCGCCGTGTTCGAAAACCCGCAGCATGCCTATACGAAGAAGCTCATGGGTGCGGTGCCGATCGCCGATCCGGCGCGCCGCCACGCGAAGCGCGTGCTTGCCGCCGACGAACTGCCGAGCCCGATTCGCGCCCCCGGCGACGAGCCGCTAGTGTTGCCGCTCGTGCCGGTTGGTCCCGGTCACTTCGTTGCGAAGCATCGGGTGGGCGGTGCTTACTGAATACGCCATTGTGCGAAGCAATCGTTTGCATTTTAGCTGGATCATTTCGCTGAATCGACAAGATTCATTGGTATGGAGACCTGATTGATGAATGAAGTCAAAGCATGGATGAAGGGCAGCGCGCTCGCACTCGCGCTGATCGCGGGCGCGACGGCCGCGCAAGCCGCCGAGCAGCGCGCTGTGATGGCCGTCGATTCGACGTTCTCGACGCTCGACCCGTACGACGCCAACGACACGCTCTCGCAAGCGGTTTCGAAGTCGTTCTACCAGGGCCTGTTCGGTTTCGACAAGGACCTGAAGCTCACCAACGTGCTGGCCACGAGCTATGAAGTGAGCGGCGACGGCCTCACCTACACGTTCAAGCTGCGCCAGGGGGTGAAGTTCCAGGACGGCACCGACTTCAATGCGGCGGCCGTGAAGGCGAACTTCGACCGCGTGACGGACCCGGCGAATCACCTGAAGCGCTACAACATGTTCCGCCGCATCGCGAAGACCGAAGTGGTCGACCCGTACACGGTGAAGGTCACGCTCAATGCGCCGTTCTCGGCGTTCGTGAACGTGCTCGCGCACCCGTCGGCGGTGATGATTTCGCCTGCGGCCATGAAGAAGTGGGGCAAGGATATCGGCCTGCATCCGGTAGGCACGGGCCCGTTCGCATTCGTGAAGTGGGACCCGGCGGGCGACCTCGTCGTGCACAAGTTCGACGGCTACTGGAAGAAGGGCTACCCGAAGATCGACGAGATCGACTGGAAGCCGGTGGCCGACAACAACACGCGCGCCGCGCTCATGCGCACGGGCGAAGCCGACTTCGCGTTCCGCATTCCGTTCGAGCAGGCGAGCGCATTCCAGTCGAACCCGAAGGTCGACCTGATCGCCACGCCCTCGATCATCCAGCGCTATATCAGCCTGAACACCGCGAAGAAGCCGTTCGACAACCCGCTCGTGCGTCAGGCGCTGAACTATGCGATCAACAAGGACGCGCTCGCGAAGGTCGCGTTCGCGGGCTACGCGCTGCCTTCGGACGGCGTGCTGCCCCAGGGCGTGGACTATTCGGTCAAGCTCGGCCCGTGGCCGTACGATCCGGCCAAGGCGCGCGAACTGCTCAAGCAGGCGGGCTACCCGAACGGTTTCGAAACGACGCTGTGGTCGGCGTATAACAACTCGACCGCGCAAAAGGCCATTCAGTTCGTGCAGCAGCAACTCGCGCAAGTGGGCGTGAAGGCGAACGTCGAAGCGCTGGAAACGGGCACGGCGGTGGCGCGCGTGGAAAGCGCACAAGACGCGGCATCGGCGGGCGTGCGCATGTATTACATCGGCTGGTCGTCGTCCACGGGTGAAGCGGACTGGGGCATCTCGCCGCTGCTCGCTTCGGCGTCGTGGCCGCCCAAGCTCATGAACACCGCGTACTACAAGAACCCCGCTGTCGATGAGGATCTCGCGAAGGCGCTCGAAACGACGGACCGCGCGCAAAAAACGGCGCTGTACACCGACGCGCAAAAGCGCATCTGGGCCGACGCGCCGTGGGTGTTCCTCGTGAAGGAAAAGGTCGTGTACGCCCGCAGCAAGCGCCTGGCCGGCGCGTATGTGGCGCCGGACGGCTCGTTCAACTTCGACGAGATCTCGATTCGCTAATGCGTTGCGCGGCGCGCCGGAACGTTCGAGTCTGGCGCGCCACGCACGCCCCGATGCAGTAACGCGCTCATGCTGAATTTCATTGTCAAACGCTCGCTGGGTCTCCTGCCGACGCTCCTGATCGTCGCGATCCTGGTGTTCCTGTTCGTGCATCTGCTGCCGGGCGACCCGGCGCGCCTCGCGGCCGGTCCCGAGGCGGACGACGCCACGGTCGCGCTCGTGCGCGCCGATCTCGGCCTCGACCAGTCGCTGCCGCAGCAGTTTCTCCATTTCTTCGTGCGCATCGCCCACGGCGACTTCGGTGTGTCGATGCGCAGCAAGCGCCCGGTCATCACCGAAATTAGCGAGCGTTTCATGCCCACGCTGCTGCTCACGCTCACCAGCATGGTCTGGGCCGTGGTGTTCGGCATGGCCATCGGCATCGTCTCGGCCGTGTGGCGCAATCGCTGGCCCGATCGCATCGGCATGGCGCTCGCGGTGTCGGGCATTTCGTTTCCGGCTTTCGCGCTCGGCATGGCGCTCATGGAACTGTTCTCGGTGCACCTTGGCTGGCTGCCCGTGGTGAGCGACGGTTCGTGGCGCAGTTACGTGCTGCCTTCGATTACGCTCGGCGCGGCCGTGGCCGCCGTGATGGCGCGCTTCACGCGCGCATCGTTCGTCGAAGTGCTCAACGAAGACTTCGTGCGCACGGCGCGCGCGAAGGGCGTGGCCGAGCAATGGGTGGTGATCAAGCATTGCCTGCGCAACGCGATGATTCCCGTTGTCACGATGATGGGCCTGCAGTTCGGCTTCCTGCTGGGCGGCTCGATCGTCGTGGAGGTGGTGTTCAACTGGCCGGGCCTCGGGCGGCTGCTCGTCGATTCGGTTGCGATGCGCGACTACCCTGTGATTCAGGCCGAAGTGCTGCTGTTCTCGCTCGAGTTCATCGTCATCAATCTGATCGTGGACGTGCTGTACGCGGTCATCAATCCGACCATTCGATTCAGGTGAGCACGCCATGAGCACGACTCAAAACGTTGTCGTACGCGCCCAGGACGAGGCGATCCGCACGCCATGGCGCGAGTTCTGGCGCAAGTTCCGCAAGCAGCATGTCGCGCTTGGCGCAGGCGCGTTCGTGCTGCTGCTGGTGGTGATCGCGGTGTTCGCGCCGCATCTCGTGCCTTACGACCCGGAAAATTACTTCGACTACGACTCGCTCAATGCGGGTCCCTCTGCGGCCCACTGGTTCGGCGTGGACGCGCTCGGCCGCGATATTTTCAGCCGCATTCTCGCGGGCACGCGTATCTCGCTCGCGGCGGGCTTTCTTTCGGTGGCGCTCGGCGCCGTGGTCGGCACGTTCTTCGGCTTGCTGGCGGGCTACTACGAAGGCTGGTGGGACCGCATCACCATGCGCGTGGCCGACGTGTTGTTCGCATTCCCAGGCATCCTGCTCGCCATCGGCGTGGTGGCGATTCTCGGCAACGGCATGATCAACGTGGTGTGCGCCGTGGCCGTGTTCAGCATTCCGGCGTTCGCACGCCTCGTGCGCGGCAACACACTCATGCTCAAGCACCTCACGTATGTCGAGGCCGCGCGCAGCATTGGCGCGTCGGACTGGACGATCATCATGCGGCACATTCTGCCGGGCACGGTGTCGTCCGTGGTCGTGTATCTGACCATGCGTATCGGCACCTCGATCATCACGGCGGCGAGCCTGTCGTTCATCGGCCTCGGCGCGCAGCCGCCCACGCCGGAGTGGGGCGCCATGCTCAACGAGGCGCGCGCGGACATGGTCACGTCGCCGCATATCGCGCTGTTCCCGAGCCTCGCGATCTTCCTCACCGTGCTCGCATTCAATCTGCTGGGTGACGGCCTGCGCGACGCGCTCGACCCGAAACTGGACCGCGCATGAGCAAGAATCGCGGAGATGCCGCGCCGCATATCGGCACACTGGCGAGCGGTGCGACGGGAACGATTGCCGATGTGAGCGGCGTGCGCGTGGGTCACTGCACGCTCGACGCGGGCGATGTGCAAACGGGCGTGACCGTGATGATGCCGCACGCACGCGACCTCTTTCGCGAGAAGGTGCCGGCGAGCGCTTGCGTGATCAACGGATTCGGCAAGAGCATCGGGCTCATGCAGCTCGAAGAGCTGGGTGTGCTCGAAACGCCGATTGCGCTGACCAATACGTTCGGCGTGGGCGCGCTTGCACAAGCGCAGATTCGTGCGGCGGTCGCGGCGAACCCGCAGATCGGGCGCGGCCTGCCGACCGTCAATCCGCTCGTGTTCGAATGCAATGACGGCTATCTGAACGATCTTCAGGCGCTGGCGGTGACCGAGGCACACTATGTCGCTGCCTGCTCTGCTATGAGCGCTGACTTTACGCGCGGCAGTGTCGGCGCGGGCCGTGGCATGTCGAGCTTCGACCTGAAAGGCGGCATTGGCACGGCGTCGCGCGTGGTAATGACCGCGGGCGTGCAGTACACGGTGGGCGCGCTCGTGCTGGCGAACTTCGGCCGCCTGCCCATGTTGACGATCGATGGCGTGCCTGTGGGGCGCGAACTTGCGGCGCGCGCGGCGTCGAATCGCGCGGCACAGGCGCCCGAGAAGGGGTCAATCATCATGCTGATCGCCACGGATGCGCCGCTCGACTCGCGGCAGCTTCGGCGCGTGTCGATGCGCGCGGCAGCGGGCCTCGCGCGCACGGGCTCCGTGTATGGACACGGCAGCGGCGATATCTCACTGGCGTTCAGCACGGCATACACACTGGCGCACGACGCGCCAACCTACGCGTTGCCGCCCTTGCTCGCAGACTCGCAACTCGATGCGCTGTTTCAGGCCAGCGCCGATTGCGTCGAGCAAGCGATTCTCGACGCCTTGTGGAGCGCAAGCACCGTGCAGGGCCGCGATGGCCACGTGCGTCTCGCTCTGCGCGAAGCCGTGCCCGATCTCGCCGATCTGCTTTCAGGCGGGGCGCAAGCGTGAAGGTACTGATTTCCGTCGATATCGAAGGCATAGGCGGTGTGTTCAACGTTCAGCAAACGCGCGCCGGCAATCCCGAGTATGAACGCGCCCGCCGCTGGATGACGCTCGAAGCGAACGCGGCCGTGGAAGGCGCGTTCGCGGGCGGTGCAAGCGAAGTGTGGGTCAACGACTCGCACGGCGGCTTCAACAACCTGCTGCCCGACGAAATCGATGCGCGCGCACGCGTCATACTCGGCAAGCCGCGCATGCTCGGCATGATGGCGGGGCTCGAGCACCGGCCCGCGCTCGTTTTCATGATTGGCTATCACGCCATGGCGCAAAGCCGCGGCATGCTTGCGCATACCATCAACAGTTTTGCGTTCGCACGCGTGCTCGTGGATGGCGTCGAAACGGGCGAGGCGGGGCTGTACGGCGCGCTTGCGCAGGAATACGGCGCACGGGTGGCGCTCCTGAGCGGCGACGATGTGTTCGAACGCGAAACGCGGCCCGTTTTTCCCGAGGCGAAGTTCGTGGTGGTGAAGCACGCCGGCGGCCACGCGAGCGGCGATCTGCTGACGCCTGCCGCGAGCCGCGAGCGGATTCGCGACGCCGCACGCGAAGCCGTGGGGCAGATCGCGAGCGACGGCGCGTGGTGGGACCGCGCCTGCGCGGCGCCACGTGTGCGCACGTGCGAACTGCATACACAGACCCCTGCGCTTGCGGATCTCTTTTCGCAGTGGCCAAGTGTCGAGCGCGCGGCGGGCAGCGTGATCCGGTTTGTGGCGCCAACCGCCGAGTACCTCGTGCGCACGCTCAATAGCTTGTCGGCGATGTCAGCGGTCTTGCGGTGAGGCAACTGTCGTTCGCCTCATAGCGCAACTAACTGTCAGCCCCGCCACACGTTGCCCAACGGACCGGCGGCTTTGCCGCCAGTCCGCGAAAAAGCCTGTCATTCATCCCGTGAGATTTTCCTCCAGCCTGGCGAACACGCGTTGCGTCGCGCCGCGTGCATGCAGCGCGAACAACAGCAGCGAACGCCCCGTGACCTGGTAAATATCGCCGGCTTCGAATTCGGGCAACTCGTCGCGCACAGGCATGTTCGTGTCGATGAGGCAGTTCCACTGATCATTGCCCGGCACCGAAGGCAGCGTGAATTCCACCACGTCGTGGTAGGCGTTGAACACGATGAGCATGGTCGCGTCTGAAGCGAGGCGCATGATGCCGCTCGTTTGCGAGCGCCCATCGATCAGCATGCCGAAGCAATGCATGGCGGGATCGTCCCACTGCTCATGGGCGAGCGGCACGCCCGCAGGCGAAAGCCATTCGACGTCGGTGACGTCGAGCGTGGCATTGTGCTCGCCGATCAGAAAGCGGTTGCGGCGCAGCACCGGCAGCGCGTGGCGCAGCGCGGTGAGCTTGCGCACGAAGTCGGCGAGCGCGCGGCCCGTGTCGCCGATGCCCTCCCAGTCCACCCAGCTCACCTCGTTGTCCTGGCAGTACGCATTGTTGTTGCCGCGCTGCGTGCGGCCAAACTCGTCGCCCGCCAGCAGCATGGGCGTGCCCTGCGAGAGCAGCAGCGTGGCGAGGAAGTTGCGCTTCTGGCGCTCGCGCAGCGCACGGATTTCGGGGTCATCGGTCGGGCCTTCCACGCCGCAGTTCCATGAGAGATTGTCGCCGTGGCCGTCGCGGTTCTCCTCCCCGTTGGCCTCGTTGTGGCGCTCGTTGTACGACACCAGATCGTTCAGTGTGAAGCCGTCGTGCGCCGTGACGAAGTTCACGCTGGACCAAGGCCGCCGGCCGCGCCGGTTGAAGCTGTCGCCCGAGGCGCATAGGCGCGTCGCGAGTTCGGGGGCCATGCCTTCGTCGCCTTTCCACCAGGCACGCGTGGTATCGCGAAAGCGGTCGTTCCACTCCATCCAGCCAGGCGGGAAGCCGCCCACCTGATAGCCGCCGGGCCCGCAGTCCCATGGCTCGGCAATCAGCTTCACGCTCGAGAGAATCGGGTCCTGGCGGCAGCTGTCGAGAAAGCCGCCGCCTTCGTCGAAGCCGTAGGGCTCGCGCCCGAGGATCGTCGCGAGGTCGAAGCGGAAACCGTCCACGCCCATTTCGAGCACCCAGTAGCGCAGGCTGTCCGTGACCATCTGCAGCACGCGCGGGTGCGAGAGGTTGAGCGTATTGCCCGTGCCGGTGTCGTTGATGTAGTAGCGTCTGTCTTCAGGTAGCCGGTAGTACGAAGCATTGTCGATGCCTCTGAACGAGAGCGTGGGCCCGAGCTCGCTGCCTTCGGCCGTGTGGTTGTACACCACGTCGAGTATCACTTCGAGACCCGCCTGGTGCAGGCGGTCCACCATGTTCTTGAATTCGTCGATCGAGCCATGCGCGCCAACAGAGTAGCGCGGGTCCGGCGCGAAGAAGCCGATGGTGTTGTAGCCCCAGTAGTTCGTGAGGCCCCGCTCGAGCAGGTGCGAATCGTTCACGAAGGTATGGACGGGCATTAGCTCCACGGATGTCACGCCAAGTCCGCGGATATATTCGAGCACCGGCGTTTGTGCGAGGCCCGCGAAGGTGCCGCGCTCTTCGGGCGGCACGTCGGGATGGCGGATCGTGTAGCCGCGCACATGCGTTTCGTAGATGATCGTGCGCTCGCGCGCTACGCGCTCGCGCATCGGGTGGTGCCAGATGAAGCCCTGATCGACCACGCGGCAGCGCGGCACATAGCGCGCACTGTCGCGCGTATCGAACGAGAGATCGCCGTCGGGGCTGCCGATGGTGTAGCCGAACACGGCCGGATGCCAGCGCAGCGCGCCCACGTGCGCCTTCGCATAGGGATCGAGCAGCAGTTTGTTCGGATTGAAGCGATGGCCCGCCTGCGGTTCGTAAGGGCCATGCACGCGATACCCATAGATGGCGCCCGGTTCGAGGTCGGGCAGATACACGTGCCACACCTCGTCGGTGTATTCCGGTAACTCGATGCGCTCGAGCTCGCGCAGGCCGTTCTTGTCGAAGAGACATAACTCGACCTTTGTCGCGTTGGCGGAGAAGAGCGCGAAGTTCACGCCGCGTCCGTTCCAGGTGGCGCCGAGTGGAAACGGCTGTCCTTCTACGATGCGGGTAGCGGTCTTTTTCTTCATGGGCTCGTCGGTGGGGGACGCGGTGGCGCGCGCTTCCAACGCCGTTGCGCGCAAGGGCAGGGGCTTCTATCAAGCAAGGTTCGGGCCTAAGCGCGCGCTGAGCAACGCGCTGCAGGGGAAGGCAAGGAGGGGGGCGTGGTACGCGCGGGGCGCAGCGGCATTTTTTTCAGCCGTCGATCGCCGCGTGAATCGTGCCGCGCGTTGCCGCGCGAGGAGGCGGCGCGCGCTGCGAGCGTGTAGCTTTGGCACAGCGCGTGCACGGATTTACCGATACGGTTGCGTGACTTTGCGTGCGCTGCTTACTTCACGGTCTGCACCACTTCGAAGCCTTCGAATTCGGGGTGGCTCAGGTAGACCGGACGGTTTGCGCCGCCCGCGTTGCCCGCATTTCTGTGCGCCGCGCGAAAAGCTTCGGAGCGCGTCCAGTCTTCGAAGTGCTGGTGGCTCGCCCAGATCGTGTGACTCGCATAGAGCACGTGGTCTTCGCGTTGCGGGCCTTTGAGCAGATGAAATTCGATGAAGCCGGGCACTTGTTTCAAGTGCGTGTCGCGCGTGGCCCAGACTTCCTCGAATGCGGCCTCGGAGCCCGGTGCGACCTTGAAGCGGTTCATGGCGATATACATGCGGCGTTCCTCTTCGCGTACGAAAACTCGATCAAGCGCGGCGGCGGGACAAACCCTGTGTTCATTCTTGCCCGCCGCAGCTTCGATTTCCGATTATAAGAGGCCGCGAAGGCGCTCGCGCCGCATACGTACGTCAGCTTGCGCCTCAGGCGACGCGAAACACCTGCACAGTGCCGGCGAGCTTGGTGGACTGCGTGTCGAGCGCCTGGGCCGCAGCCGTCACCTGCTCGACGAGCGCCGCGTTTTGCTGTGTGACTTCGTCCATCTGCGTGACGGCGGTATCGACCTGCTCGATGCCGCTTTGCTGCTGCTCCGAGGCCGAGGCGATCTCGTTCATGATGGCGGTGACGCGCTGCACCGACGTGTGCAACTCGGCCATCGTCGCGCCCGCCGTGGTAACGAGTTCCGTGCCGTGCGAAACGGTTGCCACCGAATTCGCAATGAGGTCCTTGATCTCCTTGGCCGCCGCGGCCGAGCGCTGCGCAAGCGAACGCACCTCGCTCGCGACCACGGCGAAGCCGCGCCCTTGCTCGCCCGCGCGCGCCGCCTCGACCGCCGCATTGAGCGCGAGGATGTTGGTCTGAAACGCAATGCCTTCGATGATGGCCGTGATCTCCGAAATCTTGTGCGAGCTGCCTTCGATCTCGCTCATCGTGCTCACCACGTCCTGCACGACGTCGCTGCCGCGCGACGCCACGTTCGCCGCCGTTTGCGCGAGCGTGCTGCCCTGGCGCGCATTGTCGGTGTTCTGCTTCACCGCCGAGGTCAGTTCGTTCATGCTCGCGGCCGTTTCCTGGAGCGACGCGGCCTGTTCTTCGGTGCGCGCCGAAAGATCGATCATGCCCGCCGCGATCTGGCGCGTGGCCACCGAAACCGACTCGCTGCCCGTGCGCACCGCGCCCGTTACGGAGCCCAGCTCCTTGCGGGTCTTTTCGATGTTTTCGAGCAGCAGGCCCATTTCGTCGTGGCGCTGCGCGCGCACGGTATGGCTCAGATTGCCCGAGGAGATTTCATTGAGGCTCGTGAGCGCGTAATTGAGCGGCTCCATGATCGCGCGGCGCAGCATCACCCAGCCAAGGCCCGCGCCGAGCAGGCCGAGCGCGACCATCGCGGCGCTCACGCCCGAGAACAGATGGAAATTTGCTTCGGCCTCCTCATAACGCAATTTCGCGTTGTTGTAGAGGTGCTGCTTGACTTCGTTATTTGCGGCGCTCATGGCGCTATAAAGGTCGGAGAGCTGCGTCATCGCGATGTTGTCGGCGCTGGCCTTGTCGCCCGATTCGAGTGCCTTCGTGAAGTCCGTTACCGCGTTGCGCATGGCCGTGCGCCGCTCGGTGGTCGCGGCGATCAGCGGCAACTCGTCGCTCTCGTGCGGCATTTGCGTGAACTTCGTCCACCACTCGTCGGAGTTCTGGAAGAAGCCGGCGGCGCGCTGCAACTGGTCGGGCACCGAGGGCGCGTCGGGGTGCAGCGCCACGCGGTCGAGCACGAGGCGCGTGCGCGCGATGAAGATCTCCGCGTTGTCGATCGCCGTGGATTCGGCGAGCTTGTTGCGATAGGTGTCGCGGTTGGCGCTATTGGCCTTTTCCGTGCTGATGAAGCCAAGAACGCCGGAAACCGTGAGCAGAAGGGCGAGAAGCGCGAACGTAAGGGCGATGCGCGCTCGAATGGTGAGTGTCATGCGTCTGTACCGTTTTGACCAAGGGCAACGCAAGCGGGGCGGCCCATCGGTGCAGGCTGCCGCCAACGGGCGTCACCTTACATATCGACAGCTGGCGGCCTGGATTTAGGGTGAACCCGAATATTTTTAAGTTACTACAGAATTCATGGGGTTTGTAATAATTACCGAACAGGTCGTTTGGAGGGCATTTGTTCGCGGCCATGTGCCGCGAACAGGCCGCCAGGTTGAGCGCCGCGTCAATTCGTCCGCAAGCTCGATTGGGGCGGGGCGCCCGCGCCCGCTTGCGCGCGGCGCGGCGTGAGCGCGGCCAGCACGGCGGCGACGATGAAGAGCGCGGGCACGTCGCCGATCAAATGGCCGAGATGGCCGGGCGACATGAACGACTGGACCGTCATGATCGCGCCGTGCACGACGCTCGACCACACCGTGAACCAGATCAGGCTCAAATGATCGAGCGGACGCCGCGCCGCGCGCATGAGAAACACGCCCAGCGTGGCGTAGATGCCGACGATCATCAGCGAGTAGTCCGAGTGGCCCGAGTGCCAGGCCCAGCCGGACGGCCAGAGCACCATCAGTGGGTAGAAGCCAAAGGTGGCGATCGCGCCGACCGCGTAAAGGGCGGCGGAGAGGCTTTTGAGCCGCATCGAGTGATCCATGGCGCGCCCCCGTTGGGTCCGTCCGACAGTATGGGGAATATGCGCGCGTGCGGTGACGCGTGCAAGTCCGTTGCGATTAGCGCTGCAGTTCACGCGATTTGGGGGGTAATGGGCGACGTTTGCTGATATTTCGCTCTTGCATTGCGGCGCTGGCTTGAAAGCTCTCCGTTAAAATTTCCTTCACAATGAGTAATGTTATAACGTAACATTCGCGTCGAGCTGCAGCCACAACCCTGTGCGACGTACGTCCGCCTCGGCCCCGGACATTCGCCGCCCATCACTCCAACGACGCAAACAAGAAAACATCGTGGCGACCATCCCATTTACGTCCTTATCCGCGCTGCTGGCGGGGCTGCGCTTCGCGCGCGTCCTGCCGCTCGCTCCCTTGCCGCTCGCGCTTTGCGGTGTGCTCGCGCATGCCCAATCGCCTGGAACGAGCGCCGCCGACACGCAGACGGGCGGCGCGACACTCGCGCCGGTGTTCGTCACCGCGAACCCGCTCGGCAACACCGACCTCACCACGCCATCCACCGCGCTTTACGGCGATGCGCTCGTCCTGCGCCGCGCCAACTCGCTCGGGGAAACGCTCGACGGTCTGCCGGGCGTTTCGACGACGACCTACGGCCCGCTGGTCGGGCGGCCGATCATTCGCGGTATGGACGGCGACCGCATTCGCCTGCTGCAAAACGGCGTGGCCGCATTCGACGCCTCGTCGCTCTCATACGATCACGCCGTGCCGCAAGACCCGCTTTCGATCGAGCGTGTCGAGATCGTGCGCGGCCCGGCTGCGCTGCTGTACGGCGGCAACGCGATTGGCGGGGTGGTGAACACGATCGACAACCGTATTCCGCGCGAGCCGGTTTCGGGCGTGACGGGCGCAGTGGATGCGAGCTACGGCGGGGCGAACGACGCGCGCGCAGGCGCAGCCCAGGTGGAAGGCGGCAACGGCGGTTTCGCCTTCCACGTGGACGCGTTCGACCGCGACACGAGCAACCAGCGCATACCCGGCTACGCGCACTCGGCGCAGCAACGCGCGCTGGACGGCCCCGATGCCGCCGAGCCCTACGGCAGCATCCCGAACAGCGACGGCCGCTGGCACGGCGGCGCGGTCGGCTCGTCGTACACCTGGGCCGACGGCTACGCGGGCATCTCGTACAACGGGTTCGACGCGAACTACGGCTCGGTGGCCGAAGACGACGTGCGCCTGCGCATGCATCAGGACCACGTCGCGCTCGCCTCCGAAGTGCGCAACCTGCAGGGGCCGATCAGCCAGCTCAAGTTCGACTTCGGTTATACGGACTACGAACATCGCGAGATCGACAACGGCGAAACGAGCACGACGTTCCGCAATCACGGCTACGAAGCGCGGCTCGAGGCACGCCACGCGAAGCTCGGGCCGCTGGAGGGCGCGTTTGGCGTGCAGGTGAGCCAGAACACGTTCTCGGCATTGGGCGATGAGGCGCTCGTGCCGACCACGCAAACCACCAATGTCGCGCTGTTCGGTCTGGAGGAGTGGAATGTGACGCCGGCGCTCAAGCTGAGTTTGGGCGGGCGCATCGAACATGTGAAGCTCGATCCGGTGGCGGGCGAAGACGGCACGAAGTTCGCGGGCGCGCAATCGCGCGACTTCAACGCGGGCAGCCTCTCGGCGGGCGCGCTCTACAAGCTCACGCCGGTATGGTCGGTGGTGGGCAACGTCGCGTACACCGAGCGCGCGCCGACTTTCTATGAGCTTTATGCCAACGGCCCGCACGACGCGACCGGCCAGTATTTGATCGGCAACCCCGACGCGCAGAAGGAAAAGGCCATTTCCACGGATCTCTCGCTGCGCTATGCGCGCGGTGCGAACAAGGCGAGCGCGGGCGTGTTCTACAGCCGTTTTCGCAATTACCTCACGGAGTACAACACGGGCCGCCTCGTGAGCGACGACGACACGCCCGTGCCCGCCGGCACCGCGGATGCGCTCAACGAGGCCGTTTATCGCGGCGTGCCCGCGGAGTTCTATGGCGTGGAACTGGAAGGGCGCTGGCGGGTGCTCGAGCGCGGCGCACATCGTCTCGACGTTGGCTTGACCGCCGACTATACGCACGCGCGCAACGCGGACACGGGCGCGCCGCTGCCGCGCATTGCGCCGTTGCGCGCGACGCTGAACGCCGACTACGGCTACGGCCCGTTCGGCGCGCACGCCGAACTCGTGCACGCATGGGCACAAAACCGCGTGCCCGAAGACGATTTGCCGACGGCAGGCTACACCACGCTTGCGCTGGCGCTCACGTACAAGTTCCATGTGGGCGCAACGAACTGGCTTGCGTACGTGCGCGGCGACAATCTCACGAATCAGGACGTGCGCTATGCGAGTTCCGTGGTGCGCGACATCGCGCCCGAGGGCGGGCGCAGTGTCATGGTCGGATTGCGCACCACGTTCTAGCGCGTTTTGGCATGACCCGCCGCTCACGCGATGGCAGCCACCGGCCGCACCGCCGCGCCCGGCGGCTGTCCGGTCTGCTGCCGCGAGCGGCCCGAGCTCAGATAGTCGGCGATCGAATCCTGCGTGATCTCGCCAACGTAGGCGCCTTCGGCGTCGAGCACCGGCATCCACGAGGCGCGGAACTGGTACATCTTCGAGAGCACGATGCGCAGGTTGTCGTCGACGGAAACCGTGGCCGGGAACGGCGTGATGCGTTCGCCACACACGCCTTCGGCGCCGCGCGCGGCACGCCGCGCCACGAAACCGAGCGCATGCCGCGCGTCGTCGAGCACGGTGAGGTAGCGGCAATCGGCCTCGTCCATCACGGCGAACGCGTGGGCGAGCGGCGTGTTCATGCGTGCGGTTTCCGGTTGCGTGGCCGCGTCGCCGGCCTTCACGAGCAGCAGGCGCTTGAGCGTGCTGTCCTGGCCCACGAACTGTGCGACGAAGTCGTCGTGCGGGCGCGCGAGCAGGGTGTCGGGATGGTCGTATTGCACGAGCTTGCCGCGCCGGAATACGGCAATGCGGTCGCCCAGCTTGATCGCCTCGTCGATATCGTGGCTCACCATGATGACGGTCTTCTTCAGTTGCCGCTGCATCTGAAAGAACTCGTTCTGGATGGTTTCGCGATTGATCGGATCGACCGCGCCGAACGGCTCGTCCATGAGCAGGACGGGCGGGTCGGCGGCCAGCGCGCGTATCACGCCGATGCGTTGTTGTTGCCCGCCCGAAAGCTCACGCGGATAGCGCTTCAAATACAGCTTCGGGTCGAGCGCGACCATCGACATCAGTTCCGCCGCGCGCCCGGCGCAGCGTTTCTTGTCCCAGCCGAGCAGGCGCGGCACGACCGTGATGTTCTCTTCGATCGTCATGTTCGGAAAGAGGCCGATCTGCTGGATCACGTACCCAATGCGGCGGCGCAGATCCACTTCGTTCAGGCCCGTGGTGTCCTCGCCGTTGATGAGCACGCGGCCCGAGGTCGGCTCGATCAGCCGGTTGATCATCTTGAGCGTGGTGGTCTTGCCGCAGCCCGAGGGGCCGAGGAACACACAGATCTCGCCTTCGGCCACCGAGAGGCTCACCGAATCGACGGCGCGCACGGCCTGGCCGTCTTTCTGCGTGAAGGTCTTCGTGAGTTGGTCGAGTTCGATCATGTCTTCTGTACTCCTTTCGGTGTCAATGCGCGCTGCAGCATCTGCAACAACAGGTCGGCGACGATCGCGAGCACGCTCACGAGCACCGCGCCCACGAGCAGCTTCATCATGCTGCTCTGGCCAATGGCGCGGATGATCAGCGTGCCGAGCCCGCCCGCGCCGATCACGGCGGCAATGGTCATCACGCCAATGTTCATGACGACCGCGGTGCGCACGCCCGCGAGAATCACGGGCACGGCCAGCGGCAAGTCGACGAGACGCAGGCGCTGCCACGACGTCATGCCAATGCCGGTGCCGGCTTCCTTGATGCCAGCGTCGACGTTGCGCAGCGCGAGGTACGTATTGCGCATGATGGGCAGCAGCGAATAGAGGAAGACGGCCGTGATGGCGGGCACCGCGCCAATACCCTGCCCGAAGCGCGAGAACACGGGAATCATGAGGCCGAATAGCGCGATGGAGGGCAGCGTGAGGATGATGGTCGCGAGCCCCAGCAGCGGCGCGGCGAGCCAGTCGTGGCGGCTGATCAGCACGCCGAGCGGTACGCCCGCAACAATCGCGCAGCCCACGGCAATGCCTACGAGGTACAGGTGCTGCAGCGTGAGTTGCAGCAGTTCGGGCCAGTTCGAAGCGAGATAGTCGAATACGTTCATGCGGGCTCCTTCAAGGCAGCGAATGCGTGCGCAGGAAATCCGCCGCCACTTCCTGGGCGGATTTGCCGTCCAGATCCACGGCCTTGTTCATGTCCTGCATCACGTCGTTGTTGAGAGCGGCGGAAAGCGCATTGAGCTGCGCGGCCAGCTTCGGGTTGTGCTCCAGCACGTCCTTGCGCACCACGGGCGTGGCGTTGTAGGGCGGGAAGAAATGCTTGTCGTCTTCGAGCGGTACGATGCCGAAGCCTTTCACACGCCCGTCCGTGGTGTAAACGAGGCCGATCTTCAACTGATTGTTATGCAGCGCCGTGTAAACGAGGCCAGGGTCCATCTGCTTCATCTGAGAGCGGCGGAAGCTCATGCCGTAGGTGGCGAGCAGGGGCTTGAGGCCATCCGGGCGATTCGCGAACTCGGCGTCCATGCCGAACACGTAGCGCCTGGCTTCTGGGTCGGTCTTCAGCCGTTGCGCAAGCTGCGAGACGGTGGTGATGCCCGTTTCCCCGGCGAATTTGCTCGGCAGACCTAATGCATAGGTGTCGTTGAGCGGCGAGGCATTGAGCCAGACGAGGCCGCGCGGTGCGTCGAGCGCCTTCACGCGTTCGTACATCGCTTCGGGCGAGAGCTTTTCCGTTAGCTTGTCGTAGACGAGTGCCGCAGTGCCTGTGTAGTCCCATACGAGGTCGAACTGGCCATTTTCCAGTGCGCTGCGCATGAGCGTGCTGCCGAGGCCCGATCGCACTTCCACGGTGTAGCCGCGCGAACGCAGGTATTGCGCCGTGACTTCGGCGAGCACGTATTGCTCGGTGAAGTTTTTCGCGCCCAAAACGAGCTTCGGCTGCGCGAAAGCGGGCGTGCTGACAGCAACGAGCGTCGCGCCGAGCAAGCAGGCTTGAACGAAGCGGCGCAGGCGTTGGAAGGGTGACGTGAGCATCATACGAGCCCTCCGTGACGCGAGAGCCACTGATGACTGCTGGCGGCGACCACGCCGTCGAGCACGAGCGCGAGCGCGGCGGTGAACGCGGCGCCGAGCAGCAGCAAGGGCTGATCGTTCAAATAGATGCCGGGGAAAATGAGCGAGCCGAGGCTGTCCGCGCCAATCAGATAAGCAAGCGGCGCCGTGCCCACGTTAATGGCGAGCGCGGTGCGCACGCCGCCCACGATAATGGGCAGCGCATTGGGCAGCTCCACGCGCGTGAGCGATTGCCATCCCGTCATGCCGATGCCGCGCGCGGCTTCGCGCAGCGCGCCCGGCACGTTTTTCACGCCTTCGTAAGTATTGCGCGTGACGGGCAGGAGCGACGCGAGAAAGAGGGCGACGATCGCAGGAATGTCGCCGATGCCGAACACGCCGAGCGCAATGGCCAGTACCGCGAGCGACGGAATCGTGTTGCCCACATTGAAGATCTGCATGAAGCGTTCGGCCTGGCGCGCGAAGCGCGGTCGACTAAGCAGCACGCCTGCGGGCACGCCAACCATGATGGCGAGCGCCATCGAATAGCCGACGAGCAGCAGGTGCCGCCCGGTGTAGTAGGCGAGGTCGCCTGCGTGGCTGTGCCATGTATCGGCGCCAATGGCGCGCGAAAGTGCCCAGGCAATGGCGGCAAGGGCGATCAGGCTGCCCGCGAGCAGGGCAGAGCGTCGAGTCATGAAGGTACGCCTCCTTGTTCTTGTGCCGCGCGGCGCAACGCTGCGCAGCGGGGACGCCCATGAAGATGACGGGGGCGCCGCGAAGGAAGTTCGTGATCCCGGCATGGCCGCGATTGGAACCGACGAAAACAACGGACAAAAAAGCGGACAAAAAAGCGGACGAAAGCCAGCCCGCCCGCGCACGATGGCTACGTGGCGGCAGTCGCGTGAACGCGCGATTCGCGTTCTTCTGGTTGTCATGTTCAGCTCAACGGCGTCGAGAAAATCGATGCGCGCTGAAGCAGGAAACCGCCTGATGGCGGCATGGATGCGAGGGCTTTAAGCCGCTACGCGAGGGCCGGAGGCCCGTTTGAATGGCGCTTGCGACACAGTGGTCCTTTAGCGTGGACCATGTGCCTCAATGCACACGAGAACGACTTCGTTGTGATCGAAACGAGATCAGTATAGAGCATTCGATTGGGTGCGTCTACCTTGGGGAGCGATCGCGATTGAACGGATAACATGCTTGATTGCATTCGGCGTGTCATTTCGGGAAATTAATAAGGTATCCAGATAAACTGTTTTCGGTAGCATTTCCCGTTTTATAAAAGTGACAGAAAACTCGCGTACAGGTACGCATTTTCTGCGCCGTGGCATCTAGCAAGCGGCGTTCCCGGGAGCCATTGCTCAGCAAATCGGAAGAATGTTCTGCTCTTTGACCTGTCTTAAGTTTCGTTTAAGAAAGGGCATTTATTTTGAAGCGCTTCGCATCATCGATGCTCGCTAATCGAACGAAGCGGTCATCGATCTCACTTCCGATTTCACCTTGAGAAGCGCGGCGTTCGCTTGCGTTTCTCTGCTCTGCAATCCGTCACTCGATTCATGGCTTTTCGTGCAATAGCGGCCTCCCCGGGCTTCGCGGGGAAACTCATCGTTGTGTCCGCAATCGGTTTGACGAGCACCGCGTGGCTAGCACATCGGCACGCCGATGTTGCGACCGACGATCCGCTATCCGGTGCGGCGGCGGTGACGTCCGCCGCGCCGGCGCATGATGCGGCGTCGCAGGCGGCGGCGAGCGCGGCGTCCGCGAGCGAAAGCGCGCCGGCGTTTCGTGTGGAAACCGCCGTGGTCGAGCACAGCTTCTCGGAGGCGGCGCAGCGTCTCGGCCTGGACGCGGCGACGACGGCCCGGCTGGCGCGCGCATTTTCGGGCCGGCTCGATTTCCGGCGCGATCTGCAACGCGGCAGCGAAATCCGCTTCGTGTTTCGCAACGATGCGAACGGCACAAACGACGAAAACGGCGCAAAAGATTCAAACGGCGTGAGCGCTTCGAATGCCGGCGCGACACAAGACGCACAGTCTTCCCCCGACACGCCGGTTGCGATCCGCATCTCGAACGGCAACGTCTCGCACGATCTTTTTCTCTACCGGAACCTCGCGGGCAAGGCGTTTTACTATTCCGCCGATGGCCACGCGGCCATGCCGTCGTTCTTGCGCTACCCCGTGACGTTCACGCGCGTGTCCTCACATTTCTCGCTGCGACGGCTCGATCCGGTCACGCACCGCATCCAGCCGCACGAAGGCGTCGATCTCGCGGCGCCCGTGGGCACACCGGTTCACGCGACCGCGCGCGGCACCGTGATGTTCGCCGGCTGGCAAACGGGCTACGGCAAGGTCGTGAAGCTCGACAACTTCGGCCCTTACTCCACGACCTTCGCGCATCTCTCGCGCTTTGCGAAGCATTTGAAGGCCGGGCAGACGGTGACCAAGGGGCAGGTGATCGGCTATGTGGGCGCGACGGGCTGGGCGACCGGTCCGCATCTGCACTACGAGGTGCACGTGGATCAGGTCGCGCAGGATCCGCTCACCGTCGACCTGCCGCATCGTGACCCCTTGCAGGGCGAGGACAAGCAGCGCTTCGCGCAGCAGGTCGCGCTGATGGACCCGTTGCTGTAGGCGCAACGCGCGAAAGGTTGCCGCAAGGAAGCGCGCAGCCGCATGTGCTGCGCCGCAGCCACGATTTGCCGATTTTCGATAACACGTCGATTAATGACCCAATAGCATGGTTTCACGCATCCGTGGCGGCCAGGGCTGGCCGCCCGGGCCATCCACAGGGAGAGAACCATGCAACGCGAGTCGAACGCACGCCCCGCAGCGGGCGGCAAGGCCGGCGCGCCGGCACTGAATCAAACGCTCGGCACGTGGCAGTTGTGGGGCATCGCAGTCGGCCTCGTGATTTCGGGCGAGTACTTTGGCTGGAGCTACGGCTGGGCCAGCGCCGGCACGCTCGGCTTCGTCGTCACGGCACTGTTCGTCGCGGCGATGTACACCACGTTCATCTTCAGCTTCACTGAACTCACCACCTCCATTCCGCACGCGGGCGGGCCTTTTGCCTATGCCCGCCGCGCGTTCGGCCCGACCGGCGGGTACCTGGCGGGCGCGGCCACGCTCGTGGAGTTCGTGTTCGCGCCGCCCGCCATCGCGCTCGCGATCGGCGCCTACCTGCACGTGCAGTTCCCCGGGCTCGAACCCAAGCACGCGGCCATGGGCGCGTACCTCGTCTTCATGGCGCTCAATATCGTGGGCGTGCAGATCGCCGCGACCTTCGAGTTGATCGTCACGCTGCTCGCCATTTTCGAGCTGCTCGTGTTCATGGGCGTGGTGTCGCCGGGTTTCGCGTGGAGCAACTTCATGAAGGGCGGCTGGTCCGGTAGCGACCACTTCTCGCTTGGGTCGTTCAACGGCATGTTCGCCGCGATTCCGTTCGCCATCTGGTTCTTCCTCGCGATCGAAGGCGTCGCCATGGCTGCGGAGGAAGCGAAGAACCCGCGCCGCTCGATTCCCATCGCCTACGTGGCCGGCATTCTCACGCTCGTCGCGCTGGCCGTGGGCGTGATGGTGTTCGCGGGCGGGGCGGGCGACTGGACCAAGCTTGCCAACATCAACGACCCGCTGCCGCAAGCCATGAAGTTCATCGTGGGCGAGCATAGCGGCTGGATGCACATGCTCGTCTGGCTCGGCCTCTTCGGTCTCGTGGCCTCGTTCCACGGCATCATCCTCGGCTATTCGCGGCAGATCTTCGCGCTCGCCCGCGAAGGTTATCTGCCCGCGTGGCTCGCGAAGATCCACCCGCGCTTCAAGACGCCGTATCGCGCGATTCTCGCGGGCGGCGTGGTGGGCATCGCCGCAATCTACAGCGACGAGCTGATCCAGTTCGGCGGCCAGACGCTCACGGCCAACATCGTCACGATGTCGGTATTCGGCGCGATCGTGATGTACATTGTCAGCATGGCGGCGCTCTTCAAGCTGCGCCGCATGCAGCCGGCCATGGACCGGCCGTTCCGCGCGCCGCTTTACCCGTACTTTCCGGCGTTTGCGCTCGTGGCCGCAGTCGTTTGCCTCGGCACGATGGTGTATTTCAATGCGCTGGTCGCGGGAGTGTTCGTGGTGTTTCTCGCGCTCGGATATGGCTATTTCCTCGCCACGCGCAGCCAGCGCGACGCCATGCCGGGTGAAGCGCTGCTCGAGGAGTGAGCCGCGAGATTTGCAGGAGTCCATCACATGCAATATACGGAGACGATCGGCGCGCGCACCTACCGCTTCGCGGACCTCAAGACGCTGCTCGCGAAGGCTAGCCCGCTGCGCTCCGGCGACCAGCTGGCCGGCGTGGCGGCGGCGAGCGAAGAGGAGCGCGTGGCCGCGAAAATGGCGCTGGCCGCGGTGCCGCTGAAGGCGTTTCTTTCGGAGGCGCTGGTCCCCTACGAGAACGACGAGGTCACGCGCCTCATCGTCGACGATCACGACGCAGCGGCGTTCGCCGCTGTGTCGCACCTGAGCGTTGGCGACTTTCGTGACTGGCTGCTTTCCGGCGCAGCAAATACCGAAACGCTCGAGCGCCTGGCGCCGGGCCTCACGCCCGAGATGGTTGCCGCCGTGTCGAAACTCATGCGCAATCAGGACCTGATCGCGGTGGCCAAAAAACGCCCCGTGGTCACGCGCTTTCGCAACACGGTGGGATTGCCGGGCCGCATGTCGGTGCGCTTGCAGCCGAATCATCCCACCGACGACGTGAAGGGCATTGCCGCCTCGATGCTCGACGGCCTGATGTACGGATGCGGCGACGCGATGATCGGCATCAATCCCGCAACGGACAGCCTCGCGGCCATCGTGAAGCTGCTCGCGATGATCGACGGTTTTCGCGAGCGTTACCGCGTGCCTACGCAGTCCTGCGTGCTCACGCACGTCACGAACACGATTGCGGCAATCGAAAAGGGCGCGCCGGTCGACCTCGTGTTTCAGTCGATAGCGGGTACCGAAAAAGCAAACGCGAGCTTCGGCATTTCGCTCGCGCTGCTGAAAGAGGCGCGCGAGGCTGCGCTGTCGCTCAAGCGCGGCACGGTCGGCCACAACCTCATGTACTTCGAGACGGGCCAGGGCAGCGCGCTTTCGGCGAATGCGCATTACGGCGTAGACCAGCAAACGTGCGAGGTGCGCGCCTATGCGGTTGCGCGCAAGTTCGAGCCGTTTCTGGTCAACACGGTGGTGGGCTTCATCGGCCCCGAGTATTTGTACGACGGAAAGCAGATCATTCGCGCGGGTCTGGAAGATCACTTTTGCGGCAAGCTGCTGGGCGTGCCAATGGGCTGCGACATCTGCTACACGAATCACGCCGAAGCCGATCAGGACGACATGGACGCGCTGCTCACGCTGCTGGGCGCGGCGGGCATCAACTTCATCATGGGCATTCCAGGCGCCGACGACGTGATGCTCAACTATCAGAGCACCTCGTTTCACGACGCGCTCTATGTGCGCGACCTGCTCGGCCTGCGCCGCGCTCCGGAATTCGAGGAGTGGCTGGAGACGATGGAAATCGTCGACTCCAAAGGTGCGCTCCTGCCCGGCTCGGCGCGCGTGCCGTTGCTCGCGGGCGCGCACGAATGGATGGGGATCGACGCATGAGCGACGCCGTCGAAAAGAACCCCTGGGGCGGACTGAAGGCATTCACGAACGCGCGCATTGCGCTCGGGCGTGCGGGCAACGGCCTGCCCACTGCGCCGCTGCTCGCGTTCAATCTCTCGCACGCGCAGGCGCGCGACGCCGTGCATCAGCCGCTGGACGCCGAAGCCCTGCGGCGCACGCTCGAAGCCGAGGGATTCGCAACGCTCGGCGTGGAGAGCGCGGCGCCCGACCGGCAGCATTATTTGCGCAGGCCGGATCTGGGGCGGCGCTTGTCGGAGGCGAGCCGGGCCGAGTTGGCCGCGTTGGCAGGTTCCATCGCAGCCGGCTCGAACGGTGAACCGCCCGAAGTCGTGTTCGTGATCGGCGACGGCCTTTCGGCGTTCGCTGCGGCGAAGCAGGCCGTTCCGTTGCTGCTCGCCGTGCGTGCGCGCCTTGCAGGCTGGCGCATCGGTCCCGTGGTCGTTGCGCGCCAGGCGCGCGTTGCGCTTGGCGACGAGATTGGCGAACTGCTGGGCGCGAAGCTCGTTGCAATGCTCATAGGCGAGCGGCCAGGACTCAGCTCGCCCGACAGCCTTGGCGTTTACCTCACCTATGCGCCGAAAGTGGGCTGCCACGACGCCCAGCGCAACTGCATTTCGAACGTGCGGCCCGAAGGCCTGTCCTACGAGGCGGCCGCTCACAAGCTGCACTACCTCCTCACGCACGCGCGGCGGCTCGGGCTGACCGGCGTCGGACTCAAGGACGATAGCGACGCGACGTTGCCGGGCAATGCGGGGGCAAGTCAGCTTGGTTCGGCGTGAGCCCGCGTGAGGCATGCCATATGGCCCGCCGCAGCCTTGCGCGACCCTTCACGCACCGCGGCGGTGCGCGTCGCCGCGTGTGCCGTGATTGAGCACTCCGGTAACAGGCCATTGCGCCGCCGTGGAGCAGCTTGCCGCGCGGTTTGGCCTTTCGGCATATTGCCCGGGCTGGCGCGACTCTTGCATCATTCGACAATCGACAGATGCAAGTGCGAGCTGGGAGGCAACCATGAACGAATTGGCTGAGCGGACCGAAGCCACGGCGGAGGAAACGCGGCGCAACGCGCTGGGCGCGGAGGTGCCCGCAGGCCGTGCGGTGGTCAGCGTCGCGCACGACGCCGACGAGCAGGCGCGCAATCTCGTGGGGTGGCGTCAGACCTACGACCAGCTCGCCGCGGGCCGCTTCGTCGGCACCCTCACCGAGTTGCCGCTCGACACCATGAAGGTGTTTCGCGAGACCACGAGCCACACGCTGCGGCAGGCGTGCGAAGTGCGCGGCGATGCCTGGTGGTTCGGCATTCCGGTCGCGCGCGAAGGTCATGCGCGTATCGACGCGCAGCCTATCGGCGCGAACGCGTTTGCGCTGCGCCCTGGCAACGTCGAATTCGAACTGCTCACGCCGGCGCAATTTTCGATCTACGGCGTGGTCGTGCGCGGCGACGTGCTGCGCCACTATGCGGCTTCGGTCGAGCGCGCGTCGCTTGACGAGCGTCTGCCGGGCACGCCCATCGTGCACGCTGGCGCCGCACGTATCGAGCGCCTTTGCTCGCTGCTCGCAAGGCGTCTCGACGACGGTGGACACGCGCATGCCCACGCGCCAAACGGCCCGCTTTCGGAGTTCGAGCGCAATGAAGTCCAGGCCGAAGTGCTCGCCGCGCTGTTCGATGCCTGCGCGACTAGCGGCGAGGCGGTTGTCGAGCCCGCCTCGCGGCGCCGCTGGATCGTCGCGCAGGCACGTGACTATGTGCTCGCGCATCGCGCGCGGCCTGTTGGCGTGCCGGAGCTTTGCGAGCAGTTGCACGTGAGCCGTCGTACGCTCCAGTACTGTTTTCAGGACGTGCTCGGCATGGCGCCCGCCACTTATCTGCGCGCGCTGCGCCTGAACGGCGCCCGGCGCGATCTGTGCGGACGCGCGGCCGGCTCGGTGCAGGACGTTGCAGCGGCCTGGGGCTTCTGGCATCTGAGCCAGTTTGCCACCGACTACCGGCGCATGTTCGGCATGCGGCCATCGGAGGCGTTGCGCGCGGTGGAGCATGCGTGAGCGATGCGAGTCGCGTTGCGGTGTCGTTGCATTGTCCCAAAGCGTATTTCAGGTCATGTGAATTTCCATAGATATTCCACGTTGGGGTATCGTGAGTTCGATATCGCTTCGTGGAGAGGTGTGTGAATACGTTCACCGTAGACGACAGAGGCAACATTCTTCGTTACATCGATATGCATTGCGGTACGAGCACATTCGATCCGCTCGTCTTTATTCACGGCTTGGGATGTGCTTCGAGTAGCGACTATCCGCCGGTCGTGACGTCCAGGTCTTATTCGAAATGCAGATCGATACTCGTCGATCTCATGGGCGCGGGGTTTAGCGACAAACCAGAGGACGGAACCTATACCTCCACGGCACAGGCAGCCGTTCTGGAAAAATTCGTTGCGGCCGAGCCGTTCACGCAGGTGAATCTCTTCGCTCACAGTGCCGGCGCGTTCATTGCCTTGAAGCTGGCGAAATGGCTGCCAGGCAAGCTCAAAACGCTGATCTTGTGTGCGCCCGGTCTCACCGATTACGGTATTGCGAGGCTGTCGGAAATGGCATCGACGACCGAAGCGGAGTTCGTCAATGGCGGGTTTGCGCAGCTTCGGGCGCAATTGAGAGCCGAGGGCGGCAATGACGCCTGGCTGGGCCCGTTTGCCGTTGCGTCGCCTCATGCCCTATACCAATGGGCAAAGTCCGCATTGGAAGACAACTCGGGAAGCTGGCTCGAAGACCTCGCCAGGCTGAATACGAGAAAAGGGGTAATTCTTCCGGATACGGCAACGCGCGAGGATATTGCCCGATTCGAGCGAGCGGGCTGTAGCGTCGAACTCGTAGCCAACGCCGAGCATATGATGGCCTATGACAATCCCGATGGTTTGGTGTTGGCAATCGGCAATGTTCTAAAACCGGGCACGTATTGAGCCACGCCGGTACGTGGCCGATTACGGTAAATGAGTGCGTGCTGCCCGTGCCCGCGTTCGTACTGGTTCCATTCGTACCGTCGCCCCATGGTTGGGTGAACGCACGATGAACCGGCTTCGCGTTAGCAGCCTGCCACGTTAGCTGCTTGCCAGTTGCTTGTGGTAGAACGTCGTGCCGCAGAAGGTGCCGTCCGGCATCAGCGCGTAGTTCGGCACGGCGCCTACGCGCTGCCATCCTGCGCGCGCATAGAGCCGCTCGGCTACGCCGCCTGTGACGGTGTCGAGCACCAGCACCGATTTGCCCGCTTCCCGCGCCGCCGCGTCGATCGCCTGCATGAGGCGCAGCCCTACGCCGTTCCCGCGCGCGGCGCGATGCACCAGCACCTTGGCGACATCGGCGCGATGCGGCTGGTTCGCGGGTTGTGCCGTCACGAGCTGGGCCGTGCCCACGATGCGCTGCTGCGCGTCTTCGGCCGCCAGCAGAATGCGTTCGCCGCGCGCCACGCCTTGTGCGACCTCGCGCCAGAACGCAAGCGCCGTATCGCGCGAAATGGGCCACATGAAGCTCACCGAGGCGCCACCCTCCACGCAGTCGATGAGCACATCCGCAAGCGCGGGTGAGGCGGCGTGCGCCTGTTCGGCGGTGAGGCGGCGTATCTCGATGGTTTCGCTCATGTGTATTCGAACCCGGTCAGTTAGTGATCCTGCATAGCGCGACGACGTAGCGCGCCGGTTCGCTCGTGGGATTGCGATAGACGATAGGGCAGTCGAGGCGCATGGCGAGGCAGTCGCCCGTTTCGAGCCGCCACAGGCGCTCGCCAACCGTCATCTCCATCGCGCCTTCCATGACCCAAACCTGCTGATAAATTTCCGCGTCGCGCAGGCTTGTGTCGTAGGCCACGCGCTGGCCTGGCGGAAAGTGCACTTCCACGAGCTGGATGGGCGACCACGCGGCCGGCGACAGATTGCGCCGCACGTAGCCCGATTCGGGATCGGTCCAAACCGTTTGATCGCGGGCCGCGGCATGCGGGGAGGGGACCTGTCGTGCTTCGTCGCCCGGCGCCTCGAAGAGCGACGCCAGCGAGACGCCAAGTGCCGTGGCGAGCTTGTCGAGCACGACGGCCGTGGGGCTGCTCTCGCCGCGTTCGATGAGCGAAATGTTCGAGCGGCTGACCGAACTGCGCTCGGCCAGCGCTTCGAGCGACCAGCCTTTGGCGTCGCGTAGTTCGCGCAGGCGGCGGGCGATGTTGGTGTGGATATCCATGGCGTCCAGTTTAATGGATTTATACGTCCAGTAAACTAGATTATGTGACTCCACATATAAAAGTTTATGCGCATCAAGTTTGTCGCAAGCGCGCGACACATGATGCCACCCTGATATTCGTGCCATAGGATACGCAAACGTTTGCGTGATCTCGGATGGTTAGAACCTTGATTTTCGTCAACTGAAACCCGCTTGCCCGCTGTTAGCTTCCCGCTATCTCACAAAGACATCGCAGTGCGGTTCGGGGCGCTACATGCAACACCACACGCTGGACCTGGAAATCGGGCAGCTTCTTTCAGGGCCGCCGCTTGCCTGCGGGCCCGACGTGCCGATTCGCGAAGCGGCGCGCATGATGAGCGAGCGGCGCTATAGCGCCATCGTGATTACCGAAATGGGGCGGCCTGTCGGCATCTGGACCGAGCACGACGCGCTCGCGCTGGGCGAAGACGCCGCCGCGCTGGCGCTGCCCATCCGTCACGCGATGAGCCATCCGGTGCGCGCGCTGCCTGCGAACACGCGCCTGCGCGACGCCGCGCTGCGCTTCAAGCGCGAGGGCATCCGCCATTGTCTCGTCGTGGATCAGGCTGGCCGCTCGCTCGGCATCGTCACGCAAACCGACCTGGTCATGAATCAGGGGCTCGAATGCTTCCTGCGGCTGAAGACCGTCGGGTCGGTCAACGCCGCGATGCCGCTCGTGGTCGACGCGCGCATGGCCATGCACGAGGCCATGCAGCGCATGCGTGCGCGGCGCTTGAGCGCTCTGGTCGTGAGCTATCCCGAAGGCGACTACGGCATCGTGACCGAGCGCGACGTGGTGCGCTTCGCGGCCGCCGGCGCGCTCGACGGCACGGTCGGCGCGCGCGCGAGCCGGCCGCTGCGCTCGCTCGCGCATTCGCAAAGCCTCTATGCTGCGCGTCAGTATCTCGTCGAGCACCGCATGCGCCACGTGGGGGTGATCGGCGAAGACGGCAGTCTCGCTGGCCTGCTCGACCTCTCGCATATCCTGCACGATATCGAAGATGGTTTCGTGCGCGAACTGCAGATCGCGCTGCGCGAGCGCGACGACGCGCTGCTCGCTTCGCGCGCGAATCTGCGCCTCGCCGACCAGGTGGTGGAATCGACGCTCGACGGCGTGATGATCACCGACCTCGACGGCACCATCGAACGCGTGAATCCCGCTTTTACGCGGCTCACGGGCTATACGGAGCACGAAGCGCTAGGCCGCAACGCGAGCCTGCTCAACTCGGGGCGCCAGGGTGCGGCGTTCTACAGCGAATTGTGGCGCAGCCTTCAGCAAAACGGCCACTGGAAAGGCGAAATCTGGAACCGCCGCAAGGACGGCGCGCTTTACCTGGAATACCTGACGATTTCCAGCATCTGCGACCCCGGGGGCCGCTGCACGCATTACGCCGCGATCTTCGCGGACATCACGCAGCGCCGCGAGACCGAGGAGCGCCTGAGCTACCTCGCGACGCACGACGCCTTGACGGGCCTGCCCAATCGCACGCTGTTCACCGAGCGCCTTACGCTCTCGCTTGCGCGCGCACGCCGTTCGGGCAAGCGCGTCGCGGTGATGTTTCTCGACCTCGACCGCTTCAAGCTCATCAACGACACGATGGGCCACGGCGTGGGCGACGAGGCGCTCACGGTGATCGCCACGCGTCTGCGCGAAGCGGTGCGCGAGACCGACACGGTGGCGCGTCTTGGCGGCGATGAGTTCACGCTGCTGATCGAGGACATCGAGGACATTCGCCACGTCGGGCAGATCGCCCAGGGGCTGCTCGCGCGCGTGGGCGCCGCGATGCACATTGGCGAGCAACTGCTGTTCGTCACGCCGAGCATCGGCATCAGCATGTATCCGGACGACGCGCGCGATCCGCGGCAACTGCTCATGCAGGCCGACCGCGCGATGTACGAGGCCAAGGACGCGGGCAAGAACAACTTCCGCTTCTTCGCCGCGCCGATGACGTCTTCGGCCATGGAGCGCATCGTGCTCGAAAGCGAGCTTCACCATGCGCTGGAGGCCGGCGAACTCGTGCTCCACTATCAGCCCGAATTCGATGTGGCGAGCGGGGCACTCGTCAATATCGAGGCGCTCGTGCGCTGGCAGCATCCGCGCCGCGGCCTCGTGCCGCCCGATCAGTTCATTCCGATTGCCGAGGAATCCTCATTGATTGTGCCACTCGGCGCGTGGGTGTTGCGCGAAGCCTGCCGCCAGGCGCGCGAGTGGCTGGACGAAGGCTTCGACTTCGGCCGCATCAGCGTGAATCTCTCCGCGCGGCAATGCCTGCACGACGGTTTCCTGCATCAGCTGACGACCATACTCAGCGAAACGGGCTTGCCGCCCACGCGCCTGCAGCTCGAACTCGTGGAGAGCATGGCGATGACGTCGGGCCGGGGCGGCATCGAAGCGTTGCTGCAGGAACTCGCCGCCCGCGGCATCAGCCTCGCGATCGACGATTTCGGCACGGGCTATTCGTCTTTCAAGTATCTGCAATCCTTACCGGTCGACACGCTCAAGGTGGACCGTTCGTTCCTCGCGGACATGGCCGAGCCGGAGCCGGACATGTCGCCACGCGTGAAGAAAAGCGCCGCGCGCGACCGCTCGATCGTGCGCGCAATTGTCGCGATGGCGCGCTCGCTCGGCGTCACGGTAGTGGCAGAAGGCGTCGAGACGCCACGGCAACTCGAGTTCCTGCGCGAGATTGGCTGCGACCGCGCACAAGGTTATCTGCTTGCACGTCCCGCGCCCGCCGAATTGATGCCGCGCGTGCTCGAAGTGTGCGTGGCCGGTTGAAGGCTGCCGTTTCTAATCCCCCTTTGGCCGTTGTATCTGGAGAATTCCGTGAGCACCAGTGACGAGATGCTGTTGAAATCGATGACCGCGCTAGTGAGCGCGCATGGCAAAGCCATCTCACGCTTCGGCGCGAGCGTGGTGGTGATGACGAAGTTCGTGGAGGCGGTGTTGCCGCAATTGTCGACTGCGCAGATCGAGCGCACGATCCTCGCGTTTCGCGCGCAACTCGGCGAAGCGATGGCCGTGGCCGACGACGTGCTGCTGCCCGGCGAATACCGCGCCACGCTGATCGAGCAGGCGAACATGCTGCTGGCGCGCATGGGCAGCGACGCTGTCCCAACCACGTCGAAGCCCTGAACCGGGAAAAGAGCCATGCGTAATCTGACGATTCGAACCGGGCTGCTGGTCGTGCTCTGCACGTTCGCGGCGATGCTGGTGGTGGGCGCTGCGGTAGGTGTCCTGATGATCGGCCGCGCCGACAACTCGGCGCGTTTCATTCACGAAGTCGCGCGCCAGGACGCACTCGCGCTCGCCTTGCGCGAGGACGCGGCGCTTGCGCAAACGGCACTCGCGCGCGCGTACCAGGCGGCGAAGGAAACGAGCGACGCAGCAACGCGCGAGCAAGCGCAAAAGCGGGCGCAGCAGGACGCGAGCGATCTCTTCGATCAGGCCGCAAAGCATAGCGCCGCACTGCGCACGAGCACACCGTTCAATGCCGCGGCGGCCCAGCAGCGCGACGCCTTGCTCTCCACGTGGAGCGCGCTCGCGGACACGCTGCGGCGCGCGGCCACGGCGCTCGATGCTGGCGACACGGCCACATATGCCACGCTCGCCGCCGGAGACGTCGCCAACGCAAATACGCAGTTTTCGGCGAGCGTGGGCGCGTTGCGCGCGAACGCGGACGCCGCCACGCGCGCGACGCTCGACCAGGGCGAGCGCGAGCACGACTGGGTGATGGCGATGGTGGCGGTGGGCTTGACAGGCGCGCTGGCGCTCGTCGTCGCAACCCATATGGCGCTGCGCCGCCTCGTGACGGCGCCGCTCAAAGGGGCGGTGGAAGTGCTGAACCAGATCGCCGCGAACGATCTCTCGGTCCACATAGAAAGTGCCGGGCGCAACGAAATCGGCCAGTTGCTCGGCGCCATGCGGCGCATGCAAGGCGGCCTGAGCCACACGGTGCACAGCGTGCGCTCGAGTTGCGACGCCATCAATACGGGCGCACGCGAAATCGCGGCGGGCAACCTCGATCTGTCGAGCCGCACGGAGCAGCAGTCGGCGTCGCTGGAGCAGACGGCATCGAGCATGGAGCAACTCACGTCGAGCGTGCGTCAGAATGCGCAGCACGCGAACGCCGCGAGCGCGCTCGCCACAGGCGCGGCGGATGTCGCACAGCGCGGCGGACGCGTGGTCGAACAGGTGATCGAAACGATGGAGGAGATCAGCCGCAGCTCGGGCAAGATTGCGGACATCACGGGCATCATCGACGGCATTGCATTTCAGACCAATATTCTCGCGCTCAACGCTTCGGTCGAGGCCGCGCGCGCGGGCGAGCAGGGGCGCGGCTTTGCGGTGGTCGCGGGCGAAGTGCGCATGCTCGCGCAGCGCAGCGCCGCTGCGGCGCGCGAGATCAAGTCGCTGATCGACGCCTCGGTGCATGACGTGCGCAATGGCCGCTCGCTCGTGGGCGAAGCGGGCGCGACGATGGCCGAGATCGTCGCGTCGGTGGACAAGGTGTCGGGCCTCATGAAGGAGATCGCCTCGGCCACCGTGGAGCAGAGCGCCGGCATCGAGCAGGTCGAGACGGCGGTCAGCCAGATGGATCAGGTCACGCAGCAGAACGCGGCGCTCGTGGAAGAGGCAGCGGCTGCCGCCGAATCGCTCGAACAGCAGGCAAGCCAGATGGCCGAGGCCGTGGCGACCTTCCGTGTGAGCGAGACGGTGGACATGCCGCAAGAGGCGCCGTTCAACGCACCGTTGGCTGTTGCGCACGAGGAAAGCGCGCTGCTCGCGCACGCGCTGCCTGCGGCCGCATAAGGCGCTAACGCCACGCCTGGGTGAATTCGCCGATCACGCGTGCGAGATGCGCCTGCATCGCCGCACGCGCGGCATCGGCATCGCGCGCCATGATGGCCGAGAAAATGCGCTGGTGGTCTTTCTGTGACGCGGCGCGCAACGCGGGCGTATGGAAGTGCTCCTCGATCTTCTGCCACAGCGGGTCGGCGCGTGAGTTGTCCCACATCGCGCTCACCACCTGGCGCAGCATGTCGTTCCCCGTTGCGCCCGCAATCGCCAGATGGAACTCGCGGTCGGCGGCCTCGTTCGCGGCCTTGTCGTCCATGTTTTCGCGCATCGCGCGCAACGCGGCGAAGAGGCGGTCGAGGTCCGAGTCCTTGCGTTCGGTTGCGGCGAGCGCCGCGATGCCGCTTTCGATCACTTCGCGCGCGCGCAGCGTCTCGATCGGGCCCGGCCCGCGCGGCAGGTCGAACGCGATGGAGCGCGCCTCCGGCGCTTCGGCCACATAGATGCCCGAGCCCACGCGCACCTCGACCACGCCTTGCACTTCCAGCGCGATGATCGCCTCTCTCACCTGCGTACGGCTCACGCCGAAACGTTCGGCGAGCGTGCGCTCGGAAGGCAGGCGCTCGCGCGGGCCTACCGGCGCGCGCCCGTGTTCGCCCGCCGCGATCAGCTCGTAGATCTGTTTCGCGAGGCCGACGTAGGAGCGGTCGGCCGCGTCCGCATCGGCGGCGCGACCGGTTGGCGTATGCGAAAGATCGGCCATCCAGATTCTCGAAAGCGTCGAAGCCGCCGGGCGGCGGCTGAAGTTCGGCAAAATGGTACACCAGTTGCCGCACCGCCACGCATAGGCGTGGTGCGGGTTTTCGCCCGATTCCCGCCAGTTGGCCCGCGCGCCGCATCCAGTGGTAAACCACTATCGCGCGCAGATTGGTATGCCAGTACTGTCAGACGGGGTGGCGTTCACGCATGCCCGTCGTTTTGCTTCGAGGGGACGCCTTTGAAGATGTCATTCCGCTGGTTCGGCGTGTCCGGTCCAGTCCCGCTGCAGCACATCCAGAAAGATTCCCCGCGTTACGCACACGGTGTCGGCCATTTTCGGCAAGCCAGGTGCGCCGGTTATCCATAAGCAGTCAGTTCTATCCGACAAAAAGGAGACAACATGCTTTCAGGAATCCACGTGCTTCGAGCGGCGGCGACCGCGGCAATGGCGCTGTGCGCAAGCGCGGCATTCGCGCAGGCATCGATCGTTTCCGGCCCGTCCAGCGACCCCACATGCATGGTCCCCTGGAAGACCGACACGAAGTTCATCAAGTATCCGAAGAAGAGCGGCCCGTACCGTGTCGCGCTCGTGAACGGCTATATCGCGAACACCTGGCGTATCCAGATGATCAAGACGGCCAAGGCCTATACGGCGCAACCGGACGTCGCCGCCAAGCTCAAGGAGTTCAAGGTCGTCTCGACCGGCGAGGACGTTCCGGCGCAGATCTCGGCTGTCAACAACTTCATCGACGCCGGCTACGACGCGATCATCGTCGACGCGCAGAATCCCGCTTCGTTCGGACCCGCGATCCGCCGCGCGAAGAAAGCCGGCGTCGTGCTGGTCGCGTTCGACAATACGCTCGACAGCGAAGACGCGATCAACGTGGACGTCGACCAGTACGGGCTGGGCGTGTTGTGGGCCAAGTGGCTCGCGGGCCATCTGCCGAGCGGCGGCAAGGTGCTCGAAGTGCGCGGCGTGGCGGGCACGTCGGTCGACACCGACCGCCACAATGGCTTCACGAAGACCCTGGACGAGAGCGGCAAGAAGTGGAACGTCGTGCAGGTCTACGGCAAGTGGGACGACGCCGTCGCGCAGAAGGCCACCGCCGACGCGATTGCCGTGCAAGGCCATTTCGACGGCATCTCGGCGCAAGGCGGCGACACCGGTGTCGTGCGCGCGATGATCGATGCGAAACATCCGTTCGTGCCGTTCGGCGGCGAGACGGAAAACGGCTTTCGCAAGTTCTGCGCGCAGTACGGCGCCCAGGGGCTGAAGTGCACGTCGGCGGGCAGCGGTCCCGCGCAGGTGGCCGTGGCGATCAAGACGGCGCTCGCGGCGCTCGATGGCCAGACGATTCCTGTGGCGATCAAGCTGCCGCTCGACGTGACCGACGACTCGAAGCTGAAGGCGGGCGCCAACTATTTCCCGAATGAGTCGGACAACTTCTTCGTCGGCAATTCGTTTCCCACTTGCGGCATCAACTTCTCCGCGCAGGAGATCATGAAGCAGAGCCAGGGCAACCAGTGAACGCGTGAAGGCTGGCGACGTGACGGGAGACGAAGCATGCAGCAGGATGCAGGGCAGCCGTTCTTTCAGATGTCCGGCGTGTCGAAAAGCTATGGCGGCGCCGTGGCGCTCGATCACGCAGACCTCGCGGTGCGGAAGGGCCGCATTCACGCGATCCTCGGCGAAAACGGCGCGGGCAAGTCCACGCTGCTGAAGGTGATGTCCGGCGTCGTGCAGCCGGACGAAGGCGTGATGCACCTCGACGGCCGCGAGGTCTCGTTCGCGTCGCCCGCCGAGGCGAACGCGGCCGGCATTGTCTGCGTGTATCAGGAGCTGTCGCTGATTCCCGACCTGAGCGTGGCCGACAACATCTTCGCTTCGAACCCGCCACGCCGCTTTGGCATGATCGACCGCCGGGCCCAGCGCCGCCAGGCCGAGGAAGCGCTCGCACGAGCGGGCGCGGCCGACATCAATCCGCTCGCGAAAGTCCGCGACCTGCCGCTGTCGCGCCAGCAGATGGTCGAGCTGGCCAAGGGGCTGGCTCACGCGCCGCGCATTCTGATCCTCGACGAGGCCACGTCCGCGCTCACCGCGGCCGACGTCGCGCGCGTGATCGAGGTGCTCAAGCGCCTGCGGCAAGAGGGGCTCGCGCTTCTCTTCATTTCGCATCGCATGCACGAGGTGAAGGCGCTCGCGGACGAATGCACGGTCTACCGCAATGGCCGTCATGTGATGAGCTTCGAGGCGGGCACGCGTTCGGATAATGAGGTCGTCGAAATGATGATCGGCCGGACGTACCAGCATGCTTTTCCGGACAAGCCTGCCGAAAAGCCTGAGCCGTCGAGCGCCGCCGCCCCGGTTCTCGCCTGTCACGATCTTGCATGGAGCGACACGCTGCGAGGCATCAGCTTTTCGCTGAAGCGCGGCGAAATTCTCGGGCTGGGCGGCCTCGACGGCCAGGGGCAGCGCGAACTGCTGCTCGCGCTGTTCGGCGTGCTGCGCGGTTGCGCGGGCAAGATCGAGATCGACGGCAAGGCCGTGTCGATCGGCAGCCCGGTTGCCGCGCGCGCCAGGGGAATCGGCATGGCGCTGATCCCGGAGGACCGCAAGACCGAAGGCCTGATGCTGCCGATGTCGGTGCGCGAAAATCTCTCGTTTGCGGCACTCGATCGCATGTCCACCGCGGGTGTCATCGATCGCGAGCGTCAGCAGTCGTTCGTAGACCGAATGATGGAACTCCTCGCGATCAAGTCGCATGGCGTCGACGCGCCGGTGGGGTCGCTCTCGGGCGGCAACCAGCAGAAGGTGGTCATCGCGAAGTGGCTGATCCGCAAGCCCAGAATCCTGCTCCTCAGCGACCCGACGCGCGGCATCGACGTGGGCACCAAGCAGGAGCTTTATCAGTTGCTCAGGCGGCTTGCCGACGAAGGCGCCGCGATTCTCTTTTACTCGACCGACTATGACGAACTGATCGGCTGCTGCGACCGCGTGCTCGTGCTGTACGAAGGCCGGATCAAGCAGGAACTGGTCGGGGCGGCGATCACCGAGCAGAACCTGATCGCCAGCGCGCTGGACCTGCCGGTTGGACAAATCGCGCAAGCAACGCCCTCCACAGGAGTCGCGCCATGAGCGGGCTGCGTTACTGGTATGCGGAAAATCGCGGGACGGCGTTCGCGTTCGGCCTGTTCGTGCTGATGTTCGCGATTTATCTGTTCAACTATCCGTCGAGTTTGTCGGCGAACGTGTTTCAGACCGCTGCGAACAAGGCGGTGCTGCTCGCACTGGTGTCGATGGGCCAGGCGCTCGTCGTGCTCACGGCCGGCATCGATCTCTCTATCGGCATGATGCTCGTGCTGACGAATTGCATTGGCTCGTGGATCGTCACCGGCGACGCGCTGCACAGCGCGCTCGGCATTGTGGGCGTGCTCGCGGCAGGCGCGCTGTGCGGCGCGCTCAATGGCGTGATCATCATTTTCGGGCGCTTGCAGCCGATCGTGACGACGATCGCGACGGGCGCCGTCTACTACGGCATCGCGCTGCTGCTGCGCCCCGTGCCGGGCGGCACGATCAACGAGGACCTCGCCGACGTTCTGACCGGCAAGGTTGCAGGCGTTGTGCCGACGAGCCTGCTGATTCTCATTGCGGCGGTGGCAATCGTCTGGATTCCTTTCAAACGCTCGGCAGTGGGGCGGGCAGCCTATGCGACCGGTTCGTCCGAACCCGCGGCCTTCCTCTCCGGCATGCCGATCCGCCGCGCGAAGTTCGCAAGCTACACGCTGGCCGGCCTGCTCGCCGCGATAGGCGGCCTTTTTCTGACCTTCTTCACCGACACCGGCGAAGCGAGCCTCGGCAGCGCCAACTCATACACGCTCTTTTCGATTGCCGCCGTGGTGATCGGCGGCGTGTCGCTGCTCGGCGGCAAGGGCAGTGCGATTGGCGCGATCTTCGGTGCGTTCGCGTTTCGCTCGATCGGCGACCTGCTGTTCGTGTTCAACGTCGACGCGCTGTGGCAGCCGCTATTCCAGGGCGTGATTCTTCTGCTGGCTGTCGCGATTGGCGCGTGTGGGCTGTTCAGCGTGCGCAACCGTCTGGAGTGGTTCCAATGAGCGGCGTTTCGGCAAGCACGCGGACCACGTTCGTGTCGAGGCTCACGAGCAAGATCGACAAGCCGATCGTGATTGCGTTCGGCTGCATCATTGCGCTGCTGCTCGTGGGCGGGATGTTTTCGCGCAACTTCACGTCGCCGGAGTACATCCTGTTGCAACTGAAGGTCGGCGCGTTTCTCGGCATTATCGCGACCGGGCTGATGATGGTGATTCTGCTTGGCCACATTGACCTGTCCCTGCCGTGGACGATCACGGTCGGCGCCATGATGGCGTGCGCGGTGTCAGGGCACGGCGAACTCGGGCAAATTCTCGCGATTCCCGTTGGCATTGGTTGTGGCGTGCTGATCGGCATCGTCAACGGCATTCTCGTCGCACTCCTGCGCATTCCATCGATGATCGCGACACTCGCGACCAATGCGGTCGCGCAGGGCATCATGATCGTCTACACGGGGGGATCGTCGCCGCAGGATTCTGCGCCGCAAGTCATGCGATGGCTCGCCGCGGGCTGGCTCGTGCCCGGCGTGCCGAATGCCGTCGCGCTGTGGGTGGTGATTGGGGCCGCGACGATGTTCCTGCTCTCGCGCACGACCTTCGGCCGCACGCTCTACGCGATCGGCAACACCGAGCGCGCCGCCTACCTCTCCGGCATCGATACGCGGCTCGTGACCGTGGCTGCGTTCGCCGTGTGCAGTGCGTTCGCGGCGTTCGGCGGCGTGCTGCTCGCGGGTTATGCGTCGAAGGCGGCGCAGTCGATGGGCGACGCTTACCTGCTGCCCGCAATCGCGGCGGTGGTGCTGGGCGGCACGTCCATCCTGGGTGGCCGGGGCTCGTACCTCGGCACCGTGGCCGGTGCGATCCTCATCACGCTGCTGCAATCGATCCTCTCGGTCGCGCAGATGCCGGAGGCCGGACGCCAGATCATCTACGGCGTGGTGATTGCGGCGATGCTGCTGCTATACGGGCGGACCAAGCGGGAAGCGTGAGTTGCGGGGGCAAGCCCCCGCCTGACTCGAACGCGAACGTCACTGCGCAACGCGATAGCGTGCCGCGGGCGTGTTGCTCGACAGATGCGCGGACATCGCGCGGCGAGCCGTCTCGAACGTGTTCCATTGCTCCACGTCGTGCAACGCAGGAATCGTCACGGTTTCGCCGCGCTCGAAGCCGATGAGCGCGGCGCTCACCATGTCTTGCGCCGACATCACGATCGCACTGTCGAGATGTTCGAGCGGCAGTCCACCCGTCTCCCAGAACTCCGTAGCCGTGGCGCCGGGCAGCACCGCCTGCACGCGAACGCCCTTGGCCGCCAGTTCGTGATGCAGCGACTGGCTGAACGCGAGCACGAAGGCCTTGGTGCCGCCATACACGCCGTTGAGGATCTCGGGCGCGATGCCCACGATCGAGGCGATGTTGATGATCGCGCCAGTGCCGCGCGCGACGAATCCCGGCACGGCCGCATACGTGAGCCGCGTGAGCGCGGTGACGTTCAACTCGATCATGCGCGTCATGTGATCGACATCGCTCTCCACGAGCGGCGTGTGCGTGCCGATGCCCGCGTTGTTCACGAGCAGCGTGAGGCTCGCGTCGTCGCGCAGGCGCGCTTCCACGGCGGCGAGGTCGTTGCGGTCGTTGAGATCGGCGGCGAGCACTTCCACGTCGCGCTGGGTTTCGCTCGTGATGCGCTCGGCGAGCGCGGCGAGCCGGTCGCGATTGCGCGCGACGAGCACGAGGTCGTAGCCCTGGCGGGCGAGTTCTGCGGCGTACACGGCGCCAATACCGGAAGAGGCGCCGGTGACGAGCGCGGTGCCGCGATGAGATGGCTGGGTCATGATTGCACTCCTTTGTGTAGCGGCGCGAGTGGTTAGGTAACGTACGAGTTGGCGCTGCTGTGAATGCATTCTGGCCGCGATTGACCGTGGCGCAAATGACGTATATGGTCGTGTTTTAGGACATGCAACGACGGGAGTAGGACATGCACCGCATCGGCTACCTGCTGAGCGACGGATTCCAGGTGATGGCGCTCGCGACCCAAAGCGTTTTCGAATACGCGAACGTGGTGGCGGGCTCGCCGTTCTACGCGATGGAGAACTATTCGATGGAGGGCGGGGCGGTTCGCTCGTCGCTCGGCATGAGCGTGGACACGCAGCGTACGCCCGCGCCCGCGCGCAGCCGCGTGGACACCTGGATCGTGGCGGGCGTGAACGATCCGGTTGCCGTGGCTGCAGAGCCCGCGGTGCTGGCGTTCCTGCGCCGCGCGAGCGGCCGCGCACGCCGGGTGGCGGGCATTTGCACGGGCGGGTTCGTGCTGGCCGAGGCGGGCCTGCTCGACGGCCGCCGCGCCACCACACACTGGATCTACGCGCGCGATTTGCGGCAGCGCTTTCCGGACGTGCGCGTGGAAGACGACCGCATCTATATCGTCGACGGGCCGGTCTGGACCTCGGCGGGCATGACGGCGGGGCTCGATCTCGCGCTCGCCATGGTCGAGCGCGACCTTGGCGCGGAAGTGGCGCGCTCGGTCGCGCACAAGCTCGTCATGTATCAGCGTCGCTCGGGCGGCCAGTCGCAGCATTCGGAAATGCTCGCGCTCGCGCCCAAATCCGACCGCATCCAGAACGCGCTCGACTACGCGCGCCGCAACCTCAGCAGCGCGCTCACGGTGGAGCAACTCGCCGAAGCCGTGCATCTGAGTCCGCGCCAGTTTAGCCGCGTATTCACGGCAGAAACGGGGCAGTCGCCCGCGCGGGCCGTGGAGGGGCTGCGCCTCGAGGCGGCGCGGCTCATGATCGAGCAGAGCACGCATCCGCTCGACGTCATCGCGCGCGAGACCGGTTTTCGCGACCGCCGGCACATGCGCGAGGCGTTCGTGCGTGGCTTTGGCGTGCCGCCACAGGCGGTGCGGCGCGAGATGCGCGCGGGGGCGTAGGTTCTTCTACGAATCCGCTTTGCTCGCGCGTTTGCCCTTCCCCGTAACCGCGCCGAAGTGCGCGCGATATTGCTGCGGCGTGGTGCCCAGCTTGCGCTTGAATGCCAGGCGCAAATGATCGGCGTCGCGCATGCCGCAGCGGAAGGCCACGGTTTTTAACGGCGCGGTGCTGTTTTCCAGCATGACGCGCGCCGCGTCGACGCGTGCGCTCTCGACGAATTCGGCGGGCGTCACGTGGGTGTCGCGCACGAAGATTCTCGCGAAGTTTCGCTTGCTCATCTTCGCTATGGCGGCGAGCACTTCCACGCCCAGATCCTCGTTCAAATGCCCGAGCACATACTGCTGCACCTGGGCAATCGGCGACGACGCCTCCGCATAAGGCGTGAGATACGGGCTGAACTGCGACTGGCCGCCCGCGCGCTGCACAAACACCACCAGCCGGCGCGCCACCTGCAACGCGACTTCCGGACCGTGGTCCTGCGCGAGCAGATACAGCGAAAGATCGATGCCCGCCGTCACGCCCGCCGAGGTATAGAGATTGCCGTCCTGAATGAAGATGCGGTCGAATTCGACGTTCGCGGTGGGGCACATCGCGGCGAGGGCGGCGGCGTCGTTCCAGTGCGTGGTGACGGTGCGCGCGTCGAGCAAGCCTGCGCGCCCGAGCGTGAGCGCGCCGTTGCAGATCGATCCGAAGCGGCGGGCGCGCGCGCTGGCTTCACGCAGCCATACATGCGCCGCATCGGGAAGCGGTTGCTCCACTAGCGAGGGCCCGCCTGCGACGAGCAGCAGATCGTAGTGGCCGCGTGCCTCGTCGAAGTGGCGGTCCGCGCCGATGCGCACACCGCTCGAGCAGCGCACGGTGTCGCGTTCCGTTGCGATCAGCTCGAGCCGGTATTGCTCCTCGGGAGCGAGCAGCCGATTGGCCTCCGAGAAAACGTCGGTGGGCCCGAATACGTCGAGGGCCTGGACGCCTGGGAACACGAGAAGCGCAACAGTAAGCATCGGTGTGGACGAAGATGGGAGTCAGGGGTCGGAGGCTCGCTAGCGTCGCGCGACGATGGGCAGCGCGGTGGTGATGACCGTTGCGTCGAGGTTCTCCATGAAGAACGTTGCGGCCACAAGGAATGCGATGGCGGTGCGGCGATCGAGGGCGTGCAGCATCAGGCGTGTTCCGGGGCGTGATTCTTCGTCTGCGGCCAGATTCGGCGCGGAGTGTCCCTCATTCTACTGAAGTTGGTACACGCCGTTTGCTGGCATGTTCCGTGCGTGATGTGTATGGACCATGCGATATCCATCGCAAAGGGAGGTCGAAACGATGAGCCACCAGACCGACAAGCCCGAACAGCCCCAAGACGCACCGGAGCCGCGCGGCACGGATCTGCCCAAGCCATTTGGGGACGCTGTGCCCGCACCCACCGAGCCGGGTCTCGATCAGCCTTTACCGCCAAAGACGCACGATTTGCCGACTGCCGAGGAGGAGGCGGAGAGCCCTGACGAGAAAGATCGTGCGCCGCACAACGATATTTCGAGGCCGCTAGGCGACGCGGTGCCCACGCCGGTCGAGCCCGGCCTCGACCAGCCGCTGCCGCCTAAAAGGCAGGCGTGACATAAGGATGTAGTCAACGCGCAGCGGGTCAGCGCACCTTACGGCAACACGGGCGGCGCGGCTCAGGCGGGCGCGTTCAGGCGCGCGCCACTCTCGCAACTTGCCTCGTCGCCCGATTAAGGAACCGTTGCATGTAACCGGAACGCCTTGCCGTCGAAGGCGTACCAGTATGTGCCTTGTTCCTCGCGTTCATTGCGGCTTCCTCGCACAACCAGCATGCAGCTATCCGAGCGGTACGTTAGCGGCTCCGTCACATCGAGCGGCCAGTCCGACACCGTGAACGGCAAGGACGTAACGCGACCGGTTTTCGTATCGATCGCGGCGGCCATGACACAACCGGCTCCACAGCCCCATTGCGCGAGGATATAGCGCCCAGCGAAATTGACCGGTCCTCTGGCGGCATTCTGGATTGCGCTGCGGTACTGGCGCGACCGTGCATCGAACGTGAGGCGCGCGGGTGCGCGCTTCGCCTGGATCGTTGCGGGACAGTCTTCAAACCTGGGCGGTTGCTGAGCGTGGGCAATAAATGGGAACGCACACAGGAATAGCAACGTAACGGTTATTGATTGCGTACGCATGGCCTCAATACCAGTGGTGACTTTGCCAGAAATCGCGCGCCCGGCGCGCCGTGTGATAACGCCCATAGATGTAGCGGATTCCGCCTTGGCATTCCTCAACTGCGTTTCCGAATGATGCCTCGCCGCGCGGATTCAAATCATACTGTGCATGGAGCAGCTGGAAGAGGCCGCGCGCCGTCGAAGCACCGTTACGCGCGTCGACAACGCCCGCCGATTCCTGTGCCATGATCCATAGAAGATCGTTGTAATCCGCCAATGAAATGCCTTCTTTGGCCATTGCGTCGCGAAGGGCGAGTTGTGACGTCAGTGGGACGATGCTGACGGACTTCTCCGACCACGGATGCTTCTGGTGTTTGATCGGGCGGTGCGAGTGAGTATGTGTGCCGGCCATCGGCGAATCTCCATGGATTAAGGAAATCGCAAAGCTAGCGCTAACCCAAAGTGCGCGGTCTGTGCTCCGTCAACATCTAGAGACTTCACGGCCATGGTGACTGCTATAACCCCTCACTATCGATTTTGGCGGGGCCCACAATTCGAGGCGGCACGCGCAGCGTGACATACCGTGACGTTTCTCGGGAACCGCGAGGCGCTTGTTCATCAAGGTCAGGAGCGGAGCGGTGAAATACCACGCTTCATCCGATGCATCCGTTGGGTAGGGCTTACGTTTTGGCATACTGCCAGGATGTCAACCCTGACCTTAAATGCTTAACACCCTCTAAGCGACACGGAGACGACGAGATGAACGAGCTTCGGGGCCTGCAGTGTTTCGTGACACTCGCCGAAGAACTGAACTTCAGCCGCGCCGCGGAACGTCTGCATATCGCGCAGCCGGCGTTGAGCCAGCAGATACGCGCCCTCGAGGACCGCGTGGGCACGCAGCTGATCGATCGCACGCGCCGCCCGCTGCGGCTGACCGAAGCCGGCCAGTACCTTGCCACCGAAGCGCGGCAGATTCTCGGTTCGCTCGCCGAGGTGACACACGGCGCGCTGGAGATCGGCATTGGCCGGCGCGGTTGGCTCAGTGTCGGCTTCACGCGCTCGTCGATGTACAGCGTCCTGCCGCCCGCGCTCAAGGCGTTTCATCAGGCGTATCCGCAAGTCGAACTCAAGCTGTTCGAAATGCTGACCGACGAGCAAACCGACGCCTTGCGCGACATGCGCATCCATATCGGCATCGGGCGGCAGCCGGTGCCCGTGCCCGGCTACACGACCTTGCCGCTGCTGCGCGAGCGGCTCGTGGTGTTGATGGCGTCCGATCACCCGCTCGCCAAACGAAAGAAGGTGCGCATCGACGAGCTTGCCGATACGCCGTTGATCCTCTATCCGAAGCATCAGAACGCGCAGTTCAAGCGCACGGTGCAGGCGCTCTACCGCGACGCGGGCGTGACGCCCTTCGTCGCGCACCAGGCCTACGAGATCCAGACCGCCATCGCGCTCGTGGCGGCGGGGCTTGGCGTGACCGTGGTGGGCGAGTCGGTGGCGCGAAATGGCCGCGCCGACGTCGTGGCGCGCCACCTCGACGGCCCCGGCGCTGCGCAGCGCACCGTGCTGGCGGCGACCTTCCGCAGCGACGACGCCTCGCCGCATCTGCGCGCGTTTCTCGAATGCCTGCCGCCGCCGCTTGCAGCCACACTATAAGCGCACGCTTATAGAAGCATAAGTATCGCGTCTTGGACTCGACGCTCCCCGCTTCTTATTATCGAAACTCAGGCGCCCGGTCTCGTGAGGTGCCGCCGGCAGCGATCAACGCTCCCGGCCGATAACGATGCAGCGACGGCACCGCCCGTCGCCATGAGGCGGAGACAGCATGAGTCACATCGACGAAGCAGCAACCATGCGAAAGGTTTACAAGCGGCTTGTGCCGCTGCTTTTCTGCATGATGTTTTTCAATTATCTGGACCGTATCAATATCGGTTTCGCCGCGCTCGACATGAACTCGGACATGGGCTTCGACCCCGCCGTGTTCGGCTTCGCGGGCAGCATTTTCTTTATCGGCTACATGCTGCTGGAAGTGCCCAGCAATCTGTTGTTGCACCGCGTGGGCGCGCGCCGCTGGATCGCGCGCATTCTGCTCACGTGGGGCGCCGTTGCGGCCGCAACGGCTTTTGTGTTCAACGCCTCAAGCTTCTACGTGCTGCGCTTTTTGCTTGGCGTGATGGAAGCGGGCTTTCTGCCGGGTATTGCGGTCTATCTGACCTACTGGTTTCCGGAGCGCTACCGCGCCCGCGCCGTAGGCGGGTACATCATCGCGGGGTCGTTCTCGGCCGTGCTGGGCGGCCCGCTCTCGACCACGCTCATGACCTATGCGAACGGCCTGCTCGGCATGCACGGCTGGCAGTGGATGTTCATTCTCGAAGGCGTGCCCGCCATGCTGCTCGGCCTCATTACGCTGCGCGTCATGACCGAGCGCCCCGCGGACGCGGACTGGCTTTCAGCGCAAGAGAAGCAATGGCTCGAGTCCACGCTCGCCACGGAGCGCGAGGCGCTTGGCGGCCATCGGCATTTCCCGCTGCTGAAGGTGGCAAGCGACATTCGAGTATGGAGCCTTGCCTGTCTGTTCGGCTGCGCGCTGGTCGGCATTTACGGGCTTTTCCTGTGGCTGCCGCAGATCGTGAAGAGCCTCGGCCATCTCAACAATATCGAAGTGGGCTTCCTCTCCGCCGCTCCGCCGCTCCTGGGCGTGCTGGGCACCTTCCTCGTGAGCCGCAGTTCGGACCGCAGCGGCGACCGCAAGTACCACCTCGCCTTTGTCTATGGTATGAGCGCGCTCGCGATTGCAGGCAGCGCATATGCGCCGAATCCGCTGCTTGCATATGCGCTGCTTTGCGTGACAGGCCTCTTCATTTATTCGGGCAACCCGCTGTTCTGGAGTCTGGCCGCTTCGTTCAGAACCGGCGCGGCGGGCGCGGCGACGATTGCGCTCATCAATACGATCGCGCAGTTCGGCGGGGTAGTGGGGCCGTGGAGCATTGGTCTCGTGCGCCACGCCACCGGCAACTTCAAGCTCGCGCTGCTCACCATCGCCGCTTTCCTCGTGGTCGCCACGCTCATCGCCATTGTGATGCGCGTGAAGCCTGCAGAGAACGCCGTTTCGAACCGCGCGCTCGTTGGCCGCGATGAAGCGACGGAAAGCTGACTTCAATCGTCCGTACCCCTGATGGAATTGCTACATGATCATTGACTGCCACGGTCACTACACGACCTCGCCGCCCCAGCACGAAGCCTGGCGCGCGCAACAGATTGCCGCGCTCAAGGACGGCACGCCGGTGCCGCCGCGCCCGTCGATCACCGACGACGAGATTCGCGAGAGCATCGAAAACGGCCAGCGCCGTATTCAGCGCGAGCGCGGCACGGACCTGACGATCTTCTCCCCGCGCGCCGCCGGCATGGGGCACCACCAAGCGGGCGAAGCCGCGAATGCGCACTGGTCCAGCGAATGCAATGACCTCGTGCACCGCGTGTGCTCGCTGTTCCCGCAGCATTTCGTGGGCGTTTGCCAGCTACCGCAGGCGCCGGGCATGTCGCCGGAGAATTGCATTCCCGAGTTGCGGCGTTGCGTGGAGGAACTGGGTTTCGTGGGCTGCAACCTGAATCCCGATCCCTCGGGCGGGCACTGGTCCGGGCCGCCGGTCACTGACCGCTCGTGGTATCCGCTTTACGAGGCCATGGTCGAACTCGATGTGCCCGCCATGATTCACGTTTCGTCGTCATGCAATCCTAACTTTCATGCCACGGGCGCGCACTACATCAACGGCGACACCTCGGTATTCATGCAGCTCTTGCAGGGCGACCTCTTCGCCGACTTCCCGACGTTGCGCTTCATCATTCCACATGGCGGCGGCGCGGTGCCGTATCACTGGGGGCGTTATCGCGGTCTGGCGCAAGACATGAAACGCCCGCTCCTGAAGGACTATCTCCTCAAGAACGTCTTTTTCGATACCTGCGTGTACCACCAGCCGGGCTCCGACCTGCTCGCCAAGGTGATTCCGGTCGAGAACATCCTGTTCGCCTCGGAGACGATCGGCGCGGTGCAGGGCATCGACCCGGAAACCGGGCACTACTACGACGACACGCGCCGCTATATCGACGCGATCGAATGGCTGAGCGACGCCGACCGGCAACGCATTTACGAAGGCAACGCGCGCGCGGTGTACAGCCGCCTTTCCGCGCAGATCGAACGACAAACCGCACTGGAAGGGATGACGAAATGAATCACAATGCAAACCCGATCGGCTGGCGCGAAAACGCATCCGCTCCCCAGGCCAGCGAAGCTACGCTCGCCGTGTTGCGCGAACTGGCCGTGTCGCTCCTGAGCGATAACATGGCGCGCTCGAGCGGCATTCTCGGCTTGCAGCCGTTCCACAAGGCCAAGCCGATGGCGGGCACGGCCGTGACCGTGCGCACGCGGCCCGGCGACAATCTCGCCATTCATCGCGCCTTCGACTTCTGCCGGCCGGGCGACGTGCTCGTGATCGACGGCGCAGGCGAAGTGACCCAGGCGCTGATGGGCGACATCATGTCGAGCTATGCAGAAAGCCTCGGCGTTCAGGGACTCGTGATCGACGGCGCGATCCGCGACGTTGGCGCACTTCGGCAGCGCGACTTTCCTGTCTATGCGCGCGGCGTGACGCATCGCGGCCCCTACAAGAACGGACCCGGCGAAATCAACGTGCCCGTGACCATCGGCAGAATGGTCGTCAACCCGGGCGACATCATCGTCGGCGACGAGGACGGTTTGCTCGCCATCGCCCCCGAAGATGTGGAAACCGTGATTGCGGGCGCGCGCAAGCAGGGCGAAAAGGAGGCCGCCGCATTGCAGGCGATAGCCGAAGGCCGCTTCGACCGCGCTTGGGTGATGCCGCATATCGAACGCATGAGAAGCGGGGTTTGACGATCTCTCGTGGCGCCAGGCGTTAAGATGCGCGCTGGAGCCTGTGCGCTCCCTGGCTCAACCGCAGATCCATTCTTGCTCCATGACCCGATACCTTGACGCTGCCGCGCTGCGCGAACTCGCCGAACACGCGGAGCGAACCGACCCGCCGCCGTGCACCTGCACGAAAACGCCGCTCGATGGCTGGCAATCGCAACCGCTTTCGCTCGACGAGCGGCAACTGGAACAGATCGGCACGCTCGTATGCGCCGACGAAGCCGAGCCGACCTTTGCCGAACATCTGCCGGGGGAAACCGGCTACTGGTCGGAGAGCGCGCCGATCGCGCCCCGGTACTTTCCGTATAACCGTTGCGGTGTCTGGAAGTGCACACTGTGCGGACGCCTTTACGTTCGCTATACGGAAGGCGGCGGCTATTTCGTCGATCAGCGCATCCGTGCGTTGAAAGCGCGGTTGATCGAGGATGTGCCGCTTTGAGTACGGCTAGATTGGCGAATAACTTCTGATTCGTTCACGCTTATATTCGTCGTGAATCATCCAGAGGCCAGGCTTTTCCCTGGCCTCTCTTTCATTTCTCTCGGCATGACATTCGACTGACTGCCTATAGCGCTTTCGAATTCACAACCGCGCCTTACATGAGCGCGCAGGTCGCGCTGCGCAACGCGCGCGCGTGTCGAGCCGGGCCTTTCGATGTGCCCGCGCATCAAATCCTCAATGGCGAGTTGAAGCTCGCGCCCAGACTCCCTTGCTGCAGTGCGATGCAGGAGATGGCGCGACGCAGCACGCGCCGATTATCTTCCCCCTCTGATCAATTCTGAGTTTTGTTCTCAAAATCAAATGCGTGAATTAAAACTTACTAAGTTCGCGTAATTCATTGGTCGAAAAATTTCCGCAGCCATACATTCATAGATGCCTTTATATGGAAACGATCAATTTCTTTGTTGTGCATGATTACCGTTCCTTGCGCATTCTTACGTCCAGATCGAAGCCCTGCCATTTGGCCGCTTCAAGGACATGGATGACGTGAGCCGCAGTGCGATGACAAGTCATCGATGTGCTCCCGCAGATTCCGTGAGGCATTCGTGTTGACCCACTTGTTCTGCTACTCAAAGGAGCCGACTGATGAATAAACCGTTATTGGCCTTTCTATTGATAGCCACCGTAGCCGTTGCCGGTTGCGGCGGAGGAGACAGTTCCAGCTCGAACCCGACTTCGGCCGCGGCCACACCGTCCGCGCCCAAACTGCTCACGAACATTGCCGTGCCCAATACCACGAGCCCTGCGTTCAGCTTCGACATCGGCTATGTGGAGGCGGGCAAGTATTATCTGGCCGATCGTAACAACAAGTCTGTCGATGTCGTCGACACCAAATCGCACGCGCTTATTGCGCAGATTTCCGGCAACTTCACTGGCGTGGGCGCGAATACCGATGCCTCCGGGCCGGATGGCATCGTGGGCGTGACGGGAACGCATACGCTGTATGTGGGCGACGTCGATAACGTGAAAGTCGTCGATACGTCCGCGATGCAAACGGTCAAGACGATCCCCATCAGCACGTCCGGCTCGCGCGTGGACGAAGGCTGCTACGATCCCGACGACCATCTGATCATGTTTGCGAGCCCTGGCGACACGCCGCCCTACGTGACCTTCATCTCGACCACGACGCAGACCGTCGTGAACAAGCTGGTCTTTAACGGCTCGTCCGGTCTCGAAGCCTGCGCATACGACCCGGTGTCGAAGAACTTCCTCATCAACAACGACGGAACGGCCGCTAACCCCGACGGCGAACTCGACGTGATTACCGCCAGTTCGGTCGCATCGGGCACGCCAGCAGTCAGCAAGTCGTTTCCGCTCGGCAAATGCGGGCCTGCAGGCATCGCGCTCGGTCCAAACAGCGACGTGCTGATTGGCTGCGATCCTTCGGCGGGTGACCCGCTCATCACGCTGATACTCGATCGCAATACTGGCGCGCAACTCGCGTCGGTGCCATTTGGCGGCGTGGATCAGGTGGCATACGATCCCTCGTCGAACCGCTATTTCCTGCCAGCGCGCCACTACGTCACGAGCGGCACCGCGGCGGCGTCGGGCTTCACGCCGACCATGGGTGTCATCGACGGCGCGACGCGCAAGCTCATTTATACCGTGGCGGTGGGGACGGGCGCGCACTCGGTTGGCATCGACAGCAGCCTGGGCGAAGTCTTCGTGCCATACCAGCCCGGTGCATCGGCATTCCCGAATGGCGGGATATCGGTGTTCTCGACGCAGTAGCCGGGAAGCATGAAGTCATAGCCAGCAGCCGGCGGACGTGAAAATCGTCCGCTGGCTGTTTTTGTTTCTTCGGCTGCTTCGGCCCTTCGGTCACTTACGGTTATGATGTTTCGCACCGTGCCGGCTCCGCGAGCCCGGACTGATTCCAATCATCATTACACCAGCGCATGGGTATTCGGGAACTCGCCAAAGTACTGAAGCTGTCTGTTTCGACCGTGTCGCGCGCCTTGAACGACAGCGACGAGGTGAGCGCCGAAACGCGCGAGCGCGTGCGTGCCGCCGCGCTCGAGCATGGCTACGCACCCAGCAAATCGGCCGCGAGCCTGCGCCGGGGGCGGCTCGACATCGTCGGCCTGATGCTGCCGGTGCGGCGCGAAGAAGAGACCTACACGCTCGGCATTTTCATGAAGCTGGCGGACGGTCTGCAGTCGGTGTTGTCGCGCCACGGCATGGATCTTGTCATGTACTCGAGCGAGTCGTGGGACGACGAGTTCGCGCGGTTGCGGCGCATTGTCGATCGCCGGCATGTGGACGGCGTAATTCTCGCGGGCACGCGCAAGCACGACGAGCGGCTCGATTATGTCGCGAGCCGCCATTTTCCGTTCGTGGCGCTCGGCCGCAGCGAGTCGGGCGGCGAGCATGCATGGGTCGATCTGGACTTCGAGGCGGCCGTGACGGAGGGCGTCGAGCGGCTCGTGGCGCAAGGGCATCGGCGTATCGCGCTCGCCATTCCCGGCGGCGACGCCATGCAGGCGCACATCTACCTGCGCGCATGGAAGAAGGCGATGAAGAAGCACGGGCTGCCCGTGCCCGAAGGGTTCGTGCAGCGCAACGAACTCTCCGAGCGCGGCGGCTATCTCGCGACCGAGGCGTTGCTCAACCTGGACGTGCCGCCGGACGCGCTGATGTTCCAGAGCGACTGCATGGCGATTGGCGCGTACCGCAAGCTGCACGAAACGGGCAGGGCGCCGGGCCGCGATCTGGCGATTTCGGGCGGCGTGCTGGCGGGTGAAGTGTCGGAATACCTGGCTCCGCGCCTCTCCGGCTTCACACTCGACGCCTATGGCCTCGGGCAGCGTCTCGCGCAGGCGCTGCTCGCGCAGTTCCCGGATATCGGCGACGCCTACCGCGCCGCGCGCGAGCCGCTGCTGTGGCCGCTGACGCTGCGCGAGCGCGACGACGACATCGTGACGCCCGAGGCCGTTCAACGCTAATGGCCAGCCCGGCAACGCCGCGCAAAGTATTGCGGTTTCCGCGAATCGACATTGTGATTTTCGCTTGGCTGTCTTGACAGCGCCTGCCTCACAAGCAACTATTTGCCTGTTTCCGGAAACGTTTCCGGAAAACGCGGTTCCCGCGGCACGAAGTCATGAGACCGAGGCCTGATAACGCGAACCGAACGAGACGGCTCCCGCACCGCCACAGAAAAGAGCCTGAAACAAAGCGCGATTCCCAACGCGCGAAAACGGAGACAGCATGAAGAAGCTACTTGCCGCATCCGCGGCCATTGGTTTGGCATTCTCGCTTTCCTGTGCGTCGCTGCACGCCGCGACGCTCTCGGTCTGGGCCGTGGACGAGCCCGACGACTACACCGCGAAAATGGCGCAGGAATTCGGGAAGCTGCATCCCGATGTCCAGGTGCAGATCCGCAAGGTGGGTTTTGCAGCGCTCAACGACGAAACCATGCGCGCCGTGATGTCCGGCAACATGCCGGACGTCGTGCCGGTCGACAACCCGAACACGGCGATGTTCGCTTCGAAGAACGCACTGCTCGATCTTGGTCCGTACCTCGCGAAGTCGAAGGTGATCGACGCGAAACAGATCTTCCCCGGCCCGCTGAAAAACGCCACGTGGAATGGCAAGGTGTACGCCATTCCGCGCGGCACGAACACGCTCGCGCTTTACTACAACAAGGACATGTTCAAGGCAGCCGGGCTCGATCCCGAGCGTGCGCCGCAAACGTGGGACGAACTCTATACCGACGCGCAAAAGCTCACCGACGCAAAGAAAGGCGTGTACGGTCTCGCGTTTTCCGCCATCAACACGGAAGAGGGCGTGTTCCAGTTCCTGCCGTTCGTGCAGGCCGCGGGCGCCGACTGGGACCGCATGAGCGACCCGGGCGCGGTGCGCGCGGCGGCCTTCTGGCAGAAGCTGCTGGACAGCAAGGTGGCCTCGCCGGACACGCTCACGCATAGCCAGTCGGAGGCGGCGGCCACGTTCATCAACGGCAATGCCGCGATGGACATCGACGGTCCGTGGGAACTGGGCGCCGTGGACAAGGGCGCGAAGTTCAAGTGGGGCGTGGCGCTGCTGCCGGTAGAGAAGGCGGGCGGCCCGCGCGCCTCGGCGCTCGGCGAGCAGAATCACGCGATCCTGCGTGGCGCGAAGAACCCGGACGTGGCGTTCCAGTTCCTCGAGTACATGTATGCGCAGCGCGGCCGCGACTGGAACGAATTCGGCATGCTGCCGCCTTCGAAAGACACCGTGACGCCGGACCCGAAGTGGCCGCAGGCATACAAGGTGTTCAACGAGCAGATGCAGTACGCCCGTCCGCGCGGTCCGAACCCGAACTGGCCGAAAATCTCGAAGTCGATCTCCGACGCGATCCAGTCCGTGCTCACGCATCAGGCCACGCCGCAACAGGCCATGGCGGCGGACGCACAGACGGTTCAAGCCGCGGCTAAATAAGCAATCCGAACGAAGTATGGCATTGAGGTTGCCGCCCGAGGAACATGCGTTCTTCGGGCGCTGGCCCGCCTTTGAGCAATGACCGCCATGAACACACTTTTGCGCCGTGCTCCGCGCGACCCGGCAGCGGGGCTGCTGCGCCGCTTTCCGCGCGCCCATGCCTTCGAGATTTCGCTGGCGGTGTTCGCGTTGCTGTATCTGCTGGTGTTTGCGGGCTTGCCGCTGATCTACAACATCGTGCTGTCGTTTCAGCAGGTCGACTTGATGGCGCCTGCCACGCTGTTGCGGCCGTTTGTCGGGCTCGCGAACTATCGCGATGTGTTCAGCCGTCCCGAGATGCACCAGGTGATCGTGAACACGGTGCTGTTCGTTGGGCTGTCGCTCGTCTTTCAGGTGGTGATCGGCTTTCTGCTGGCGTTGTTGTTCGCGCAGGACTTTCCGTTTTCGAGCCTCATGCGCGGCCTCTTTCTCGCGGGCTGGATCATGCCGGGCCTCGTGGTCGGCGTGATCTGGAAGCTGATTTTCGCGGGCGATTATGGCGTGCTCAATCACGTGCTGATGCAAACGCACATCCTGCAAGAGAAAATCTTCTGGCTCTCCGACCCGCACTGGTCGCTCTATGCGGTGATCGCCGCGAACGTGTGGCTTGGCGTGCCGTTCAACATGCTGCTGCTCTCGGTCGGACTCGCAGCCATTCCGGCCGACCTTTATGAAGCGGCTGAACTCGACGGCGCGAATGCGCTGCAACGCTTCGTCGGCATCACGTTGCCGATGATGAAAGCCACGCTCGGCGCCGTGATCGCGTTGGGCGCGATCCTGACAATGCAGCAGTTCGACCTGATCGCGGCGCTCACGCAAGGCGGTCCGGCCAATTCATCGCTCGTGGCGCAGTACTGGTCCTGGCAGCTTTCCCTGCAGACCTTCGAGGTGTCGGCGGGCTCCGCGGTGGCCACGGTCATGCTGGTGCTCGTGCTGATCGTCGCGGTGATCTATGTGCGCTCCACTCGCAATGAAAGGATGGTGTGAGATGAAACAGCCCCCACGTTCGCTGCGCTCACGGCCCCCCAGGGGAGCGGCCAGCCTCCTTGGGGCGGCCCTGCGGAGGCTGGCATGAAGCGCTATGTGCTGTTCGCCATCGCGCTGTGTGTCACGGTGGTTTATCTGTTCCCGCTGTACTGGATGTACATCACCGCGTTCAAGAGCGCGAGCGAAATGTTCCAGTATCCGCCCACGTTCTGGCCGCAACATCTGCAATCGCATCTGTGGCAGGTGTTCAGCAGCAGCGGCATGGGCCGCTTCTTGTGGAACTCGTTCGTGACCGCATGCGGCACGGTGGCGGTGACCGTGTTCGTCGGCACCGGCGCGGCCTACGCGCTCGCGTTCGTGCAGAACCGCTGGACCCGTTTCGCGATCTTCGCGGTGCTGGTGCTCCAGGCGCTGCCTTCGAGCCTCATGGTCACGCCGATCTTCACGGCGTTCAAGAGCCTCGGCCTGCTCGATACGCCGCGTCTGGCCGTCGTGCTCGCGCAGATCACCAAGACGCTGCCGTTCTATATCGTGCTGTGCCGCCCGAGCTTCGTGCAGGTGCCGCGCGAGTTGCGCGACGCGGCGCTCGTGGACGGCGCCACGCCGGCGCGCGCGTTCTTCGGCGTGATTCTGCCGCTCGCGGTCAACGGCATTCTCGTCTCGGCGATTCTCGTGTTCCTGCAATCGTTCGGCGAGTACGTGTACGCCCGCTCGCTGATTCTCGACGACCAGTATCAGACCGCCACGGTGGGCCTTTCGGCATTCGTCGGCGCGACCAAGGTCGACTGGATCGGCATCATGACCTACTCGGCCATTTTCGTCACGCCTATCCTCGTGGCGTTCATGCTGCTGCAACGCAAGATCGTCGCCGGGCTGACGGCCGGCGCGCTCAAGTAACGCATACGGAGAATCGCTGTGGATCGCATACAGATCGAGCGCCTGAGCAAGAGCTACGGAGCCGTGCAGGTGTTGAAGGACATCGACATTAGTGTGCCCGAAGGGTGTTTCGTCGCGCTGGTCGGGCCTTCGGGCTGCGGCAAGTCCACCTTGCTGCGCACCATTGCCGGGCTCGAGCAGATTACGGGCGGCACGCTGCGTATCGACGGCCAGGTCGTCAACGACGTGCCGCCGCGCAAGCGCGACGTGGCGATGGTGTTCCAGAGCTACGCGCTCTACCCGCACATGAACATCGAAGAGAACATGTCGTACTCGCTGCGGCTGCGGCGCGCTGCACCTCAGGTCATTCGCGAAAGCATAGACGGCGTGGCGCGCACGCTGGGCCTCGACCAGCTGCTCGGGCGCATGCCGCGCCAGCTTTCGGGGGGGCAGCGCCAGCGCGTGGCGATGGGGCGCGCAATCGTACGCAACCCAAAGGTATTTCTGTTCGACGAACCGCTCTCGAATCTCGATGCGGCGCTGCGCGTGCATATGCGCACGGAGATCCGCAAGCTGCACCAGCGTCTTTCCGCGACTTCGGTGTATGTCACGCACGACCAGATCGAGGCGATGACCATGGCCGATCACGTGGTCGTGATGCGCGCAGGCGAAGTGGAGCAGCAAGGCGCGCCGCTTACGCTGTATCACCAGCCTGCCAACCGCTTTGTTGCGGGCTTCATCGGTTCGCCTTCGATGAACTTCATCGAGGCCGTGATCGGGCCGGACGGGCGCAGCGCACAGTTCGGCGGCACACAAGGCGCGAGCCTGCAGACGCTGGACCTTGGGCGTTCGCTGCCAGCGGGCGCGGAAGTCTGGATCGGTTTGCGTCCCGAACATTTGACGTTGCACCGCGAGGCCCACGGCCTGCGCGGCGTGATCGACACCGTGGAGACCACCGGCTCCATGAACTTCATCGCGGCGAAGCTCGATGGCGTTGCGGCGCCCGTGATGATCGCGCAGGCCGGCGTATGCGCCATGCGCAGCGGCGAAGCGCTCGGGCTCGACATTTCGGGCGAGCACATTCACGTGTTCGACAGGAAGACCGAGCGGGCGCTGTAGCCAAACCGCAAGTGAATCTGGACAAGCTGTTCAATAAGCTATGAGTACATCTAAATGAAAATCAGCGATGGCAACTGGTTGATCCGGGACGGTCTGAACGTCTCGTACTCAGCGTCGCCGCACAGCGTGGAGATCGTCGGCGACGAACTGCTCGTGCACGTCGCGCCGCGCGACGTTTCGAACCGCGAACGGCAACTCGACACGGGCCTCTTTACGTGGCGTTTTTTTTCGCCGCAAAGCGGCGTGATTGGCGTGCGCGTCGAGCATTTCGCGGGCGTGGTTGATCGCGGACCGCATTTCGCGCTCAAGCACGCGAGAACGGACATCGTTACGCAGAACACTGAAGAAGAGGCGTGCCTGACAAGCGGCTCGCTCACCGTGCGTATCGTGAAGTCGGGAGACTGGTCGGTGGATTTCCTGCGCGACGGCGAGCGCATCACCGGCAGCGGCTTTCGCGCGAGCGGCCAGGTTCACGACGCCAGCCAGCAGGGCGCCGCATTCATGTTCGAGCGCCTCGATCTCGGCGTTGGCGAGAATGTCTATGGCCTCGGCGAGCGCTTCACCGCGTTCGTGAAGAACGGTCAGGTGGTCGAAAGCTGGAACCGCGACGGCGGAACGGGCACCGAGCAGGCGTACAAGAACGTGCCGTTCTATCTGACCAACCGCGGCTACGGCGTGCTGGTGAATCATCCGGAAAACGTTTCGTTCGAAGTGGCCAGCGAGAAAGTCGCGAAGGTGCAGTTCAGCGTGGCAGGCGAGCGGCTCGAATACTACGTGATCGACGGCCCCACGCCGAAAACCGTGCTGGAGCGCTTCACGCAACTCACCGGCCGGCCCGCGCTGCCGCCCGCGTGGTCGTTCGGCCTGTGGCTCACCACCTCGTTCACGACGAATTACGACGAAGCCACGGTGAACCACTTCATCGACGGCATGGCGGAGCGCGGCATCCCGCTGCATGTGTTCCACTTCGACTGCTTCTGGATGAAAGCCTTCCACTGGTGCGATTTCGAGTGGAACCGCGAGACCTTTCCCGATCCGCAGGGCATGCTCGCGCGGCTCAAGGCGCGCGGGCTGAAGATCTGCGTGTGGATCAATCCGTATATCGCGCAACCGTCGCCGCTTTTCGCCGAGGGCATGGCGAAAGGCTACCTGCTGCGCAAGCCCAACGGCGACGTGTGGCAGTGGGACCGCTGGCAGCCAGGCCAGGGCATTGTCGACTTCACGAATCCCGCTGCGGCGCAGTGGTATGCGGGCCATTTGCGTCGCTTGCTGGAAATGGGCGTGGATTGCTTCAAGACGGATTTCGGCGAGCGCATTCCCACCGACGTGGTCTATCACGACGGCTCCGATCCGCAAAAGATGCACAACTACTACAGCTACCTCTACAACAAGGTGGTGTTCGACGTGCTGCGCGAAGTGCGCGGCGAGGGCGAGGCGGTGGTGTTCGCGCGCTCCGGCACCGTGGGCAGCCAGCAGTTGCCCGTGCATTGGGGGGGCGATTGCAGCGCGACCTACGAATCGATGGCCGAGACGTTGCGCGGCGGCCTCTCGCTGGGCTTGAGCGGCTTCGGCTTCTGGAGCCACGACATCGGCGGATTCGAGCACACTGCGCCCGCCGACGTCTACAAGCGCTGGTGCGCGTTCGGACTGCTGTCGAGCCATAGCCGCCTGCACGGCAGCAAGTCGTATCGCGTTCCATGGCTGTTCGACGACGAAGCCGTGGACGTGGTGCGCCATTTCACCGAATGGAAGTCGCGCCTCATGCCGTACCTGTTCGACGCCGCGCAACAGGCGGTCGATCACGGCACGCCCGTGTTGCGCGCCATGCTGCTGGAGTTTCCGGAGGACCCGACCTGCGATCATCTGGACCGCCAGTATCTGCTCGGCGACTCGCTGCTGGTGGCGCCGGTGTTCAATGCCGTGGGCGACGTGGACTTCTGGCTGCCGGCGGGGCGCTGGACGCATCTGTTCACGGGCCGGCAGGTCGAGGGCGGCCGGTGGCTGCGCGAGCGGCACGGGTTTCTGAGCCTGCCGGTGTACGTGCGGCCGAATACGCTGCTCGCGATCGGGACCGAGGACCAGCGTCCCGACTACGACTACGCGTCGCGCAGCGAACTGCATCTGTTCGAGCTGGCCGATGGCGCGAGCGCGGCAGCGACGCTGCGCGACGAGCGCGGCGCAAGCGTCACTCACGTGAGCGTGACCCGGCGTGGCGACACGCTGACTGTGTGTTACGACGGCGTGAAAGCGCCGTTGCCGATGACGCTGCGGCAATGGCCCGAACTGCGCGACGCCGGAGGACTGAAGTCGCTCGCCGGGGAATCAGGCGTAGTCGTGCAGTTGCCGGCAGGTGAGGGAGAAGTGGTGTTGCGCGTCCCGGCGTAAGGCCAGAAATGCGACTGGCCCGCAATGGCGGGCCAGAAGGCAACAACCTTAAAGCGTGGCTTATTCAGCCTTACAGCTTACTGCGCGGCTTGACCGGCTTGCGACGAACCGTTGTTCACGCCGCCGACTGCGCTATTTTGCGCAGCCACGCGAGCTTCAGCGGCTTGAACGTTCGCCGGATATTCATTGGGGTTCGAACGTGCCGGATTGAAGCCGGCCTTTTCGACCTGGATCATGTCTGCACGGACTTGTGCGCGGGTCACGGGCTGGTTCGACTGGGCGAACACGGCAACGGGAGCGGCGAGGGCGGCAGCGATAACAACGGCTTGGACGAGCGATTTCATGACATAACCTCCAGATTTACTTTCTTCTTGAGCTGCCGACGGGGATGTCTGCAGCGATGGAGGCAGTGTAGGAGGGTCAGGGACTAGGGTAAATACCTAAGAAACGAATTCACTGTTTCCGCGGCAAGAACAATCCGGGCACGGGCACGGCGCAAGCCGTTTATTTCCGAACGTGGCGGGAGTCAGTGGGGTCAGACCGCGCTGGGCACCACGCCGACCGGATCGACGAACTCCGTCTTCCCCATGCCGCGCGACTTGGCCCGGTACATGGCGCTGTCCACGGCGCGCATCAAGGTTCGCGCGTCGAGCGAGCGGCTGCCGGTGCCTTCCGTGAGCAGGCACACGCCAATGCTGCACGACACCGTGACCGGATAGCCGCTCACGGTGCGCATATTGGCGAGAATCGCGTGGATGCTGTTGGCGACCGTGAGCGCGTCGTTCTTGTCGTAGACGTGGCGGGCCAGCACCACGAATTCGTCGCCGCCCAGGCGCGCGAGCGTGTCGCCGCGCCGCATGCGGCGCTCCAAAGCCGCGGCGAAGTTGCGCAGCAGTTCGTCGCCTACCGCGTGCCCGAAGGAGTCGTTCACTTCCTTGAAGCCGTCGAGATCGACGAGCAGCATGGCGGTGCGGTCGACTTCGCCGACGCGCGTAAAGAGCGTGCGCCCAATGGCCTGCTCGAGCCGCACGCGGTTGTAGAGCCCGGTGAGCGGATCGGTCGACGCCTGGCGTTCCAGCCGGTGCACGAGCACCGCCAGATAAATGGACGTCGCCACGAGGCTGAGCGCGATGCCGAGCCCGGCCGCGATGTTGGCGTGCCACCACGGCTGCCAGTGCATGAGTCCCATGATGCCGACGAGCGCGACGACACAGGAAAGGCCCAGCATGCGCTGGCCATAGCGGCAGCCCGCGCCAACCAGAAACCAGAAGGCCACCCACAGCAGCGGCAGCGCGGCCGTGCCGCCCACGGCCAGCGCGGCGGTGACGATGGCCTGATCGGCGAACGTGGAGAGCGCGAGGCGCACGAGCGAGCGCGCCGGCGCGACGGTTACCGCCACATACGTGATGACGCCGAACGCCACATAAGCGGTGACCGCAAGAAGCGTTGCGTAGGCATGCGTCGAGCGATAGATCGAGCAGGCAAGAAGGTAGGCGAGCAGCACGACGGAACCGAGCGTAATGCGCAGTACGGCCTGCTCTTTTTCAGGGTCCTTCGGAAATGCGCGAAACAACGCCTTCCCGGGCCAGGAATGTATTTCCGTTTCGCCCATGGCTGCCACCCCCGCTGTCGTTCTGTATTTTGTCGCCCGGTAGTGTACCCCACACATATTGCGTGTCGAGGCGCGAAAAAAACGAATTTCAATCGTGCTTTGGGTCGATGCGGTTTGCATGCGCCGCGAGCGCCACAATGTGGCGTCGTGCTGGACAACGCAATGCAGCGCTGCGCAACTTCGCGCCGAATGACCGATACTGTGGCGCGCATCGCTTGTAATCCATCGATTCGGAATTGGCTCGGTCAACCCGGTAAAGGAGAAGTCATGGGTAGGGAAGGTCTGGAAAAGCAGGGTATGTCGTGTGAGCGGCTCGCGCGAATCGAACGTTTTCTCGACGAGAACTACGTCGCCGCCGGCACGCTCGCCGGCACCGTCACCCAGGTGTGGCGGCGTGGCGAACTCGCGCTGAACTCGGTGCTGGGTCTCGCGGATCGCGAACGAGAGACGCGCATGGCCGAGGACTCGATCTTCCGCATCTACTCGATGACCAAGCCCATTACGTCGGTGGCGATCATGATGCTGGTCGAGGAGTGCAAGATCGCGCTCGACGACCCCGTGAGCAAGTACATCCCGTCATGGGAAAAGCTTGGCGTGTACGCGGGCGGCTTCATGGAGAGTTTCCAGACGCGTGCGGGCGCGCGCCCGATGCGCGTGGTCGACCTGTTGCGCCATACCTCGGGCCTGACCTACGGCTTCCAGCAAAACACCAACGTTGACGCGGCGTATCGCAAGCTCAAGGTGGGTGAGCTTGCAACCGCAGGCACGCTCGACGAAATGATCGAGAAGCTGGCCACGCTGCCGCTGGAATTTTCGCCGGGCGAAGCGTGGAACTATTCGGTTTCCACGGACGTACTCGGCTATCTCGTCGGCAAGGTCAGCGGCATGGCCTTTGAGGACTTTCTGAAAGCGCGCATCTTCGACCCGCTCGGCATGGTCGATACGGCCTTTTACGTGCCGCAAGAGAAAGTGTCCCGCTTCTGCGCGTGCTATGCCATCGGCGCGCTCGGCTCGAAGGTCGTCTCCGATCGGGGGCCGACGCTGCAGGACGATCCTCATACGAGCCCGTATCGCGAGCCGCCTTCGTTCGTTTCGGGCGGCGGCGGCCTGGTTTCCACGGCGGCGGACTACATGCGCTTCGCGCGCATGCTGCTGGGCGGCGGCGCGCTGGACGGCGTGCGCTTGCTCGGGCCGAAGACCGTCCAGCTGATGACCGCCAACCATTTGCCAGGCGGTGTCGACCTGCCGCGCCTCTCGCGCTCGATGTTCACCGAAGCGGCCTACGAAGGCGTGGGTTTCGGGCTGGGCTTCGCCACGACGATTGCGCCCGCATCCACACTGATTCCGGGCAGCGCGGGCGACTTTTTCTGGGGCGGCGCGGCCAGCACCTTCTTCTGGGTCGATCCGCGCGAGGACATGATCGTGCTGTTTCTCACGCAACTCCTGCCTTCGACTGCGTACCCGATTCGCCGCCAGTTGCGCACGCTCGTTTGCAGCGCGATTACGGAGTGCGGAACCTGAGAGTCGCACCGCAATGGACCCGCTTTCCGAAATGCTTTCCCTGCTGAACGATGGACATCGATTGAAGGCGTGACCACCCACTAAGCGTCCGGTGCATTTGTGCGCGAAGCCTGTTCTCGGGCAGGCCGCGCACCTTTACTTGATGAGTCCCTTCTGTCGCCGGTAGACGTCGGTGGGCAGGCCGCCCCATCCCCAGTTTTCCGTTGGCACCTCTTCGATAACGACAAAGGTCGCCTCGAGCGGCTTGTTCAACACGTCGAGCAATAGCTGGCTCACGCCCTTGATGAGCTGGGCCTTTTCGTCCGCCGTGACGGAATCCGTGCCGGGCTTGGTACCCTCGCGTGTGACTTGAATGGTGACGATCGGCATTTCGCTCTCCTTGATGATGATCCGTGGAAGGAGTGCCGGCGCGCGGCGCTCCTCGTTGGCATCGGTGATGCCCGGCGCGGCTTAGTGGCCGGCGATCTGGCCGCCGTCTACGTGAAGGATCTCACCCGTCACGAACGGGGCCGAGTCGAGATAGAGGATGGCGTTCACGATGTCGCTCATCTCGCCCATATGACCCATCGGGTGCAGTGCGCCAAGCGCCGCGTGGGTTTCGGGCGCGTGCATGGGCGACTTGATGATGCCGGGCGACACGGCGTTCGCGCGAATGCCGCGCTTTGCATACTCGATAGCGAGCGAGCGCGTGGCGGCGGCGAGACCGCCCTTGGTCAGCGAGGCCAGCACCGACGGTACGCCGTCGATCGCGTGATCGACGAGTGTCGTCGTGACACTGAGAACATGACCGCTCTCGTGCTTTTCCATCTCTGCAATCGCGAGCTGCGTGATATGGAAGAAACCGCCGAGATTGATGCCCGTGATCGCGGCGTAGTCTTCCGCTGTGTATTGCGTGAACGGCTTCGCCAGGAAAATGCCCGCATTGTTGATGAGCGTATCGACGCGGCCAAAACGCGAGACGGCCGTTTCGATGACACGGCGAGCCGTGGCCGGGTCGGCGATGTCGCCGGCCACTGCGACGAGATTGCTATCGTCAGTCTGTTTGATGTTGCGCGACGTCGCGACCACGTTGTGGCCGAGTGCACGGAATGCCTTGGCCGTTTCGGCGCCGATACCTTGTGATGCACCTGTGATCACGACGACTTTGGGGGATTGGCTCATATCAACCTCGAAGTAAGTTGGACTCTCTATCTGATCGGGCTTGCTGCTCCGATGTCGATCAATTTACGCACCGGCGCTGCTGTTTTGAACACAGAGGGCGGACAAACAGTTGTGAGTCGCAGGAACAAATGGGTACAAGCCGGGCACAATGACGCCACGCGGAAAAGTCATCGGATTGGCGCTTTATTAACTACGGATTACTGATTAAATAGCGGCGACCGAAACGCGTGAATGCACACGTGCGGGTCAATCTGGATAGGGGGAAAGGTGGGGTGCGCAGCGACCGTCTGGCCGCTGGCGAGTGGATGCGAGGTTCAGGAGGCTTGCGAGCGTGGATCGTGGTCGAATTCGAGCCTGATCCCGCCCGGTTCGTACACCATGGTGTGGCGTTTTGGCCCCGGCCCGAGGTTTTCCGGCGCAAACTCAATTTTCACGCCGGGCCACGCAGAAACGCGCGAGAAGACCTCGTTGAGCGCTTCTTCGCTGCCTACACGCAAGGCGAGATGATGCAGGCCCACGTGCGTCTTGCGGTCGAATTCGACAAGGCGGCTCGGGTCGGTCACTTGCCAGAGCGTCAACATGACGTGCCCGTCCGAGACGAACGCAGCAGGATAGCTGGGCCTTTCGCCAACCTGTTTCCAGCCCAGACAATCCACGAAAAAGTCGCGGGTGAGGTTCAGGTCGCGTACGGTCAACCCGACATGATCGATGCCCAGCGTAAGCGGTTTGTCAGTCATGCTTCGATTCTCCTGAGGAAAGAGGGTGGAGATCCGGGGCAAATCTCTGCCGAAACAATATAGCTGTGAAGTACGGCGTCGATAGTCGCTTGCCGCTCACATCACTTTTTACACGGTGTATCGCGTCGCGCGCGGAGGGGGGGGCCGCGCCAGTTCGAGGCGCTGACTCGTCGCGTACGGCTCCGGGAACTTGGTTGCATGAATCTGCAATGTCAGATATATTCCGCATCAGATATCGAGGAGGGCAATCGATGAACGATCCCGTCAATGAAGATTCCCCGGGGCAACATATGAGTTGCGGGCCGCGACCGAGCGGCCCTCGCGCGTCGACGAAACGTCGACGAGGCGCCAAACGCTGCTTTCCAGATTGCTCC
>NZ_CAJMZA010000033.1:0-80482 GCF_905220195.1 Paraburkholderia sp. J8-2
ATCGCATCGCGCAAGCATAAACAAAAAAGGCGGGGTATCCCCGCCTTCGGCACATCATACGGAAACCCGCACCTCCACCTCCGCGCGCGCCAGCAAGCCGCTGCAACGCGGCGAAAGATGCGCGAATACGACCCGCTTGCCCGCGCGCTCGTAGCGCCCCTGCACCGCTTCGAGCGCGGCGATCGCCGAATGGTCCGCCACATGCAGATGCGCGCAGTCGATCGTGACGTGCGCGGGATCGCTCTGCGGATCGAACAACATCTGGAAGTGCGTGGCCGAGGCGAAGAACAGCGTACCGCGCGGCACGTACACGCGCTCGCCCGCAGCGGTGTCGCGTGTCTCGCAGCGGAACTCGCGCGCATGCTGCCACGCAAAATTGAGCGATGCGATCACGATGCCGCAAAGCACCGCCGTCGCGAGATCCGTGCACACGGTGATGATTGTGACCGCAACGATCACCACGGCGTCGTTGCGCGGCACCTTGTGCAGCACGCGCAGCGAGCCCCAAGCGAAGGTTTGCGCAGCCACCACGAACATCACGCCCACCAGCGCCGCGAGTGGAATGCGCTCGATCAGCGGCGAAAGGAAAAGAATGTAGAGCAGGATCATTACGCCGCTCGTCACGCCCGAGATGCGTGCGCGACCGCCCGAGCCGAGATTGATGACGGTCTGGCCGATCATCGCGCAGCCGCCCATCGCGCCGAACAGGCCCGAAGCGACGTTGGCCGCGCCGAGCGCCACGCACTCGCGGTTGGGGCGGCCGCGCGTGGCCGTCACGTCGTCGGTGAGGTTGAGCGTGAGGAGCGTCTCCAGCAGCCCCACCATCGCCATCAGTACCGCGTAGGGCAGCACGATCTTCAGCGTGGCGAGGTCGAACGGCACGGCGGGCAGCGCAAACGTGGGCAGGCCGCCTGCAATGTGCGCCATGTCGCCGAGCGTGCGCACCGGCAGGTGCAGCCACTGCGCGGCAAGCCCCACACCAACGATCGCCACGAGCGCGGGCGGCGCGGCCTTCGTCACGCGCGGCAGCACGTACACGATCGCCATGGTGAGCGCAACGAGCCCCGCCATCAGCGCGAGCGCCGGGCCGTGCATCCACTGCGGCCCCTGCGGGCCGGGCACCTTGAAGTGCTCGAACTGTGCGCGCGCAATGATGATCGCGAGGCCATTGACGAAGCCGAGCATCACCGGATGCGGCACCATGCGAATCAGCTTGCCGAGGCGCAACGCCCCGAACAGCACCATGACGATGCCGCTCAGCACGACCGTGGCAAACAGATACTGCGGGCCATGCTGAACCACGAGCGCGACGATCACCACGGCCATCGACCCCGCCGCGCCCGAAATCATCCCGGGCCGGCCGCCGAACAGCGCCGTGATCGTACAGATGAAAAATGCGCCGTACAGGCCCGCGAGCGGATTGACGCGCGCGACGAGCGCAAAGGCGATGCATTCAGGCACGAGCGCAAACGACGACGTGATGCCCGCGAGCAGTTCGCTACGCAGCGACGAAAAGCGGGAAGAGCGGCGCGAGCCGGAACGGTCGGATTCCATGAAGCGTTAGGGATTTGCGGCAGATTGGCTGGATGTCGTTACCACGCCCCACGCGGCGCGTGGGCTCGAAAGGCGGCGGGGAAAGCTCGGCGCGCGAAGCGGCGGTGTGGCGCCGCTTTCAGGAGGCCCGTGCAGGCGCACGCGCGCCATGGCGCGGTCCGGACGGACGAAAGGCCGCATCCTAGCATGATTGCCGTACGGTCGCCGGCGAGCGCGCGGGTTTGCGGGTAGCAAACACGGGCCGTCTTGAAGCGCCGCTCGCAGACGAAATCGACGAATACGCGCAGGCGTGACGGTCACGCCCGCAATGCCTCACGCAGTCCCGTTAGCTGTGCGCGCACCGAATTTCGCCCGGTATGCGCTCGGGCTCGTCAGCGCGATGCGCCTGAAGTGCCGCCGCATCGATTCTTCGGAACCGAATCCCGCAAGCTCGGCAATACGTGCGATGGCGAGGCGAGGCCGGGACTCGAGCAGATCGCGCGCAACCGCCACGCGCTCACGCAAGACCCACTCATACGGCCCCATGCCCGTTGCCTCCTGAAACTGCCGTTGCAGCGTTCGTGGGCTCATGGAGGCCCTGGCGGCCAACGACTCGACACTGTGCTCACGCTTCGGATTCGCCCGCACCCAGTCCATCAGTTGCGCGAGACGGCTGGCCTCGTCGGGCGGCATGGGGCGCGGGACGAACTGTGCCTGTCCGCCTTCGCGATGCGGCGCGACCACGAGCCGCTGCGCCACGCGATTGGCGACCGCAGGGCCATGATCCCGCCGCACGAGGTGAAGCAGCATGTCGAGCCCGGCAGCAGAGCCCGCCGAAGTCAGAATCTGCCCCTCGTCGACGTACAGCGCCTGCGGCTCCACGATGACGCGCGGATAGCGCTGCTGCAGGCGCTCGGCGTAGCGCCAATGCGTCGTCACGCGTTTGCCGTCCAGCACCCCCGCGGCGGCAAGCACGAACACTCCGGAACAGATCGAGCAAAGACGGGCGCCGCGCGCGTAGGCCGCACTCAGCTTCTTGAGCAGCGCCTTGGGCGGCAACTCGTCCGCGTCGCGCCAGCCCGGTATGACGATGGTCTGCGCCCGATCGAGCATCGCGAGCGTATAAGGCGCCTGCACCGTGATGCCGCCGGCAGCGCGCAGCGGCCCGCGCTCGAGCGCGCACACGGCGAAGCGATACCAGTCGACGTCCAGCTCCGGCCGCTCGAGTGCGAAAAATTCCGTCACGCAGCCGAATTCGAAGGTACACAGCTTGTCGTAGGCGAGCGCGACGACAAGATGATCGGTGGATTCATTCATGGCGCAATGTTACCGGAGATTGGCAATCGCGCCACTGGCTCGTCATGCAGCCTGCCTCGCACAATGGATGCCATCTCAACGCGCCACTCAGGAGCCGTATTCATGTCGACCGTATCCGCCATTCCTGCCGCCGGCAGCGCCCAAGCGCTCACGCATTTCACCGCGTCGCTGTGTTTTGAAACCGACTGCTCCGATGTGCATGCCGCACTCGCGGGCAACGAACCGCCGGATTTCGTTCTGCTCGACGTTCGTGGTCCCGCGCTCTATGCAGCCGGCCATGTGCCCGGCGCGGTCAACCTGCCGCACGGGAAGATCGTCGCGTCGAAGCTCGCGGCCTGGCCCGCCGAAACGTTGTTCGTGACGTACTGCGCCGGTCCGCATTGCAATGGGGCAACGCGTGGTGCGATCCGGCTCGCGCAGTTGGGAAGGCCCGTCAAGGTGATGATCGGCGGTGTAACGGGTTGGCTCGACGAAGGCTTCGAGCTGGCTGTCGACGAGGCGGGATAAGCGCCTGCCGCACAGTGTAAAAGTGCGTCGCGCTTACTTGCAGGGAAACGTTCCGACCAGCGCCTTGTAGATAAGGGCCGCGGTCGGCTCGAGAACATGATCGAGGTTGCGCTTCATCCATGCCGTCACGGCGGCGAGCTGGTCCTTGCGGCTGATATTCGGCGGCACACAGTACCGTGGCCGCTGCTTGTCGACGAGGGACTGCACCAGCACGCCGTTCGTGTAGCCGGCGTAATACATGACGCAAGCGTCGACATTCTCGGGCTTCTGGCATACGCCGAGGAAGACGTCGCCCTGATCGATCGTGGGGACCTGGTTCTGTGCCGGTGCCGGGGCCGGGGCCGGGGCCGGGGCCGGGGCCGGAGCCTGGACCTGTGCCGCAGTCGCCGCGGTCCGGGCCGTCTGTGGAAACGGAGTCTGCGCAAGCGCGCTGCCGGCGCACAGCACATTGGCGAGTACGAATCCTGCGAGGGTGAGCTTTTTCATTTCGGGGTAGAAACTATGCATGGGAAAAATCCAGCCGCGCAGCATAACGTCAGGCTGGTTGCATCAGGTTGTCCCTCGTCAGCGTTTCACTTCATTGCCCCGCGCCATCCCCCGCCGGATTCGCACTCTCGCGCAAACAATCCAGCGCCAGCCCCACGGCCGCGCGGCTCACGCTGTCACGCCGCCAGTACATGGCCACCGCGCCCGAACTGCCAAGCGGCATCGGCATGGCAAGCACGCGCAGCACGTTGAGCCGCTCGAAGCGCACGGCCGCGCGATGCGAGGCCACGCCGATCAGGCGCGTCTGGTTCAGCAGCGTCACATTGAGCATCGACGAATTCGATTCCACGGTGTGACGCGGCATGCTGCGCCCAGCCGCCGCGAGCGCCGTTTCGAGCGCCGTGCGAATGGGCGTGCCCGCCGGCCAGACGATCCACGCGTACTCGAACAAATCGGGCCAGTCCAGCTTGCGGCGTTTCGCTAGCGGATGCCCGAGCCCCACGACGAAGTTCACGGGGTCGCGATAGAGCGTCTCCATTTCGAGCGTCGGGTCGACCTGCGCATTGGCCGCGCGTCCCACTACGACGTCGAGGTCCCCGTGCACGAGCGCCGGCATCATGAGGTTCATCGTGCTTTCCACGAGCCGCACCTGCGCGCGCGGCATCGTCTCAATGAGCCGCGCGACCGCGAGCGGCACCGTGTCCGCCGCCGACACGCCCGACGTGCCAATCGAGATCAGCCCGCTGCCGCCCTCGCGCAGCGCGTCCATGTCGTCGCGCGCGCTGTCGAGGTGGCCCTCGATGCGCCGCGCGTGCTCGATCAGCGCCTCGCCATAGGGCGTGGGCCGCAGGCCGCGCGCGTGGCGCTCGAACAGCGGCAAGCCGATGTCGGCTTCGAGGTCCTTGAGCCACTTTGAGAGCGCCGGCTGTGTGGTGTTGAGCGCTTCGGCCGACTGGCTCAGATTGCCGGTCTGCGCCACGGAAAGCAGCATCTGCAGGTGCCGCAAACGCAGGCGATGTGTCCAGTCCATGTGTCCCCCGCCTAGCTATATCCAAAAACATATGGATAAGAAGAATTTGTGATTTTACCGGATATGGCTTGCTGACTTATAAATTCGTTCAGCGGCAATGGAAACGAACGCAGCACCGACAAATACACCGGAACACAGGAGACTCGCATGTCCAGCATGTCAGCCAACGCAGTCACGCCCGAACGCGCGGCCTACTACGCGCAGATCGCGCGCAGCGGCATGTCGCCGCTTTGGGAGTCGCTGCACGCCCTCGTGCCGAAGTCGCCGCGCCCGCAGGCCCTGCCCGCGATCTGGAAGTACGCGCAACTGCGCGAACTCGTCATGCAGGCGGGCTCGGTCATCAGCGCCGAAGAGGCGATCCGGCGCGTGCTCGTGCTTGAAAACCCCGGACTGCCAGGCAAATCGAGCCTGACGCCCAACCTCTACGCCGGCCTGCAGCTGATCCTGCCCGGCGAGATCGCGCCGAGCCATCGCCATACGCAATCGGCGCTTCGCTTCATCGTCGAAGGCAAAGGCGCGTGGACAGCCGTGAACGGCGAGCGCACCACCATGCACCCCGGCGACTTCATCATCACGCCCTCGTGGACCTGGCACGATCATGGCAATCCGTCGGTCGAGGAAGGCGGCGAGCCTGTGGTGTGGCTCGACGGTCTGGATATTCCGCTGATCGCGCATCTCGACGCGGGCTTCGCCGAAAATTACCCCGAGGCCACGCAGCCCGTCGCGCGCCCCGAAGGCGACAGCTTCGCGCGCTTTGGCCACAACATGCTGCCCGTGCGCCATACGGTGAGTGATCCGACTTCGCCGATCTTCAGCTACCCGTATGCGCGCAGCCGCGAAGCGCTAGAGACGCTCTACCGCAACGGCGAACTCGACAACTGGGACGGCGTGAAGCTGCGCTACGTGAATCCGGCCACGGGCGGCTGGCCCATGCCCACCATGGCGACCTTCATGCAGTTCTTGCCTGCGGGCTTCAAGGGTAAGACCTACCGCAGCACCGATTCGACCGTCTATTGCGTGGTGGAAGGCCACGGCGCGGTGCGCGTCGGCGAGGAGCGCTTCACGTTCGACCCGCACGACGTGTTCGTCGCGCCTTCATGGGTGCCGGTGCAACTCGAAGCACAAAGCGACGCCGTGCTCTTCAGCTATTCCGATCGCCCTGTGCTCGCCGCGCTCAATCTGCTGCGCGAGGAACGCATCGGCTAACGCCTTTGTGGCAAGCGCGTGTCCGATTCGATACGGGCTTACCCATTAATTCGCAATCCATATCAACCTAGTCACTCTCCCAAAGAGCAACCATCATGGCATTCGTTTTTCAGCCCGAGGCGCCCGTCGCCCTTGCCGTTGCCGGCTCGACCGATCAGTTCGCCGTACGCCGCGTGTATTGCGTGGGCCGCAACTACGCCGCGCATGCGCGCGAAATGGGCTTCGACCCGGACCGCGAGCCGCCCTTCTTCTTCTGCAAGCCCGATAACGCCATCGTGCCCGTGGCCTATGGGCAAACGCTCGAACTCCCGTATCCCGCGCAAACGCAGAACTACCACTACGAGGCCGAACTCGTGGCGGTGATCGGCAAGGCAGGCTCGGACATCGCCCTGGAAGATGCGCTCTCGCACGTGTGGGGCTACGCCGTGGGCCTCGACATGACGCGCCGCGACCTGCAGATGAAGATGCGCGAAATGGGCCGCCCCTGGGAGATCGGCAAGGCGTTCGATCTTTCCGCGCCGGTCGGGCCCGTGCATCCGGCAAGCGTCGCCGGCCACTTCGACAACGCGGGCCTGTGGCTCACAGTGAACGGCGAAACGAAACAGAAGAGCGATGTCTCTCACCTCATCTGGTCGGTGGCCGAAACGGTTTCGTATCTCTCGAAGTTCTTCCGCCTCGAACCGGGCGATGTGATCTTCACCGGCACGCCCGAAGGCGTGGGCCCCGTGAAAGCCGGCGACACCATGAAGGTGGGCGTCGAACGCCTGGGCGAGCTGACCGTCAAGGTGGTTTGAAGCGCAGCCGTTTTACAGGAAAGTCCATCGTGCAGCTCTACAGCTTCTTCAATAGCTCGACTTCGTACCGCGTGCGCATCGCGTTGCGGCTCAAGGGCGTCGAGCATGACTATCTCGGCGTGAACATCCGCACCGGCGAGCATCGCGCGCCGAACTATGTCGAGCACATCAACGCTTCGGCGGCGGTGCCGGCGATCGTCGAAGGCGACCTCCATCTTGGCCAGTCGCTCGCCATCATCGACTGGCTCGACGCGCGCTATCCGGAGCCGCGCCTGATTCCGGCCAAGGAGCAAGCGCGTGCGCGCGTGCTTGAACTCGCGTATCTGATTGGCTGCGATATCCATCCGGTCAACAACCTGCGCGTGCTCAAGTATCTGCAGGACGTGCTGGACGTCACGCAGGAACAAAAGAACGCGTGGTATCGCCACTGGATCGCAGAAGGCATGGCGGGCGTCGAGCGCCTGCTCGCGCAAGCGGCAACGGCGCACGATGGACCATGGTGCTTCGGCGCGGCGCCGACACTGGCCGACTGCTGCCTCGTGCCGCAAATCGCCAATGCGCTTCGTATGGGCTGCGACCTCTCAGCCTATGAACGCAGCATGGCTGTGTATCGGCACGCTAGCGAGCACCCCGCATTCGCAGCGGCCGAGCCGCAGCGTCAGCCCGATTACACCCGCTAGCCACGCGCCTCAAACAAATCATTCAGGAGACAAGACATGCATACCTCTAACGGCAGGCGCAGCGCGATCGTGGTGGGCGGCGGTATCGGCGGACTGGCCGCGGCGCTCGCGCTCGCGCGGGCCGACGTTCGTGTGCTGCTGCTCGAGCAGGCGCCGCAGATCGGCGAGATCGGCGCGGGCATCCAGCTCGGCCCCAATGCGTTCACGGCGCTCGACGCACTCGGCGCGGGTGAAGCGGCGCGCAATCGCGCGGTATTCACCGACTCGCTCACGCTCATGGACGCGACCAACGCCAAGCCCGTTGCGCGCATCGAAACGGGCGAGCGCTTTCGCGAGCGCTTTGGCAATCCGTATGGCGTGATTCATCGCGCGGACATTCATCTGTCGATTCTCGAAGCAGTGAAAGACAACCCGCTCATCCAGTTCCGCACCGACACGCAAATCAAATCGCTCGAGCAAAACGAGTCAGGTGTAACCGTGATCGATCAGCATGGCGAGCGCTACAGCGCCGACGCCGTGATCGGCTGCGACGGCGTGAAGTCCGCGGTGCGCGCGGCGTTGATCGGCGACGAGCCGCGCGTGACGGGCCACGTGGTCTACCGCGCCGTGGTAGACGTGGACAACATGCCGAAGGATCTGCAGATCAACGCGCCCGTGGTGTGGGCGGGGCCGCACTGCCACCTCGTGCACTACCCGTTGCGCGGCGGCCGCCAGTACAACCTCGTCGTGACCTTCCACAGCCGTGAGCAGGAAGTCTGGGGCGTGCGCGACGGCAGCAAGGAGGAGGTTCTTTCGTACTTCCAGGGAATCGACGCCCTGCCGCGCCAGATGCTCGACCGGCCCACGTCGTGGAAGCGTTGGGCCACGGCCGACCGCGACCCGGTCGAACAATGGAGCTTCGGGCGCGCCACGATACTCGGCGACGCCGCGCACCCGATGACGCAGTACATGGCGCAGGGCGCCTGCCAGGCGCTCGAAGACGCGGTCACGCTGGGCGTTGCCGTCAAGGCAGCCGATGGCGATTTCGTCGAGGCATTCAAGCGCTATGAAGCGGCGCGCATTCCGCGCACGGCGCGTGTGCTCTACTCCGCGCGCGAAATGGGCCGCATTTACCACGCGAAGGGCGTGGACCGTCTGGTGCGCAATGCGCTGTGGGTGGGCCGCACCCAGGACCAGTTCTACGACTCGCTGCAATGGCTCTACGGCTGGCACGCCGAGAACTGCCTCGACACCGGCTCGGTGTAAAAGCTAGCGCGCGAAGTACATGTCGTGAAGCTCATCCACGTTCACGTCCTTCGCGCGCGCAGCGAACGTGACCTTGCCGCCCTGCATGAGATACACCTGATCGGCCAGGCGCAACGCCATGTTGGTGTTCTGCTCCACCAGTACGATGGTGCGCCCCGCAGCCTTGAGGCGTTCGAGAATCGCGAACACTTCCTGCACCATGACGGGCGCAAGCCCAAGCGAAGGCTCGTCGATCAGCATGAGTTGCGGCGACGACATGAGCCCGCGCCCCAGCGCCAGCATCTGCGCCTGACCACCCGATAGCGTGCCGGCGGGCAGCGCCCGGCGCTCCTTGAGCAACGGAAACAGCGCGTAGACCTCTTCGAGCTGCGATTTCGCACCAGCGCGCCGCGTTTTCGCGAACGCGCCCAGCATCAGGTTCTCCTCGATCGACATGTCGCGGAAGATCATGCGCCCTTCGGGCACCATCGCAATGCCGCGCTGCGCCATGTCCCACGTAGGCACGCCCGCGAGCGGCGCGCCGTCGAAGGTGATCTGACCGCGCTCGAGCGGCACGAGCCCCATGATCGCGCGCAGCAGCGTGGTCTTGCCTGCGCCGTTCGGGCCCACGATGGTCGTGACTTCCCCGCTCACAATATTGAGCGAAACGTCCCACAACACGTTGATCGCGCCATAGCCTGCGCGGGCGCTGCTGACTTCAAGCATGGGCGGCCTCCCCCGTATAGCTGCGCACGACTTCCGGATCGCGGAACACATCGGCGGGCGGGCCGTCGGCGATCAGCTTGCCGAAGTTGAGCACGCACACGCGGCGGCACAGGTTCATCACGGTTTCGATATCGTGCTCGATGATCAGGATGCCTACGTTGTAACGCTCGTGCACCGCCAGCAGCGTTTGCATGAAGCGGCGTTTGGTAGCGGTCTCGAGGCCGCCCAGAACCTCGTCGAGCAGCAGCAGCTTCGGCCCCGTGGCAAGCGCCTTCGCCACTTCCAGCGCCTTGAGTTCGGTCAGCGCGAGTTCCGTGGCCGCGTCGCGCTGCGCCTTGCCCTCGAGACCCATGAAAGCGAGGATCTCGTCGATGCGCGCCTCGTCCACGCGTCCGGTGCCGAAGCGTTGCGCGACGATCAGGTTCTCACGCACCGTGAGTTCGTGCATGGGCTGCGGCACCTGGAACGTGCGCCCGATGCCAAGACGCGCGCGGCGATAAAGCGGCGACTTCAGAAGATCGACGTTGCCGAAGCGGATCGAGCCGCTCGTGGGCCGCACGAGCCCTGAAATCGCGTTGAAGAGCGTGGTCTTGCCTGCGCCGTTCGGGCCAACCAGACCCACCACGTCGCGCGTGCCGAGCGACAGCGAAACACCGTTGACTGCCGTGATCCCGCCAAAACGGATCGATACGTCCTGCAAGCGCAGTTCCGCTGCCTGGTCAGCTTGCTGCATAAACACCTCGCCGGGTACGTTTGAAGCGCAGCGCGGTCAGACCCGCGGGGCTCACGATGATCATTGCCACGAGCAGGATGCCCAGCACGATCTGGTGCCCCGTTGGCAGCAGGCTCTTGAGCACGAGTTGATCCACGAGATAAACCGTCACCGCGCCCACCAGCGGCCCGAGTATGGTGCGATAGCCGCCGCAGATCGCCGCGATGATCGGCACGACGGCCCAGCTCGCATTGAACGCGTAGTCGGGTTCGAGAAAGTTGATGTAGTGCGCGTTGAACGCACCGACGAGCCCCGTCATCAGCGCCGAGAGCATCAGCATGGCGAGTTTGAGCATCACGCTGTTCACGCCCACCACGCGCGTGGCGTCCTCCGACTCGTGCATCGCACGCAGCGCGAGTCCCACGTGGCTGCCGCGCAGCCGCGCATAAATCGCGGCGAACACGAGCACGAGCGTGAGCACGACGAGATAGCCGCCGCTCTTGCTGCCGAAGTCGAAGCCCGCGACCTTCGGCAGCCCCGGAATGCTCGAGAGACCGCTCGCGCCGCCGGTGAGATCGGACCATTCGGTCGCGATGATGCGGAAGATCTGCGCATACGCGAGGATGGCGAGCGCGAAGTACGGCCCCTTCAGGCGCAGCGCGGGCGCCATGGCGAGCGAGGCGATTGCGGCTCCCACACCGCCCGCGAGCATCGCGGGAAACACGGGCCAGCCGGCCTTCAGCGTAAGAAGTGCGGAAATATACGAACCCACGCCAAAAAACGCCGCGTGCCCAAAGCTCACCATGCCGCCGAGGTTGCCGAGCAGCGCCCACGCCAGCGCCACGCCGGCGATCGTGAGCGAGGCCACCGCGAGACTCATGAGATACAGGTTCTGCCCGAACACGAGCGGCACGCCCGCGTAGAGCACGACCAGCACCACGGTGAGCACGGCCACGCGCGGGCCGGACCCGGCCGTTGTGGTTTTCAATGTCGACATCGTTCTCATCCCCTTCGTTTCGCCACGCCGAACAAGCCGTTCGGCAGCACGTAGAGCACGAGCAGGAACAGCAGCATGCCCGCGAGCTCCTGCAGCGCCGAACTGGCGAGCGTGACGGTGAGCGCCTCGGTAATGCCGAGCAGCATCGCGCCCGCCAGCACGCCCGGAATCGAACCCACGCCCGCGAGCACGGTGATGATGAACGCCTTGACGGTCAGCGCCTCGCCAATGGAAGGCTGGATCGCGCTCGACGCGTAGATCGACACGCCCGCGCACGAAGCGAGCAGCCCCGCGACGACGAACGAGATCAGTTCGGTCTTGCGCGGGTCGATGCCCATCAGGCGCGCCGCGTCGCGGTTGCTGGAGATCGCGCGCACGGCGCGGCCATACCACGAACGCGAGAGCCACCACCAGAGTGCGAGCATCAACACCACGCTGATGCCGAACGAGAGCACTTCGCTGCGCATGGAAAGCAGGCTGCCGAGCATCACGCTGTCCTGCAGCCATGCGCTGCCGGTCGAGCGCACGTCGGCGCCCCAGCCGAGCAGCACGGCATTGGTCAGCACGATGCCGATGCCGTAGGTGAGGATCAGCGAGTTCAGCTCGCGGTCGCGCTTGATGCGGCTCACGAGATACCACGCAGCCGCCGCAGCCACGCAGACCACGGGAATCGCCACCGGAATCGCGAACACAGGATTGAGACCGAGCTTCGTCTCGAACGTGTAGGCGATATAGGCGGCCAGCAGCACCAGTTCGCCGTGGGCGAGATTGATGATGCGCATCGAGCCGAACACCAGCGCGAGCCCCAGCGCGACGAGCGCATACGCGCCGCCCACGAGCACGCCCGAATACAGCGATTGCAGCAACAGGTCCGTCATCGCGGCTCCTCCTTCGTTGCGCGCGCAATTACCACGGCAGCGCGGGGTAGTTCAGCTTGCCGGTGGCGCGCTCCTTCGGCCACACGAGCACGATGCGATTGCCCTGGATCTGCGCCATGTTGTTCAGGAACGCGGGGTTGTCGCCGTTCGGCGCGAAGCTCACCTTGCCGATCAACGTGTCGTGCGGCTTCGCGCGCAGTTCGGCGGCAATGCCGTCCTGCTTGAGCGTGCCCGCATCGGCCGCGCGCGCCATGGCATCGAACAGCAGACGCGATTGCACATAGGCGAATTCGGCCAGGTAGTCCGGTTCCTTGTGATATGCAGCCTGATACGCCTGCACGAAAGCCTTGCCGTCCGCCGTGCCGAAGTCCGCGGGGTACGGCAGCATCGCGCAGCCGATCACGTTGTTCACGAGGTCCGGGTAGTCGGTGGTCATCTTCGGCGTGACGATGGACCACGCGCCCATCACGGCTTTCAGTTGCGGGCGCAACACCTTGGCGGCGCGCAGAATGCCGATATAGTCGTTCTCGTACGCGATCATCAGCAGCACTTCAGGTTTGTCCTGCAGTCGCACCTTGTTCACGAGCGGCTTGAAGTCGGTCATCGCCGGGTCAAACGCGTGCACGGTCACCGTCACGCCCTGAGCGCGCAGTTGCGTGGAGACTTCGTTGCTAAGATCGGTGGTGGCCTGTTTCGTCGAGGCGACAATCGAAACCGACTTCACGCCCATGGCGTTCAACTGCCCCACCACGGCCTTCGAATAGCCCGATGCGGGTCCGATGCGGAAAAAATGCTTGAGGCCGCGCGAGGTCATCGCACTGTCCACGGCGCCCGAGGTGATATAGACGACGCCGGCCTTGTCGGCCGCTTCAGAAGCCGGGCTCACCGAATTGGAGCCGTAGCCCCCCGTAATGGCGAGCACGCCTTGTGAGGCGAGCTGTTCCACCGCGGAAACAGCTTTCGCGGGCTGTGCCTCGTCGTCGACCACGGTGAGCGCCACTTTATGTTTGCCGCTGCCCTTGTTGAAGAGATCGGCGGCGAGGCGAATGCCTTCGAGCTGCGCGTTGCCTGCGCGCGCCATCGACCCGGTCAGCGGCAACTCCACGCCCACGGGCAGCGTGTCGGCAAATGCGGCGGGCGTGTGGGCGAGCAGCGCGCAGGCGCTGGCCGCCCCCGCGCCGATGCGAAAGAGCGCGCGCACGAGGGCGCGCGGCTTGCTGCGAGTAGCGAAGCGGACCATCGAACCTCCAAACCTTAGTCTCGGTGATAGGTAGCGGCGCCGTTCATACGCGGCGCTCGCCCTGTTTCGTTGTTCTATGTTTTGCTTACCACGGCACGCCCGGGTAGACCGCCTTCGCCGTTGCGTAGTTGGCGGGCCATACGAGCGCGAGCTTGCCGTCGTGCGCGAACTGGCCCATGTGCGCCACGTAGTTCGTGTTGTCGCCGCGCGCGTCGAACGCCACCTTGCCGAGGAACGTGTCGTCGCGCTGCGTGGCGCGCAGCGTGTCGGCGAGACCGCCCTTGTCGAGCGTGCCGGCTTTCTGCGCGGAGGCGATCGCGTCGAAGAGCAGTTGCGCGTAGACGAACGACGTCTGCGACTGATAGTTCGAGGTGGTCTTGAAGAGCCGCTGGTAGGTGTCGGAGAAGTCGCGCTGGTCCGCCGAGCGGTAGTCAGCCGGCGAGGACAGCACGGTCGCGCCGTATACGTTGGGCACGAGGTCGGGGAACGACTGCGCCATCTTCGGGCTCGCGAACGCCCATGGCGCCGCAATCGCCTTCAGGTCGGGCTTGAGCACGCGCGAGGCGCGCAGTATGCCCACGTAATCGTTTTCGTAGCCGAGCATCGCCATGGCGTCGGGCTTGTCCTGCAGCTTGACCTTGTTGATGAGCGGCTTGAAGTCGCTGATCGAGGGATCGTAGGCATGCAGGAACGTCTTCACGCCCTGGGCCTTGAGCGCCGTGTCGAGCTGTTTGGCGAGGTCGCTCGTCGCGTCCTTCGTCGAGTAGAGGATCGCGACCGACTTCACGCCCAGCGAGTTGAAGAGACCCACCATGCCCTTCGTGTAGCCGGGCGTGTTGCTCACGCGAAAGAAGTTCTTCAGGCCGCGCGTGACCATGTCGTCGCTGGTGCCGCCCGAGGTCACGTAGACGAGCCCGGCCTTGTTCGCGGCTTCGGACGCCGGGCCGGCGCAGTTCGAATTGGCCGCGCCCGCAATCGCGACCACATGCTGCGAGGCGAGCTGTTCGACGGCGGCAACGGCCTTGGCCGGGTTCGATTCGTCGTCCACGGCGACGAGCGTGATCTTGTCCTGCGGATGGCGCCGGTTGTAGATGTCGGCCGCCACCTGGATGCCGCGGTACATCTCTGTGCCCGCCTGCGCGAGCGCGCCGGTGAGCGGCAGCTCCACGCCCACGCGCCATTCCGTTGCGTGCGCAAGCGACGGCGCGAGGGCGATGGCCAGTGCCGCCGCCAGCGCGTTGCGCAGGCGCGCCCGCGCGGGCCGCACACGTGCGGATTTGCCGATGCCCGCGTGCTGCGCGCGCGTCTTGAGTCGCGTCATGTCTCCTCCTTTGCCTTCCGGGGCTTTTGTGTACTTTGGCGTGTTGCTGCGCGGCGGCCGTCTGATTCGCCTGTACGCGCCACTACTGGACAGGTGCCAGTGTGGTTCAGCCGGGCGGGGCCAACAATTCGTTTTCGGGAAAGCGGGCGTTCGGCTGGCTGGAAGTCGGCATTTGTCCCGATGCGTGGGCACGCGCAGCCGGCGGAGCCATTGAGGAGGGGCGAAAAAAAACCGCTGCACTCAGGCAGCGGTCTTGGGGAACGGCTCGGCGCACTACACAGGGTGTGCGCCGTCAAACGGACGGTCTATGGATGCGCTCAGGCCGGCGCGTTTTCAGTGGCCAGCTTCGAGACCATGCCGGTCTTGGCGTCGTAGGCATAGCCCTGTTGCTCCAGATGAGCGCTGACCGCTTCGACGACCACCTGCTGCTGGGCCTCCTTGCGCAGCAGGTCATGCTCCGGCGCGACCTGGCCCAGCTCGGCGGCAAGGCGGCGGCTCAGCGAGGCTTCGCCTGCGCTGCGGGCAAGGCCCACGATCGCCTTTTCGTTGGCTTGGGCCAGTTGCTGCTTCAGACCGTTTGCGTACTCGGACCAGCGCTTGATGTTCTCGCGTGCATCGGTAATCGCGGCGGCGTGCGTTGCCGTCTCGTGGGCAAGCTGGGCCTTCAGCGCCTCGACTTCTTCCGGGTCGGCGGCGGCCGTCTCTGCCTCGGCTGCGCCCTCGGCCGCTTCGCTCGACGCCGCGGCATTGGCGAATTCGCCCAGTTCGGCCAGTTCGGTCGCGCGCTGCTGTGCGGCTTCGGCGCGCTCCTGCGCTTCGGTCAAGCTCGCCGTCAGACGTTCAATTTCGGAAGCGTCGGCCGTGCGCTCTTCGCTCAGGCTGGCGAGCTGCTGCTGGGCGTTCTGCAGTTCGGTTGCGGCGGCGTCGCGTTCGGCCTGCGCACCGGCGACCTGTTCGCGCTGGGCCGCGTGGGCTTCCTGCTCGGCCTGCAGCGCGGCGCGAATGGCCTCCAGTTCGCCTTCGAGCTTCGCAACGGCCTCTGCATGAGCCGCGTCCAGCGCGGCGCGCTCCGCTTCTTCATGTTCGGTCGAGACGGCAGGCTCGGCTTGCTCGGCCGCCTCCGCGGCTGCGGCTTCGCCTGCCGCGCCTTCGGCGGCCTGGCTCGCATGCGCCTCGCGCTCGGCTGCCAATTCGGCGACCGCGCGCTCAAGTTCCGCCTCGAGGGTCGAGACGCGCTCCGCCAGTTCCTCGGCGCGCTTTTCCGCTGCCTCGGCACGCTGCACCGCGCTCGCGATGTCTTCTTCCAGACCCGACCCGGCGTCGGTCTTCGTCTCGTAGGCACGCGTCATCTTGTCCAGCTGGACTTGCAGGGCGTCGAGCTCCTGGACGGTGGTCTGCAGCTCTTCGAGCGCATTGTCGCGTTCGTTGCAGGCGTCTTCGACGCGCTCGCGCATCGACTGCAGCCGGCGCGCCACGGCGCGCTCAGCCTCGTCCTGCGCCGAGGTCCACAGACGGTCGAGCGCGTCGCGCATCGTGTCCGTCACAGTTTCCGGCAACGCCGGGCGTTCCACGACCTGCTGCACGCGCGGGGCCCGCTCTTCGCGCCACTTGCGCAGCGACGCAGCAACTGCGACCACCGAGCCGGTATGCACTTCGGACCAAATGGCCATGGGAGAAACCTTCTGGCCCTCGTCGGCCATCCGTTCCGCGATTTCCGCAACCAGTTCGTCCGTGATCGTAATGCTGCTTGACATATCTGCCTCGAGAAAGTGCGAGCCCACCCCGCGTTTCTAGAGATTGTCAGCCAACCACCCCCCGGTTAATCGATGGAAAAGCCGGGTTTAAGGGGGGGTGTTCATGGAATTGCGGCGGCCGAAGCGCTTTCGCGTCAAACCGGCGCGGCCACCCGGAACGGCGCCGCCGGGGCAGTGACGGCGCCCGGCGCGCGCCCGTTTGGGTAGTCCAGGTCAGGCTGCCAGCGCCTTGCGGATCGCCGCCGAAAGCTCCGCCGGGGCGAACTTGGAGACGTAGCCATTCGCGCCCGCGTTGCGCGCGTGCGCCTCATTCGCGCTGCCCGAAAGCGACGAGTGGATGAGCACGGGAAGGTGCTTCAATCGCTGGTCCGCCTTGATCTTGCGTGTGAGCATAAAGCCGTCCATCTCGGGCATTTCGAGGTCGGTGATGACGAGCGACACCTTGTCGCGAACCGGAATGCCCTCGTTCTGCGCGTCGGTGGCCATCTGCTGGAGGATCGTCCATGCGGCCTGGCCGTTGTGAGCAATCACGTGCGGCACTTCGAGCGCGGTGAGCGCCTGGCCGATCAGCGCACGGGCAAAGCCCGAGTCGTCGGCAGCGAGAATGCGGCCGCCCGCGAGGCGCACCGCTTCGCCCACGGCGTCGGCGCCCACTTCGGTATGCTGCTCGGGGAAGGCGTCGCGCATGATCTGCTCGACGTCGAGCAACTGCGCCAGACGCGCGTTTTCGGTGCCCGGATTGATGCGCGCCACGCCCGTCACGTAGCCCGTCGTGCCGCTCGACTCGGCGCTCAGCACCTCGCTCCATTCGAGCCGGACGATGTCCTCCACTTCCTCCACAGCGAACGCCTGCGTGCCGCGCGAAAACTCGGTCACGAGCAGAATGCCGGGCGGCTTCTCCGAGACAGAGCCGATCATCGAGCCGATATCGATCACCGGGATGATCTGGCCGCGAATATCCACCGCACCGGCCAGATGCTCGGGCGAGCCCGCAATGGGCGTGAGTTCGGGCATGGTCGCGATTTCGCGAATCTTGAAGACGTTGATGCCGTAAAGGCCGCGCGCCGCGCCCTTGCGCGCCGAACCCAGGCGAAAGAGGAGCAGTTCGAGCCGGTTATTGCTCGTCAGGGTGGTACGCTCATCCACGCCATGTTGTTGCATTGACTTCACTTTGCACTCCGTAATGTTCTGTCGCGAACCGGCTCGGGAACCGGTCATCCGGCTTGTCTCGGTGCGGGTCTCCGGCGCATGAGGGAGACAATTTGCAGCCGGCGAGCCGGACCTTAATGTCGGCGCGCGGCGACCCCGCGTCCATCGGCACGGCTGCTTTTTCACGTGACATCTGAGCTTTCCCCTACTAACGGCTCAAACGCGTCGAGCTTGAGGCGGTTTACGCGTTTATCTCGTTGTAAGTGACAGATCAACGGGTAAAAGCCGGCAATAACTTCGTTATCCAAATCAATTATTTGATTAGACAAATGGCTGCCCGATCATCGGGCAGCCAACATGCGATCAGGCGAGCCGGGTTATGCCGCCGGCTTTGAAAACGCCAAAGTACTGGGTCCCGCATACCCAAGCAGCGCCGACACTTCCACCGCGCCGCGCGCGATCAGCGCCTTGAAGCGCTCCATGCCCGGCACGCCGCGGCTTACCGGCGTGCCCATCACGAGCGCTGCGATCACCGTGCCCGATTCGTCGCGTATCGGCGCGGCAAAGCCCACCACATCGGCTGAGCTTTGCTCGACCGTGACGGCCACGCCGGTCTCGGCCACTTCCTTGAGAAGCGCCTTCAGCTCGCGCTTTTGCGTGCGCGTGACCGGCGTGTGGGCACGCAACTCGGCGGTGCGGAAATACTCGGCCTGCTGCGCCTCGCTCATCGCGGCCAGCAACACGCGCCCGCCCGAGGAGGAAAACAGCTCGCGCCGCTCGCCTATGCCCGCAATGAAGCGGATCGCGCTGCGGCTCTCCGCCGACATCACGTAGACCATGGAAGGCCGGTCGCTCGCGAGCTGACCGATCAGGATCGTTTCGCCCGCCTCGAGTGCGAGGCGCTCCATTACCGGGCGAGCGATTTCGGGAAAGCGCCGCTGCGCGACGATGGCCGCCCCGAGCTTGAAGGCTTCCACGCCAAGCGCGTATTTACCGCCGTTATGCGTGAGATAGTGCGCGTGCGTGAGCGCGCGCAGCAGCGCGAGCAGGCTCGTTTTCGGCGTGGCGCTCAAGTCCGCCAGTTCGGTGAGCGTGGCGCCCTGCGGATGGTCGGCGAGAATGCGCAGCACCTGCACGATGCGCGTAGTGGCCCGCGGCCCGGGCGACGCGGTGGATTCGGTGCCCGGTTCGCGGTCTTCGGGGTGGTGCGCCATGGATCGATTGACGGTTGAACGGTGCGAAAAATTATACATGCCGCCCTGCCCTCAAAAGAGAGGCGAACCGTCCATGACGGTATCGCCGTTGCCTGCTCAAACGGCTTCCTCATGCTCGCCGCGCGTGTGCACTCGCGCGCCAGTGGCGATCGCCCCGCTCGCGCACAACGTGTCGATGTGCGCCGCATCGAGCCCGAGTAGATCGCCGAGCAGCGAGTGCGTGTGCTCGCCGAGCAAGGGCGGCGGCACGTCGTATTGCACGGGCGTGGCCGACAGGCGCAGCGGACTCGCCACGCTCGGCGACGTGCCCGCCAGCGGATGCGCAATGCGGCGCACGGATTCACGCGCACGCGCATGCTCGGAGCCGAACGCCTGCGCCACGTCGTTGATCGGCCCGCACGGCACACCGCACGCTTCGAGCGCGGCGATCCACGCATCGCGCGTACGCGTGCGAAACGCCTTTTCGAGCACCGGCAGCAACAGCGCGCGATTCACGCTGCGCGCGCTGTTGGTCGCGAAGCGCGGGTCCGCCGCAAGTTCGTTCAGATCCATCGCGCCGCACAGCGAGCGGAACTGGCTGTCGTTGCCGCACGCGAGAATCAGATGACCGTCGCTCGCCGCGAAGGTCTGGTACGGCACGACGTTGGGATGCGCGTTGCCCAGGCGCCGCGGCACCTCGCCCGAGCAAAGGTAGTTCATCGACTGGTTCGCGAGCATCGCCAGCTGGCAGTCGAGCAGCGCAATGTCGATGTGCTGTCCGAGGCCGCTGCGCTGCCGCTCGATTACGGCGGCGAGCACGCCTGTCGTCGCATACATGCCGGCCATGAGATCCGTGACCGCCACGCCGACCTTCTGCGGACCGCCGCCGGGCGTTTCGTCGGGCTCGCCCGTCACGCTCATGAGGCCGCCCATGCCTTGAATGAGGAAGTCGTACCCCGCGCGGTGTGCGAGCGGCCCGCTCTGACCGAACCCCGTGACCGAGCAGTAGATGAGCGCGGGATTGAGCGCCGCGAGGCTCTCATAGTCGAGCCCGTACTTCTTCAGGCCGCCCACCTTGAAGTTCTCCACCAGCACGTCGCACTGACGCGCCAGTTCGCGAATCAGCGCGGCACCTTCGGGCGCGGCGATGTCCACCGCCATCGAAAGCTTGCCGCGGTTCGCACACTGGTAATACGCGCTCTCCACCGTGTCGCGTCCCGCTTCGTCACGCAGATAGGGCGGTCCCCACGCACGCGTTTCGTCACCCGGGCCGGGCCGTTCGATCTTGATCACCTGCGCGCCGAGATCGGCGAGATTCTGCGTACACCACGGCCCTGCCAGCACGCGGGAAAGATCGAGCACCCGTATGCCTTCCAGCGGGCGGCCGCGCTTTTGCTGCGCTTGTTGCTGTGCCTGCGTTTTCGTCGACTGCGATGGCGATGCTGCTTTCATCTGCTGCATGTGAAATGACCTCTGCCTGGAGTGCGGAACTGCACGTTCATGCGCGCGGCGCGCGCGCAATTTCATTCGAGCGGCTTGCCCGCCGTTTCGGGCATGCGCCAGTAAGCAACAAGACTCACGGCCGCGCCTGCGCACACGTAGGCGAGAAACCAGCCTTCGCGCTGCTGCGATTGCAGCCAGGTCATGAGATACGGCGTCGTGCCGCCGAGCAAGGCGACCACGAGGTTGTACGCGGCGCCAATGCCGATGCCACGCACCGCGGTCGAGAACAGCTCAGCCATGATCGCGGGCGCGATGGCCGAATAGAGTCCGTAAGTGAGCAGCCCGAAGCATTCGACGAGCAGCATCGACGTGATGCTCGGTCCGATCGCACGCACGACCGGATACAGGAACACGAGATAGGCCAGCGCGAACACCATCAATTGCGGACGCCGCCCGAAACGGTCCGACAACGCACCGAAAAACGGCTGCGCGATCATGAAGACGGCAATGCTGAGCGTGCTCGCCAGAAACGCGTCGGCCGGCGTTGCGCCCGCGTGGCGGATCGCGTAGATCGGCATGAAGCTGATGAAGAGGTAGAAGCTGAACGCACCCAGCACGCTAATGCCCACGAGGCGCAGGACAGCCGTGCGATGTTGCGTCCATGTCCACCACAGCGAGCGGCGCTCGATGCGGCCCGAACGGCGCAGCTGCTCGAACGCGTGCGTTTCGCCCACGTTGCGGCGCATCCAGAAGCCCGCGAGCGAGCCGCAGCCGCCGATGAAGAACGGAATACGCCAGCCCCAAGCGACGAGCGCTTCCTTCGGCATGACGTTCGTCATCACACTGGCAAGCGCGGAAGCGAGCAGCAGGCCCGCCGCGATGCTGAAGAACAGGAAGCTGCCATACAGCCCGCGATGCTTCGCGGGCGCGGATTCCGCGAGGAACGTGGTGGCCGCGCCGTACTCGCCGCCGACCGAGAGGCCCTGCACCATGCGCAGCACCGTCATGAGCACCGGCGCGAGCACGCCGATGCTCGCATAGGTGGGCAGCACGGAGATCAGCAACGAGGAGCCCGCCATCATCATGATGGTGAGCGTGAGTGCGGCGCGCCGCCCGAAGCGGTCTGAAAAGCCGCCGATCACCCAGCCGCCCAGCGGCCGCATGAAGAAGCCCACGGCGAATACGGCGAAGGTCGCGAGCAGCGAGGCCGTGTCGTTCTCGGCGGGGAAAAACTGTTTGCTGAAGTAGATCGCGAAGGTCGTGTACACCGACCAGTCGAACCACTCCACCACGTTGCCGACACTGCCGGCGAATATGACGCTGGCCGTGCGTCGCGGCACCGCTTCGGCTGCCGCGCCTGCCTGCGCGATTTCGGGGTTGGCGTTCATCCAGCTTGTCTCCTTGATTCCTGTTTTCAGGTTTATTCGAATCGTTCTGGCTGCTCGGCCGGCGGAACCGGTCACGGGTTCCGAATGTAGCACTGGATTCCGAATGTCGAACGAACGCTACGCCTGGCGTATACCCGCGAAACGCCCAATTTATAGTCTATTTCTCCTTGTAAACAATAGCTTATTGCACCTTCACAACTCGACCATGCTGTTCCGATATTCGAACAGTGTTGCCGATATCGAAACACGATTCTAGAATCGGAACACGATACCGGCGCAACGCGCCATCCAACACTGGAGGAAGACAGGCATGACGACACACGAGGACGCCCAACTGCTCGGACGCGGCTTCTACTGGCAGGAGCTGCAAGCGGGTCAGCGCTTTCGCACCTTCCGGCGCACGGTGACGGAAACCGATCTGGTCAATTTCATTTCGGCTACCGGCATGCTGGAGGCGATCTTCATCGACGCGCATTTCGAACACGGCGCCATGAGCGGCCGCCCCGTGCCGGGCGCACTCACGAGCGGCCTGATCGAAGGCTTGCTGTTTCAGACCATGGTGCAGGGCACCGGCCTCGCCATGCTCGAGTTTTCGATGAAGGCGCACGCGCCGGTCCTCGTCAACGACACGATCTGCGGCGTGGTGGAAGTCGAGGAAGTGAAGCCCACCTCGAAGCACAATCGCGCCGTGGTCACGAGCCGCGTGGAAGTACTCAATCAGCGCGACGAACTCGTGCTCTCGTACACCGTCAAGCGCATGCTCGCCGGCCGCCCCGAATGAGCGCGCAAGCGCCCGACGACTTCGCACTGCCAGGAACTGCGCTGTAACGCGCAGCACGTTATGAACGACCCATTCGCACTCAGAACGATTCCCCCCGAAGACGAAGCCTTGCGCGCGCCTGTGCGCGCATTTCTCGCGCAAGCGCTCAAAGGCGTGCCGCCCGCCGTACGCGCGCGTTCGTGGCTAGGTTTCGACGCCAACTTCAGCCGCGAGCTCGCAGCGCAAGGCTGGCTGGGCCTCACGCTGCCGCGCGAATATGGCGGAGGCGGCCGCAGTCCGTTCGCGCGCTTCGTGCTCGTGGAAGAACTGCTCGCGGCCGGCGCGCCGGTTTCGGCTCACTGGATTGCCGACCGCCAAAGCGGCCCGCTCATCGCGCGCTACGGCACCGAAGCGCAGAAAGCGTTCTACTTGCCGCGCATCTGCAAGGCCGAAGCGTTTTTCTGCATCGGCATGAGTGAGCCGAACGCGGGCTCCGATCTCGCGAGCGTGCGCACGCGCGCCGAGCGCACGGCCACCGGCTGGCGCCTCTCGGGCCGCAAGGTCTGGACGACGAACGCGCCGCATTCGCATTTCATGATTGCCCTCGTGCGCACCTCGGGCGTACCCGAAGACCGCCATCGCGGGCTTTCGCAACTGATCGTCGATTTATCGCTGCCAGGCGTGCATGTCGCGCCGATCCGCGACCTCGCCGGCGACGCGCATTTCTCCGAAGTCACGTTCGACGATGTCGAATTGCCCGAGAGCGCGCTGATCGGCACCGAAGGCGCGGGCTGGGAACAGGTCACCGCCGAACTGGCGTTCGAGCGCAGCGGTCCCGAGCGCATCTATTCGAGCATCGTGCTGCTGGAAGAATGGGCGCATACGCTGCGCGAAGCCGCGCGCGCAACCCGCACGCCGGTTGGCGAAAGCGAGCGCCGCACGCTCGGCGCGTTCGTGACCGAACTGGCCACGTTGCGAGCGATGTCCGTCGCCGTCACGGGCGCGCTTGCCGACGGCGCAAGCCCCGCCACCCAGGCCGCCCTCGTGAAGGACCTTGGCACCAGCTTCGAGCAGAGCGTGCCCACGCTGATCGGCGACGCGCTCGGCGCGCAACCGCAGCAAGCCGTGCCCCGCGAGCTTGCCGATACGCTGGACTACGTGACGAAGATCGCGCCGTCGTACTCGCTGCGCGGCGGCACGCGCGAGATCCTGCGCGGCATGATCGCGCGCGGCCTCGGGCTGCGCTAAACGAACGACGAACATGGAGAAGAACACCGTGGATGACATGCTGACCGAATCGGCGCACAACGTGCTCGCACGCCATTGCACGCCGCAATTCGTACGCACCGTGGAAGCGGCTCGCGAGCGCAACGCGGGACGCGCCCTGTGGGACCAGCTCGACGCGCTCGGCTTTCTCGACGCACTCGTGCCCGAGGAGAAAGGCGGTTCGGGCATGCGCCTCGCCGCCACGGCGGGCGCGCTGTTCGAATTCGGCGCGCACGCGCTGCCGCTGCCGGCCGCGCACACGATGATTGCGCGTGACCTGCTTGCCCGCGCGGGCGTCGAAGCGCCGCGCGGTCCCATCGCCATCGCGCTTGGCAATGCCTCGCGGCAAGGCACGGCGTTCGTGCCCTACGGCCTCGTGGCCGACACGCTCATCGTCGAAACCGCGGATGGCGCGAGCCTCGTCCCGCTCGACAATGCCGAATTGCGCGCGCACGGCGACAGCCTCGACGCCACACTCACCTACCCGGCGCACGCGGCGCGCGCGCTGCCCGCAAGCGTGCGTGGCGTGGGCGAGCTGGGCGCGCTCGCCACGGCCGCGACGATGGCGGGCGGCATGCAGCGCGTATTCGACATGACGCTAGGCTACGTGAACGAGCGCCAGCAGTTCGGCCGCTCGCTCGGCAAGTTCCAGGCCGTGCAGCAGCAGTTGAGCGTCATGGCCGAGCACGTGGCCGCCACGCGCGTCGCGGCCCAGTTGGGCTGTGCGGGCCACCACACTTCGGAGCAGCGCATCGCGGCGGCCATTGCGAAGGCGCGCGCGAGCCGCGCCGCACCGCTGGTGGCGAACGGCGCGCACGCGCTGGTGGGCGCGATGGGTATCACCGAGGAGTACGACCTGCAACTCTACACGCGGCGCTTGCACGCGCAACGTCTGCAATATGGATCGGAGTCGTTCTGGGACGATGTCGTCGGAACGCACGCCATCGATCATTGGAGCAACGTTGCGGCGGGCGTCATCGGCATTTACGATGCGCTCGACGAAGCGGCGGCGGTCGCGACGTAATCGTTGATTCCGACCGGCAACGCGAGGCGCGCGATTTCCGCAAAATAGCGCGCGCCGGTCATCAGGATATCGTCGTTGAAGTCGTAGCTGGCGTTGTGCAGCGGAATACCGCCGCGCTCCGGCACGTCGCCGTTACCGATGAAAATGAAATTGCCCGGCACGACCTGCAGGAACGCGCCGAAATCCTCGGAAATCATCATCGGCTGCACGTTCGCGTTCGCGGCGGCTTCTCCCGCTACGTTGCGCGCGGCGTTCGCCGCCAGCTCGACGAACTGCTCCGAATTGACCGTTGGCGCGAACTCGTGCGTGTACTCGAAGCTGCACTCGGCGCCGTGGGCCTGGCAAATGCCTATGCTGACCTCTCGCATGCGGGTTTCGAGCAGCGATTGCACGGCCTTCGAATAGCTGCGCGTATCGCCCTTGATGATCACGTTCGACGGGATGACGTTGCGAATGCCGTCGGTGATGAATTCCGTGCAGGAGATCACGGCTTGCAGGCTCGGGTCGAGATTGCGCGACACGATGGTTTGCAGTGCCAGGACGATTTGCGACGCGATGACGATCGGATCGACACCCATATGCGGGCGCGCCGCGTGCGTACCACGGCCTTTGATATGGATAACAAAATTATCCTCGCTCGCCATGATGCCCCCCGCGCGCGTGGCGAACGTGCCGGCGGGCATGCCCGGCATGTTGTGCGCGCCGAAGATCGCGTCGACGGGAAAGCGTTCGAACAGGCCGTCGGCCATCATCGCCTTGGCGCCGCGGCCGTGCTCCTCGGCCGGCTGGAAGATGAAGCGCACCGTGCCGTTGAAATCGCGCCGCTCGGCGAGCAGCCGCGCCGCACCGAGCACCATCGACATATGGCCGTCATGCCCGCACGCGTGCATTTTTCCGGCGTTCAACGAGGCATGCGCGCGGCCCGGCGCATGCTCCGCGATATTGAGCGCGTCCATGTCGGCGCGTACGCCGATCGCGCGCTTGCCGTCGCCCACCGTGAGGTTCGCCACGAGCCCCGTGCCGCCAATGCCGCGATGCACGTCGAGCCCCAGTGTCTCGAGGATCTTCGCCACGTAGTCGGCGGTATGGATCTCCTCGAAGCCGGTTTCGGGACGCTGGTGCAAATGCTGTCGCCAGCTTTTGAGTTGGCCTTGCAGCGTGCTTTCCATGTCGATGTCCTCTTTCCGGTTACTGCGTGAGCTGGGTCAGCCACGCGTCGCGACGCGCCGCCACGGTTTGCGCAGACGCGCCGACAAGCTCCGCGTACAGGCCTGGCGCCGTGGCACCCTCGGTGCTGATCAGTAGCACGCGTGAGCCCGCATCGAGCCCTGCTGCACGCGCGAGATCGGGATCGTGCATGAGTTTCGCGAGGCCCGCGAAACCCGCCGCGCCTGACTCGCCCGATACGACCGGTACGTCGCCAGCCGCGCCGTTGGCGAGGCTGCGCATCGCTTCTATGGCGTCCGCGTCGTCGATCAACATGAAGTTGTCGACGCACGGTTCGAGTATCGTCCATGCGAGCGGCGACGTCTCCCCGCACGCCAGGCCCGCCATCACCGAATCGACCGATCCGGTGGCAATCGCCGCGCGGCCCGCAACAGCGCTTTGATACAGGCAGTCTGCCTGGCGCGGTTCAACCACGATGAAGCGCGGACGCGCGGCGCCACGGTGCTCCCACAGATAGCTCGCCACACCGGCCGCCAGACCGCCCACGCCGCCTTGCAGAAACACATGCGTCCATGCGGCACCGCCAGACTGCTCGATCACTTCCGCCGCGATGGTGCCGTAGCCTTGCATGACGTCGCGCGGGATCGCCTCGTATCCTTCATAAGAGGTGTCGGAAACGACGTGCCAGCCGCTCGCCTTCGCGAGTTGGGCCGCGTGCTCCACCGATTCGTCGTAGTTGCCCGCGATTCGAACGATCCGCGCGCCATACGCGGCAATCGCCGCTTCTCGCTCCGCGCTGACGTTCGCATGAAGCACGATTACACAGTGGCAGCCGATCGAGCGCGCGGCTGCGGCAAGCGCCTTGCCGTGGTTGCCATCGGTTGCGCTGATGACCGTGAGGTTCGTGACCATCTCGCGGTAGCGGCCCTCGATCAGCATGCGAGGATCGACGTCCTGCAGGGGCCACAAGCGCATGATGAGACGCATCAGCGCAATCGGTGCGCCCAGCGCCTTGAAGCTGCCAAGAGGAGAACGAAACGATTCGTCCTTGAGGCCAATGCGGGCAACGCCCAGGCGCGCCGCCGCCCCGCCCAGATCCCAAAGCGGCGTCGGCTCCGGGCTGATCAACGCCCACCCGGCAAGCCAGGCCCGGCTCTCGTCGCCCGACTTCACGTTCAAGATCTCCCTGAGCGTTTCCGGGTAGGCGTTGCGCGTGGCGCGGGGGTTGGCGATCAGCATGGGTTGGCTCCGGTGAACTTGCGATGTCGAAATGATATTGCGCAGCCCCCGCGAAAAAGTCTCATAATGCGGTCGAATCACGCAAAAAAATATCGACTTTCAGGCCCCCGCGCAAATGGCGACACATCTCGACTCCTTCGACCGCAAGCTCCTGATGGAAGTCCAGCGCGACGCCCAGATTCCTCAGAACGAACTCGGCGCGCGCGTGAATCTCTCCACGGCGGCGGTGAACCGGCGTTTGCGCCGTCTCGTCGACGATGGCGTGATCGACCATTACGCGGCGATCGTTTCGCCCGAGAAGGTCGATCATCCCATTACGATCGTCGCGACCGTCGAGGTGGAAAGCGAACAGATCGACCTGCTCGACGCCATGAAGCGCACGTTTGCGCAATGCCCGCAGATTCAGCAGTGCTACTACGTCGCGGGCGAGTGGGATTTCGTGCTCATTTTCGCGGTGCGCAACATGGACCAGTACACGGAACTCACGCGCGAGCTATTCTTCTCGAACAACAACGTGAAGCGGTTCAAGACGCTGGTGAGCATGAGCCGCGTGAAGGTGGGGCTCGAAGTGCCGCTCGCGCTGAACGGCGAATGAGAAACGCGCATTTCGACGCAACACAGCCCTTTGGAAAACAGGAGCCACGACACATGAGCAACACGGCGCATCATGCTGGAGCCATTGAAGGTGACGCGTTGTTCCACCACCCGGAAGTCGCCACGCTGCGGGCCGACCTCGCGCTCGCGCTGCGTGCCGCCGCGCATTACGGGCTCGGTGAAGGCGTCTGCAATCACTTCAGCGTCGCGCTTCCCGGCGAAGACGGCCTCTTCCTGCTGAACCCGCGCGGCCTGATGTGGAGCGAGGTCATGGCCGACGACATCGTCATTGTCGACGCACAAGGGCGCGTGATGGCGGGCCGCCATGCCGTGGAGCCCACGGCGATGTTCATTCACGCCGCCATCCACGCCATCGCAAAGAAGGCTTGTGTGCTGCATACCCACATGCCGTACGCCACCGCCCTCACGCTCACACAGGACTGCGGGCTCGATACCACCTTGTCGCAGAACGCCATGCGCTACCACGGCCGCATCGCGCTCGACCGCGAATACAACGGCCTCGCGCTCGGTCCCGAGGAAGGCGAGCGCATTGCGCATGCGCTCGACGGCAAGGACATCGGCTTCCTCGGCAACCACGGCGTGGTGGTGTGCGGCGAGCGTATCGACTACGCGTTCGACGACCTCTATTACCTCGAGCGCGCATGCGCCGCGCAGGTGCTCGCGGGCTCGACCGGGCGCGCGTTGCGACCCGTAGCGGCCGATGTGGCGCAGCGCGTGGCGGACCAGATTCAGGGTGAGCGATTGCAGTCGGAACTGTTCTTCGCAGCGCTGCGAAGAACGCTCAAACACGCCTGAGGAAGGGGCGGTCCTACTTCCCCTGCCAAACCGCCTTGCGCTTTTCCGCGAACGCCGAAGCGCCCTCGCGCGCGTCGGCGGAAGCGAACACCGGGTCGGTGATTTCGCGCTGACGCTCGAACATCTCCGCGCTGGACCAGTCTCGCGACTCGCGCATCACGCGCTTGCTCGCGGCCACCGCAAGCGGGCCGTTCGCCACAATCTTCTGCGCGAGTTCGATCGCGCCCGCCAGCGCTTCGCCCGGCGCGGTGAGGCGGTTGACGAGGCCGAACTCGAACGCGCGTTGCGCGCCGAACATGTCGCCCGTTAGCACTAGCTCCATCGCGATGCGCTCCGGCAACTGCTGTTGCAGACGCAACAATCCACCCGCCGCCGCACACAGCCCGCGTTTGACTTCAGGCAGCCCGAACTGCGCGTTGTTCGCCGCCACGACGAGGTCGCTCGCGAGCACGACTTCGAAGCCGCCCGCGAGTGCATAGCCTTCCACCGCCGCGATGAGCGGCTTGCGCGGCGGCGCTTGCGTGAGGCCCGCGAAGCCGCGGCCCGGCAGGCTCGGCCGTTCGCCCTTCAGAAAGCCCTTCAGGTCCATGCCCGCACAAAAGGTGCCGCCCGCACCGGTGATGATGGCGAGCCGCAGGTCGTCGCGCCGTTCCAGTTCGTCCAGCGCGGCGGCTATCGCTTCGGCCACCGCTTTCGTGCAGGCGTTGCGCGCCTCGGGACGGTTGATCGTGAGGATCTGGATTCCGTCGCGATACTCGATCAGCAATTCGTCGCTCATGGTCGGCCTCACTCAGCGCGGCTGCATGCGAATCGCGCCGTCAAGGCGAATGGTCTCGCCGTTGAGCATCGGATTCTCGAGTATATGCAGCGCGAGCGCGGCGAATTCGTCGGCAACACCCAGGCGCGGCGGAAACGGCACCATGCGGCCAAGCGATTCGCGAATCTCCTCAGGCAGCCGCGCAAGCAGCGGCGTGTCGAACAGCCCCGGGGCGATCGTGCATACGCGGATGCCCTTGCTCGCCAGGTCGCGCGCGGCCACGAGCGTCATCCCCACCACGCCCGCCTTCGACGACGCATACGGCACCTGCCCGATCTGCCCTTCGTATGCCGCTACCGACGCCGTGAGCACGCACGCGCCGCGCTCGCCGCCCGCGTCGGGCTCGTTGCGCGCCATGGCCGCCGCCGCGAGACGCAGTGCGTTGAAGGTGCCGAACAGATTCACGCGCACCACGTTTTCATAGGCTTCGAGCGAGCCCGGCGAGCCGTCCTTTTCGATTACCCGCACCGCACCGCCGCGGCCCGCGCAATGCACGAGCGAGCGCAGCGTGCCGCGCTTGGTCGCCGCTTCGAACACGGCGGCCATGTCGTCGGCGCTCGTCACGTCGGCGGCCACGAAGCTCGCGTTCGCGCCGAGTTCGTCGGCCACCGCCGCGCCGCGCGAGCTGGCGAGGTCGGCGATCACGACCTGTGCGCCTTTAGCCAGCAGGCGCTGCGCGCTCGCGAGACCCAGACCCGATGCACCGCCCGTCACCACCGCCACCGTGCCGGCGAATTTGTTCTGCTCGTCCATGTGTCGTTTCTCCTTCGTCGTTCGTGGTTGCTTTATTTAGAGGCGTTCAATGAGCGTCGCGTTGGCCATCCCGCCCGCCTCGCACATCGTTTGCAAGCCGTAGCGGCCGCCGCTCACTTCGAGCGCGTTGAGCATCGTCGTCATGAGGCGCGCACCCGAGGCGCCGAGCGGATGCCCGAGCGCAATCGCGCCGCCCGCCGGGTTCAGGCGCGCCGCGTCCGCGCCCAGCGACTTCTGCCAGGCGAGCGGCACAGCGGCGAATGCCTCGTTCACTTCGAAGTGCGAAATATCGCCGATGGTGAGACCGCGTTTCTTCAGCAAACGCTGCGTGGCGGGAATCGGCGCCGTCAGCATCATGAGCGGATCGTCGCCGCAAACGTCGAACGCCACAATGCGTGCGCGCGGCTTCAACCCCAGCTGCGCCGCCTTCTGCTCGCTCATGATGAGCAGCGCCGAGGCGCCGTCCGAGATTTGCGAGGCATTGCCCGCCGTCACGTTCCAGCGGATGCCCGGAAAGCGCGCTTCCAGCTCCGCGCTTTCGAACGACGGCGCGAGGCCCGCGAGCCGCTCGACCGTGGTCCCGGCGCGAATCGTTTCGTCGAGGTCGACACGGCGCACGCCCTCGGGTCCCGGAACCTCGATAGGCACGATCTCGCGCGCGAACTGGCCCGCCGCGCGCGCGGCGTCGGCACGGCTGTGCGATTGCGCCGAGTAGGCGTCGAGCGCCTCGCGCGTGAGCGCCCACTTCTGCGCCACGAGATCGGCGCTCACGCCCTGGCCGACCATGCCTTCGGGATAACGCACGTGGTACAGCGCGCCATACGGATCGCGGCCGATGCGCGACGACCCCATCGGCACACGGCTCATCGACTCCACGCCACCGGCCACCACGATCTCGTTCACGCCCGCCATGATCGCCTGCGCCGCGAAATGGATGGCTTGCTGGCTCGAACCGCACTTGCGCTCGATGGTGGTGGAAGGCACGTGCTGCGGAAAGCCCGCCGCGAGCCACGCGAGGCGGCCGGGCGTCGAGGCCTGCTCGCCCACCTGACTCACGCAGCCGATCATCACGTCGTCCACGCTGCCGGGGTCGAGGTCGTTGCGCTCGATCAGTTGCTTGAGGACCTGCGAAAGCAGATCCACAGGATGCAGGTCGACGAACGCGCCGCCTGCCTTGGTCCGGCCCATCGGGCTGCGCACTGCGTCGACGATTACCGCGCTATGGGTCATGGTTCTCTCAACGGTTGGAAGTGTCATGGAAAATGAATCGCTTGACTCAAAATACACCTCATCGAATCACAATTTCAATAGTGGTAAACATATTTCGGTTCTCTAGGATCATTTTTATTGATTTCTCGTTCACGATCCGCAACACTGTTTGCACGACTTGACACCACAAGACCGAAAAAGGAGACATCGGCGCGCAGCGGAGCGCTGCGCCGCATCGCGAGGGCGAAAAAATGAGCCTGGCGTCTTAAAAAATTGTTCCGGCGAGTATCGGAAAGCTAGAATCCGGGGTTTGCCGCGGGCCACATCGGCACGCCGCACCCTTACCCCGACGAAGGACCCGAAATGAACGACCAGGCCAACTCCCGCACCGACGACGCCGCCGAGTCACAACCCGACTCGCAGCTCGTGAGCGCGCTCGCGCGCGGCATCCGGATCCTCCAGTGCTTCTCGATGGGCGACGCGGAGCTTTCGGCGCGCGATCTGGTCGAGCGCACGGGGTTGCCCAAGCCCACGGCGCTGCGGCTCATCAACACGCTCGCGGAGTTCGGTCTGCTGCGCTATTCGGAGCGCATTTCGAAGTATGTGCTTGGCACGGAGATGCTGAGTCTCGCCGCCCCGGCGCTTGGCCGCATGACGATCCGGCAGATCGCGCGGCCGATGATGCAGGAGCTGGCCGACTACTGCCACGGCCAGGTCACGCTCGCGGTGGGCTACCGCCTGAACATGGCGTACGCCGAAGTGATTCAGGGCGAAGGCAGCGCGGTGTACCGCTCGGAAACGGGCACGCGGCTCTCGCTTTCGCGCACGGCGTCGGGCCGCGCGTATCTGTGGACCGTGCCAGGCGCTGAGCGCGAGCAGTACCTGCAGGAAACGCTCGCGCGCGATCCCGCGAAGGGCGAGTTGCTCTCGCAGCGCCTCGCGCAGGCGCAGCAGGAGTTGCGCGCGCACGGTTGCACGATCTCGCACGGCGACATGCAGCGCGAGATCCATTCGGTGGCGATTGCGCTGTCCGCCCCGATCGACGACGAGTATTGGGTTTTTGGCTGTTCGATTGCAGTTTTCAACATCAGCGGCAACCAGTTGACCGACGACATCGCCCCGCGGCTGATGTCGCTCGTCAGGCGCGTGGAGGCAGCGCTCGGCAGCATGACTGGGGCCGCGCATGACATGGAGACGAGACCGTGGAGCGTGTCCGCGAACTAGCTGTAGCAGCACCCACGCGGGAAGCCCTGTGCTTCCCCGCACTCAAGCAGAGCATCACCTACCAGGAGCTGGACGAACGCGCGGAGCGTATCGCGCACTGGCTCCTCGGCCTCGGCCTGCAACCCGGCGACGGCATTGCGCTGCTGTTCGAGAATCATCCGGCGCTCGCCGTCATCGCCATCGGGGCTGAGCGCGCCGGCCTCTACTACACCCCGATCAGCATCCAGTTGAAAACACGCGAGGCCGCGCACGTCCTCAAGGACTGCGGCGCGCGCGTGTTGATCGCCTCGCAGGCCATGCATGAACTCGCGGCGACGCTCGTGGCCGAGGGCGCGGCGCCGGGCGTCGCCTGCTTCGTTGCCGGTGCTTCCGAGGCGCAGCCTGGCTTCGCCTCGCTCGAAGCGGCGCTGGCCGGTGTCGATGCGAGCGCGCCATTGCCGCCGTTGCCGCGCGGCCGCGACTTTCTCTATTCGTCGGGCACGACCGGCCTGCCCAAGGGCATCCGCAAGCCGCTCGTGCCGTTCGAGCAGCGCGATGCCGACGACACCGAAACCGCAGCGTGGCGTCAAACCTTCGGCTTTAGCGCCGACTCGGTCTACCTGAGCACCGCGCCGCTCTACCATGCCGCGCCGCTGCGTTACCTCATGCGCATGCTGCACACCGGGGGCCGCGCCATCGTGCTGCAGAAGTTCGACGCCGAGGCGGCGCTCGACGCCATCGCGCGCTACCGCGTCACGCACAGCCAGTGGGTGCCAACGATGTTCATCCGCCTGCTGAACCTGCCCGAGACCACGCGCGCGCAATACGACGTGAGCAGCCTGCGCGTGGCGATTCACGCAGCCGCGCCGTGCCCGCCGCACATCAAGGAGCAGATGATCGCGTGGTTCGGCCCGGTGATCTACGAGTACTATGCCGGCTCCGAAAGCGTGGGCCTCACGGCGATCGCCTCGGACGAATGGCTCGCGCATCGTGGCTCGGTGGGACGCTCGAAGTACGGACAGATCCATATCGTCGATGATGAGGACCACGAACTGCCCGTGGGCGAGATCGGTCGCGTGTTCTTCGAAGGCGGCCCCGCTTTCGAGTACCACAACGATCCGGTGAAGACGCGCAGCGTCTACAACCGCCATGGCTGGGCCACTTACGGCGACATCGGCCATGTCGATGCAGAAGGCTATTTGTACCTGAGCGACCGGCGCGTGGACCTCATCATCAGCGGCGGTGTGAACGTGTACCCGCAGGAGATCGAGAACGTGCTCGCCGAGCATCCCGCCGTGGCCGACGCTGCTGTGATCGGCGTGCCGCACCCCGAGTTCGGCGAGGCCGTGAAGGCGGTCGTGCAACCGCGCGAGCGCGACGCCGCCAGCCCGCAGCTCGCCGAGGAGTTGATTGCGTTTTGCCGGGCACGGCTTTCGCATATCAAGGTGCCGCGCTCGGTCGAATTCGAGGAGGCGCTGCCGCGCCACGACAACGGCAAGCTGCTACGGCGCATTCTCAAGGAGCGCTACCGCCAGCCGGCAGTTTGATACGGATAACGAAGTTACTAAAGATACTGGAGACACAAAGTATGCGCAGCGTATTCCGCGACGATCACGAAATTTTCCGCGAACAGGCCCGGCGCTTTATCGAGCGCGAAATCGTGCCGTTTCATCATCAATGGGAACAAGAAGGCATCGTGCCGAAGTCGGTATGGCGGCGTGCGGGCGAGGAAGGTCTGCTTTGCTGCACGATTCCTGAAGAATACGGCGGCGGCGGCGGCGACTTCGGCCACGCGGCCATCATGATCGAGGAACTCGCGCGCGTGAACGCGAGCGGCATTGGCTTTCCACTGCATTCGGATATCGTCGCGCCTTATATCTTCGCGTACGGCAGTGAGGCGCAAAAGCGCGAATGGCTGCCGAAGCTCGCGCGCGGCGAGCATATCGGCGCCATCGCCATGACCGAACCCGGCACGGGCAGCGATCTCAAGTCGGTGCGCACCACTGCGCGCAAAGACGGGGATCACTACGTCATCAATGGTCAGAAAACCTTTATCACGAATGGCCAGAACGCCAGCCTCGTGGTTGTGGTCTGCAAAACCGCGCCGGAACTCGGCGGCAAGGGCGTTTCGCTGATCGTGGTCGAGGAAGGCACGCCCGGCTTCAGCAAGGGCCGCAAGCTCGACAAGATCGGCCTGCGCGCGCAAGACACGTCCGAACTCTTCTTCGAGGACGTGCGCGTTCCCATTACGCAGCGGCTTGGTGAGGAAAACCAGGGCTTCTCGTACCTCATGCGCGAACTGGCGCAGGAGCGGCTCGTGATTGCGGTGCGCGCGGCCGCATCGATCGAAGGCATGCTCGAGCGCACGATTCGCTATACGCGCGATCGCAAGGTGTTCGGCCAGGCGATCTTCGACTTCCAGAACGCGCGCTTCAAGCTCGCGCATGCGCGCGCGAAGGCGGAAATGGTGCGCATCTATGTCGACGATTGCATTGCGCGACATCTGCGGCGCGAGCTTTCGCCGGTGGACGCCGCGATGGCGAAGCTCAACGCCACGGAACTGCAGAACCAGTTGCTCGACGAATTCCTGCAGTTGCACGGCGGTTATGGCTACATGTCCGAGTATGTGGTGGGCACCGCGTGGGTGGACGCGCGCGTCATGCGCATCTACGGCGGCACCGACGAGATCATGAAGGAAATCATCGCGCGCACGCTGTAACGGCGCGCCAAGCGACACACCGGGAAACTGGCACACATGATCAAGCCTTTGGAAGGCGTTACCGTCGTGGAGTTCGCGGGGCTCGGCCCCGCGCCGTTCTGCGGCATGCTGCTCGCGCAAATGGGCGCGCGCGTGATCTGCATCGGCCGCGCGGGTGCGCCCGAGCCAACCGGACCGCTTGCGCGCGGGCGCGAATACGTCGCCCTCGACCTCAAACGCCACGCCGACGTTGCCCGCGCACTCGACCTGATCGCGAGTGCCGACGCATTGATCGAAGGCTTTCGTCCCGGCGTGATGGAGCGGCTAGGGCTCGGCCCGCAAGTGTGCCAGGCCCGCCGCGCCTCGCTCGTCTACGGCCGCATGACCGGGTGGGGGCAAACCGGCCCGCTCGCGCACACGGCGGGCCACGACATCAACTACATCGCGATCTCGGGCGCGCTGCATGCGGTGGGTCTCGCGGGCGGCGAGCCTGTAGTGCCGCTCAATCTGGTTGGCGACTTCGGCGGCGGCGGCATGCTGCTCGCGTTCGGCGTGGTGGCCGCGATTCTGCGCGCACGAGGGACCGGCGTTGGCTGCGTGGTCGACGCCGCGATGACCGACGGCGCGGCCATGCTCATGAGCATGATGTACGGCTTCTACGCGGCGGGGCACTGGCAAGACGAGCGCGGCACGAACCTGCTCGACGGCGGCGCGCCCTTTTATCGCACGTATCGTTGCGCGGACAACCGTTATATCGCCGTGGGCTGCATCGAGCCGCAGTTCTATGCGGCGTTCATGAAGGGAATCGGCGCGGAAGATCTATTGGCGCTGCCGCAACGTGACCGGGCGCACTGGCCGCAAGTGCAGGCACGCATTGCCGAGGCCGTTGCCACGCGCACGCGCGACGCATGGACCGCCGTGTTCGAAGGCAGCGATGCGTGTGTGACGCCCGTGCTGAGTCTCGCGGAAGCGCCGCTCGATGCGCACAACACCGCGCGCGGCGCGTTCGCGCAGAGCGGCGAGGCGTGGCAGCCGCAATGCGCGCCGCGCTTCGTGAGCTACGGCGGCGCGAGCGCTTAGCCTCGCACCTCGCCCAGCGTCGCTTCATCGTCGGCGAGCAACGAAAGCTGGCCGGTCGCGACAATATGACTGAGCGGCGCCGGGCGGCCGAGCAAATAGCCCTGCACTTCGTCGCAGCCTTCGTCGGCGAGCAGCGTGAGCTGCGCCTCGGTTTCAATGCCTTCGGCCAGCACCGGAATGCCAAGGCTCTTGCCTAGCGCGAGCACCGCGCGAATGATCGCGGTGGCCTGCCGGTTCGATTCGGCCTCGCCGATGAAGGACTGATCGAGCTTGATCTTGTCGAACGGAAACGAGCGCAGCGTGTCGAGCGACGAATAGCCGGTGCCGAAGTCGTCCAGCGCGATACTCACGCCAATGGCCTTGATCCGCTGCAGCACGTCGAGCGAGCGCTCGCGGTCAGCGAAAATGGCGGTCTCGGTCAACTCGAGCTCCAGGCGTTCGGGCGCGAGGCCAGTCTCGACCAGCACGGTCTCCACGAGCTTCGGCAAATCAGCGTGCGAGAGTTGTATGGGCGACAGATTCACGGCCACCTTGTAAGGCGGCAACCACGAAACGGCGCGCGTGCATGCTTCGCGCAGCACCCAGGCGCCAATGCCGAGAATGAGACCGTTCTCTTCGGCAAGCGGAATGAATTCGGCGGGAGAGATGAAGCCAAGCCGCGGATGCTCCCAACGCAGCAGCGCTTCATAGCCGCAAATGTCGCCCGTTGCGATCGAGGTCTGCACCTGGTAGTGCACGCTCAACTGCCCGCGCGCGAGCGCCTCGCGCAAGTCGTGCGTGAGCGAGCGGCGCGCCCGCGCGATCTCGTCCATCGCCGGCTCGTAGAAGCACACCGACTGTGAAAGGTCCGCCTTCGCGCGGTACATGGCGAGGTCGGCGTTGTTGATGAGCACCGTCTTGGTGGTGGCGTCGTCGGGATAGATCGCAACGCCCAGGCTCGCGCCCGAAAGCACTTCGGCGTCGTCGTAGCGCACGGGCCGGTAGAGCGCGGTTTCGAGGCGCGAAAGCAGATCGCCGAGTTCCTCGCGCGAGGCGAAGCGCGTGAGCGCCACGAACTCGTCGCCGCCCACGCGTGCAATGAACTCGCCTTCGTGCATCAGGCTCGAAAGACGCCGTGCCAGAATGCGCAGCACTTCGTCGCCGGCATGATGGCCGTGCAGATCGTTGATTTCCTTGAAGCGGTTCAGGTCGATGCCGACGAGCGCAAGCTTGCGCGTGTCCTGCGTGCGCGCCAGTTCGGCGTCGATGCGTGCGTTGAAGCTCGCGCGATTGGGCAGGCCCGTGAGCATGTCGCTCATTGCCATCGTGCGCAGATGCTCGACGGATTCGGCGCGCACGCTGTCGTCGAGCAGAAAGCTCACGCAGCCCGCGCCCGCGATCACGAGCGCCATGCACGCCACCGCAAGCGCGAGCGCCTGCAGCGCGGCGGGATTCGAGAAGTGGCCGTCGATCGGCATCGGCACGACCTGGAACGCGGACATGCCGGTGAAGTGCAGCGCGGCAATGGCAAGTGCGAGCACGCCCGCCACGACGCGCGCGCCGGCTTCGGCGTTTGCCCGCGCGCTGGCCGCGTTCTCCTGCGGCCGTCTCGCCGTCACGCCGGCAAGATGCAGCGCCAGCGCACAGATCGCGACCGCGAACGCGATCGACAAGGCGATGCCGACGCGATTCCAGATCACGATGCCTTGCACGCGATACGCGAGCATGCCCGCGTAGTGCATGAGCGCGACCGCCAGCCCGACAATCGCGCCTCCGAGCGCGGGCGCGGCGCGCGTCGCGCGGTTCGCGACCTGGCTCGTGGCGAGCAGAAACCCGAGGAAGCTGCCCACGAGCGCGATAAGCAGCGACGTAATGGTCAGCACGGGATCGAAGGAGATCGGCACGCCCGGCTCGAAGCCCAGCATGGCGATGAAGTGTGTGCACCAGATGTCGGCGGCGGCGACCACGGCCGCGATGAACGACCAGCCGAGACGCTGCAGCGAATGCGTCGCGAACGCGCGCAGGAGCAGCCGCGCCGTGACCCACGAGCCCGCGGCGCAAATCAGCAGCGCGACGACGACGAGCCACAGATTGTGCTTGTAGACGATGCAGCCCACTACGCTCATCACGGGAAAGTCTCCTGGTTCACCACGCGTTCACCCCGGGCATCGCGCCACATTATCACGACAATGCGACGAGGCCGAGCACCTCCCGCAACTTCGCGCTTGTCGCGTGCAGCGACGACGACGCGGCGGCCGCTTCGTTCACCAAAGCGGCGTTGCGGCGCGTGGTGTCGTCCATCTGGGCGACCATGGCGTTGACCTGCTCGATGCCCTGCGCCTGCTCGTGGCTCGACGCGGTGATCTCGCCCATGATGTCGGCCGCGCGGCCAATGCTGCGCACCACGCCCTCCATCGCGGCGCGCGCCTCGCCGGCGAGCTGCGTGCCCGCGCCGACCTCGTTCGCCGAGTTCTCCACGAGTTGCTGGATCTCGCGCGCGGCGGCCGCGGCGCGCTGTGCGAGACTGCGCACTTCGCCGGCGACCACGGCGAAGCCGCGTCCCTGCTCGCCCGCGCGCGCGGCTTCCACGGCCGCATTGAGCGCGAGAATGTTGGTCTGGAACGCAATGCCCTCGATCACGTCGACGATCTCGAAGATGCGTTTGGCCGAGGCTTCGATGGCGCCCATCGTCGTGGTCATGCGCGCCACGACATCGTCGCCTGCCTGTGCAACCGTCGACGCTTCACGAGCGAATGCGCTCGCCTCCCGCGCGTGCTCCGCGCTCGCCCTGACCGTACGCGTGAAGACGTCCATCGAGGCGACCGTCTCTTCGAGGCTGCCCGCCTGGTGCTCGGTGCGCGCGCTCAGGTTCGCGTTGCCTTCCGCGATTTCGAGCGCGGCTTGCTCCACATGTGCCGTGCTCGTGCTCACCTCTTGCATGGCGCGCGCCAGCTGGGCGATCGCCCCTTTGAGCGCGATCGCCGTGGGGGCGCTCGCCGGCACGCCTTCTACCGCGAGGCACACCTCGCGCTCTCGCACCACGCTGCGCACGATGTCCGACAGCTCCGCCGCCTCGATGGCCGCCACGCGCAAACGGTGCGCAAGCACGATTTCAACGGCGGTTTGCGCGACCACGTAGGCGGCATGCAGCAGCACACGCGGCAGATTCGCTTCGTGCGTGCAGTACACGGCAAAGTTGAGCGCCTGCAGCCGGTCGAACGCGAGGTGATGCACGGCGAAGAACCCGGCCGCGAGCACAATCGGGCGCCAGTCGCGATAGACGAGCAACAGGCCGAGCAGCACGAACACGCCGAAATGGAACTCGGTCATGCCATGCGCCGCCTGAATATGGAGCGCGACGAGCGCCGCGTTGGCGAGCGTGAGCACGACGCGCGAAAGCGCGGTGCCGCGCGCGCAGAAAAACACGAAGCTGCCGGCGCCGAGGAACAGCGCGGCGCCCGCGAGCGCAAGCTGCGGTTCGTAATAGACGAAGCCGATCAGCACCGCCGCGAGAGCGGAGATAACGAGCGTGCAATACATCACTGCGTCGGCGGCGCGCGCGACGTCGTCGAGCGCGCGAATGGCCACGCGCTGTTTCGAGCCGGTCGGTCGAAGCGGCTGCGTGCGACCCGGCGAATCTGCCAGCATGAACGACACTTTGATGAGGAAAAAGTAAGTTGCAGGTGGGCGTTAAAGCGGCGGCGGCTGGTGGACCTTCGAGCGACTGATGGAATCCGGCTGCAAGAAGGACCGCCGTAATGGCGTCGGCGCGACTCGTTGGCGGGCTCGGCAAGATAATCGGGACCCGCGAACGAGTTTACGGCAACGCCTGGCGAAACTTCAGGAAACCCTTTACAGGACAAGTATTTGCAAACGTTTGCAGCGTTATGGTCCTATTTTAATTTCTTACACGGAATGAAAACACATGGGTTTGCGCGTGGGAATGCCGTCCGTCCACGCCTTCGGCTCCTTCAGGCAGGAGAAATTACCAATAGCACGATCGTTCTATTTTAGGTAGGCTTCTCAACTTCTCCTCCCATGATGCGAGACCGTTCCGCCATGTCGCTGATCCTTTCCCGCCGCGATCTGAACTTCCTGCTCTACGAATGGCTCGATGTCGAAAGCCTCACGCGCATCGCGCGCTACGCCGACCACTCGCGCGAGACCTTCGACGCCGCACTCGACACGTGCGAAAAGATCGCCACTGACCTCTTCGCGCCGCACAACAAGAAGAACGATCAGCACGAGCCGCACTTCGACGGCGAAACGGTCACGATCATCCCCGAAGTGAAGACGGCGTTGAAGGCCTTCAGCGACGCGGGCTTGATGGCCGCGGGCCAGGACTATGAATACGGCGGCATGCAGTTGCCGCTTGTCGTCGAGAAAGCGGGCTTCGCGTGGTTCAAAGGTGCGAACGTGGGCACGAGCGCCTATCCGTTCCTTACCATCGGCAACGCGAACCTGCTGCTCGCGCACGGCAGCGCCAAACAGATCGACACGTTCGTGCGCCCCGAACTGGACGGCCGCTACTTCGGCACGATGTGTCTTTCCGAGCCGCAGGCGGGCTCTTCGCTTTCAGACGTCGCCACGCGCGCCGACTTCGAATGCGACTCGCCGCTCGGCGCCCAATATCGTCTGCGCGGCAACAAGATGTGGATCTCGGGCGGCGAGCACGAGCTTTCCGAGAACATCGTGCACCTCGTGCTCGCCAAGATTCCCGGCCCCGACGGCAAGCTCATTGCGGGCGTCAAAGGCATCTCGCTTTTCGTCGTGCCGAAGTACCTCGTGAACGAGGACGGCTCGCGCGGCGAGCACAACGACGTCGTGCTCGCAGGCCTGAACCACAAGATGGGGTATCGCGGCACGACGAACTGCCTGCTGAATTTCGGCGAAGGCACGCAACACACGCCGGGCGGCCGGGCGGGCGCGATCGGTTATCTCGTGGGCGAGCCGCACCACGGGCTCGCGTACATGTTCCACATGATGAACGAGGCGCGCATTGGTGTCGGCCTCGGCGCGACGATGCTCGGCTATACCGGCTATCTGCATGCGCTCGATTACGCGCGCAATCGTCCGCAAGGGCGTCCTTTGGGCGCGGCGGGCAAAGACCCGGCTTCGCCGCAGGTGAGGCTGGTCGAGCACGCCGACGTGCGCCGCATGCTGCTCGCGCAAAAGAGCTATGTGGAAGGCGCACTCGCGCTCAACCTCTGGTGCGCCAAACTCGTGGACGAAGCGAACGCGGCCAGCGCCGCCGAGCGCGAGCCGCTCTCACTGCTCCTCGACCTGCTCACCCCCATTGCGAAGAGCTGGCCTTCGCAATGGTGTCTCGCCGCCAACGATCTTGCCATTCAAGTGCACGGGGGCTATGGCTACACGCGCGAGTACAACGTCGAGCAGTTCTATCGCGACAACCGTCTCAATCCGATTCACGAAGGCACGCACGGGATTCAGGGGCTCGACCTGCTCGGCCGCAAGGTCGTGATCAAGGACGGCGCCGCGCTCACGATCTTCGTGAAGCGCGTGCAGGCCACACTCGAGCGCGCGCACGCTTCGGGCGCAGCCGACGACGCCGCCAACGCCCGCGCGCTCGCGGCCGCACTCGAGCGGCTCACGCAAGTCACGCGGCAGTTGTGGGCAGCAGGCGACCCGGCGGTGACGCTCGCCAATGCTTCGGTGTACCTGGAAGCGTTCGGCCACGTGGTCATGGCCTGGGTGTGGCTCGAACAGGCGCTCGTGGCGCGCACGGCGCTCGCCGCGCATGCGGGAACAAGCGGTGAGGAGGCGGACTTCTATCGCGGCAAGCTCGCAGCGGCCGCGTATTTCTTCGCGTGGGAACTTCCGAAGACGGGCGCGCAATTCGACCTGCTTGCTTCGCTCGATCGCACGACACTCGACATGCAGGACGCCTGGTTCTGAAGCAACGATTGCCCCGGTATGTGCGTTCCAGGGGGACTCACTAGCCCCCTGCGACGGCCAGCTTTCTCCCATGAGAGCAACGATGGCGGCCGCAACTCAACTCGCGGGTCTATTGCGCTTGCACGACGCCCGTCACGCGGGACGTGTGCCTTGGCCCTCACACTTCGCCGTGGGCGTGCGCACTCTGAAGCGAGCGATCGGCGATGGCGGGGTGGTTCGTCGAAGCAAGGGTAACCTCGAAATGCTCGAGCGCCAGATCGACGAAAGTGCGCACCTTCGCTGAAACATGCCGCCTTCCAGGATAAACGAGCGCTAACTCCTTGGCGCCTTCCCGGATTTCGTACTCGCGCAGCACGGGCACGAGCAGCCGGTTCTCGATGTCGTCCTTCACATAGGCTTCGGGCAGGATCGCCAGGCCCATATGCACCAGCGCCAGCTGGCGCAACATGATCATGTCGTTGACCGTGCAGCGCGGGTCGATGCTGATCGTCTCCTCCTCTCCGGCTGCATTGACGAAACACCATTCGCGCCCGTGAATCGCACGCGAAGGCGCGAGAAACCCGCGTAGCGGCAGTTGCGCCGGCGTGGCGGGCGCGCCGTACGTATCGAGATAGCCAGGCGACGCGACCACGACCGGGCGCAACGACGCAAGCGGCCGCCTGACCAGCGAACCGCTGCTCACCTGGCGCGACGTGAGAATACCGACGTCAAAGCCGTCTTCGACGAGATCGACATTGCGATGGAGCAGCGTCAGGTCCACCTTCACTTTCGGATAGCGCTGACAGTAATTCATGACGAGTGGCGGCAATCCGACCAGCGAAAAGGAAGCGGACGCCACCAGCTTGAGCGTACCGCTCGGCTCCAACGACCCACCCCCGACCGACGACTCGATCGAGTCCATCAACTCGAGCATCTGACGGCATCCCTGCACATAAGCCCGACCGTCCTCGGTCAGCGAGAGGCTGCGTGTGGTGCGATTGATGAGGCGCGTATTGAGGTGAGCTTCGAGCAGCGCCACGTAGCGCGTAACGGCGGCATTGGACAGATCGAGACTCGCTGCGGCCCGGCTGAAGGAGTTGTTCTCGGCAACTTTAAGAAAAACGCGCATTGCCTGCAGTTGATTCAACATGATTCTTCAGACTCTTTTGCTGATATTTCAGGAAATTAGAAAAAAGCATGATTTACCTCTTTCGGCCGAATTTGTTTTTTTACCAATTTAAACTTCTTAAGACAAATTACCTGTTGTGAAGCGACAACGCAAAATCGAATAAAAAGCGAAGCTAATTAGAGATATGAGCCAGGAAATTTCAGTCAAACGCTCGATGCCGCCCCATATACCCGCTTTTTATTCACATAATTTGAACATTAAATTCCCGTTTATCTGTAGTTCAATGATCAAATAAATCTTATATTTCGTTCGCGCTACATCGCCGCGATTTCCGATTCCGATCTCGATACCGGATTTTCAGAATAACCCCTGCGCGAAGTAGTCATTCTCCGATTAGTGATCAGATTCTGTAGGTAAATCACCCATGAAAAAGAAAACCCTGATTTTCGCAGCGGCTTGCGCAGCCTTTGCCGGCGCAGCACACGCCCAAAGCAGCGTCACGCTATATGGCCTCGTCGACGCAGGGCTGACATACGTGAGCAACGAGGTGGCGTCGACTTCGGATATGACGTCCAGCGGTTTGTCGAACGGCAAGGCCATGTTCGGCCTGACCGGCGGCAATGTTCAGCAAAGCCGCTGGGGCCTGCGCGGCGTGGAAGACCTTGGTAGCGGACTCAAGGTCGTCTTCAACCTCGAAAGCGGCTTTGACGTGACTAACGGCAAGACCGCCGACAACTCGCTGTTCAATCGCCAGGCGGTGGTTGGTCTCGCGAGCGACTACGGCACGGTAACGATGGGCCGTCAGTACGATTCGATGGTCGACTACCTCGCGCCGATTTCCGCAACCGGCTCGTGGGGCGGCACCTACTTCGCCCACGTCGACGACGCCGACAACCTGAACGGCACGTTCAGCGTCAACAACTCGATCAAGTATCAAAGCCCGAACTATGCCGGGTTCTCGATGAACGGCATGTATGGCTTCTCGAACAAGGCAGGCGGCTTCGCCAGCAACCGCGCATATAGCGTGGGCGCTGGCTATACCTACGGCGGCCTGCAGGTTGCGGCAGCCTACCTGCAGTTGCAAGGCCTGAACTCCGGCAACACCAACGGCGCGCTGCAGAATGGCGCTGCCCTTGACCTCGGCATCCAGAATCAGCGTGTCTGGGGCCTCGGCGCCAACTATGCGTTCGGTCCGGCGGTCATCGGCACCGTGTTCACGCAAACGCGCTTCCAGGACAAGGTTGCGGACATCTCCGTGCGCTACAACAACTATGAGGTCAACGCGCGTTACAACTTCACGCCGGCCTTCTTTGTGGGCGCGGCCTACACGTACACGCAGAGTCTGCGCAACACCCCCGCCAGCGGCGACACGAACAACCGCGCCGCGCACTGGAATCAGTTCGGCCTGATGGCGGACTACTCGCTCTCCAAGCGCACCGACCTCTATGCCGAAAGCGTCGCGCAAATCGGCGCCAACAACCAGGTCGGCACAAACATGACCCAGATCAACGGCACAGACGCGCCCTCGGCGAGCAAGAGCCAGTACCTCGTGAGCGCGGGCATTCGCCACCGCTTCTAAGCGTCACGGCACCGGCGTAACGCGGCGAGTCGACGGCGGCTTGTAGCCGCCCTCCGCTCGCCTTTCGCCGCCCGCGTGCGCCATCCCGGCTCCTACCCGCGATGGCGCACCTTCCAACCCTCCCGATTTGCACCATGATGTTGAATTCAAAGAGGACTACGAACCTACAGGCAAAGGGTTCGGCGATCAAACGCGAAGTCACCGTGGCGTCACTGCTCACCACCACTGCGCGCGCGTGGAATCTGGTGGAAAAGCAGCAGGACGACACAACGCACCCTACCGCCCGGCATGGCTGGCCGCAGGTCTTCGACGCAGACGGCAAACGCGTCGTGATGCACCGGCCGTAGGTCACTTCGCGCGCGATGCGCAAGGTAAAGCGGAAACGACCTTTCACGAATTGGGTAAAGCACGTCCGGTCGGGCTATTGATGACGAAGGATCGAAAAGTCGACCTAAATTTAAGAATCGTCTCATTTCCTCCATCCAAATAATACGTTTCTAAAACATCCGCTGTCAGTCATTACGGCCGCTTATGACGATAAGCAAAGAACTCATTCTCGATTAGTTTCGAGATGCAGCAATCTTCATTTATTTTTCACCTTTCCTCCCGATACGCACCGTCAACCTCTTGTTGCCATTTCCAGCCAGGTGGAAATGAAGCAATTCGCGGCGGTACGTCCACGTAAAAAACTCAATGATTCGACCATTTCAGTACGCTTTAGCCAGCGTCACACTCGGGCTCTGTCTCGGTATCAGTGCGTGTCATAAGGCCAAGCCCCCCGAGAGCGCCCTGCCGACCGCAAACGTCGACGCCATGACGGTCGCGCTGCGCGAGGTGCCGGTCGCTTTCGAATATGTCGGCCAGACCGAAAGCTCGCAGCAGGTCGAAATCCGCTCGCGCGTAAACGGCTTTCTCGAAAGGCGTGTGTATCAGGAAGGCACGCTGGTGCACGAAGGCGACGTGATGTTCGTCATGGACCGCAAGCCCTACCAGGCCGCGCTCGAGGCCGCGCAGGCCGAGTACGCACAACAGCAGGCACGGCTCGAGACGGCACAGGCCAACCTCGACCGCGTGCGCCCGCTCGCCGCGAAGAACGCGCTGAGCCAGAAGGACCTCGACGATTCGATCGGCCAGCAGCGTGCCGCGGCCGCCGCGCTCGAGCAGGCGCGCGCGAATGTCACGACCGCGAAGCTCAACCTCGGCTACACGACGATCACGGCGCCGGTAACCGGCCTTTCGAGCTTCGCGAAGAAGCAGGACGGCTCGTACATCGACACCTCCAACAGCCTGCTCACCTACGTGGCCAAGCTCGATCCCATGTGGATCAACTTCTCGCTCTCCGAGAACGAGATGCTAGACATGCGCACGCAAACGCAGAACGGCACGCTCAAGCTTCCCGAGCGCGGCCAGCTCGAAGTGGAAATCGTGCTCGCCGACGGCAGCGTCTATCCAGAACGTGGGCATATCTCATTTACCGACGCATCGCTGAGCGAGGAAACCGGCACCTATCTGATCCGCGCCGTCGTGACGAACCCCGGCGGCTCGCTGCGTCCCGGCCAGTTCGTGCGTGTGCGCCTGATCGGCGCGGTGCGCCCCAACGCGATCGCCGTGCCACAGAACGCCGTGCAGCAAGGGCCGCGAGGCGCGTACGTCTGGACCGTCGACAAGGACGGCAAGGCACAGCAGCGCGCGGTCGAAACCGGCCAGTGGAACGGCAATGCCTGGATCATTCAGTCCGGCCTGCATGCCGGAGATCACGTGATCGTCGACAACACGCTGCGGCTCATGCCGGGCGCGCCGGTCAAGGAGCATCCCGTGAGCGCGCCGGCAGCGAGCGCGCCCAGCGCTGGCAGCGCCGCTGCTGGAGCCGCCCCCGCGTCCGGCACGCACGCCGCGGGAGGCTGAGCGATGAAGTTCTCGCATTTCTTCATCGACCGGCCGATCTTCGCCTCGGTGATCTCGATCATTCTCGTGGTCGCGGGTCTCGTGGCGATGTTCAATCTGCCGATCGCTCAGTTCCCCGATATCTCGCCGCCGCAGATCACGGTCAGCACGAGCTACCCCGGCGCGAACGCCGACATCGTCGCGCAGAACGTGGCCGCTCCCATCGAGCAGCAGGTCAACGGCGCGGACAACATGATGTACATGAGTTCGTCGAGCTCCTCGACGGGCGACATGACGCTCACCGCCTATTTCAACATCGGCACCGATCCTTCGCTCGCACAGGTGGACGTGCAAAATCGCGTGAACCTCGCGATGCCCAACTTGCCCGACGCCGTGACGTCACAGGGCGTGCAGGTGCAGAAGCGCTCGTCGGCGTTCATGATGGTGATCGCGGTCTACTCGCCTGAGAACGCCTACAGCCAGGATTACGTGGCGAACTACGCGAACGTCTATGTGCTCGACGCGCTCAAGCGCATTCCGGGCGCGAACCAGGCGGCCATTCTCGGCTCGGCGGACTACGCCATGCGTATCTGGCTCAAGCCCGACCGCATGGCGCGACTCGGCATTACCGTATCCGACGTGCAGAACGCAATCAGCGAGCAGAACCAGCAGTTCGGGGCGGGCCGTCTCGGCCAGGCGCCGACCCAGGGACCGGTGAACCAGACCTTTCCCGTTGCCACCAAGGGCCACCTCACCGAGCCCGCCGAGTTCGACAACATCATCCTGCGCGCGGGCACCAGCAACGATGCGTCGCTCGTGCGCCTGAAGGACGTCGGTCACGCGGAACTGGGCGCGAAGGACTACACGCTGCGCGGCCGCTACAACGGCAAGACCGCCACGCTGATCGCCGTGTATCAGCAGCCGGGCGCGAACGCGTTGCAGGTGGCCAAACAGGTGCGGCAAACGCTCGACGAGCTGAACAAGAGCTTCCCGCCCGGACTCAAGTACGACATCGCGCTCGACACGACCGAGTTCGTGCACGAGTCGATCATGGAAGTCGTGAAGACCCTGCGCGACGCCGTGATCCTCGTGATCATCGTGGTGTTTCTGTTCCTGCAGAGCTTTCGCGCGACGCTCGTGCCGCTTCTGGCCGTGCCGGTGTCGATCATCGGGGCGTTCATCGGCATGCTGGCGTTCGGCTTTTCGATCAACATGCTCACGCTGTTCGGCATGGTGCTTGCCATCGGCATCGTGGTGGACGACGCGATCGTCGTGCTCGAGAACGTCGAGCGCAACATGACGGAGTTCAAGCTCGCGCCGCGAGAAGCCGCCAAACGCGCCATGGACGAGGTCAGCGGGCCGGTCGTTGCAATCGTGCTCGTGCTGCTCGCGGTGTTCATTCCGGTGGCGTTTCTCTCCGGCATCACGGGCCAGCTCTACAAGCAGTTCGCGGTAACGATCGCGGTTTCGGTGGTGCTCTCGGGCATCGTCGCGCTCACGCTCTCGCCCGCACTCGCGGCCATCCTGCTCAAACCCGGCGAGCAGAAGAAGAACCGCTTCTTCCGCTGGTTCAACGACAAGTTCGAACGGCTCACCGAAGGCTATGGCAGCTGGGTGCAGACCGCCATCCGGCGCGTGACGCTTTCCGTCGCGCTGATCGCCGTGATGCTGATCGCGACAGGCGGGCTCTTCAAGCACATCCCGTCTTCGTTCGTGCCGGTCGAGGACCAGGGCTATCTGCTCGGCGCGGTGGTCATGCCCGATGCGGCGAGTCTCGACCGCACCGGCGACGTCTCGAAGAAGGCGGAAGACTGGTTCGCGAAGCAGCCGGCCGTGAGCGCGGTGGCGGCGCCGATCGGCTACAGCCTGATCGACTCGCAGTACAAGGCCAATGCCGGCACGCTCTTCATCGCGCTCAAGGGCTTCAAGGAGCGCGGCGAGAATGGCAGCGCGCAGGACCTGGTGCTTGCCGCCAACAAGGCGTTCGCCGGGTTCAAGGACGGCGTGGTCGTCACGCTCAGTCCACCCTCCATTCCAGGCCTCGGCACGACGGGCGGTTTCCAGTTCTGGCTGCAAAGCACAGGCGACGGCTCTTATCAGCAGCTCGAAGACAAGGTGCGCGAATTCATCGCCACGGCGAAGAAGAATCCGGTGTTGCGCGGCGTGAACTCCACCATCAACTCGCGCTCGCGCCAGCTGCTCGTGGAAGTGGACCGCGAGCGCGCGGAATCGCTCGGCGTGGCCGTGCAGGACGTCTACACCGCGCTGCAGACGATGTTCGGCTCTTCGTACGTGAGTCAGTTCCCCAAGGGCAGCCGCCTCTTCCAGGTGATCGTGCAGGCCGAGCCGCAGTACCGCACGCAGCCTGAGGATATCCAGCAGCTCTATGTGCGCAATCACAGCGGACAGATGGTGCCGATCAAGGCGGTGACCACCTTCCGCTTCGTGCCGGGCTCCGACATCGTCACGCGTTTCAACAACTTTCCCGCAGCGCAGATCATCGGCGACGCGGCGCCAGGCCACAGTTCGGGCGAGGCGATCGCGGCGATGGAGCAGATTGCGAAGGAAACGCTGGGCGAAGGCTACAGCTACGCATGGAGCGGGCAGTCCTATGAGGAGAAAACGGCGGGCTCCACTGCCGGGCTCGTGTTCGGCTTTGCGTTGCTCATGGTGTTCCTGATCCTTGCGGCGCAGTACGAAAAATGGTCGCTGCCGGTTGGCGTGCTGCTGGCCGTGCCATTCGCGGTCTTCGGCGCGCTGGTGGGCATCCTGCTGCGCGGCATGGAAGACGATGTGTACTTCCAGATCGGCCTGACCGTGCTGATCGCGCTCGCGGCAAAGAACGCCATTCTGATCTTCGAGTTCGCCGTGGAGATGCGCGAGAAGGAAGGACTCTCGCCATTCGACGCGGCGGTGAAGGCCGCGAAAATGCGCCTGCGGCCGATCATGATGACCTCGCTCGCGTTCATTCTCGGCTGTATCCCGCTCGCCATCGCGAGCGGCGCATCGGCGGCGAGCCGGCGCTCACTCGGCACGGGCGTGGTGTTCGGCATGCTCGGCGCCACGCTGATCGCGCTCTTCTTCATCCCCATGTTCTTCTGGGGCCTCGAAACGCTTTCCGAACGCGGCAAGCGCAAAGCCACGACGCCCACGGCGCCGTCACAGGAGGGTTGAGCGATGAAAAGCCGTATGCATTGCGCGCTGCGCCCTCTTGCACTGATCGTGAGCGTGGCCAGTCTCGGCGGCTGCGCGGTAGGGCCCGACTATCACCGCCCGGCGGTGGATACGCCCTCGTCCTACCGTTACGCCTCGCCGCAGGCCGAGGCAGTCGACGGCTCGCTCGAGTGGTGGCGCCAATTCAACGACCCTGTGCTCGATGACCTGATCGCCAAGGCGATCGCACAGAACAAGGATCTCTTGATCGCCGCCGCGCGGGTCGAGGAGTTCTATGGTCGCTATGTCACGACGCGCGCGGGCCTGTTTCCGCAAATCGGCGTGAACTTCGACCCGACGCGCAGCCGCGGCGTGCCGGCGGGCGGCTTCGCGCCCGTGGTCGGCAACCAGTTCCAGCTGAACGGCATGGTCTCCTGGGAGCTCGACCTGTTCGGCCGGCTGCGCCGCATGACCGAGGCCGCGCGCGCCGACTATCTCGGTACGCAGGCCACGCGCATCGCCATCATTTCGAACGTGGCGACGTCGTATCTGCAACTGCGCGACTACGACAACCAGTTGCAGATCGCGCAGGCCACGCTCGCGAGCCGCAAGGGGTCGCTCGACCTGTTCGAGGAGCGCTTTGCCGGCGGGGTCGTGTCGAAGGTGGAGTTGAGCCAGGCACGTTCGGAGTACGCGTCGGCGCAAACTTCCGTGTTCAGCATCCAGCAGCAGATCGCGCAGCAGGAGGATGCAATTTCGCTGCTGCTCGGCCAGAATCCCGGCCCAATTCCACGCGGCAAGGCGATCACCGCCCTGAGCGCGCCGGCCATTCCCTCGGGGTTGCCTTCCACCTTGCTGGAGCGCCGCCCCGATATTCTCCAGGCGGAGCAAACGCTCATTGCGGCGAACGCGCAGATCGGCGCGGCGCGCGCGCAATACTTCCCGGATATCTCGCTCACCGGCATGTTCGGCGCGGCGAGCACCGCGCTTTCGGGCCTCTGGACGGGACCCGCTCGCGTATGGTCGTTCGCCGGCGCGGTCACACAACCGATCTTCAAGGGCGGCGCGATCGCGGGTTCCGTGCATCAGGCCGAGGCAGCGCAGCAGGAGGCGCTCTTCAGCTACGAGAAGACGATCCAGCAGGCATTTGCCGATGTCGAGAACGCGCTCGTGGGCGCGGCGCGCACGCGCGATCAGCTCGATGCGACCACGCGGCAGGTGAGCGCGCTTACGGAGTATGCGGGGCTTTCGCGCGACCTCTATGAAGGCGGCTACACGAGTTACCTGGAAGTGCTCGACGCGGAGCGCAGTCTCTTCAACGCGCAGTTGCAGCAGTCACAGCTTCAGGATCAGCGGCTCGCGGAGATCGTGAATCTGTACAAGGCGCTGGGCTACGGCTGGACTCCGCCTGCGCCATCCGCTGCCAACGGCAACACGAAACCATCGTAGTCGCGGCGGCGCGGCAGTCTAACGCCGCGCCAAAAAGCAAAGCGCCCCAAAAGGCGGGACTGAAGTCCGCCGTTTGGGGCGCTGCGCGACGCCTCGCGCGAAGGCACCGCATCACATCACTTCAACTCACGAGCCCACGCGCCTCAGTTCGCCGCCTGCTGCTCGAAGCGCCGGAGCAGTTCGTTGCCGCGCGAATTGGCCGAGTCGAGCGCCTGTTGCGGCGTCTTGGCGCCCGTCCACACCTGTTCGAGTTCTTCGTCGACGACCGTGCGGATCTGCGGCATGTTGCCAAGGCGCAGGCCCTTGGTCCACGGCAGCGGCGGCTTGTTGAGCATCTGCTTCGTGGCCGTGTCGGCGCCCGGGTGCGACGCGTAGAAGCCTTGTTGCTGCGTGAGTTCGTAGGCGGCCTTCGTAACCGGCAGATAGCCCGTGTCCTGATGCCATTTCGCGGCCACGGCCGGCGAGCTCAGATACGCGAGGAACTTCGCCACGCCCTTGTAGACCTCCGGATTCTTGCCGCCCAGCACCCACAGGCTCGCCCCGCCGATGATGGCGTTCTGCGGCGCGCCCTTCACGCTCGGGTCATACGGCATCATGCCAGTGCCGAACTTGAACTTCGCATATTGCTGGACGTTCGCGAGCGCACCGGACGATCCCATCATGATCCCGCAGTCGCCGCTATAGAACTTGGCGTTGGCCTCGTCCTTGCGCCCCACGTACGTGAACGTACCCTGCTTCGCCATGTCCTGCAGGAAGGCGATATGCGCGACCTGCAGCGGCTTGTTGATTTCGAGCTGTGCGTCGAGGCCGTCGAAGCCGTTGTTGCGCGTCGCGATTGGCGCGCCATGCCACGCGCTGTAGTTCTCGATCTGGATCCAGCCCTGCCAGCCCGTGGTGAACCCGCAGCTCATGCCCGAGGCCTTGAGCTTCGCGGCAGCCGCAGCGACTTCGGGCCAGGTCTTCGGCGGCGCGTCGGGAAGGCCGGCCTTCTTGAAGGCGTCGCGGTTGTAGTAGAGCACTGGCGTCGAGCTGTTGAATGGCATCGACACGAGATGGCCCGTCTTCGCGTCGCTGTAGTAACTCGCGATCGTCGGCACGAAGCCCTTTTCGTCGAGCGGCACGCCGGCGGTCTTCATCACGTCGTACACGGGCAGCACGGCCTTCTTCGCGTTCATCATCGTGGCGGTGCCGACTTCGTACACCTGCAGGATGGCGGGCGCGTCGCCGCTGCGATAGGCCGCGATGCCGGCAGCGAGCGTCTGGTCGTAGGTGCCCTTGAAGACGGGCACGATCTTGTATTCGCTCTGCGACGCGTTGAACTGCTGCGCGATCTCATTCACGCGCTGGCCGAGTTCGGACTCCATGGCGTGCCAGAACTGGATTTCGGTGGCGGCATGCGCGGCTTGTGCGCTGCCGGCCAGCACCACAGCGGCCATCAGCGTGCGCAAGCGGCCACGCGAACCTGCGCGTTGTATCTCGTGCTTTTTCATCTGGGTCTTCTTCCTGTTATTGATCGTTGTCCCGGCAAATGCGCGCGATGACACGCGGCCCGGGACTTTGGTTCAGGACTTCGATTTTCGACTTCGATACACCGGGCCGCCCACCGGCGCTCGCTCACGCGCGCGCACGGCACCCTCGGCCCAAGGCAGGGCAAGGGTAGCACAGCGAATGGGACGCCCGTGTGATGGCGCGTGCGGCAGCGTGTCAGCTGCCCACGGGATCGTGGCAACAGACGCAGAGCTTGTTGCCTTCAGGATCGCGAAAGTACGCGCCGTAGTAGTTCGGGTGATAGTGAGGACGCAGGTCCGGCGCGCCCTCGTCGGAGCCGCCGTGTGCGAGCGCGGCGGCATAAGCGGCGTCGACTGCCGCGCGTGAAGGCGCGAGCAGCGCGATCATCTGGCCGTTGCCGGGCTGCGCGGGGTTGCCGTCCCACGGCCGGCCCACCAGGAAGAGCGGGCGTGGCACGCCCGGTTCCATCCAGCCTGCCCAGGGGTAGTCGGGCTCACTGAATTTCAACTCGAAGCCCAGCGCCTTCATGAGTGGGGAATAGAACGCAAATGCCTGCTCAAAATCGTTCACGCCGGTATAGACGTGAGACATCATCGCCATCGTCTCTGCCTCCTGGTTTGCGGCCCCGCTCGGGGGCGGTGTCAGCCGCGCCGTTGCGCCTCGAACAGCACTGAAGCGGGTTTGCCGCTGCGCGGGTCGAGCGGTTCGCGCAGCGCACGCAGGGCGAGGCCGCTCGCATCGAGCAACGCGATCCAGCTTTCCAGCGTGCGAAAGTACCACGGCGGCGCGTCGCGAAACGCAGGGCCGAACCCGGCCCACGATCCGGCGCGCCAGCCATCGACATAAGGTTCATCGCCGCATGCCATAAGCGGATGCAGCGTCTGCACGATGAGCGTGCCGTGCGGCTCCAGCAACGCGGGCACCGCGCGCAGCAGATCATCCACGCAGGTCGCGCCAATGAGCGAAAAATTGCACACCACCGCATCGGCGCGGCAGTCCAGCGCACCTTGCGCGATCTGCTCGTAGGTTAGCAGACGGCAGTCCGCGAGCCCCGCCTCACGCGCGGCCTCCACGAGTGCCGGCACCGCGTCCACGCCTGTGACCGCGACGCCGCGGCGCGCGAGCGCCAGCGCGAGCCAGCCTTCGCCGCAGCCGAGATCGATCACGCGGCGCGGCGAGCGCGCAAGCACGGCGTCGAGCACGGCTGCATCCGTCGCGAGGCGCCGGCTCGCGATCTCGCCGCCGCGCACGGCAGCGATCCAGGGCGTCGCGTTGCGCTGCCACGATGCGAGAACTTCGGCGTCGGTGCGGATATCGCGATTCATGGGTTTCCTGGTCAGCGCGGATGGCGGATGTGCCGCGCAAACGCGTATTATGCGCGCCGCTGGAAACCCGTAGCGGCGCGCGAACACGACAGCGAAAAGACCCGCCGCGAGAACTACGAACCGAAGAACGGCACGCAAAAGCCGGCCGGCCCGACGCAATCGCCGGGGCCGTTGGGCTGCGGATGCAGGTTCGCGCATCCGGAGAAGGCCGCAGCGACCGTAACGCACAGCGCGGCGCGCAATACATAAGAAAGAACGCGTGATTTCATGAACGGGATGGGATGAGCCGACATTGACTGGCCGCGGTGCGAAGTTCCGTCACGACGCGCGGCCAGTTTCGCCGCGACGCAATTGCGCAAGCGGCGTCAGTGATGCGCGTACAGCGTTCGATCGAGCGTCTGGAGTTGTCCGTCGCGCTCGGCGTGCACGAGTTCGTGGCGCACCTGTGCGCGCGTGACCGGCGCGTCGGTCTGGGGAACTTGTGCGCTCGCCAACTGCTGCGCGGGTGCTTGTGGTGCGCTCGCCGCCTGTGCATGCGCAAGCGCCGATATCGACAGCATGATTGCGACGCACACGCCGCTCTGGAATATCTTCACCTCGTTTCTCCTGTGCGGCCTCGCGGCCGGGGTCATCGGTCAGGGCCGCAAGCGTTGAGCGCTCCGGCATCGAGTCGCGTTGCGGCTCTTGAGGCAAGGATAGAGGCGCGACTTTCGCCAAACATCCGCACGAAAATGAAGAAATATTTAACCAGAGATCTGCCAATACCGGCTTCGAAATTTATTTAGGCATTCTCATCAATCACAGAAACTTGCCGCGAAAAAACAACGCCGGTACACGCCACGGCCTTGTGATGCCGAACTGACGGTGCATTGGCGCTCATGCGCTTTCTGAAACTCAGTCTTTCCGTTTTTCAAATTCGTCCATGCAGGGCGATACGCATAATCGCCGCTGAATTTCGGGGCGCCGGCCCGCATCGTGTCTTCACGTGCCTTCGCGCGCCGCGAATTCACTCTCACCTACGCCACTCATCAACGAAGATCATTCAATGAAAAAAACCGCTCTCGCCGCCGCCTTTACGCTGGCAACCTTCGCCTCCATCGCCCACGCGCAAAGCAGCGTGACGCTCTACGGCTCGCTCGACACCTCCGTTGCCTGGTTCGGCAACCAGCAAGGCAAGAACGGCTCGGGCGGCACGTTCCAGATGATGTCCGGCAACCTGTCGCCTAACCTCTGGGGCCTGCGCGGCACTGAGGATCTCGGCAACGGCCTTTCGGCGATCTTCAAGCTCGAAAGCGGCTTCAATATCGACAACGGCAAGCAGAACCAGGGTGGTCGTCTCTTCGGCCGCACGGCGATGGTCGGCCTGAATTCGAACACCGCCGGCGCCGTCACGCTCGGCCGCCAGTACGATCCGCTCATCGACTTGCTGCAGCCGCTCACCAACGACGGCGCATTCGGGTCCGCGTTCGCCACGCCGGGCGACATGGACAACTACGACAACAGCTACCGCACGAGCAACTCGATCAAGTACGCGAGCCCTAACTTCGGCGGCCTGCAAATGAGCGCGATGTACGCGTTCGGCGGCCAGCCCGGCAGCACCGGCGCGGGACAGACATGGGCCGTGGCGGCCGCTTACAACCATGGTCCGTTCGGCTTCGGCGCGGGCTACTTCAAGGCCAACAGCAACGGCGGCACGGCCGCGACGTTCGACGGCCTGAATCCGAACACCGATGTGAACGTGGATTCCACCGCCATTACGGGCGGCTTCGTCTCCGCGAACTCGCTGCAGATCATTCGTGCAGCCGGCGACTACACGTACGGGCCGGTAACGGCAGGTCTCGCATACAGCAACGTCGAATACGCGAACTATCAGAGCGCGGCCGGCGCGAACAGCAACACGAAGTTCAACACGGGCCAGGCCTTCATCAACTATCAGGTCACGCCGGTCGCGCTCGTGGGCTTCGGCTACAACTACACGAAGGGTCACGGCAACGGCGTAGACGCGAGCTACAACCAGTTCAGCCTCGGCGGCGACTATTTCCTCTCCAAACGCACCGACATCTACGTGCTCGCGGGCTACCAGAAGGCTTCGGGCAAGACGATCGATGCGGGGACGGGCGAACTCGTCAACGCGGTCGCCTCGTTCGGCGACTTCGGCAACGATGCGACCAACGACAAGCAGGCCATGGCGATGGTCGGCCTGCGTCACAAGTTCTAATTCGCATCGAGCGGCGAGTGCGCCGGAAAATCGCTCGCCGCCATGAACTTCGGCTATAATCGCCCCCTGTCTTAGGGGAGTAGTCTGCAACGCCAACCTGGGCGTTGCGCCGCCGTCAACATAATTGGTGCCCCTGCACCATGGCGTCGGCAGCCGTATTGCGAGTGACTGCAGCGAATCGCTGCAAAGCGCGGCCTGACGAGACCTATGACGTTTTCCCTTTCACCCGGGCCGGGCGAAGGGAAGCGTCATGGTTTCGGTGCCCGGCTCGCACAATACGGCAATAACAATGACTCGTCTCGCCCCGCATCACCTTCTCATTTGCGCCACGGAGCGTTCGTCATGATCTTGACGTTCGCCCTGCTCGTTGCCTCGGCCGGCATCATCTACTTGTCCTGCGAGACCTTCGTCAATAGCGTCGAGTGGCTCGGTCAAAAGCTCAAGGTCACGCAGACCGCCACCGGCACGATCCTCGCCGCGTTCGGCACGGCGTTGCCCGAGAGCGTGGTCACGCTCGTTGCGGTCGCTTTCGGTGGGGACCCCGCACACAAGGAAATTGGCGTGGGCGCCGCGATTGGCGGGCCGCTCGCGCTCAGCACGATCGCCTATGCCGTAGTGGGCGTCGCACTGCTCGCCACCGCGAAACGCGTGGGCCGCGAGCGCGCTACCACCGTCGATGTGAATACGCGCCGCCTGCGCCGCGACCAGCTCTGGTTCCTTGCGATCTTCGTCGCGAAGATCGCGCTCGGGCTCGTGCTGTTCAGCTTCAAGCCGCTGCTGGGCATCGCGTTTCTCGCGGCCTACGCGTTCTACTGCTGGAAGGAGCTTTCCGCCGAAGACAGCGGCGAAGTGGAAGGCGATCTCGAGCCGCTCAAGCTGCGCCCACACGACGAGAATCCGGCCATGGTGTGGATTCTGCTGCAGACGCTCGGTGCGCTCGCGGTGATCTTCGCGGCCTCGCATCTGTTTGTGCAGCAGATCAGCGCCGTGGGGCCGTGGCTCGGCCTGAGCCCGCAGTTGACCGCCGTGTTGTTCAGCCCGATCGCAACCGAACTGCCCGAGATCATGAACGCGATCATCTGGGTGCGTCAGGGCAAGGAGCGCCTCGCGCTTGCGAACATCAGCGGCGCGATGATGATTCAGGCCACGATTCCCACGGCGTTCGGCCTCTTCTTCACGCCGTGGCATCTCGGCACGCCTTCGATTCTTGCGGCCGTGACGACCATGGTCGCCATTCTGTTTCTGCAGTGGGCGTTTCGTGCGCCGAAGGTGCGCAGCCGTCAGCTCACGCATGTCGGCTGGCTCTATGTGGTGTTCGCGGCGTTGCTGTTCGTGGTTTGACGCGGTTCTGAGCTACCTCAGGCCGCAGCGGCGGCCTGGGCGGCGCCCGCATGGTGATGAAGCCAGCGGATCATGTCCGAATGCCTGACCACGCCAACGAGCCGCCTCGCGTCGTCCATGACGGGAATGTCGTGATAGGCGTGCTCGATGAAGATCGGCACCAGATGCGCGAGCGGCGTGGCCCGATGGACCGCGTGCACGCCGGCCGCCATCACCGCCTCGACCGTTTCCTCCACGCGCGCCGACTCGCGCAGCACCGCGCGGCGCAGTGCATTCCAGAATCGCTCGATGCCGGCCGCCTGCACGAGATCGCCGAGCGCGTGATGCGTGACGACGCCAACCACGCGGTCCATGGCGTCGACCACGGGCAGCGTCGAAGCGCCGTGGCGGCGGAACATGTCGTGCGCCGCCCGCGCCCCCATTGTTGCGGGCACAGCGGGACAGCCAATCGACATGATTTCCTCACAAGTTAGTTGTTCGAACGACTTTTGCGGAACGTTCAGCGGCTGCAATCGATGTTGCGAGAGCGCAGCAAGCGGCATGGCAGCGGCTTGCTGCGGAGCACGAAACGCGGCGCGCGGATAGCGGTGTCCGGTCAGCGCGTGGAAGGCGAGCGCAGCGCTCAGCAAGGCGAAGGACTGGAACGCGATCGGCGCAAGCACGAAGTGAAAGCCGAGTGCGTGCACAGCGGGACCGCCGAGCACGGCCGTGAGCGCGACCGCGCCTGAAGGCGGATGTACGCAGCGGCACAGGAACATCGCGCAGATCGCGAGCGCCACGGCGACGGAAGCCGCCGCGATGGGCGACGCGATCCATTGCGCGCACGCCACGCCCACCAGCGCGGAGACGAAGTTGCCGCCAAGAATCGACCACGGCTGCGCCAGCGGGCTGTCCGACGCGCCGAAGAGCAGCACCGCAGAGGCGCCCATGGGCGCCACGAGCAACGGAATATCGCCCGCCGCGCCGAATATCAAATGGGTTGCGAGCCCAGCGAACGCGATGCCGATCATCGCCCCGCCGCAGCGCCTCACGCGTTCGCGCCACGGCGGCGCAGCCGGGTTGGGCACGAAACTCGTCAGCCATTCGGTGAGCGTGGCGCGGGTCATAGCGGGGCTTGCTGGTCGGTATGTCAGCCAGAATACCGACGCCCGCCGAATATCAACAATTGATATTTCTGAGCGCATATATAATTCATTCTGTATGCATGTTTGGAGCCGCCACGTCGCTCAGTGTGCCTTTGCGCTAACCTCAGAGGGCTTGCGGGCTGCCTAGTCAGTGCCGCCGCCCCGAGTGCCAGCCTTTCGGACAGGGCAATCGATGGCTTTGAATTACTTTGGACTGCCATGCTTGTTCACCATCCGGCGACCGTTGCGATGATTGGCATTCTGCTTTTCATTGCAGCGTTTCTGATCGGCGGGCGCAATAATCACGCGCCGCAACTGCGCAAACAGCACGTATACGAATGAACGCACGCATCGCGAGGCATGAAAGGATAGCCATCCGGCGGCCCGGATGATTAACACGCGCACTGCACGCAATGCCGCCATCACAGGAAAGCGAATCGTCGCTTTCTAAATTTGTTTTCATCTGGAGTGCGCCGCAACTTAAATCATGCGTTCCGATTGGCCACCGATAATGCCTTCCAGTTTCAGCACTGCGAGGAACGCAATATGCAAAAGCCGATGTCGATCGAACTCGTCAACGAATACGGCCAGCACGCGGTTTGTGTGAAGATAGGCTCTCAGGTTGCGCTGCTCGACACGCCCGATGTCGATGGCCTGATCGAAGAACTCAGCAAGCTGCGCGCGCACATGCAGCCTGCGGTACCCGAGCAGCCTTTGCGCTCGCATCAATACGTGCTCGAGATCGATCCGTGCTGGTACACGGAACGCAATCCCCTTTTCGACGGCACCGTCGTGTTTCTGCGCCATACCGGTCTCGGCTGGGCGGGTTTCGCGATTCCCACCGAAAGCGCGCATCGCCTCAAGGCCGCGCTCTCGGCGCACGAAGCCGCCGCGCAGCGCGACGCGCAGGTCTTCGCGCAAGCACTGCCTAATTAGGCGCGCTTCGCGCCGCTTCATTCTTCCCGTCCGATCACGCATGCAGCGTGTACGAAACGTCGCCGCTGTGTGCGGCGTCGATGCCCGCGCTCGGCCTCGTGCCGGCGCGTCTGCCCAGGAATATCGCCCATGAACCAGCTCCAAGCCATGCGTGTATTTACGCGCGTTGTCGATCTGAGCAGCTTCAACCTTGCCGGCAAGCAGCTCGGCATGTCGGCTGCGGCCGTCACGCGCAGCGTCGGTATGCTCGAAGCGCATCTGAACATGCGCCTCTTGAACCGCTCGACACGCAGCCTTTCGCTCACCGAAGCCGGACGTCTGTATCTGGATGGCTGTCGCGCCGTGATCGAAAAGCTCGATGAAGTCGAGTCGGAACTCGTGCGCGCCACGCGCGACCCGAGCGGCGTGCTGCGCATCGCCGCGCCTGCCGTGTTCGCAAGTTCCGGACTCCCCGCCGTGCTCGGCGCGTATCGCGCAATCAATCCGCGCGTGGAATTCGACGTGACGGCCTATGACACGCACATCGACCTGATCGAAGGCGGCTTCGACGTGTGCTTCGCTACCGACCGCCAAAGCGTAAACGCCTCACTCGTGAGCCGCAAGCTCACTTCAATCAAGGAGATGCTCGTGGCCACGCCTGCGTGGCTCGCGCGCCACGGCATGCCGCGCAATCCTGCCGAACTCGCCGGGCACGGCCTGCTCGCGATTTCCAATGCGCCGCGCCACTGGGAGTTCTCGAACGCCGAGGGCGTGCAGCGCATCAACGTGACCGGCCCGATGACGGCCAACGGCTACGCGACCGTGCGCGCCGCCGCGCTCGCGGACATGGGCATCGCACTGCTGCCGCTCCCGCTCGTGGTCGACGACCTCGCCCGGGGCGCCCTCCTGCCCGTGCTGAACGCGTTCGACGTGAACGGCGGCGTGCAGCACATTTCGATCGTCTATTCCGGCCGCAACTACCTAACGATGAAGATCCGCAGCTTTATCGACTTCGCGGTCGAGCAGTTCCGCACGAACGCGGCGCAGACACGGCCCGCGCCGACGCCGCTGCGCGCAGTTGCCTGATACTGCCCGATGTTTTTAGTTCTTTTCGTCACAACGGGTGCAAAGCCATGCCCAGAATACTAACCATTGAAGACGATGCCGTTACCGAGCGTACTGTCGTGCCCACGCTCGCCTCCACCGGCTTCACCGTGGACGTGGCCCGCTCTGGCCGCGAAGGCATTGCGATGGTCATGGCGGGCGACTATGACGTCGTCGCGCTCGAACGGCGCCTGCCCGATCTCGACGGTCTCACGATCGTCACCACCATGCGCGGTGTGGGTATCGAAACACCGGTGATCGTGATGAGTTCGACCACGGGCGTCGAGGAACGCATCCAGGGCTTGCGGGCCGGCTGCGACGACTACCTCACACGGCCGTTTTCGATCGACGAGATGTCTGCGCGCGTCGAAGCGCTCGTACGTCGGCGCACGCGCCCCGCCACGACGGAAACCGTGCTGCGCGTAGGGCCGCTCGAACTCGATCTCGTCAAGCGGCGGCTCAGTTGCCGCGACAACGTGCTGCGCCTGCGTCCCACCGAGTTGCGCGTGCTCGAATTCATGATGCGCCACGCGGGCCAGGTACTCACACGCACGATGATCTTCGAAGGCGTGTGGGGCGGCCGCTTCGACCCCGGCACCAACCTCGTGGATGTTCACGTGGGACGCCTGCGCAATCGCGTGGACACGCCCGGCCAACCTTCGCTCATCCGCACGATACGCGGCTCGGGTTATCTGCTCGGCTGACGCAATCTCCAATATCGCTGCCACTCTCTCAGCTTCGCCTCATTTCGTAGTCCTTGAAGCATCATGAGACCGGCATGCAGCTAAATCTTTTTTCATTTGCCTGGCTCCCGCGTGTTAGGACGCGCCCGACACAATACCGGCGTCGGCTGCCCCACGCGTGGCGCGCAGCCTGACGCCTGAACGGAGCCCCATCTGATGCTGAAAATCGTCCGGCTAGCCTTGAACCGTCCTTATACGTTCATCGTGCTGGCTCTCCTGATCCTGATCGCGGGCCCGCTCGCAGCGCTACGCACGCCTACCGATATCTTTCCCGACATTCGCATTCCCGTCATCAGTGTCGTGTGGAACTATGCGGGCCTGCAACCCGACGACATGGCGGGTCGCATCGTCAGCTACTACGAGCGCACGCTAGGCACCACTGTCAACGACGTGGCGCATATCGAGTCACAGTCGTTTCGCGGCTACGGCGTGGTGAAGATCTTCTTCCAGCCGACCGTCGACATTCGCACGGCCACCGCGCAGGTCACTTCGGTTTCGCAAACAGTGCTCAAGCAGATGCCGCCCGGCACCACGCCGCCGCAAATTCTCAACTACAACGCGTCCACGGTGCCGGTGCTGCAACTCGCGCTCACGAGCAACACGCTCGACGAGCAGAAGCTCGCCGACTACGCGACCAACTTCATCAGGCCGCAACTGCTTTCCGTGGCAGGCGTCGCGATTCCCACGCCCTATGGCGGCAAGGTGCGCGAGGTGCAAATCGACCTCGACCCGCAAGCGCTGCAGGCGAAGAAGCTTTCGGCGCAAGACGTGGCTACCGCGCTCGCGCAGCAGAACCAGATCATTCCCGCCGGCACGCAGAAAATCGGCCGCTATGAATACAACGTCCGCCTGAACAATAGCCCGCTTACCATCGACCAGCTCAACGCGCTGCCCATCAAGACCGTGGGCAGTGCGGTGATCTATATGCGCGACGTGGCTCACGTTCGCGACGGCTATCCGCCGCAATCGAATATCGTGCGCGTGGACGGCCACCGCGCCGTGCTCATGAGCATCATGAAGAACGGCTCGGCTTCGACGCTCGACATCATTGCCGGCGTGAAAGCGAAGCTGCCGCTCATCGAGCAGTCGTTGCCGCCCGGACTCAAGCTTGTTGCGCTCTCCGACCAGTCGGTGTTCGTGAAGGGCGCCGTGAGCGGTGTCGCGCGCGAAGGCTTGATTGCGGCCGCGCTGACCTCGGCGATGATCCTGCTCTTTCTCGGCAGCTGGCGCTCGACGCTCATCATCGCCGCCTCGATTCCGCTCGCCGTGCTCGCCGCAATTGCGGGGCTTGCCGCGTGCGGCGAAACACTCAACGTGATGACGCTGGGCGGTCTCGCGCTCGCGGTGGGCATTCTCGTGGACGACGCAACGGTCACAATCGAAAACATCAACTGGCACCTGGAGCAAGGCAAGGACGTTCGCAGCGCGATTCTCGACGGCGCCGCGCAAATCGTCATGCCAGCGCTCGTTTCACTGCTTTGCATCTGCATTGTCTTCGTGCCGATGCTGCTGCTCGACGGCATTGCGCGCTTCCTTTTCGTGCCCATGGCCGAGGCCGTGATCTTCGCGATGATCGCCTCGTTCGTGCTCTCGCGCACCTTCGTGCCGATGATGGCCCGCTATCTTCTCAAACCGCACGCTTCGCAAGGTCATGCTTCGGGCGAGCTGGCCGCCGTCATGGCGCCGCATGGCGCTCACGGCCGCATGCCACCCACGCGCAATCCGCTGGTGCTGTTTCAACGCGGTTTCGAGCAACGCTTCGAGCGCGTGCGCGCGGGCTATCGCGTCGTGCTCGGACTCGCGCTCACGAACCGGCGGCGCTTTGTCGTGGGCTTTCTCGCTATCGTCGCGCTCTCGTTCGCACTCACGCCGTTCCTTGGCCGCAACTTCTTCCCCGATATCGATTCCGGTGAAATCGCCCTGCACGTGCGCGCGCCTATCGGCACGCGCGTGGAGGAAACCGCCGATCTGTTCGACCATATCGAAGACACCGTTCGCGAGGCCATTCCGCCCGATCAGCTCACCAGCGTGATCGACAATATCGGACTGCCAAACAGCGGTATCAACCTGACTTACAACAACAGCGGCACGATCGGGCCGCAGGATGGCGACATCCTGATCTCGCTCGCAAAGTCACACGCGCCCACCGCGCAATATGTGCGCGAGTTGCGCACGGAGCTGCCGCGCCGCTTTCCGGGCACGACGTTCTCGTTCCTGCCTGCCGACATCGTGAGCCAGATTCTCAACTTCGGTTCACCCGCGCCGATCGACGTGCAGGTGAGCGGACCGAATCAGGCCGCGAACAAGGTCTTTGCGAATGAGCTGCTGCACAAGATCGCGAGGATTCCCGGCATTGCCGACCCGCGCATCCAGCAGGCGTCGACTTATCCGCAGCTCACGGTGGCCGTCGACCGCTCGCGTGCGGATGAACTCGGCATTACCGAGCAAGACGTGACCAACTCGGTGGTCGCGAGCCTTTCCGGCACGAGCCAGGTGTCGCCCACTTACTGGCTCAACCCCAAGAACGGCGTGTCCTACCCCATCGTCGCGCAAACACCGCAATACCGCATGACCACACTTTCCGACCTCCAGAATCTGCCGGTTACGGGCAAGAGCGGCAGCTCTCAGATTCTTGGCGGCATCGCCACGATTACACGTGGCGTGAGCGATGCCGTCATCTCGCACTACAACATCGAACCGCTCTACGACATCTACGCGACCACGCAGGGTCTCGATCTCGGCGCCGTCTCGTCGCAGATCGACACCGTGATTCACGCGAGCGCCAAGGACTTGCCGAAGGGTTCGACAGTCACCATGCGCGGCCAGGTGCAGACCATGAACAGCGCGTTCACGGGTCTTCTGCTCGGGCTCGCCGGCGCCGTGGGGCTCATCTATCTGCTGATCGTCGTGAACTTCCACTCGTGGAGCGATGCGTTCGTGATCGTGAGCGCCCTGCCCGCCGCGCTTGCCGGCATCGTGTGGATGCTGTTCACCACGCACACGCCGCTCTCCGTACCCGCGCTCACCGGCGCGATTCTCTGCATGGGCGTGGCGACCGCGAACAGCATTCTCGTGGTGTCGTTCGCACGCGAGCGTCTTGCCGTCACCGGCGACGCCATGCGTGCCGCGCTCGAAGCGGGTTTCACGCGCTTTCGCCCCGTGCTCATGACGGCGCTCGCCATGATTATCGGCATGGCGCCGATGGCGTTCGGCATGGGCGACGGCGGCGAGCAGAATGCGCCGCTCGGCCGCGCCGTGATCGGCGGGCTGCTCTGCGCGACCTGCGCAACGCTGCTGTTCGTGCCCGTGGTGTTCAGCCTCGTGCACAAACGCGCGAATGGCAAAGACGGCCACCATGACGATAGTCAGAAAACCGAATCATCTACGAATCAACCTGCCCTCGAATCGGGAGAAGCCCATGTCCACTGAAATCGACATCGCCTCGCCGCAGCCGCTGCGTCACCTGAAGTCCACTGCGGCGATCGCGCTCATGGTCGCGGCCGGCATCGTGTCCGGCGGCATCTTCAGCCGTGTGCACGCGCACCAGGAACTCGCCACGTGGACCGACGCGCAGGCCATTCCCACTGTTGCCACCGTGCAGCCACAAGCGAGCCCGGCGTCGCAGCCGCTCGTGCTGCCGGGGCGTCTGGCCGCCTATATCAACGCGCCCATCTATGCACGCGTGTCCGGCTATTTGCACGCGTGGTACGCCGATATCGGCACACACGTGAAGGCGGGCCAGCTGCTCGGCCTGATCGACACGCCCGACCTCGACCAGCAGTTGCAGCAGGCGCGCGCCGATCTACGGAACTCCGTCGCCAATGAAAAGCTCGCCGCCACCACCGCGAAGCGCTGGACCGAGATGCTCAAGCAGGACTCGGTCTCGCAGCAGGAGGCCGACGAGAAAACCTCCGATCTCATCGCGAAGCAGGCTACCGTGGAGGCCAACGAGGCCAACGTGCGGCGGCTCGAGGCGCTCGAGTCATTCAAGCGCATCACGGCGCCGTTCGATGGCATCGTCACCGCACGCAAGACCGACGTGGGCGCGCTGATCGACGCGGGCAGCGGCAGCGGCCCCGATCTCTTCACCGTCTCGGACGCGGGCCAGTTGCGCGTGTACGTGAGCGTGCCGCAAAGCGACGCCGCCTCGATCAAGCCAGGCATGCACGCCACGCTCACCGTGCCCGAACGCCCAGGCGTAAAGTTCGACGCCAAGCTCGTGGACACCGACCAGTCGATCTCGCCTGCTTCGGGCACGATGCTCGTGCAGCTCGCCGTGGACAACAAGCAGGGCCTGCTCTTCCCCGGTGAGTACACCGAAGTCCATCTCGCGATGCCCGGCGACTCGCACGCGCTCTTTGTGCCCGCGAGCGCGCTGATCTTCCGCGCGCACGGCATGCAGATCGCCGTCGTGGACGCGCATCAGCACGTGCAGTTGCGCGACGTGACGATCGGCACCGATCTCGGCACGCGCGTAGAGATCACGGCCGGCCTGCACGCGGGCGAACGGGTGATCGACAATCCGCCGGACTCGCTCGCGAGCGGCGACCGCGTGCGCCTCGCGTCCGCCAACGCGCCAGGCGCGCAATCGACGCAGACGGCAGCCGTGCACGACGCGGAGCGTGCGCATGGTTAGGCCGTCTGTGCGTGCGCAACCGTTGCGCGCCGCTGCGCTCGCGGCGGCCCTGTTGCTCTCGGCGTGCTCATTCGCGCCCACGTATCACGCGCCCGCCACGGCCATACCCACGCACTTCAAGGAAGCGGGCGGCTGGCAGACGGCGCGCCCCGCCGACCATCTCCCGCGCGACGGCTGGTGGCGCGCGTTCGACGACCCCGTGCTGAATCAGCTCGAGCCGCAGGTGGCGAAGGCGAATCCGAATGTCGCCGCCGCGCTCGCGCGCCACGACGAAGCCGATGCGCTCGTCGCGCAGGCGCGATCCGCGTTGCTGCCGACTGTCGGTGCGCAAGCGAACGTGTCGCGCGAGCGCCAGTCGGCGCTGCGTCCGCTGCGCGGCTCGGATCAGCCGAACGTGTACAACTCGAGCACGCTCGACGTGGGGATCGGCTACGACCTCGATCTATGGGGCAAGGTGCGCAACGAGGTGAAGGCCGGCGAGGCGTCGAGCGTAGCCAGCGAAGCCGACATCGCTTCGCTGCAATTGAGCCTGCAAGCGAAACTCGCCACCACGTGGTTCGACCTGCTCGGACTCGACCAGCAGTCGAAGCTGCTCGACGACACCATTGCCGCCTATCGTCATGCGCTGGAGCTAACCGAGAGCCGCCATCGCGGCGGCATCGCTTCTTCGCTCGACGTTTCGCGCGCGCAAACGCAGCTCGCCTCCGCGCAGGCCGCAGCGGACGACGTAAGCGCGCGCCGCGCGCTCTACGAGCACGCCATCGCCACGCTTATCGGCGTACCGGCTTCACAGTTCAACGTCGCGCCGGACACAATCCGCCCGCATATGCCGAATCTGCCCGCGGGATTGCCATCGTCGCTTCTGGAGCGGCGGCCCGACATCGCCGCCGCGGAGCGGCGCGTCGCCGCCGCCAACGCACAGATCGGCGTGGCGAAGGCCGCGTTCTTCCCCGATCTTTCGCTCGGGCTGGACGGCGGCTTCCAGAGCGACACATTCTCGCCGTGGATCGTCGCGCCCAACGAAATGTGGTCCATCGGTCCCACGCTGATGATGACGATCTTCGACGGCGGCCGTCGCGCGGCAGTCGTGCGCGGCGCGCAGGCGAAGCTTGCCGAAAACGGCGCGCAGTACAAGGCAACGGTTCTCAATGCGTTCCAGCAGGTCGAGGACAACCTCGCGCTGCTGCACCATCTCGGCGACGAAGCGCAGCGCGAAGACGAGGCGCTCACGGCGGCGCAGCGCACGCTTACGCTTTCGATGTCGCGCTACCGCGACGGCGTGGTCAGTTACCTCGACGTCGTGACGGCGCAAACGACCGAACTCTCCACGCAGATCGCCTCGCTGGAACTGGACACCCGGCGCCTCGATGCCACCGTGGGCCTCATACAGGCAATAGGCGGCGGCTGGAGCACGCAAGACCTGCATGAGGACAAGGCGGCTTCCTGAGCGCCTCTGAAGCGGCCTTAGCCGCTTTGATTACCACCACTAGAACCCCGCCCTCGCGCGGGGTTTTTCCTTTCACCGAATCCTCTCGGGCTGATAAACATTTCTTCATGGTGCTGCATCGGGTTCGATAGGGTGACCTAACTATTCTACTCACACCGGGATGCGGTTTATCGCATTCGCTAACCGGCTAACCGATCTCACTCCTGGAGGAATAGTCACATGAAGGCTCTCATGATCATCGCTGCGCTCACCGGTGTCGTTGCCACCACGTCCGCCTTTGCGCAAACCCCGGCGCCGACGGCCGGCACGCAGGCCAGCCAGGCCGCCGCCGCCACCCAGGTCGCATCGAACGACACGGCCCCCACGGTTGCGCCCGGCGGATGGGTAGCGCCTTATGGGCAAGCGGTGCACGAAAAGACGCGTGCGGAGGTCTACCACGAGCTCGTTCAGGCCGAACAGGACGGTCAGCTTGCATACCTGAACTCCACGCTTTACGCGCACTGAGCACGACTGGCGGGGCTTTTCGAGCATGAGCGAGCGGCACGCATTCAGCGTGCCGCTCGCTTTTTGATGTTAACAAACGCACGCGCGTGGATGCGGATAGGTAACCGGTTCCCACAAACGGTTACCTCAGCGCGCGTCTCGATCGAACGAGGGCGACGTCAGTTGATAGCCGTAGCGGCTGATGGTTTCGATACGCACGTCCATACCCTGGCGCGCGAGCTTGCGCCGCAGCCGCGACACGACGAGATTGACGGTCGAAGCATCGATGTCGTCCTTCTCGGGCCACGCATAGCGGATCATGTGGTCACGCGGCACGGGCATATTCGTCTGACGCAGCAGGCATTCGACGAGCAGGTACTCGCGGCGCGTGAGGTCCGCGCGGCGCGCGCCCTCCACGATCTCGCGCGTACCCGCATCGAGTTGTGGCGCGTTCTGGACGCTCCGGGCGCCGCTTGCGGTCTGCACGGCCTGCGCGGGCTGTCCACCCTGCGCGCCGCCGCATGCCGCCGTGGTGCGCAATAGCGCGAGCATGCGCTCGTGCATCTCGATGAACGAGAACGGGTAACGAAAGCACGCGTCGGCGCCCGCACGCAGCACCTTCGAGCGCTCGCTCGCGCTCGCTGCGATGCCGAGCACGGCGATGATCGTCGCTCCGCTTGTGACCTTCGAGAGTCCAGGAAGGATGCCGTGCAGCGCAGGCAGCAGCGCGCCGTCGAGCGCCATGACGATCACCGCGTCGAAGGGCTCTTCGCCTGCGACGAACCATCCGTCGCGCAGGTCTTCCGCGCGCTGCAGGCTATGTGCGCTTTCCTGCAGGGCCTTCTGAAGCCAGGCGCCTTCGGCGTGAATCGGGGAGATGAGGAGGATGCGCATGACTGCGGGTGCCTGGCGGCTGGTCGGCAGGTATCAGGCGAGCGAGCGCGGCCAGCATTCCACGCTCATGCGCGTGCCGGGGCCGCCCGGCTTCCCGAGCTCTTGTGCATCGTCGATACGTAGCGTGAAGTCGTGAACACGCATCACGGCCGCCACGATAGAAAGCCCCAGACCCGAACCGGCGACATGACGCACGGCCTCGCCGCGATAGAAGCGTTGCAGGACCGCCGCGCGCTCGCCAGGCGCAATGCCAGGGCCGTTGTCCGCCACTTCGAGCAAGGGGCCGAGCGGCGTGGAACGCAACGTGACGCTCACCGCACCGCCTTGCGGCGCGAACTTGATGGCGTTGTCGATAAGATTGTTGAACGCCTCGAAGAGCAGCGCGCGGTCGCCATGAATCTCGGCAACGGGCTCAGCCGCGATGCGCCATTCGAGTTCGCGGCTCTCGGCGAGCGGCTCGTAGAGTTCGGCGAGTTCCTGCACCAGTTCGTGCAGGTCCACAGTCGCAAAGCCGCCACGCCTTTGCAGCGTGCCGATCTCGGAGATGCGCAGCATGGCCCGGAAGCGTTCGAGCAGTTGCCCGGTTTCGGTGCGCGCCTGATCGAGCAGCACCGCGCCGGCGGCGTCGCCGCGCACGCTGGCGCGCTCGGCCACGCGCGCGAGCAGGGTATGCAGATGCACGAGCGGCGTGCGCAGGTCGTGCGCGATGCCGTCGCAAGCGCCCTTCACTTCGCCCATCAGCCGCTCCACTTCGTCGAGCATGTGATTCACGAGATGGGCGAGCATGTCGAGCTCGTCGTCGCCGCCCACCGGCAGGCGCCGGTCGAGGTCGCCGCGCGCGATGCATTCGGTCACGCGGCGGATTTCGCGCACGCGCCGGATCTGGCGCATGCCGAACACGAGACCGCCCGCCGCGGCGCCGAGCAACGCGAGCACGGCGCCTGCCGCGAGCGAACGCACCATGATCTTGCGAATGCGCAGCACGCTGGTCATGTCACGCGCGACAACAAGGTGCATGCCGCTCGGGCGCACCTCACCCATCGCGCGGACCACGGGCGATACGTCGCGGTTGAGCAGCTTCAGTGTATGGGCATGCGTGCTGCCCTCGCGCGTGTAGGTAAGGTGCGGCGGCGGCGCAAGCAGATCGCCCGCGACGTAGCGGCCGTCACTCGTAAAGAGTCCGTAGTAATTCACATGCATGTGCTCGTGTTCGAGCCGCTGATAGATCGCGTCGGGTAGCTGCGCATCGGGAATCGAGTCGAAATAGATGAGCTGCCAGCCCATGATCGTGTCGGCGTCGCGCTCGATGGTGGTGGTAGCCGTCCACGCAATGAAGCCAACGAGCAGCGTGAGAAAAACGCCGAACAGCGCCGTGTAGGCGCACAGCCAGCGAAACGTCGTGGTATGCCAGCGCCTGCGCAATTGCGCGGAAGCGGCGGAAGAAGAACGGCTCGACAAAGCGGGTTATCCGAGAATGTAGCCGGAGCCGCGCACGGTCTGAATGAGCGGCGGCACGCCCGGCGGATCGATTTTCTTGCGCAGGCGGCCCATGTGCACGTCGATCAGGTTGGTGCCCGGATCGAAGTGGTAGCCCCACACGGCTTCGAACAGCATGGTGCGTGTGATGGTCTTGCCTGCGTGGCGCATCATGAATTCGAGCACGCGATACTCGGTGGGGAGCAGCACGACTTCTTCGCCGTCGCGGCGCACCTTGCGCGAAATGAGGTCGAGTTCGAGCGGCCCCACGCGCAGCGCGGTCTCGCGCGCGACGCTCGCGGCCTGGCGGCGGCGCAGCAGCACTTCGAGGCGCGCGGTGAGTTCTTCGGGGTCGAAGGGTTTGGTGAGGTAGTCGTCGCCGCCCGCGCGCAGGCCGCGCACGCGTTCATCCACGTCGCCGAGCGCGCTCAGCATCAGCACCGGCGTCTGAATGCCGACCGTGCGCATGGCCGTGAGGATCGACAGACCGTCCACGCCCGGCAGCATGCGGTCGAGCGTAATGGCGTCGTATTCGTCGCTCATTGCGCGCGCCATACCGTCGCGGCCGTTGTCGACCCATTCGACGGCAAAGCCGCGCTGCGTCAGCTCGCTGACGATCTCGTTGGCTGTGACGGCATCGTCCTCCACCGTCAAAACGCGCACCTGACTCATCTTTCTCGCACTCCGTCGTGCCGGCCGCACGACTATTCAAGAGCCTCGAGTTTACCGTTGCGCCCACGCCGCGCCGCGATTCCTTTCATGAAATTAAATTTAAGTTTGCAAACGCAATACGGTCTCGCGCGCCCTTCGGCAATTACATATCGATTACACCGACGATTGGCTGGCGCGCGCGCAAGTCGAGTTGATAGCCGTAACGGTTCACAGTCTCGACGCTCGCGTGCGCGCCGTGCGACGCGAGTTTGCGCCGCAGGCGCGACACGACGAGGTTCACGCTCGAGGGCTCGACGTCGGCCTTGTCGGGCCACGCATAGCGAATCAGGTGCTCGCGCGCAACCGGCGCGCCCGCATGGCGCAGCAGGCATTCGACCAGCAGATACTCGCGCGTGGTGAGGGGCACGCGCCGAGCGCCTTCCACGAGGTCGCGTGTGGACGGGTCGAGGCGCACGAGCGGCGCGCTCGCGTGAACGAGCGCGCCGCGACGCAACGCGAGCATGCGCTCCTGGATCTCGAGAATGGACCAGGGTTGCACGAAGCACGCATCGGCGCCGGCGCGCAGAAGGCGCGCGCAGTCCGCGGGTGTCGCGCGCGCGAGCGCAACGACGATCGTCGGCGCGTCGCGCATGTGCGTGAGGGCCGCAAGCGCGGAGGCGATGCCGTCGTGCGCCTCTGGCCCGGCAGCGCAGAGGAACACCGTATCGAACGGTTCCTGCGACGCGAGATAAACGGCGTACTCGACGTTGTCTGCAATCTCGACGCTGTTCAAGCTCTCGCTCAGCGCCTTGTACAGGTAACTTCGCTCGGTCGCCGAGGACGAGCACAGCAGGAGCCTCATCGATCACGAGCCCGCTTGGCCATGCTGCGCTCGATGCGTCCAGCAGTCGATCGTGACGATCGCGCCGGGATTCGCCTCGCCAATCGCAAGGCGAAAGTCGTGCAGCCGCACGATGGCCGAGACGATGCCGAGTCCGAGGCCGGTGCCCGGGAGGTGACGCGTCCGCTCGCTGCGATAGAAGCGCCCTGACACCGCGGCGCGTTCGCCGGGCGCGATGCCGGGCCCGTTGTCGGCGATGACGAGCTGCGGTCCGCACGAACCGGCGCGCAACTCGACCTTGACCGCGCCACCGCGCGGCGTGAATTTGATAGCGTTGTCGAGCAGGTTGCTCAACGCTTCGAAGAGCAGTGCACGGTCGGCGGAAATGGGTTCGACCGGCGCCAGAGAGACGTGCATGTCAATGGCTTTTTCCTCGGCAAGCGGCGCATAGAGTTCGCCTAGCTCGTGCACGAGATCCAGCAGGGCAACGCTCGAAAAGCCGCGGCGGCGATCCATCGCGCCAATTTCCGAAATACGCAGGAGCGCAGAGAAACGGTTGAGCACGGCATCGGCCTCCCCTCGCGCGCCAACGAGCACGCCGGCGAGAACCGCCTCGCCGCGCTGCTCCATGGCCTCGGCAGCGTGCGAGAGGCGCAGGCGCAATCGCGTGAGCGGTGTGCGCAGATCGTGGGCGATACCGTCGCATGCGCTTTTCACCTCGCCCATCAGGCGCTCGACTTCATCGAGCATGCGGTTCACGAGATGCGCGAGCATGTCGAGTTCGTCGCGGCCGGCTACCGGCAGCCGCATCGCGAGGTCGCCGTCCGCGATTCCGCGCGTGGCGCGCTTGATCTGCGCGACGCGCCGGATCTGCCGCATGCTGAGCACGAGTCCGGCACACAGGCTGCCGGTGAGGCACAAGAGGCCGCCACCGAACAACGCCTTCAGCAGTTCGTCATGAACGTGGCGCACGTCGGAGAGCGTGCGCGCGACGACGAGGCGCGCGCCGTCGGGCCGAATCTCGCCCATGGCGCGCAGGGACGATCGCACGGAGCCAGCCCCGAGCGCGAGTGTCTGGCCGCGGGTGTGCTGGTGAGTTTGGCCATAGTGTCCCAACGCAAGACCCGTTGGCATAACGCGGATATCGCCGGCAAGCCAGTGCCCGTCCGGTGCGAACAAGCCGTAGAAGTTGTCGCGCCGGTCCGCACGCGTGAGGCGCGCTTCGATCGCGCTGGCGAGACTCGCGTCGCTGCGCGAATCGAAGTACCGCAATTGCCAGCGCAGGCCGCTGTCGGTCTCCCGCATCATCGCGTGCGTCACGGAGTACTCGATGACGCCAAGCAGTGCCATGAACGCGAGCGAGAAGATCGCGGCGTACGCGGTGAACCAGCGGAACGTGGTCGTTTGCCAGTGGTCGCGGCCCATGTCCCGCACGTGCGGCGTTGCACGCGACGACGCCGGAACGAACAGACCACGCCCGAGCGCAACCCAGGCAGGCAGGTTCATCGGACGCCTCGCGTAAGCGCTGGCAAACCGTGCAAGGCCGGCATGCTTGCGGCCGCGCGCCGTGCGGGCGCTGCTTTCTCGCTGAGTGACATGGCTCCCCCTGATGGCTGACTGACGAACCGACGAACACGGATACGCTCGTGCCCGGCCATCATAGTGGCGCGCCCTCGACGCAACGGCATCATGGCAATGAAGAGCGCGTCATCTTCTTACTGCTGCGTGACGGGTACCTGTCATTTTGTCAATTCGTGCGTACGCGGGGTCCCGTGTGACTCACGCGTAGCGCAGATGAACTTTCTGTCATTCGGTTGAGCCCGATTCAGCACCAGCGCCTCCTTATCCTCGAATCCGCTTCTTCGCGCATTCGCGCCTTTTCATTTCGTTGCGGGTTCATCAAAAGGAGGATTCATCATGAAGGCATGGCTGAAGTTCGTATGGGTGCCATTTGTGGGAGCGGTGAGCGTAAGCGCGCTCGCCGCGCCGCATCTGACGCAGCGGGAATGCCACAGCTACCCGTTCGTCAAACCGGCCCACGAGGTCACGCATGCGGACCTGATGCGGGAACTGAGAGAACTCGAGGCGGTGGGTTACCAACCGCACGCCGAAGACGACAACTATCCGGCCGATATCGAAGCTGCCGAGCAACGTCTCGCGGATGTGTATCGCAGCGATTGCCGGCCGCAGCACACAGCCGCCGTGGTGACCTTTCCCGCGAATTCCGACTGATATCGGGTCGCCCGGCGAGCCGTAGGTCACCGATACGGTTTGTGCAGTGCACCTTAGCCGGATCTTTTCGAGCGTGAGGTGCTCGTTGGGCGCCGGCCCATGTGGACCTTCGGATGCTCCCATATCTGGTGACCTGAAACGGGTAACCGGAAATGGGATCAGCCATTGGTACACAAATGCGTTTTCCAGATTGCTCGCTCCGGCGACCTGGGTTGAGGGCAAGTCGGGGACCGGTGGGGCGCTTCGCGCTCGCTCCGCTGGGTTTCGTAGTCATTCAGTCGGTCCCATAGGCTGTTACCTTGAACAAGGAAGCCCACCATAGCCGGAGACCCAACGCGCATTTTTGCCAATAAATCAGTGACCTAAGTCGGAGTCTGAAAGTTAGATCTGAAGAATAGGGGGCTTAGGTAATGCGCTATGGTGGTTGCAGAGCGTTGATCTACAGGCTAGGTAACCAGGAATGGGGCCACGGAGGTTGGTGACCACTCACATGCATTAAGGTCCCCGGTTTTGGGAGACGTCTTTCTCATCGAACGCGTGTTTCAGTGTTTACCTATCACGCTTTAACAACTTTAGTAAACCTTTAGGCGCCGCAAACCCTTACCAGGCAAGGCTTTGCGGCCGATTTGGTGGCACGTTATGGGATTTGAGGTCCCGGGTATGGGAGTTTCGGGTTGTGGATATGGGACTTCGGTAGCCGACGATGGGGTTTACGGGTTGTGGATATGGGGGGAAGGTTGCCCGCTATGGGAAAAGAAGCGGTTTTCCCTTCAGGTCACTGTTTATGGGAGTCAGGGAAGGTATCCGGCAATGGGACGCCTTGCCTTGCGGGAGGACGTTTTACAGGGCCTCGCACCTGAATACAGGTAACCGGCTTTGGGAAGCTGCTTGGGTAACCTGTTATGGTGGCTTTTCGGGAGAGGAGTAACGGCGTCCTTGGGTCCAAATTTGCGCCCCCCGCGTGAATCCTCGCACGCAAAGAAGCTGGTTGGAGCAAGGTAACAGGCTATGGGACCTGCTAATGGTTACCTGTTATGGGAGGTCGCGGGGATTTGTGAACCTCCAAGGGCGTATTTTTCGTTCGCATGGGTAGCCATTTGTGGGAGCGGCGTCGGGTCACCATTTATGGGCGCCGTGAACCTGCGGATGCTTGGCCGATGCGTTCCAGGGAACCACGCCGATAGCAACGCGAAAAATCCCATGGATGGGTACCTGTGGAGACCAAATTAGCAGAGTGAGTACTCACATCCTGCCTAAAGGTCACTGGATATGGGATAGTTTCCAGGACTCGGCGATGCAAAGGTCACCGGCTATGGGGGCGTGCGAGGGAGCGGGGCCGAGCGCTTCGGAGAGATTCCAGGTGGCCTTCGAGACGGGAAATCTGCAGCTGTCAATGCTCTACGCCCTTGGGTGTCGTACCGCGTCACGATTGCGCTTGCGGCCTTGAGTCACCTGATCGGTTGGTATACAGTTACCAACCGACCAGGTTCCCTTTCAACGTGGGTCATATGGCAAGAAAAAAGGCCGAAGCCGGCGACGCCGACAAACAAGGTGCACTCGTATTCCAGCAAGGCCAGCCGCCTGATCTGTTCCGCAAGGCCGTCCCGGCGATTCATATCGCCCCCAAGTCCGGGTCGATCAGCCTGCAGCAGCGCAAGATGTTCAGTTCGCTGATCAAGAACGCCATTCGCCAGGATTCCCTCGACCGCGGCCGCTCGTCGTTCGAGATCACGATCTCCGCCCTCTCCCAGGACGTCGATCTGAACAGCAACAACACCGAGTACGTCAAGGAGACGATCAACTCGCTGATCAGCACGGTCGTCAACTGGGACTACCTTACGCAGGACAAGCGCAGTATCTGGAAGGCGTCCGGTTTGCTTGCTGGCGCTGAGCTCGAGCGATCGGTATTGCGTTACACCTTCTCCGAGCAGATTCGCGGCGAACTGCTCAATCCCGAGATCTACGCGATGATCGATATGCGCATCACGCGTCAGTTCAGGAAGGCGCATTCGCTTGCGCTTTGGGAAAACGTCGTGCGGTACGAGGCCGTGGGTGTGACCGCGCGCTTCCCGCTCGCGACGCTGCGCGATCTGATCCTTGGGCAAGATACTTCGGCGCAATCGTACAAGCTCTACAAGCAATTCAAGAGCCGTGTGCTGGTGCCGTGTATCAAGGAAGTGAACGAGATTTCGGATCACATGTTCGAGCTCATCGAGCACAAGGTGGGACGCTCGGTTGTCGCCCTGCAGTTCCGTGTGACCCGCAAGCCGGAGACCGATCCGTCCCAGGAGCTGCGAGCAAACGAGACGCTGCTGATTGGCGAGATGTCGAAGTTCAGTATTCCGGTTTCCGAGGCTCGGCGCCTGCTCAAGCAGTACGGCGAAGCGAAGATTCGCACGGCAGTGGCGTATACCGCGGCGCGCGTCGCGCAGAAAAACGCAGCGCCGCTCGCGAATGTCGCGGCGTATTTCCGCAAGGCGCTGACGGAAGGTTACGAGTTGCCAGGTGCGAATGCCGCTGCGCCCGCCTCCGACGCGAGCCGCGCACGCGAAAGCCAGGATCAGGTGAAGGACCGCTATATCGCGGCGAAGATCAACGAGGCGCGCGCCTACTTCAATGAGCTTGAGTACGACGACCAGACTGCGCTGATCAAGCGCTATAACGATACGGTCGGCATGGACAAGCTCAAGGTGTCGACGGCCAAGGTGCCAAGCAAGATGGCGTCGACGAACTTCTTCCGTTGGGTGGTGCTGGACACCTGGGGGCAACCGACTGCTGCCGACCTGCTCGAATTCCTGTTGAGCGGACAACAGGCGCCCGCGGCGGGCGAAGGCCAGCAGGCTGCGGAGATTGATCTTGCGTTGAAAGTACGGGACGAGTGAAGGTAGTGATCGAAACAGGCGGCGGCTTCGGCCGCCGTTTTTTTTTGCACTGACCCACGGCGAGCCGATGTAGGTCGTACATAAGTTAATTTGGCTAAATATAGCGATCTAAAAATCGTAGTCAAATATATATTTCAAATCAGCTCTGTATTAGACAAACTCTCGTTCTATTCGTGGCGCCCTAGAATATCGGCTGCGAGCGTGCCTCCGAATGATGTTCGCACTTCGTCGTGCGTCGCCTTTGATGACTGGTACCGCACGATGAGGCCGTGCTGTTCTCCTTGATCTCCACGTGGAGAGTTGCTGTTTCGAACGAACAAGAACCTGGAGGTCGAGCTACATGCGTGTAATGGGCGTACCCGGTTGCTGACGCAATCTGCGCGGGGTGTCGCCTGTCCACGCACAAGTACTTTGCCCGGAATGCCCATTGGAGAATCTCCACGTGGAGATTCGATGATTTCATGTGGCGGCCGAATTGTTGTCCGGTTGCACGGTTCACGCTCACAGCACTGACTGGCTTAGTCGCAGGTCACACTGATGAATCTCCACGTGGAGATTTGTGCGCCGATCCTCGATTCACTTGACCGGAGATTTCTCCCGTACTCTTGTGCAACTTCAGTCTTCGATCCACCGGCACTCGTTCATTGCACGATTATGCGAAGACGCTGCGCTTCGTCGATCTCCGATCTCCACGTGGAGATTGATCGCTGCCGTCGCTAACACATCACCAGCCCCAATCTGACCAACCGGCAATGCATCGCATGGTGTTCATTCCTTATCCGTTCGGCCAATTGGTTGTGAACTGGCAACGTCTGCGACGGAAATCCTAGAATTTACTTTAAGTTGCCGTTAGACTCCCGAATGATCTGCCGGAGTCTCCACGTGGAGAATGTGCCTGGGAGGCTTGTCCGCTGTTGAACAATTGGATGGAGAAACGAATGGGTCTCGTGATAGCCGTAGCGAACCAAAAAGGTGGAGTTGGGAAAACCACCACCAGCATGAATCTGGCTGGCGCATTTCAGGCGGAAGGCTATAAGGTCTATGTAGCCGATGCCGATGGTCAGCAATCTTGCATGAGTTGGTGTGCCGCGGCAGGTCCCGAGACGCCTCTGCCGTTCCGCGTTGGCAGCATTCATAAGCTGGAAAAGATGATCGGGCCGGAAATCGCTGCGCTAGCGAACGACTACGACGTCGTCATCGTCGACTGTCCGCCCAATATCAACGATCTGACGACTGCGCGCGTTTTGGCCGTAGCGGACGCTACCGTCATTCCGACGGACGCATCGCCGATCGATATCTGGAGTAGCGAAGGGATGATGGAGTTGGTCGAGCGTACGCGCGTTGCCAATCCGGCTGGAAAATTCGCAATTTTGCTGAATAAATCTAATTCGAAAACGTTGCTGCACACGCAGATGAGCGCGATTCTCGCGGAAAGCAATGTCCGCGTGTTCTCGGCAACCATCAAGCAGCGAGAACTCTATCGCCAGGCAGCAGCGCTTGGCCGCACCGTCTTCGATGTGCGCGGCGTGCGCGGGGCGAAAGTCGCGAAGGACGAGATTAGCGCCGTCTACAACGAGATCATTGCGCTGGTTCAGGAAGAAGAAGAGGAGGTCGTCAATGGCCGCTAAGCTGAATTTCACCAGCAAGGTGCGCGCGGGCATGGCTGCCGAGCGTGTTTCGGCTGGCGAACGTCTCGCTGAAGCCGACGTTGTCAATATCGCGCAACGCGATGCCGGCGCGCCGAACGCCGCACTTGATACCGCCGACACGCCGGCCGCGCAGTCTGCTGAAATCGCCGAGGCGCCGCTTTCGCTGCATGCGGTTCGGAGAATTTCGGTCGAAGATGTCGTTTCCAATCCGTACAACCCGCGCGCGTTCTACAGCGCCGAGACGATCGACGAACTGGCTGAGAGCTTCGCGACACAAGGACAGATCACGCCTATCCTGGTCACGAAACTCGCGGCGTTTCCCGGCCAATATGTGATCGTCGACGGCGAGCGCCGTATTCGCGCTGCGCGCTCGCGCGGCGACAAGTTCATCGATGCCGATGTCCGCGAGGGTCTCGACAACCAGAACTTGTACCTGCGCGCTTATCACGCCAACAAGGAGCGCGAGGAGCAGACGGTATTCGACGATGCGCTCGCGTGGAAGAAACTGCTCGACGATCGTGTCTACGTCGACCAGGTCGAGTTGGGCGTGGCCGTTGGCGAAGACCCGAAGCATATCAGCAAGGTGATCGCGCTCACGTCGCTGCCGCCTTATCTGCTGCAACGGATGGCGCAGAATCGCAAGGATGTCGGGCTCGGACATGCGTACAACATCAAGCTGATCTTCGACCGGGCGGGCGCGACGGTCGCCGAGCATTGGCTTGCGCAGGTGATCGAAGGCAAGGCAAGCGTGCGCAAGCTCGAAGCGGCGGCCTCGGCGGAAGCGGGCGCGCGCAGCGTGGGACCGCGTCGTACGCATTACCAGTCACGCGTTCAGTTCAATCGTCCGGATGGCGTCGCGTTGGGCGAGCTGAAGCTGTTTGGCGACGGGCGCGCGGAGTTGAACCTCAAGGGCATTGCGCCCGCCGATCAGCAGCGCCTGGCCGAGCGCATGAAGGTCGTCATCGAGCAGTGGGCCTCGGAAATGGACGCATCTGAGGCGACCTGAGCATCGCCAGTATTTGGCTAACGGTGGCAGGGAAGGGCGTCGTCAGGCGCCCTTTTTCGTTGGTTCGGTTGTGCAATCGATGCACGCCACTTGAGCGGGGTCGAATCCGTGAAACAGAGGCGAAAAAATATAAGATCAAACATAACCGTTTATAATCAATACATTAGATTACATTTTCTAGAATGTTTCACGAAACATGCTAGCTGGAGTCGGGTTAGAACGAGATTTTTACGCAGCTCACCGTGAAGATACTCACTCCAGGCAAAAAACGTATCAAATGAAACGTAATTTGTAGTGCGTTGCGAAAGATCCAATTGTGAGGAATTGACAACACCCGTTCCCCCAGGTCATTCTTACAGACATGAACTGCCGCCTTTTCACGATTGCGCTGATTATTCGCACCATTCAACGAATGGTGGGTTAGCGTACGTCTGGCAGTAGTGACAACAACCCGCCCCAAGAGGCGGGTTTTTTGTTTCCGCCTCCTGGCCAAAACGAAAGTGAGTACAGGAGCCGTCATGCAGGTGTATCAAAGCCGTCCCGCCACCAAAGTCGCTGAAGCCACTGATTCCGCCCAGTCCCGCTGCGACGAAAACGACTACCTCCGGAAGATTCTCACGGCGCGTGTGTACGACGCCGCCCGCGAGACCGAACTCGAGCGCGCCCCGAACCTCTCGGCCCGCCTGCGCAACGCCGTGTTCCTCAAGCGCGAGGACAACCAGCCAGTGTTCTCG
>NZ_CAJMZA010000034.1:0-77255 GCF_905220195.1 Paraburkholderia sp. J8-2
GGTCGATCTCACCGGCGACGAGCTTTCGAAGCAGCACATCCGCTACATGGTGGGCGGGCGCTCGCCGCTCGCGCACGACGAGCGTCTGTTCCGCTTCGAGTTTCCGGAGCGGCCGGGCGCGCTCATGCGCTTCCTGTCGTCGATGGCGCCGAACTGGAACATCAGCCTCTTCCATTACCGTAACCAGGGCGCCGACTACAGTTCGATTCTGGTGGGCATCCAGGTGCCCGCCGCCGAGGACGCCGAATTCCGCCGCTTCCTCGCCACGCTCGGCTATCCGCACTGGGAAGAGACGAGCAATCCGGCGTACCGGCTCTTCCTCGCCTAACTGGCCGCCATCGTGTCCGTTTCGCTCTCCGACAAACTCGTCGTCGCCATTTCGTCGCGGGCCCTCTTCGATTTCGAGGAGGAAAACCACGTGTTCGAGGGCGGCGACCTGCAAGCCTACGAGGCGCTACAGCGCGAGCGCCTGACCGTGCCCGCGCGGCCGGGCGTGGCGTTCGCGCTCATTCGCAAGCTGCTCGCGCTCAACAACGGCGCGCATCACGTGGAAGTCGTGATCCTCTCGCGCAGCGATCCCATCAGCGGCTTGCGCGCGTTCAGTTCGTGCCGCGAGCACGGGCTCGACATCCAGCGCGGTGTGTTCACGCGCGGGCGCGAGCCCTGGCACTACCTCAAGCCGCTCAACGCGTCGCTCTTTCTCTCCGCGAACCCGGCGGACGTGAAGAGCGCGCTCGACGCCGGCTTCCCCGCCGCACGCGTCTTTCCGGAATCGGCGACAATGGCGGAACGCAACGCGCACGAGATTCGCATCGCGTTCGACGGCGATGCGGTGCTGTTTTCCGATGAAGCCGAGCAGATCTTCCAGAGCAAGGGCCTTTCCGCCTTCGTGAGCCACGAGCGCGACAACCGCGAACTGCCGCTCGCGCAAGGCCCGCTGCAGCCGCTGCTGGCCGCGCTCAACCGTCTGCAGAAGCTCGCCGACGCGAACGCGCAGATGCGCATTCGCACCGCCCTCGTCACCGCGCGCTCCGCGCCCGCGCACGAGCGCGCAATCCGTACGCTGATGGCCTGGAACATCGAGATCGACGAAGCGATGTTCCTTGGCGGACTCGACAAAGGCCCGTTCCTGCGCGAGTTCGAACCCGATTTTTTCTTCGACGACCAGATCCGCACCTGCGAATCCGCGCGCTCGGTCACGGCCACCGGGCACGTGGCAAGCGGCGTGACCAATCTCGCTACCGAAGCCAACGCATCATGACTCCCGACCAATCTCCGCTCGGCAAGGCCTCCACCTACACCGAGCAATACGACGCCTCGCTCCTGTTCCCGATCCCGCGTGCCGCCGCGCGCGAGCAGATCGGCATTGGCGCGCAACTGCCCTTCTTCGGCAGCGATATCTGGAACGCCTACGAGCTTTCGTGGCTCAACGCGCGCGGCAAGCCGCAGATCGCGATCGCCACGTTCTTCATTCCCGCCGATTCGCCGAACATCATCGAATCGAAGTCGTTCAAGCTGTATCTGGGTTCGTTCGCGCAAACGCCGTTCGAATCGGCCGACGTGGTGCGCGACACGATCAAACGCGACGTGACGGCGGCTTGCGGCGCATCGGTTTCGGTGAGGCTCGAGCAGCCGGGCGCGTTCGGCAAGATCCCATTCGAGGAATTCGACGGCCTCTCGCTCGATCGCCTCGATCTCGACACGGAGATCTATCACCCGGAGCCGACGCTCCTGAAAGCGGCTTTCGACGAAGCGCCGGTCGAGGAAACGCTGATCTCGAATCTGCTCAAGTCGAACTGCCCGGTGACGGGCCAGCCCGACTGGGGCAGCGTGCAGATCCACTACGTCGGGCCGCAGATCGATCAGGCGGGCCTCTTGCGCTACATCATCTCGTATCGCAATCACACGGGCTTTCACGAGCAGTGCGCCGAGCGCATCTTCATGGACATCCTGCGCGAGTGCAAACCGGACCGGCTCGCCGTCTACGCGCGCTACACGCGGCGCGGCGGCCTCGACATCAATCCGTTTCGCACCAACTTCAACATGCCGATGCCGGATAACGCGCGGCTCGCGCGCCAGTAAGCGCAACATCGAAGCACCCGGTAGAAAGCAAAACGCGCCGCAAATGCGGCGCGTTTTTTATTGGCGTACCAGCGTGCCTCAATGCGGCAATTCAGCCGCACCCATGCGCCGCGCAATCACAGCGGTGCGCTGCGCGAGATACGCCGAGTTGCGATGCTCATCGAAGTACTTGGGACGCGGCAGCATCACCGCAAGCCGCGCCGACTGCCACGGCGTGAGCTTCGCAGCTGTCGTGCGGTAGTAGTAGCGCGCGGCGGCTTGCGCGCCGTACACGCCGTTGCCCCACTCCACCGAATTCAGATAGATCTCGAAGATGCGCTCCTTGTCGAGCAGCGCCTGCAGCATCCACGTGATGATGAACTCCTGACCTTTGCGGATATAGCTCTGCTCGCGCGAGAGGAACAGGTTGCGCGCGAGTTGCTGCGTGATGGTCGAGCCGCCGCGCACGATATGGCCACGCTTCTTGTTCTTCTCCCACGCCTGGAGGATGGCGTCGGTTTCGTAGCCGTTGTTGTTGACGAAGTTCGCGTCCTCGGACGCGATGATCGCGCGCTTCAGGTTGCGCGAAATCTGGTCGTACGGCACCCATTCGTGCTGGATCGAAAGACCGGGCCGCTCGGCGGAAAGCCGCGCGGCGTCGGTGCGCATGAACGCTGTGGTTTGCGGATCGACGAAGTTCCACAGCGCGATTTGCGCGAAGTAGAAGAGTTGCGTGGCGATCCAAGCAATGGCGAACACGCAGACGATCCAGGCGAGCCAGCGCCGCGCGCCGGGACGGTTGCGGGACTGCGCACGCCGCCCACTGCCGCTCGCGACCGTCGCGGCTTGCGCACCGATGGCTTGCCTGCGCATGGCGTCGTCTCCGTGTTGTGCGAGCTTGTCCGAGCAGCGCCGGGCGTTACGCGGCCTGCGCGGCCAACTGCGCGCGCAATGCCGCCAGCACCGGTGCGCCCTCGGGCCGCACGCCGCGCCAAACGAAGAACGACTCCGCAGCCTGCTCGACGAGCATGCCGAGGCCGTCGGCCGCGCGCGCGCCGAGTGCCTGCGCATGGCGCATGAATACAGTGGGCTGCGCGCCGTACATCATGTCGTAGGCAAGCGTGCCCGTGCCGAACGCGCGTTCGTCGCACTCGGGCAACGCTGCGTCGAGGCTGCCCGCCGTCGCGTTCACGATCACGTCGTAAGGCTTGGGGTCAACGGCTTGCGGGCCTCCGCCGTTCAGCAGAGTTCCAAACTCGCCCGCCGCGCCTGCGAACTGCTCGATGAGCGCGTGCGCCTTGGGCGCCGTGCGGTTCACGATCGTGATCTCGCGCGGACGGCGCTCGAGCATCGGCAGCACGACGCCGCGCGCCGCGCCGCCCGCGCCGAGCAGCAGCACACGCGCGCCTGCGAGCGATACACCCAGGTTCACCTCGATGTCGCGCACGAGGCCGAAGCCGTCGGTGTTGTCGCCGAAGATGCCGTCTGCGTCGAAGCGCAGCGTGTTCACCGCACCCGCCGCCGCCGCGCGCGGCGAGAGCTTGTGCGCCAGCGCGTGCGCTTCCAGCTTGAACGGCACGGTCACGTTCAGGCCGCGTCCGCCCGCTGCGTGAAATGCCTGCACGTGCTCGACGAAACCGTCGAGTGGCGCGAGCAGACGATCGTATTCGACGCGCTCGCCGGTTTGCAGCGCAAACTGCGCGTGGATGAACGGCGACTTGCTGTGCGCCACCGGGTTGCCGACGACGGCGTAACGGTCGGCGTGCACAACGGGCTTCGACTCGCTAACGCTCATGCGCGCGGCTCCGTGGCGTGCTGTTCGCTCGATTGTTCTTCTGCCGCCGGCGCATCGCCTGCCGCTTCGTCTTCGGCTTCGCCCGCTTCCGCGACGGCTTCCGCTTCGCTTTGCGCAGACTCGTCGGCGGCTTCGATCAATTCTTCGTCTTCGCCCGCATCCTCTTCCGCCTGCTCGCCGCTCGTCACGACGGGCGCGTCGAGCACGCGCAGCATGCGCACCGAAGCCTCGATGGTCAGCTCGTCGATCGACAGCACTTCCATCATCAAACGCGTACCGCGCGCGTGCACGCCAAGCGCGGGCACATGCATGAGCAGCGGCACTTCCTCAAAGCGCACGAGGTCGTCCTTCACCACGCTCGCCGGGAATTCGCGGCGCGGTTCGCCACCGCCCTCTCCGCGCATTTCCTGCTGCAGCCAGCGCAGGCACCAGAAGTACTCCATGCGGCGCTGATGGTCGGCGTAGGCGGTGTAGGTCTCGTCGAAGCCCTGCACGACGGCGAACAGATCGGCGTCCTTGGGCTTGAACGGCGCGACGAGCTTGGCGGCCACGCCATGCTCCACGCATGCGAGCAATTGCCACTGGTTCACGAGGTCCACATAGCGGCGCAGCGGCGAGGTGCTCCACGCATACTGCGCAACGCCGAGACCTTCGTGCGGGGCGGCGTTGGTCTGCATGCGCGTGCGCTTGGGGCCGCTCGGCGCGCCGAACGCACGCTGCGAGCGATAGATGCCCGGCACGCCATGATCGTGCAGGAAGGCGCCCCACGTGGAGTTCGCGAGAATCGCCAGTTCCGCGACGATCATGTCGAGCGGCGAACCGCGGCGGCGCGGCGAGATGGTCACATGCTCGCCTTCCACGTAGAAGTTGAAGTCCGTATTGCGCTGGACTTCGCGGCGCAGGCCGTAACCCGCGCGCGCCTGCTGGCGCTTCTCGAACAGCGCCTGCGCGAACGGCCACAGCACGGCGATGTCGTCCTTGTGCGCATATTCGCCCGTGCCCGCCGCGAGCGTCTCTTCGGTCACGACCTCGTCGAGCGTGTTGTGGCGCAGATTGTTCTTCACGAACACGCGCTCGGCGCGCGTTTCGGTCGCGACGATCTCCTGCGTCTCGCGGTTCACGATGCAGTAGAGCGAAAGCGCCGGGCGCAGGCCGCCTTCCTTGAGCGTGAAGGCGTCGACGAAATCGTCGGGCAGCATCGTGATCTTGTCGCCGGGCATGTAGACCGTCGAAAGACGCGTGCGCGCGATCGTATCCGCCGTGTCGCCGCGCTGGATGCCAAGCGCCGGCGCCGCGATGTGAATGCCGATGCGCACGCGGCCGTCAGCCAGATGCTCGATGGAAAACGCGTCGTCGATTTCGGTCGTCGTGACGTCGTCGATCGAGAAAGCCTGCACGTGCTCGGCGGCGGTGGGCAGATCCTCGGGCAGCGTGCCCACTTCGACGGGCGGGAAGCCCGTACCGTGCGGGAAGAAGTCTGCGAGGAAGCGCGCCTCGTGCAGCGCGCGCGGCGAAGCAATGCCACCGCATTCGAGCATGAGGCGCGGCATCGAAATGCCGCGCGCGGCCGCCGCCGCTTCGAGCGCCTTATATTCGATCGAATTCTTGTCGGGCTTCGTGAGGAGTCCGAGTGCCTTGCCCTTGAACGCCTCGGGCAACCCGCCCGCCTTCAGCTCATCTTCGTAGCCAGCCTGAACCAGCGCCTGCTGACGCTTGCGCTCGAGCGAGGCCAGCGCCATCTTGAGCTGCTCTTCAGGCGCGCGCTGATACTGGCCGCGGCCCTTGCGGCGGAAGTACACGGGCGATCCATGCAGGCGCAGCACGAGCGCGGCGCGTTCGACAGGGCCATACGTTTCGCCGAAGTACTCGCTCGCCAGCGCCGTGTAGGCGAATTCCTCTGCGGGCGCGCACTCCCAGAGGAAGTCGAGATCGATCTCCTCGGCAGCGGCGTCCGCCTGCTCCAGCAGTTCGCTTGCTGCGGGCTTCTCGAACTCGATCAGCACGTCTTTCGCGCGCACCTTGGCGCGCCGCCCGCCGGGCAGTTCGACCTGGAACGCGTCGCCCTGACGCGACAGCACGCTGCCGGCCTTGAAACTGCCCGATTCCTCAAAGAAAACGTTCACTCAATACTCTCGTTCAGACTTGCTTCGACCGCCGGCGCGGCGCGCGGGCGGTGCTGTATACATATAGATATAGGCGTTCGCACGCATCAAGCGGCGTCGCAGAAACGGATCACTTCGTCGACGTAATCGGCGAACTCGCTGATGCCATGATCGCTGCCTTCGATCAGGTGTGTGGGCACACCTGGATAATGCGCGAGCATCTCGCGGTAATCGAGCACTTCGTCGCCGGTCGCGGCCATCAAATAGTAGCGCGCGGGCTGCGTCACCCTCGCGACGGCCAGCGCACGCAACTCTTCCAGATGGCGCGGTTCGACGACGATGCTGCCGCCGCCGTGCCAGAGCGGCTGCTCGCCGAGATACTTCGACAGATCGCGGTCGGGCACCACGGCGGGGTTCAGCAGCGCGGCGCGCCAGCCGTGCTTTTCCGCGAGATGCGTGGCGAAGTAGCCGCCAAGCGAACTGCCGATGAGCGTGACGCGCTCGCCCGGCTTCAACTGCGCGCCGATGTCCTGCTCAGCGAGCGCAATCGCCTCCTGCGGCGAAACCGGCAGCGTCGGGCACAGCCATTCGCCGCTGCGGCCCAGCTCAGCCATGCGCGCCGCGAGCAGGCGCGCCTTGAACGACTGGGGCGACGAACGAAAGCCGTGCAGATAGACGATCACGCCGCGCTCCGTACCGAAAGGGCATCGAGCAGCTTTTGATGCACGCCGCCGAAGCCGCCGTTGCTCATCACGAGCACCTGGTCGCCGGGGCGCGCCGCCGCTGCGACCGCCTTCACGAGCGCTTCGAGATCGTGGTACGCGCGGGCCTTCTCGCCTAGCGGCGCGAGCGCACCCGCGAGATCCCAGCCGAGCGCGTCCTTGCCGCTCGGGGCGCCGTAGCCGAACACGAGGTCGGCGTCGGCGAGACTGGCAGGCAGTTGCGCCTTCATCACGCCGAGCTTCATCGTGTTCGAGCGCGGCTCGAGCACGGCGAGGATGCGCGTGTTTTTGTGGCCGACGCGTGTACGCAGGCCGGCGATCGTCGTTTCGATGGCCGTGGGATGGTGCGCGAAGTCGTCATAGACGGTCACGCCGTCCACGCTCCCGCGCACTTCCATGCGGCGCTTCACGTTGCGGAACGTGCCAAGCGAGGCCGCAGCCTGCGCGGGCGGCACGCCCACGCTGCGTGCAGCGGCAATGGCGGCGAGCGCGTTCAGGCGGTTGTGTTCGCCCTGGATCTGCCAGTCCACCACGCCCACGCGTTCGCTGTTGTGATACACGGCGAAGCGCTCGTCCACGGCCACGCCGTCTTCCGCGGGTAGCGCCTGCCAGCCGCCGTCCACGCCGAAGCGCTCGACGTCGCTCCACACGCCGCGCGTGAGCACGCGCTCGAGCGCGTCCGAACGGCCATTCGTGACGATGCGGCCCACGCCAGGAATCGTGCGCACGAGGTGATGGAACTGCGTTTCGATTGCGGCGAGATCGGGGAAGATGTCGGCGTGATCGAACTCGAGGTTGTTGAGCAGCGCCGTGCGCGGACGGTAATGAACGAACTTCGAGCGCTTGTCAAAGAACGCCGTGTCGTACTCGTCGGCTTCGATCACGAAGAAGCTCGAGTCGGTCAGGCGCGCCGACACGCCGAAGTTCAGCGGCACGCCGCCGATCAGGAAACCTGGGTTCAGGCCAGCGTCTTCGAGCAGCCACGTGAGCATCGAGCTCGTGGTGGTCTTGCCGTGCGTGCCCGCCACCGCGAGCACCCATTTGTCGCGCAGCACGTGCTCGCCGAGCCACTGCGGGCCCGACGTATACGGCAGGCCGCGATTGAGGATCTCTTCCATCAGCGGGTTGCCGCGCGTGACCACGTTGCCGATCACATAGAGATCGGGGTTCAGTTCGGTCTGGCTCGCGTCGTAACCCTCGATGAGGCGGATGCCCTGCGCTTCGAGCTGGGTGCTCATCGGCGGGTACACGCCGGCGTCGCAGCCGGTCACCGTGTGGCCCGCGCTGCGCGCGAGCACCGCGAGTCCGCCCATGAACGTGCCGCAGATGCCGAGGATATGGATGTGCATAAGCCTGTCGCGCCGCGCGGGCGTCGTGAACGCGTCGATCGGATTGATCGGGTTGAAGGATGCAGAAGCTGGAACGGCGGCAGTCCTGCGCCGCCGCAGCAAAGACCGGTATTGTACCCGAGGCCCCGAGCCCTATTGGCTCGACCTCGGCCCGTCCACCGACGGAAAATCCCTGGCGCACCCGACAGCGGGCGCGGCTCAATGGCCAGTGCCCGGAGCCCAGGGCGATCTCTAGTATCATTGAAGGATGGTTCGCAGATCACATTTCGATCCCCAGCGCGTGCGCGAGGAAATCGCCATCGCGGCAGCAAGGATGATTGCCGAGGACGGCCTCGACTACGCCACCGCCAAACGCAAGGCAGCCCGGCAGGTGGTGGGGGAAACGCGTATCGAAGGCACCTGGCTGCCCGACAACGACCAGATCGAGGAAGAGATCCGCGAATATCAGGCCCTCTTTCAGAGCGACAGCCAGCCCGCGGTGCTGCGCCGCCTGCGCGAAATCGCGCTCGAATGGATGCAGCGGCTCCAGCCGTTCAATCCGTTCCTGACCGGCGCGGTGCTCAACGGCACGGCGGGCGAGCACTCCGACATCCATCTGCAGATTTTTTGTGACAACGCGAAGGATGTCGCGATCTGGCTCCTGAATGCGAACGTGCAGTACGACGTGTCGGAAACGCGCCATTTCGCGGCGCGCGGCCTCGTGGAAACGCTCAGCTTCATGTGGCGTCCGTCACGCGCCGAGGAGCCGGTGGGCATCCACGTTGCGCTCTACAATACGGACGACTTGCGCGGCGCCGTGCGCGCCGATGCGCGTGGCAGGCTGCCACGCGCCAACGCGCAGGCCCTCCAGGCGCTGATCGACGAGAGCGGCGCCACTTCTTCCACAACCTGAAAACGGCAGCGATGAATACGAAGCGGATTCTGGCCGGCGTGGCAGTGGCGGCAATCGCCGCAGGCGGCGGCATACTGGCTGGGCACTGGGCCACGAGCGGCAGCGCCGGCGTGGCCGACGCGGCCTCGGTGAGCAGCAACGCGGCCTCGGCGAGCGGCAAGCAGAATGCGGTCGACCAGCTCTGGTCGGCGGCGGTCACGAACCCGGACGGCAAGGCGCAATCGCTCGCCATCTACAAGGGCCGGCCCATCGTGGTCAACTTCTGGGCCTCGTGGTGCGGTCCGTGCGTCGAGGAGATGCCGGAGCTTTCCGCGCTCCAGCGTGAATACGCGAAGAAGGGCATTCAGTTCGTGGGTGTGGGCGTGGACTCGGCGGCGAACATCAAGACGTTCCTCAAGAAGGTACCCGTCGATTACCCGATCTACATCGCCGGTTTCGGCGGCGCGGACGTCGCGCGCGCGTTCGGCAACAACGCGGGCGGCTTACCTTACACGGTGGTAATCGACGCGAACGGCACCGTTCGTGCGACAAAATTAGGACAAATCAAGCCGGACGAGCTTCGGCGCACGCTCGACGCGCTTTGACGCAGTGGATCGTCTGACAAGATCTTAAGCGCCGTATCGCTGGTTTTGCCGTGGAAATCCCGTCATTTGACTGAAGATCGGCCCAAACCTTCGCTGCAAAGCGCAGTCGGGGCCATATCCCCTTATCGGAAAACTAGACAAATTTCTCTAATCGGCGCTAAAGTTCGCGCAATTCCACGGAAAAAGAAGCGACCATGACGCGACTGCTGGTTCTGCACGGCCCCAACCTCAATCTTCTCGGCACCCGGGAACCGGAGGTGTATGGGCGCGTGACGCTGCCGCAGATCGATCAGGCGCTCTCGGACCGCGCGGCGGACGCCGGCGTCGAACTCGCGACTTTCCAGAGCAACCACGAAGGCGCGCTGGTCGACCGCATCCAGTCGGCCCGCACCGAGCAAACCGACTTCATCCTGATCAACCCGGCCGCGTACACGCATACGAGCGTCGCGATTCGGGATGCGCTGGCAGGCGTCGGCATCCCGTTCGTCGAGATTCACCTGTCGAACGTGCATCGCCGCGAGTCCTTCCGGCACCATTCGTATTTCTCCGACCAGGCCGAGGGTGTGATTTGCGGCCTCGGCTGGAAGGGTTATCTCTACGCGCTCGAATACGCGCTCGACCGGCTCGCTGCCCGGTCGGCGGACTGATTCCTGCGCCGGATGACCGTCAATACCTGAACAACAACCCGTGTCGGGACGCGCGCGCCCCGGCACTTCACGTATTCAAAGTAAAAGGGGCTGCACCATGGATCTACGTAAGCTGAAGACTCTGATCGACCTCGTCTCCGAATCGGGCATCTCGGAGCTCGAAGTGACCGAGGGTGAAGGCAAGGTGCGCATCGTCAAGAACGCGCCGCCCGTTTACGTGCAGCCGGCCCCCGCGCAATACGCGGCACCGGCCATGGGCGCTCCGCTCGCCGCTCCCGGCCACGTCGGCGAAGCCGCCGCAGCGGCCCCCGCCGTGCCGCAAGGCCACATCGTGACCTCGCCGATGGTGGGCACGTTCTACCGCGCGCCGTCGCCGGGCGCCGACCCGTTCGTCCAGGTTGGCGACACGGTCAAGGAAGGCCAGACGCTTTGCATCATCGAAGCGATGAAGCTGCTCAACGAGATCGAGTCGGACGCGGCTGGCGTGGTCAAGGAAATCCTCGTCGAGAACGGCCAGGCAGTCGAATACGGCCAGCCGCTTTACGTGATCGCCTAAGCTTTTCTGCGCGCGGCGGTGGCCTTCTTGTTCGGCCACGCCGCGTTTGTCGCGTTTGGCGCCCCATGACGGCGACGCACGCGACCGATCCTCTGAGGCGTCGGCACATATGACTTGCGACGCCCTTTGATGAGTCGAATACCCACCATGTTTGAAAAAATCCTCATTGCCAATCGTGGCGAAATCGCGCTCCGCATTCAGCGCGCGTGCCGCGAACTCGGCGTCAAGACGGTCGTCGTCTATTCGGAAGCCGACAAGGAAGCCAAGTACGTGAAGCTCGCCGACGAGGCGGTCTGTATCGGCCCGGCGCCTTCGAACCTGAGCTACCTGAACATGCCGGCGCTCATCAGCGCGGCAGAAGTCACCGACGCAGAAGCGATCCACCCCGGCTACGGCTTCCTCTCCGAGAACGCCGACTTTGCCGAACGTGTGGAGCAGTCGGGCTTCACGTTCATCGGCCCGCGCCCGGAAACGATCCGCATGATGGGCGACAAGGTCACGGCGAAGCAGACCATGATCAAGACCGGCGTGCCCTGCGTGCCGGGCTCGGAAGGCGCACTGCCCGACGATCCGAAAGAAATCGTGAAGATCGCGCGCGCGATCGGCTACCCCGTCATCATCAAGGCAGCGGGCGGCGGCGGCGGGCGCGGCATGCGCGTCGTGCACACGGAAGCGGCGCTCGTGAACGCGGTCAACATGACCCGCGAGGAAGCCGGCCGTGCGTTCGGCAACCCGCAGGTCTACATGGAGAAGTACCTCGAGAACCCGCGTCACATCGAGATCCAGATTCTCGCGGACTCGTTCAAGAACGCCGTGTGGCTCGGCGAGCGCGACTGCTCCATGCAGCGCCGTCACCAGAAGGTGATCGAGGAAGCGCCGGCGCCGGGCATCGCGCGCCGCCTGCTCGATCGCATCGGCGACCGTTGCGCCGATGCGTGCAAGAAGATGGGCTACCTCGGCGCGGGCACGTTCGAGTTCCTGTATGAAAACGGCGAGTTCTACTTCATCGAGATGAACACGCGCGTGCAGGTCGAACACCCGGTCACCGAGCTGATCACGGGCATCGACATCGTGCAGGAACAGATCCGCATTGCCGCAGGCGAGAAGCTCTCGTTCCGTCAGCGCGACATCCAGCTGAAGGGCCATGCGATCGAATGCCGTATCAACGCGGAAGATCCGTTCAAGTTCACGCCGTCGCCGGGCCGTCTCACGTCGTGGCACATGCCGGGTGGTCCTGGCGTGCGTGTTGACTCGCATGCCTACAATGGCTATTTCGTGCCGCCGAACTATGATTCGATGATCGGCAAGCTGATCACCTACGGCGCCACGCGCGAACAGGCCATTCAGCGCATGCGCATCGCGCTCTCGGAAATGGTGGTCGAAGGCATTCAGACCAACATCCCGCTGCACCGCGAGCTGATGCTCGACGCGAAGTTCGTCGAGGGCGGCACGAGCATTCACTACCTCGAAAGCCGCCTGGCCGAACGTCAGGCAGTGAAGAAGGACGAAGCGTAATTCATGAGCTACCGGGAACTGATCGTCGAGCTGGATCGCAATCGCGCGGAGGCACTGTCCGACGCGCTGATCGAGCTTGGCGCCCTCTCGGTGTCGGTGGAAGACGCCGACGCCGACACGCCCGACGAGCAACCGCTCTTTGGCGAACCGGGCCTCACCCCCGATCGCACCGCGTGGCAGCATTCGCGCGTGATTGCGCTGATCGGCGCCGACCAGGATCCCGCCGTGCTGCTTGCGGCCGCTTCGAACGAGTTGGGCCTCGCTGAAACGCCGAAGTTCTCGCTGCGCGAAGTCGAGGAGCAGGACTGGGTGCGTTTGACGCAATCGCAGTTCGACCCGATCCAGATCGGTGAGCGCATCTGGGTCGTGCCGTCGTGGCACGATGCACCGGACCCGAACGCGCTCGTGCTCGAACTGGACCCGGGCCTCGCGTTCGGCACGGGCAGCCATCCCACCACGCGTTTGTGCATGGAATGGCTCGAACAGCACGTGCAGCCCGGCAACTCGCTGCTCGACTATGGCTGCGGCTCGGGCATTCTCGCGATCCTCGCGAAGAAGTGCGGCGCGAATCCGGTGATCGGCATCGACATCGACCCGCAGGCCGTCGAGTCGGCGCGCCATAACAGCGAGCGCAACCGCGCGGAGGTCACGTATGGCCTGCCCGACGATTGCCCCGCCGGCGAGTTCGACATCGTCGTCGCCAACATTCTCTCGAATCCGCTCAAGCTGATGGCCTCGATGCTCTCCTCGCGCGTGAAGCCGGGCGGACGCATCGCACTTTCGGGCATTCTCGCGCGCCAAGCCGAGGAAGTCGCGCAGGTGTACGCCCAGTGGATCGACATCTCGGTCTGGCGCGAACACGAAGGGTGGGTCTGCCTCGCGGGCACGCGCCGCGCATAATCCCTTCGCGTTTCGATCAGGCTCACGCGAGCCTGATCGCGCCCCAAGCGGCATGACCGAAGTCGTAGGCTGCGGTGGATTGCCAGTAGAATGCGGGTATCACCAATCCTCCGGTCTACCCAGATCTTCGGCCCACATGCTTCTGGCAACGCGCTGCCCCTTCTGTGAAACCGTATTCCGCATCCAGCCCACGCAGCTTGCCGTGCGGCGCGGCCTCGTGCGTTGCGGACATTGTCAGGAAGCGTTCGACGCGTCGGGCAGTTTGTACGAGATGCCCGAAGGCGGCGACTTCACGCGCGCCGTGCCCGTTGCTGCCGAGATCGCGGCCAGCCTGACCTCGCCGCCATCGGAGCCTGCTACACATGAAGCTTCACACGTTGCTTCACAGTTTGTTGCGCAGCCTGCTTTAGAGCCCGATTCACGACGCGATTCACAGTCCGCGTCACAGTCCGCGTCACAGCCCCTATCGCAGCCGATTTCCCAGCAAGCCGATGTCGAGCGTGCTGAGGCGAGTCAGCCTGCAGCTGCAGCGCCGTCGCAAGAACCGCCTCCGCAGCTGAGCGCCACGCCCAATTTCACGAATCGCGCGTGGGACCCGTGGGCGCCGCCCCAGGACAGCAAGCTCGATCCGCGCCTGCAATACAACGCCGACAAACTCCCCGGGGCAAGCATTGCCCCGGGCGCCACGCCGGGTGTCACGCGCGGCGTCGAGTCGCGGATCATTTTCGACGACGAACCAACGCTTGCGCGCACGCCGCATGATGCGCCTCACGCGCCAGCGACACCAGCAGCAGCGCCAGCCGCCGCTACACCCGTGCCGCCGCCCGAGCAACCGGCAGCCACCGAGCCCTTCCCGCCCGCCACGCGCTGGACGCGCAGCGAGCCGAACCTGGGCACGAGCGGCCCGACCGAGCCCACCTTTTCTGCAAACGAAGCATCGGCAGCGGCTCACATGAACGACCCCGAGCCCGCGCTCGGCCCTCGCGCCGGCGAACCCGCGCCCGAGCCCGCATTCAGCGCGCTCTCCCCCAACGACGGCACCTCGCCATTCGCCGTCACCCGCGAAGCGCCGGCCCGTCCGCGCGGCTCGCGCGGCCTCGTCTGGCGCATTCTCGGCACGCTCATTGCCATCGTGTTGCTCGCGTTGCTCGTCGTGCAACTCGCGTGGTGGCAGCGCGAAACGGTCATGGTCTACTGGCCCGACTCGCAGCCGCTCTATCAGCAGGCGTGCGCGCAGCTCGGCTGCCGCGTGCTGCCGCCGCGCGACATCGACGGCCTGCTGGTCGAGCCATCCGATCTGCGCCAGGTCGACAACGAGCCGCACCACCTCGAACTGAAGGTGCCGCTGCGCAACCGCTTTAACGTCGCGCTTGCCTACCCCGCCATCGAGTTGTCGCTGCTCGACCGGCAGAACAACATCGTCGTGCGGCGCGTGCTGTGGCCGCAGGACTACGTCACGCCCGGCACGTCCATCGAAGCCGGTCTGCCCGCACGCACCACGCAGACCATGATCGTGCGGCTCGACACGGGCGACGTGGTGGCGTCGAACTTCCGCATCGAAATTTTCTACCCCTGATGTTCCGTTTGTGCGCGGGCGCACTGGCGTGCCCCGCGCGTTTCCCGGCGTCCCGCTTCGCGCGGGCGCGCCTTTCACCACAACATGCATTTCCGGAGAGCACATCATGAGTCAAGTCACGCTAGGCGGTAACCCGATCGACGTCGCCGGCACGTTCCCGAGCGTCGGCCAGAAGGCCCCGGCGTTCTCGCTCGTCGGCAAGGATCTGAAGCCTGTCTCGCTCGCCGATTTCGCCGGCAAGCGCAAGGTGCTGAACATCGTGCCGAGCCTCGACACGCCGACCTGCGCCACCTCCACGCGCAAGTTCAACGAAGCGGCAGCCGGCCTGAGCAACACGGCCGTCGTCGTGATTTCGGGCGACCTGCCGTTCGCCGCTTCGCGCTTCTGCACGACCGAAGGCATCGCCAACGTCGTCACGGCCTCGACCTTCCGCGGCCATGAATTCGCGCAAGCCTATGGCGTGGACGTGACGAGCGGCCCGCTCACCGGCCTGACCGCGCGCGCTGTGGTCGTGCTCGACGAAAACGACAACGTCCTGCACGCCGAGCGCGTGAGCGAAATCAAGAACGAACCGAACTACGACGCCGCACTCGCCGCGCTGAAGTAATCCGGCGGCGGCGCACACGAACAGAGCCTGCTTTCCGGTCGGATTCGCAGGCCGGTGCGCCGCCCCCTCTCCTACCACGCCCTACAGGAATTCCCGCCTTGGCTACGCTGATCTGCGGCTCGCTCGCCTACGACAACATCATGACCTTTGAAGGTCGCTTTCGGGAGCACATCCTGCCCGAGCAGGTGCACATTCTGAACGTGAGCTTTCTCGTGCCGACGATGCGCCGCGAGTTCGGCGGCTGTGCCGGCAACATTGCGTACGCGCTGCATCTGCTCGGCGGCGACGCGCGCATCATGGCGACGCTCGGCGCAGCCGACGCGCGCCCTTATCTCGAACGCCTCGACACGCTCGGCCTCTCGAAGGCGCACGTGCGCGTGCTCGACGATACGTGGTCCGCACAGGCGATGATCACGACCGACCTCGAGAACAACCAGATCACCGCGTTCCACCCGGGCGCGATGATGCAATCACATTTGAACCGCGCCGACGAAGCGCCTGGCATCAAGCTCGGCATCGTCGCACCGGACGGCTTTGACGGCATGGTTCAGCACGTCGAGCAATTCGCGAAGGCAGGCATCCCGTTTATCTTTGATCCGGGTCAAGGCCTCCCGCTCTTCGACGGTGCGTCTTTGCGCCGCGCAATTGAACTTGCGACCTACGTAGCGGTCAACGACTACGAAGCCAACCTTGTCAGCCATCGCACCGGCTGGTCGTTCGACGAAATCGCCAGCCATGTCGACGCGCTGATCATCACGCGCGGCGAGCACGGCTCGCAGATCCACCACGGCGGCAAGATCGAGGAGATTCCTCCGGTCAAGGCCGCTCAGGTGCTCGACCCGACCGGCTGCGGCGACGCTTTCCGCGGCGGCCTGCTCTACGGCATCGAGAACGGCCTCGACTGGGCAACCACGGGGCGTCTCGCGAGCCTGATGGGCGCGCTCAAGATCGAGCATCTCGGTCCGCAAAACTATGCGCCTACGCGGGCGCAGATCAACGAACGGTTCAAGGAGGCATTCGGCTACGAACTGCCGAACTGAACGCGGGCGCCGCACACGAACGGCGCCCATTGGAGCTACGGGAATGAAAATAACGAGTCGTCTGATTGTTGCAGCTGGGGTCGCGGGGTCGCTCGCGCTGTCGGGCTGTGCCTATAACAGCAGTTCCGCCGATGTGTACACGGCCTCGCAGGCGCAGCGCGAGCAAACAGTGCGCATGGCCACGGTCGAAAGCGTGCGCGCGGTGAAGATCAGCTCGAACAACGGCCAGCCTAGCGGCCTCGGCGCGATCGGCGGCGGTGCACTCGGCGCGGTGGCCGGCAGTCAGATCGGCGGCGGCACGGGCTCGATCGTCACCGGCATCATCGGCGGCATTGCGGGTGCCGTGGCCGGCAACGCGGTCGAGAACGGAGTGGCCATGCGCGACGGCCTCGAGATCACCGTGCGCCTCGACAACGGCGACTACCGGGCCATCACGCAAACGGCGACCGGCGAAGTCTTCAACGCGGGCGACCGCGTGCGGCTGCTCTCGAGCGGCGGCGTGACGCGCGTCACGCACTAAAGCTTTCCCCTGTACCGCAGCGGCGCCTCGCGCCGGATGCGGAACCTCAGGCGCATGTGCTCCCCTGTGCATGCGCCTTTTTTCATGCCCGCGCGCGGCGTGAGCACGAACTCGCACCCCCGACCTCGATTATTACGAACTCCAGACGAAAAAAATCCCGTCGCTGACAACCCAGCGACGGGATCGGGATCGAGCCTTGCGCGTGATGCCGCCCGGCCCGGCCAACGAAGCGCGCGAACGATGTGGCCTGCGCGCTTCGTCTCGGACTGCTTACGGACGGCTGCCGGTCGGGAACGGCCATGCTGCGGCCGGGTTCAGGGCAGTCTTGACCGTTGCTGCGGGCGCGGACGGTTGCGCAGCAGGGGCAGCAGGTGCGGCAGCGGCCTTCGCAGGCGCCTTCTTGGCAGCCTTCTTGGCGGCAGCCTTCTTCGCAGGCGCAGCCTTCTTGGCAGCAGCCTTCTTCGCAGGCGCCTTCTTGGCTGCAACCTTCTTCGCTGCGGCCTTCTTCGCCGGTGCTGCCTTCTTCGCAGCAACCTTCTTCACGGCAACTTTCTTGGCTGCAACCTTCTTTGCTGCGGCCTTCTTCGCCGGTGCTGCCTTCTTCGCAGCAACCTTCTTCACGGCAACTTTCTTGGCTGCAACCTTCTTCGCTGCGGCCTTCTTCGCCGGTGCTGCCTTCTTCGCAGCAACCTTCTTCACGGCGACTTTCTTGGCTGCGACCTTCTTGACCGCGACCTTCTTCGCTGCGGCCTTCTTCGCCGGAGCTGCCTTCTTCGCTGCAACCTTCTTCACTGCGGCCTTCTTAGCCGCCGGTTTCTTCTTGGCAGTAGCCATTTTTTTTCTCCTTCAGGTTCAGATGAGAGTCAGTTCAAACTACACCCTTCGTCAAAACCCGCTTCCCGCGAACGCTTCTCACGGCGCACGCTGCGAAGCGGGCTATTCATCGGCGTACGCTGATCCCGCGCGCTTACGCTAATGAATGCGGTAAGGCGCGCCGTGCCACGAGGCACAGCGCGCCAAGTCATTCCGGCGTCGGCTACCGACACCGGGCAACGTTCGTTGAAAGCGGCGGCTACATAGCCAGCACGCTTTTCCGGGGGGAAGTTTGCCCATCCCTCTGAAGGGTTCGCAAAGTGCCTGTCACGTCGGTGAGCCAACCTGGCTCCGGGCATGCTTTGCATCAGGCGTTCCTGCTCCTAATCATCATGCCGGTCGAGGCGGCTCGCGCGCCGCCTCCGGCAACCCCTAAAGACTTGCACCGCAGTGCGCCCGGGTTATTCCCAGGACAGCGCACCGCCCGTCTGATATTCGATCACGCGCGTCTCGAAGAAGTTGCGTTCCTTCTTCAAGTCGATCATCTCGCTCATCCACGGGAACGGATTCTCTTCGTTCGGGAACAGCTGATCGAGACCGATCTGCTGGCAACGGCGGTTGCAGATGAAGCGCAGATAGCTCTTGAACATCGATGCGTTCAGACCCAGCACGCCACGCGGCATGGTGTCTTCAGCATAGCGGTACTCGAGGTCGACCGCATGCTTGAACAGTTCGGTGATCTCCGCACGGAACGCCGGGGTCCACAGGTGCGGGTTTTCAAGCTTGATCTGGTTGATGAGGTCGATGCCGAAGTTGCAGTGCATCGACTCGTCGCGCAGGATGTACTGGTACTGCTCCGCGGCGCCGGTCATCTTGTTCTGGCGGCCGAGCGCCAGAATTTGCGTGAAGCCCACATAGAAGAACAGGCCTTCCATGATGCAGGCGAACACGATGAGCGACTTGAGCAGGCTCTGGTCGGCTTCGAGCGTGCCGGTCTTGAACGCGGGATCGGTCAGCGTCTGGATGAACGGGATCAGGAACTCGTCCTTGTCGCGGATCGACTTGACCTCGTGGTACGCGTTGAAGATCTCGCTCTCGTCCAGACCCAGCGACTCGACGATGTACTGGTAGGCGTGCGTGTGGATCGCCTCTTCGAACGCCTGGCGCAGCAGGAACTGGCGGCATTCGGGCGCCGTGATGTGCCGGTAGGTGCCGAGCACGATGTTGTTCGCGGCGAGCGAGTCGGCCGTCACGAAGAAGCCGAGGTTACGCTTGACGATGCGGCGCTCGTCCTCGGTCAGACCGTTCGGGTCTTTCCACAGGGCGATGTCGCGGGACATGTTGATTTCCTGGGGCATCCAGTGGTTCGCGCAGCCTGCCAGGTATTTTTCCCAAGCCCACTTGTACTTGAACGGGACCAACTGATTCACGTCGGTCTGACCGTTGATGATGCGCTTGTCGGCGACATTCACGCGCGCTTCGGTCGAGACCGGTGCTTGCGGCGGCGGTGCAACGGCGAAGTCGCTGGCGAAGATGTTCGTCGCCGTGGAAGCCTGAGGAGCGGAACGCAGACCAAACTGCATCTCGGCAGCCTGGACAGCCTGACCCGCGGGGTTGCGCATTGCGTTTTGCTGCGCACCGCTCGACGGAGTTACGGCCGTGATCTCGTCATCCCAGTTGAGCATAAATGTCACCATCAATTTAGATCGGTTTGTACCATCTTTTCGTGAGCGATAAAAGGGTTCGCACACGAAAAATCCTGTTTTCGATTCGCGTTGCGACCTCGATACAACACTTTGTTATCGCGTCGTGTCGATTGCATCGCATGAGCACTGCGTAGTGAGCACTGCTTCGTCGTGCTCACTTCGCATGTGCGATGTGCTTCGAAGGTCTTCGCGACATCGAGAGCGTGTGTGAAAGACGGCGTTCGCCGCGCGCTGTTCGCTCGCGCTGCGAGTGCGTTTTCACTCGCCGTTCACTGCCTGCCGCGCGCGGCGCTAGATGCTCGCGCGGCCTCAAGTCTTGTCCCTGCGCGAAACTCCAGGGATTCCTTCCTGTTGCCTCTTTCGCGTACTGCAACGCGCGGGGTGCGAGTTGCCGGGAGAGTCGGCGCGCATTGCGCGCGCCTCTTTCGTTGTTACATCTCGCTACGACCAACTACTACTGTTTACTACCGATGCTTCGGTCCGCGCATGATGCGCGCGGCGTTGCACCGCACGCATCATGCGCAGCCAGCTCACCTCGTGGTTACTGGCAAGCCTCGCACTCTTCGAAGCCAGCATCGCCCGGACGCATCATGCACACCGGACCCTCTGCTTCCTGCGCGGCTTCGACCGCAGCTTCCGGTGCAGCCTGCATCGTGGTCGATCCTGCTGCACCGCCGAATGCGCCACCCGACGCACCGCCGAATGCACCACCGGCATTGCCGCCGCCTTCACCGCCCGTCGGCACGGCGTTGAGCGCGCCGTGCGCAACCGTCGACTTCTCGACGTGCGTGGCCGCCATCGTGCGCAGGTAGTACGTGGTCTTCAGGCCGCGCACCCAGGCGAGCTTGTAGATCTCGTCGAGCTTCTTGCCCGATGCACCCGCCATGAAGATGTTCAGCGACTGCGCCTGGTCGATCCACTTCTGACGACGCGAAGCGGCTTCGACGAGCCACGTCGGATCGACTTCGAACGCCGTTGCATACACAGCGCGTAGATCGGCCGGCACGCGGTCGATGCGCGAGAGCATGCCGTCGAAGTACTTCAGGTCGGCGACCATGACTTCGTCCCACAGGCCGCGCGACTTCAGATCGCGAACGAGGTAGTCGTTCACCACCGTGAATTCGCCCGAGAGGTTCGACTTCACATAGAGGTTCTGGAACGTCGGCTCGATGCAAGGCGACACGCCGATGATGTTCGAGATGGTCGCGGTCGGTGCGATCGCGATGCAGTTCGAATTGCGCATGCCGTGCTGGGCGATGCGCTCGCGCAGCGACGTCCAGTCCATCGACTCGCTCGAGTCGACTTCCACATAGCCGCCGCGCGCTTCGGCGAGCAGCTTGAGCGTGTCTTGCGGGAGGATGCCGCGATCCCACAGCGAGCCGCGGTAGGTCGAGTAGCGGCCGCGCTCGGCTGCCAGCTCGGTCGACGCCCAGTATGCGTAGTAGCAGACGGCTTCCATCGAGCGGTCGGCGAACTCCACGGCTTCCTGCGAAGCAAACGGCGTGCGCAGAACGTGCAGGCAGTCCTGGAAGCCCATGATGCCCATGCCCACCGGACGGTGCTTCAGGTTCGAGTTGCGCGCCTTCGACACCGCGTAGTAGTTGATGTCGATGACGTTGTCGAGCATGCGCATCGCCACGCTGATGGTGCGCTTGAGCTTGTCGTGGTCGAGTGCGAACGTGCCGTCGGCCTGTTCGACCATGTGCGCGACCAGGTTCACCGAACCCAGGTTGCACACGGCGATTTCGCTGTCGCTCGTGTTCAGCGTGATTTCCGTGCACAGGTTCGACGAGTGGACGACGCCCACGTGCTGCTGCGGCGAACGGATGTTGCACGGATCCTTGAACGTGATCCACGGGTGACCCGTTTCGAACAGCATGCCGAGCATCTTGCGCCACAGTTGCGCGGCCGGCAGCTTCTTGAACAGCTTGATCTCGCCGCGCGCGACCTTCTCTTCGTAAGCCGTGTAAGCCTGTTCGAATTCCGCGCCGAACTTGTCGTGCAGGTCCGGGCAGGTCGAGGGCGAGAAGAGCGTCCAGTCGCCGCCTTCCATCACGCGCTTCATGAACAGGTCGGGAATCCAGTTCGCCGTGTTCATGTCGTGGGTGCGGCGGCGGTCGTCGCCGGTGTTCTTGCGCAGCTCGAGGAATTCTTCGATGTCGAGGTGCCACGATTCCAGGTAGGCGCACACCGCGCCCTTGCGCTTGCCGCCCTGGTTCACGGCCACAGCCGTGTCGTTCACGACCTTCAGGAACGGCACCACGCCCTGCGACTTGCCGTTGGTGCCCTTGATGTGCGAACCGAGCGCGCGCACGCGCGTCCAGTCGTTACCCAGACCGCCTGCAAACTTCGACAGCAGTGCGTTGTCCTTCAGCGCTTCGTAGATGCCGTCGAGGTCGTCGGCAACCGTCGTGAGGTAGCACGACGAGAGCTGCGAGCGGTGCGTGCCCGAATTGAACAGCGTGGGCGTGGACGACATGAAGTCGAACGACGAGAGCACGTTGTAGAACTCAATCGCGCGCGCTTCGCGGTCGATCTCGTTGAGCGAAAGGCCCATCGCGACACGCATGAAGAATGCCTGCGGCATTTCAATGCGCGTGCCATGCACGTGCAGGAAGTAGCGGTCGTACAGCGTCTGCAGGCCGAGGTAGCCGAACTGCAGGTCGCGGCTCGCGTCGAGCGCGTTGCCGAGGCGCTTCAGGTCGAACTGCTGGAGCTTGTCGTCGAGCAGGCCGGCTTCCACGCCGCGCTTGATGAACTGCGGGAAGTAGTCCGCGTAACGCACGGCCATTTCGGCTTGCGTCACTTCCTCTTCGAGAATTTCGCGACGGATCGTGTGCAGCAGGATGCGCGAGGTCACCTGGCTATACGCCGGGTCCTTTTCGATCATCGTGCGCGCAGCGAGGATGGCCGAGTCGTAGACCTGGGTCATCGGCACGCCGTCGTACAGATTCTTCACCGTTTCCGCGACGATCGGGTCAGCGTTGACCGCATCGCCGAGACCGTCGCACGACGACGCGATCAGCGCGCGCAGCGCTTGCATGTCGAGCGGGCGCGTCACGCCGTTGTCCGTGACGTTGATGCCAGGCGCTGCGGGCGCTGCCGTTTCCGGCGAATGCGCGCGTTCCTGGTTGCGCTTCTCGCGATACAGCACGTAGGCACGCGCGACGTTGTGCTCGCCGCCGCGCATCAGCGCGAGTTCGACCTGATCCTGGATGTCTTCGATATGGAACGTGCCGCCGTTCGGACGGCTGCGCACGAGTGCGCGCACGACGCTCTGCGTGAGCTGTTCGACCAGCTCGCGAATGCGCGCCGAAGCCGCGCCCTGGCCGCCGTTCACGGCGAGGAAAGCCTTCGTCATCGCGATCGCGACTTTCGAAGGTTCGAACGACACCACGCTACCGTTGCGGCGAATCACCTTGTGGTCGGCGAACTGCTGCGCGCTCGTCTGACCGTCCTGCGGCTGGCCACCCAGCGTGTGCGCGGGCGCGCCTTCATACCGGGTCGAGACGTTATCGGTCGTTTGCATGTGCAAAGCTCCTGGGTCCTGGAAAGGTGCGAAGAGAGTTCGCGGATTAGTACGGACGCCGACGCCGCGCCCCCGTGTGCGCGATCGATCGGGCAGAGAAAAAAGTCCAGCCTGGCGAGGCTGCCGGATGCGACAAGGCAGATGAATCACGGACTGCTTCGGTCTTCATCGTGGATGTCGCGATCATTGGCTGTACCTTCTCTCTCGATTACAGCCGGTGCGCCGGTTCTCTCGGCCGACGGCACCGTACAAAGTTTCTGTTTTTTCTATGCTGGTAACGCGCGCGGCGCCTTGCTCATGAAGCGGGGCGCCGCGGTACAACACAACATATGGTGTGAAGCCTTGTTTCGGGTACAAAGTATAGTGGAAGAAACAAGGCGATCAAATGGCTTTTTTTGCTGGTCCTATCTTGACAAGACCGCAAGCCAAGCAGCGCGGGCCTTACCGGCCAATGCGCTTTCGAGTGGTCTGCGAGGCGCGCGCCAAGACCCTGCGTTTGCGCGCGAGAGGTGCTTATTTCTTGTGCAGCCGAAGGGTGATTAGCCTGCGTTCGAACGTGTCATGACGCCGCGTTCTGCGCATCGTGCCCCTGGATATAGGGGAAGCTGGCATCGGCGAGCTGCGTATCGTGTTTGAGGCGTGCCCAGTCGAAGTGTGGGCCGGGATCGGTCTTGCGCCCAGGGGCGATGTCCGAATGGCCCGCCAGCGCCTCGATCGGATAGTGCGCAACGAGTGCCTTCACGAGCGCCGCAAGCGTGGCGTATTGCGCCGCCTCGAAGGCGGTCGTGTCGCTGCCTTCCAGTTCGATGCCGATCGCGAAATCGTTGCAGCGCTCGCGCCCGAAGAAGCTCGATGCGCCCGCGTGCCACGCGCGCTCGTCGCACGAGACGAACTGCTCGAGCGCGCCATCGCGATGAATGACGAAGTGCGCCGAGACGCGCACGCCGCGCAGGTTGGCGTCGAAGTACGGATGCGCGTCGCAGTCGAGGCGGTTGAGGAACAGATCGGCGATCTCGGGGCCGCCGAACACATTGGGCGGCAGGCTGATGTTGTGGACGACGATAAGCGTCGGCACGGCGCCTTGCGGACGTGCCTCGAAGTTCGGCGAAGGCAGGTGGCGCGCGCCCGGCACCCAGCCTTGCGCATCGACTTCGTATGCGCGCGATCCCGGCAATTCCGGCGATGCAGCAGCGCTCATCGTGCGGGGCGATCCTGGGCGGTGGTGCGCGCATCGTAGGCGCGCGCATGCTCGGCGCTGCAGAACGAGCGCGCGCCGACATTCACCGATTCACTGCGCGGCGCATGCACGCCGCACTCGGCGCAGCGCACCATCGGCTCGGGCAGCGCGGCCTGGCCGCCCGCGCTCGTGCCGCCATTGGCATTGCGCGCGGCGCCTTGCCCCGGCTGCGCACCCTGCCCCGGCTGCGCACCGGGACGCGACTGTGTCTGCGCACGGCGCAGGGCCTTGACGAACCACTGTCCGATCACGAACAGCAGCACGAGGAGGAAAATCTGTCTCATCGGAACACGCGACTCAAACGACTCAAACCACAGGGCGGTGCAGCAGCACCTCGAAGACGAAACGGCTGCCCACATAAGCGAGCAGCAAGGCGATGAACGACGCGATCACCCAGCGCAGCGCGGCGCGTCCGCGCCAGCCGGAAATCTTGCGCGCGGTGAGCAGCGCACCGAACATCAGCCAGGACAAAATCGCGAAGACGGTCTTGTGATCGAGCGAGAGCGGCCGGTCGATCAACTGCTCGCTGAACACGATGCCGGAAACGAGCGTGGCCGTGAGCAGCACGAAGCCCGCGCCGATCAGGCGGAACAGCAGCTTCTCCATCGTGAGGAGCGGCGGCAACGTCTCGATCCAGTTCGACAGCCAGCCGCCGCCGCGATTGCTCGCGTTGCGCTGAAAGCCGGCGCCCTTGAGCGCATGCAGCCGGCGCTCGACAGCGAGCATCAGCACCGCGTGCAACGCGGCGATCGCGAAGAGCCCGTAAGCGACGTTCGCGATGACGAAGTGCAGCTTGAACATGGGCGCCGCCGCATAGGGCAGCACGCGCACACCGCCGAACACGAGCGGCAGGATCGACGCGACTGCGGCGAGCGGCAGCAACAACAGACGCAGACCGTCGAGCGCAAAGAAAAAGCTCTCGATCCAGTAGATGCCCGCGCCGAGCCAGAACATGGCCGACAACGCGAAGGCGAAGCCGAACACCATTTCGTTGGCGGGGAAGATCGTCGTGTGCAGCAGCAGGCCGTGCGCGGCGAGCGCGCCAAAGAGCAGCGTGCGCGAAAGCGGGCCGAAGGTCCGGGCGCGCAGGGCGTCGCCACCCAAGCCCGCGCCCGCGCCGACCGTCACCGGAACGGGCGGCACGCTGCCAAGCAGCGGCGCGGTGCCCGCGCGGCGCAGCGCGCGCCAGTCGGCGGCGCACAATCCGCCGTACAGGAGGACGGTGAGGGCATACAGTACAATATCCATGTTCGAAGTTTACTATAGGCCCCCTGGCCGCGCGGCAAACACACAGAAGCGCGACGAAACGCGGCGCTTTCCCGTTTAACGTGCGCGGGCCGGGCCGCACTGCTCACCGCCTCCCCATGCTCGACAATCTCACTCAACGGATGGCGCGCGTCGTCAAGACGCTGCGCGGCGAAGCCCGGCTGACCGAAGCCAACACGCAGGAAATGCTGCGCGAGGTGCGTCTCGCCCTGCTCGAAGCGGACGTGGCGCTGCCCGTCGTGCGCGAATTCATCGCCAAGGTGAAGGAGAAGGCGCTCGGCGAGGAAGTGATCGCCAGCCTCTCGCCTGGACAAGCGCTCGTCGGCGTGGTGCAGCGCGAGCTGACCGCCGTGATCGGCGGCGACTACGAAGGCAAGGCCGCCGAACTCGATCTCGCCGTCACACCGCCTGCCGTCATCCTCATGGCGGGTCTGCAGGGCGCGGGTAAAACCACCACCACCGGCAAGCTCGCCAAGCTCCTGCGCGAGAAGTACAAGAAGAAGGTCCTCACCGTTTCGTGCGACGTCTACCGCCCTGCCGCCATCGCGCAGTTGAAGACGGTGACGGAACAGGTCGGCGCCGACTTCTTCCCCTCGCAGCCGGACCAGAAGCCCGTCGAGATCGCCGCCGCCGCGGTCGACTGGGCCAAGCGCCACTATCACGATGTGCTGCTCGTCGACACGGCTGGCCGCCTCGGTATCGACGAGGCGATGATGAACGAGATCACCGCGCTGCACGCGTCGCTCAAGCCGGCTGAAACGCTGTTCGTCGTCGACGCGATGCTCGGTCAGGACGCGGTCAACACCGCGAAAGCGTTCAACGACGCCCTGCCGCTCACCGGCGTCGTGCTCACCAAGCTCGACGGCGACTCGCGCGGTGGCGCGGCGCTCTCCGTGCGCCACATCACGGGCAAGCCGATCAAGTTCGTCGGCGTTGCGGAAAAGCTCGACGGCCTCGAGGTGTTCCACCCGGACCGCATGGCCAACCGTATTCTCGGCATGGGCGACATTCTCGCGCTCGTCGAGGAAGCGCAGCGCGGCGTGGACGTGCAGGCCGCACAAAAGCTCGCCGACAAGGTCAAGAAAGGCGGCGACTTCGACCTCAACGACTTCCGCGCGCAGCTCTCGCAAATGAAGAACATGGGCGGTCTGTCGTCGCTCATGGACAAGCTGCCCGCCCAGTTCCAGCAGGCCGCCTCGGGCGCCGACATGGGCCAGGCCGAGAAGCAGATGCGCCGCATGGAAGGCATCATCAACTCGATGACGCCCGCCGAGCGCGCCAAGCCCGAACTCATCAAGGCCACGCGCAAGCGCCGCATCGCAGCGGGCGCGGGCGTGCAGGTTCAGGAAGTGAACCGCATGCTCAACCAGTACGAGCAGATGCGCACCATGATGAAGAAGCTGAAGGGCGGCAATCTGCAAAAGATGATGCGCGGCATGAAGGGCATGATGCCCGGCATGCGCTGATCCTGCGGGCCGCACGGCGCACATCGCGCGCAGGCGGCCCGACTCGACGCGGCGCGCGACGGAACAAATGCGCGGGTTTATGCTGTAGCGCGCGCCGCCGTTATTTTCCACACTTCATAGCTACAGCTACCTTCCCGCCAGAGTCATGAATCGCGAAGAAGCCCTGCACATTTTCCGCCACTCCGAAGAGATCGTTTCCGAGGGCGACGTCAATGCGTCGATCGGCCGGATGGCCGAAGCCATCCGCGCCGAGATCAGCGAGGACTTCCCGCTCGTGCTGTCGGTGATGGGCGGCGCCGCCGTGTTCACCGGCATGCTGCTGCCGCACCTCGACTTCCCGCTCGAGTTCGACTACATCCACCTCACGCGCTACCGCAACGCGATCAAGGGCAGCGCCGAGATGCAATGGCGCGTGGCGCCGCGCGAGTCGGTGAAAGACCGCGTGGTGCTCGTGCTCGACGACATCCTCGACGAAGGCGAGACCATGGCCGCGATTCGCGACCGCATCATGGACATGGGCGCGAAGCGTTTCCTCTCGGCCGTGCTGTGCGAGAAGACGCTCACGAAGGCCAAGCCGCTGCATCCCGACTACTGCGGCTTTTCGGTGCCGGACCGCTACGTGTTCGGCTGCGGCATGGACGCCAAAGGTTACTGGCGCAATCTGCCGACCATCCGTGCGCTGACCGAAGGCGCGTGAAGCGCGCGTCGACTATCTGGAGCGCCATGAAAAAAAGCAGCCCGTGGGCTGCTTTTTTATTGCCTGCGACGCCCGCTGCATGCGGCGTCAGAGGTGATGCACGAAGTTGGCGATACCCGCGAGGATCATCTCCACCGAGATCGCCACGAGCACGAGGCCCATCAGCCGCTCGAATGCCGTCACGACACGCTCGCCCAGCCACTGCTGGATGCGCTCCGCCAGCACCAGCACGATCGCGCAGATCACCATCGTCACGACGAGCGCCGCGACCCATTCATAGAGCTTGCCCGGTGCCTGCGAGGTGAGCAGCATGACCGTGGCGAGCGCCGAAGGCCCCGCGAGCGCGGGAATGGCGAGCGGCACGATGAGCGGCTCGCCGCCCTTGTCGCCGCCGCCGAACGGCCCGCCCGGATGCGGGAAGATCATGCGCAGCGCGATGAGGAACAGCACGATGCCGCCGCCGATGCGCAGCGACGTGTCCGTGAGCCCCATCATGCGCAGGAAGGCGTTGCCCGCCACCATGAAGATGAGCAGGATCACGAACGCAATCGCGACCTCGCGCAGGATCACGATCGCGCGGCGCTGCTGGGCAACGCCGCGCAGGCAGGTGATAAAGAGCGGAATGTTACCGAGCGGGTCGGTGATAAGGAGCAGCAGGACCGTAGCGGACAGAAAACTGTACTCCACGCTCAGAGCGCTCCTTTAACCGTGATGGATCGTCGTTAAACCGCAAGCGCCGCGCGGATCTTCTGCGCCACCGTCTGCGCAGCCTCATCGGCGGCGAGCAGCGTCGCTTCGGTGTCGCGGCGGCCCTGGTACTCGATCTTGCCGTCCTTCAGACCGCGCTCGCCGATGACGAGACGATGCGGCACGCCAATCAGCTCCCAGTCGGCGAACATCACGCCCGGGCGCTCGCCGCGGTCGTCGAGGATCACGTCCACGCCCGCTTCGACGAGTTCGCTGTACACGCGCTCGGCGTGCTCGCGCACGAGCTCGCTGCGGTCCATGCCCATCGGGCACACGACGACCTGGAACGGCGCAATCGACTCAGGCCAGATGATGCCCTTCTCGTCGAAGTTCTGCTCGATGGCTGCACCGAGAATACGCGTGATGCCGATGCCGTAGCAGCCCATCTGCATCGGCGCGGGCTTGCCGTTCTCGGCGAGGAACGTGGCGTTCATCGCTTCCGAGTACTTCGTCCCGAGCTGGAACACGTGGCCCACTTCGATGCCGCGGCAGATGTCGATCACGCCCTTGCCGTCCGGCGACGGGTCGCCCTTCTTCACGTTGCGGATATCGGCGACGACCGGCTCCGGCAGGTCACGGCCCCAGTTCACACCCGTGGTGTGGAAGTCGACTTCGTTCGTGCCCACCACGAAGTCGCTCATGTTCGCGACCGTGCGGTCGGCGATCACCTTGACCGGCTTCTTCGTGTTGAGCGGGCCGAGGTAACCCGGCGGCGTGCCGAACCACTCGACGATTTCCGCTTCGGTAGCGAAGCGGAAGCCGCTCAGGCCTTCGAGCTTGCCGACCTTGATCTCGTTCAGATCGTGGTCGCCGCGCAGCATCAGCAGCCAGATGGTCGGCTCGGCGCCTTCGTTGTCCGTCGCGAGAATAATCGACTTGATCGTGCTTTCGAGCGGAATGCCGAGCAGCTCAGCCACTGCCTCGCACTTGGCCGCGCCCGGCGTGGGCGTTTTCGTGAGTGCTTGCGTCGCGGCGCCGCGCTGCGCGATGAGCGGCAGCGCTTCGGCGGCTTCGACGTTGGCTGCGAATTCCGAGGTCGGGCAGTAGGCGATATCGTCCTCGCCCGTTTCCGCGATCACGTGGAACTCGTGCGAACCGCTGCCACCGATCGAACCGTTGTCGGCCGCGACCGCGCGGAACTGCAGGCCGAGGCGCGTGAAAATGCGCACGTAGGCGTCATACATCTTCTGGTACGAAACCTTGAGACCTTCGACGTCCTTATCGAACGAATACGCGTCCTTCATGATGAATTCGCGCCCGCGCATCACGCCGAAACGGGGACGGATTTCGTCGCGGAACTTCGTCTGCACCTGATAGAAGTTCACCGGCAACTGGCGATAGCTCTTGATCTGGCCACGCGCGATGTCGGTAACGACCTCTTCGTGCGTCGGCCCCATCACGAAGTCGCTCTGCTTGCGGTCCTTGAAGCGCAGCAGTTCCGGCCCGTATTGTTCCCAGCGCCCCGATTCCTGCCACAGTTCGGCCGGCTGCACGGCCGGCATGAGCAGCTCGATTGCGCCGGCGCGGTTCATTTCCTCGCGCACGATCTGCTCGACCTTGCGGATCGAACGCAGGCCGATCGGCAAGTAGTTGTAGATGCCGCCAGCGATGCGACGGATCATGCCCGCGCGAACCATCAGCTTGTGGCTGACGATTTCCGCGTCAGCGGGCGCTTCCTTCAGGGTGCCGATAAAGAAACGGGAGGCTTTCATTCAAATTATCCAAAAGCGGCGGCCCGGTGCAGACCGCCCGAAGAAGTGACCAACGGAGGAGTTCACGAACCCGCCATTATGACAACGCGCCACGTGCCGCGCCGATGACGCCAGCCAGATTCGAAGCCGATTGCGCCCCGAGACCGTTTTGCGCGGTCGCGGCCATTCGCTCAACTTTCCGGACGGCGGGTGCGTGAGGACCGTTATCTGTTTATAATCAAAGCAATTTTAAAGGATTCGAAGGTGGTTGTATGCTGGATCGTGAGGGGTTTCGCCCGAACGTCGGCATCATCCTCTTGAACGCGCGAAACGAGGTGTTTTGGGGCAAGCGGGTTCGCGAACATTCCTGGCAGTTTCCGCAAGGGGGCATCAAGTATGGTGAAACCCCCATGCAGGCAATGTTTCGGGAGTTGCACGAAGAAACCGGTTTGCATCCGGAGCACGTCAAGATCGTCGGTCGCACACGCGACTGGTTGCGTTATGAGGTGCCGGACAAGTTCATCAAGCGCGAAGTGCGCGGCCATTATCGCGGCCAGAAACAGATCTGGTTTCTGCTGCGTATGGTCGGGCGCGACTGCGATATCTGCCTGCGGGCAACGGAGCATCCCGAGTTCGATGCGTGGCGCTGGAACGAATACTGGGTGCCGCTCGAAGCGGTCATCGAGTTCAAGCGTGACGTCTACCAGCTCGCGCTGACCGAGCTCTCGCGCTTCTTGCGCCGGCCTGCGCCGCGCCAGGAGCGGCTGGGCGTGCAAGCTCACGAGGTGCGTTACCCGCGCATCGTGACGTCGGCGCACGCAGACGCGGTGCATGCCGAGCCGTACGAGGCCGTAACAGAAAGCGTGCCCGAACGAACGCCGATCGAAAGCGATTGCGCGTCGGCGCAGAGTATCATCGAGCCTGCGCAGGACGAGCAGGATCAGGGGGCTTGAGCCAACGCAAAGAACGCCCGAACCGGCGGGGTCCGGCGCATCACGCGCCAGGCCCCGCCGGTTCGCATTCGCGGCGCAGTTCGGTTGTAACGTGCGCCCGTGCTTCGAGGAAAACCAATTTGAAACGATTTGCTCTTGCTGCGGCATGCGCCGCAGGCGGTGTGCTGCTTGTGTCGGGACTGGCCGCGTGCTCCAGTTCCGGTCCCACGAACAAGGACGACAGCGCGTTCGTCTACCTTCTGGACCGCAAGGGCGAATGGCAGGAAAACAAGCTCGAAGGCCTGCCGCCGCTGCCGCAGGCCGGCGCGAAGCTGCTGCCGTTCGACGTATCGAACAATTCGCCGCTCCAGTTCGCGATCGACCCGGCTTCGCTCACGGTCGGCACGGATGGCGTTGTGCGCTACACGATCGTCATCACGAGCCCGACGGGCGCGCGTAACGTGAACTACGAAGGCATTCGCTGCGACACCTACGAGTGGCGCCTCTACGCGAGCCTCGACGCCGATCACAACGGCTGGGACCAGACCGTCGCGAACAACTGGTCGCGCATCGAGAACGGCACGCTCAACGCGTACCAGTCGAGGCTTTATCAGGACTACTTCTGCGCCAACAAGATGCCGATCGCGAAGGCGCCGACCCTCATCGAGAACCTGCGCTACGGCCGCACGCAGTCGACGCTGGTGCGCTAATAGCCGCGCCGCCGTACGCGGCGATGGACATGAAAAAAGCCGCTGCGGCCATTGGCCACAGCGGCTTTTCAATTTTTGGCGATGCGCGGCTGGCCGGGACAGCGTCAGACCAGCACGAGATTGTCGCGGTGAATCAGCTCCGGCTCAAGCATATAGCCGAGGATGCCCTCGATCTCGCCGCTCGGATGGCGCTGGATCAGCTTCGTTTCCGCGCTGCTGTAGTTGGTGATCCCGCGCGCGACTTCCGCGCCTGCGCCGTTCAGGCAAGCAATCACCTCACCGCGTGCAAACGCGCCCTGCACGCCGGTCACGCCGATCGGCAGCAGGCTCTTGCCGTCTGCCGTGAGCTTCTGCACCGCGCCGTCATCGATCACGACGTGGCCGCGCACCTGAAGGTGGTCGGCCATCCACTGCTTGCGCGCCGCCATGCGCGCCGTGCGTGCGATGAGTTGCGTGCCGATCGCCTCGCCCGCAGCCAGCCGCACGAGCACCTGCGCTTCGCGCCCGCTCGCGATCACCGTGTTCGCGCCGCTATGCGCAGCGCGCTTGGCTGCGAGGATCTTGGTGAGCATGCCGCCGCGGCCGATGCTCGACCCCGCGCCGCCCGCCATGGCCTCGAGTTCCGGCTTGCCTGCGTCGGCTTCCTGCACGAGCGTTGCGTTCGGGTCCTTGCGCGGATCGGCCGTATACAAGCCGCTCTGGTCGGTGAGGATGATGAGCGCGTCGCCTTCGATCAGGTTCGCGACGAGCGCGCCGAGCGTGTCGTTGTCGCCGAACTTGATTTCGTCGGTGACCACGGTGTCGTTCTCGTTGATGATCGGCACGACGCCCAGACGCAGCAGCGTGAGCAACGTGGAGCGCGCATTGAGATAGCGTTCGCGGTCAGCGAGGTCGGCGTGCGTAAGCAGGATCTGCGCAGTGCGGATGTCGTGCTCGGCAAAGCGGCTCTCATAAACCTGCGCGAGCCCCATCTGGCCGACCGCCGCAGCGGCCTGAAGCTCGTCGATCTCGCGCGGTCGCTTCGTCCAGCCGAGCCGCTGCATGCCTTCGGCGATCGCGCCCGAACTCACGAGCACGACTTCCTTGCCCTGTGCGCGCAGCGCCGCGATCTGCGCGGCCCAGCGGCCGATTGCCGCATGATCGAGCCCGCGGCCGTCGTTGGTGACGAGGCTCGAGCCGACTTTCACTACCAGACGCCGCGAATCGGCGATGACGGAACGCATGCTGCGCGGTCTCCCAAATGACTGATGACGCGTGAAGTTTCCTGAGAGCGGCCGGCGCGGCTCGCGCGCCGGCCGATGCGGCGAATTACTCCTGCGGCTGCTCCGCGTTTCCGCCTTGCCCCTCGCGGAAGCGCACGTCGGATGCGAGGTCTTCGGCTTCTTCAGCACGGCGTGCGTCCGAGTGCGCGGAGACGTAGTCGTATATCGCGTAACACAGGTTTTCGCAGCCCTGCCCCGTGAGAGCGGAGATCTCGAACACAGGCCCTTCCCACTCGAAGCGCTTCACGAAGTCGGCAATACGCGCCGCACGCTCTTCTTCCGGCACCATGTCGAGCTTGTTCAGCACGAGCCAGCGCGGCTTGTCATAGAGCGTCTCGTCGTACTTGCGCAGTTCGCCGACGATCGCCTTCGCCTCCGCAACCGGATCGACGCTTTCGTCGAACGGCGCGAGATCGACCAGATGCAGCAGCAGGTTCGTACGCTGCAGGTGGCGCAGGAACTGGTGACCGAGGCCCGCACCTTCGGCGGCGCCTTCGATCAGGCCCGGAATATCGGCGATCACGAAGCTCTTGCTCGGCCCCACGCGCACCACGCCCAGATTCGGCGCGAGCGTCGTGAACGGGTAGTCGGCAATCTTGGGCTTCGCGTTCGATACCGAGGCGATGAACGTGGATTTGCCCGCGTTCGGCATGCCGAGCAGGCCGACGTCGGCCAGCACCTTCAGTTCCAGCTTGAGCATGCGGCGCTCGCCGGGCTTGCCGTCGGTCTTCTGACGCGGCGCGCGGTTCGTGGACGACTTGAAATGCAGGTTGCCGAGGCCACCCGCGCCGCCCTTCGCGACCATCACCTGCTGCTCGTGCTCGGTCAGGTCGGCGATCAGCTCGCCCGTGTCCAGGTCGGTGATGACCGTGCCCACCGGCATGCGCAGCGTGATGTCGTCGCCGCCCTTGCCGTAGCAGTCCGAGCCACGGCCGTTCTCGCCGTTGCGCGCCTGGTGCTTTTTCGTGTAGCGGTAGTCGATGAGGGTGTTGATGTTGCGGTCGCCGACCGCGTAGACGCTGCCGCCGCGCCCGCCGTCACCGCCGTCCGGCCCGCCGAACGGGACGAACTTCTCGCGTCGCATCGACGCGCTGCCATCGCCCCCATCGCCGGCGATGACTTCGATCTTCGCTTCGTCAATGAACTTCATGAGTTACTCCGTCCCGTGAATGTCGATATTTTGCCCGCCATGGCCAAAACTGGCCAACCTGGCCGAACGGCCAACGACGCTCGCAAAGCCAGACGGAAGCCCACTACGACCCCGAAAGACTGCAGATAAACAAAAAGGCCCCGCAAACTTCGCGGGGCCTTCTTAGCGTCGCGTGTAGCCCGCTCGCGAGCGGTCTAAAGCTTAGGCCGCTGCCGGGACGACGTTGACCTGTTGCTTGTTGGCTGCGCCCTTGATCGAGAACGAGACGTGGCCGTCGACCAGCGCGTAGAGCGTGTGGTCCTTGCCGATGCCGACGTTCAGGCCCGGGTGCATACGCGTACCGCGCTGGCGAACGATGATGCCGCCTGCGAGGATAGCCTGGCCGCCGAACACCTTCACGCCAAGTCGTTTCGACTCTGAGTCGCGGCCGTTACGTGACGACCCGCCTGCCTTTTTGTGTGCCATTTGTTTGCTCCTTTACCTGCGTGCGCTTACGCGTTGATCGCGTCGATGCGCAGTTCGGTGTAGTTCTGGCGGTGGCCGCCATGCTTCTGGTAGTGCTTCCGGCGACGCATCTTGAAGATGGTCACTTTGGCGTGTCGGCCTTGCGACACAACGGTGGCCTTGACGGAAGCCCCACTGACCAGCGGCGTACCGAACTTAATCGATTCGCCTTCGCCCACTGCGAGAACCTGGTCGAGCGTGATTTCTGCGTCAATGTCAGCCGGTATCTGTTCTACTTTAAGTTTTTCGCCAACGGCAACTTTGTATTGCTTGCCGCCGGTTTTTATGACCGCGTACATTGAGAACCTCACTCTGAGTAATCTTTTCAGGCACACTGCGCGCCCGAAACCTTAGATTATACATAGAGTTAGCTACGCGGTCAAAAGACATGCAAGTCCGTTGTGCTGATGCGCGAGGGCGCCTGGGGATCGCCAGACAGGTCCGCGGCTGTCCGATCGGCATAGCGCCAACATCCATGCGCCCGCCCGGGCCGCGTAAAAATAGAGGGAGCCATCAGCCGGACGGCAGCGGAGCGTCCGGCATGCCGTCGATTCGCCTTATAATCCGCGGCACTACCCATATTTGCCATCATGTCGTCCACCGCCACCCCATCCCCCAGCGCAGCCACCCTGCTCGCCCCCATCGCCAGTGACATGGAGCAGGTGAATCGTGTCATCCGGCAAAGCCTGGCGTCCGAGGTGATGCTGATCAACCAGATCTCCGAGTACATCATCGGCGCGGGCGGCAAGCGGCTGCGTCCGGCGCTCCTGCTGATGGTGGCCGGCGCGCTCGGCGACGTCGGCACGCAGCGTCACGTGCTCGCGGCGGTCGTCGAGTTCATTCACACGGCTACGCTCCTGCACGACGATGTCGTCGACGAATCGGATCTGCGGCGCGGCCGCCAGACGGCTAATGCTCTCTTCGGCAACGCCGCCAGTGTGCTGGTGGGCGACTACCTGTACTCGCGCTCGTTCGAGATGATGGTGGGCGTCGGCAAGATGCGCGTGATGGAAATTCTTTCGGCGGCCACGACGATCATCTCCGAGGGTGAAGTCCTGCAGCTCCTGAACATGCACGACGCCGACGTGGACACCGACCGCTACATGCAGGTGATCCGCTACAAGACCGCCAAGCTTTTCGAAGCCGCGGCGCAGCTTGGCGCGGTGCTTTCGGGGGCGGATGCGCGCACCGAGGAGGCCGCGGCCGAATACGGGCGGCGCATCGGCACGGCATTCCAGATCATGGACGACTGGCTCGACTACACGGGCACGCCTGAATCGATGGGCAAGAACGCCGGCGACGACCTGCGCGAAGGCAAGCCCACGCTGCCGCTCATCTGGCTGATCGAGCACGGCACGGCGGCGGAAGCCGCACTTGCACGCGAAGCGATCGAGCAAGGCGGCACGACGCGCTTCGACGAAATCTTCGCGGCAATTACCCGCTCGGGCGCGCTCGAACACACGCTGCAATGCGCGCGCGCCGAGGCGCAGGCTGCCGCCGATGCGATTTCAGCGTTCCCCCCTTCCATTTACAAAGATAGCCTGCTAGAATTATGTTCTTACTCGACGACGCGCCAGTCTTGAAACAGACGAAGCGGGTTGTGGAGTCCAGCAGTAAATTCGGGGTGTAGCTTAGCCTGGTAGAGCGCTACGTTCGGGACGTAGAGGCCGGAGGTTCGAATCCTCTCACCCCGACCAGAATTCAAAAAAAACCGCGCATGCAATGCGCGGTTTTTTTTCGTCTGTACCTCCTGTGCGGCGGGCCACGCGGGGGCGCGGCGGCCACGGCCTTGTCCGTTCGGCCAGTGGCCCTGGAAGTGCGGAACCCCTCTGTTATAGTTTCCCCATCCGCCCCCCTCATTTTCTCGACGCGTGGACCACCTTCCCTTATGGGCGCAGATTTGCGCCGTCTTCGTCCTGCTCATCTGCTCCAGCTTTTTCTCCATCTCCGAAACGGCGATGATGGCGCTCAATCGCCATCGGCTCAAATACCTCGCCAATCACGGCACGCTCGGCGCGAAGACCACCCAGAAGCTGCTCGCGCGCACCGACCTGCTGCTTTCGGTCATCCTGATCGGCAACAATCTGTTCAACACCATCATCCCGGTGCTGACGACTTCGATAGCACTGCACACGTTCGGTCACGACAATCTCGTGCTCTCGGTCGCAACGGGCATCGTCGCGTTTCTCATCATCGTGTTCGCGGAAATCACGCCGAAGATTGTGGGCGCAACGTTCCCCGAGAAAATCGCGCTGCCCGCAAGCCTGTTGATCGCGCCGCTTATGCGCGTGACGAAGCCGCTCATCTGGTTCGTCAACATGTTCGCAAACGGCATTTTGCGCGTCCTGCACATCAATACGCACAAGGCACACGACCAGCGGCTCTCCACCGAGGAGTTGCGCACCATCGTGCTCGAGTCGGGCAGCTTCATGCCGACCAAGCACCGCAGCATCTTGCTGAACCTGTTCGATCTGGAGAACATCACCGTCGACGACGTGATGATTCCGCGCCGGCGCATCGAGGCGCTCGACTACGACGCTCCTCTCGAAGACATCCTGCATCAGCTCGAGACCTGCTATCACAACAAGCTGATCGTCTATCAAGGCGACATCGACCGTGTACTCGGCGTGCTGCATGTGCGCAAGACGCTGGCCGCGCTGCATAACCAGGAGTTCGAGCGCGAGACCTTGCGCGAACTGCTCGCCGAGCCGTATTTCGTGCCTACGGGCACACCAGGGTTCCAGCAACTTCAGTACTTCCAGGAAAGCCGTCATCGCATCGCCCTCGTCGTGAACGAGTACGGCGAGATGGAAGGGCTCGTGACGCCCGAAGACATCATCGAAGAGTTGATCGGCGAATTCACCACGTCGATGCCGCGCAGCGGCACCGGGCGCGGCGGCTGGAACGAAGAAGGCGAATGCATCGTGCCGGGCAGCATGCCTTTGCGCGAGCTCAATCGCTGGCTTCACATCAAGCTGCCCACCGACGGTCCCAAGACGCTCAACGGCCTGATTCTCGAAGTGCTCGAAGAGATTCCCGAGGGCGATGTGTGCCTGCAGATCGGCGATGTGAAGCTCGAAGTGCTGCGCAGCGACGACCAGGCTGTGCGCACGGTCAAGCTCTTCAAGCCAGGCGCCAAAGCACGCCCAAGCACGCTGCAAAAGGCGAAGAAGCTGCTTCCGGGACGTTAGCCGTTCGGCCAGGTGGCGGCGCAGTGCGCCGCACGCCATGATGAAGGCGTCATTTGTTCGAGGCGGCTTCGCGCTGGCATGTCGATGCTTTCTACTCCTTATCGTGCGCGCCCTTTCGCCGCCATGCCTGCCGAAGGCGGTATGGGCGGCGGGGCAACGGCACGCGCACCCGCGCCTATTTCTGCACCGCAGCTCGACGACGCCCCGGCCGTTCGCCTGCTCTCCGAGACGCTGCGCGAAGCCACACGGCGCAACGCCTCGGATCTGCACATCGAGCCAATGGAACACGGCTGGCGCGTACGTCTGCGCATCGACGGCGTGCTGCATGAATTGGCGAGGCCGCCCGCGCATCTGCGCGATGCGTTCGTCACACGCATCAAGGTGCTCGCACGCATGGACATCGCCGAGCGGCGCGTTCCACAGGACGGCAGGCTGCGGCTCGCGGCCTCCACGACGTCGCAAGCCGCCGAGGACTATCGCGTGAATTCGCTGCCCACCCTTCACGGCGAAAAGCTCGTGTTGCGCAGGCTCGAAGCGCTACCCGCAGACCTATCCCTTGCCGAACTCGGGCTCGACGAAGCGCAACAGCGCACGCTTGCCGATGCGATCAGCGCGCCGCATGGTCTCGTGCTCGTCACGGGCCCCACGGGCAGCGGCAAGACGCTCTCGCTCTACTGTTTCCTGCAGAGACTCAACGGCACGGCGCGCAATCTCTGCTCGGTGGAAGACCCCGCCGAAATCCAGCTCGCGGGCATCAATCAGGTCAACGTGCGCGAGAAGGCCGGGCTCACTTTTGCGGTGGCACTGCGCGCGCTGCTGCGCCAGGACCCGGACGTCATCATGATCGGCGAAATTCGCGACGAAGAAACCGCCAGCGTCGCCGTGAAGGCCGCGCAAACCGGCCATCTCGTACTCTCGACCGTGCACACGAACGACGCGAGCGCGGCCTGCGCACGGCTCGTCGACATCGGTGTCGAGCCGTACAACCTGGCGGGCTCGCTGCGGCTCGTCACGGCGCAACGTCTCGTGCGGCGGTTGTGTCCGCAATGCCGCGTGCGCGGCGATGCTTCGCAGGCGGTGCTCGTCGCGGCGGGACTGAGCACGCAAGAGTGTGACATCGCGCAACCTTATGTTGCGCGCGGCTGCGAAGCTTGCCACGGCATTGGCTATCGCGGCCGCGTGGGCATACACGAAGTCTTGCCGATATCAGAGGCCATACGCGACCTGATCGTCGCCGGGCGCGGTGCACACGAAATCGCTCGCGAAGCACGCAGAAACGGTGTGGCGACCTTGCGCGAAGCGGCGCTCGCCCGCGTGCGCGACGGCACCACGAGCCTGGCCGAAGCGCTCGCCGCAACGGACGCGTCATGAGCACTCTGGGCACCACGCGCGCCCATCGCGGTCCATCCGAGTGGCGCTTCGCGTGGCGCGGTCTCGATTCGTCGGGCGCCGCGAAACGCGGCACGATGATCGCACTCGACGCCGCCGCTGTGCGCCTCGCACTCAAGCGCGAGCGCGAGCGCATCACCGTACTCGCCATCGAGCGCAAGTCGAGCGCAGGCGCGCCCAAGGCAAGCCACGCGGACGTCACGCGCTTTACGCGCCAACTCGCGAGCCTCCTGCGCGCCGGCCTGCCGCTTGCGAATGCGCTCGACTTGCTTGCACTGTCACCGGGGCCGCACGGCATGCCACGCATTGCTGCCGCACTCGCACGTGATATCGCCGGCGGCCTGCGCTTTGCCGACTCGCTCGCCCTGCACCCCGCGCGCTTCAACGCGCTCTATTGCCAGCTCGTCGCCGTTGGCGAAGCCTCAGGAGCGCTCGCAGCCGTACTCGGGCGTCTCGCCGACGACCGCGAGCGCGCCGCCGTGCAGCGCGCCAAAGTACGCGCGGCGCTCACCTACCCCGTCGCGGTGTTGCTGCTCGCGTTCGTCATTACCGCGGCGCTGCTGGTTTGGGTCGTGCCCACGTTCAAGCAGATCTTCGACGGCTTCGGCGCCGCACTGCCAGCGCCAACGCAATTCGTGCTGATGCTCTCGGCGGGTGCCGCACGTTGGAGCGTGCCGGCCGTTGTCGCTGCCGCGACCGGCGCGCTCGCCCTGCAAGCGTGCTTGCGCCGCTCGGAAGCCGCGCGCATCGCGTTCGGACGAACGATGCTGAAACTCCCGCTTTGCGGCGCGCTGCTCACCACGTTGTGCGCCGCCCGCTGGAGCCGTGCGCTCGGTACGCTGCTCGCCGCCGGCACACCGCTCGCCGACGCCTTCGATTCGCTCGCGCACGCGAGCGGCAACGCATTCTTCGATCGCGCGAGCGCGGGCATCAGCGAGCGTCTGCGGCACGGCGAGCGGCTCGCCGCCGCCATGCGCGCGGCGGGATGCTTTCCGGTCGACGTGGTTCAGCCCGTTGCGGTCGCGGAAGAGTCCGGCGCGCTCGACGCCATGCTGCTCGATGTGGCCTCGCTCGCCGACCGTCAGGTCGACGAAAAGATCGCGCTCGTATCGAGCCTGTGCGAGCCGCTCGTGATCGTCGTGCTGGGTGCGCTCGTCGGCGGCCTCGTCGTGGCGATGTATCTTCCCATCATTCAACTGGGCAACGTGGTGTAGCATCGCTGCCAGACTCCGGTTCCGTCCCATGCCCGTCCAACTTCTTTCCGCGCCCGACACCGCAACGCCGCTCGCCGCCGCTCTCGCCGGCCTGCCCTCCGGCGTGCTCATGGGCTTCACCATCGCATTCGGGCTCGTCATCGGCAGCTTTCTCAACGTAGTCGTGCACCGGCTGCCGATCATGCTGGAGCGCGCGTGGCGCGCCGATGTGGCGGAAGCCACCGGCACACCCGGCCCGCTCTTCGAAGAAGACGGGCTGCCCGCGCGCTACAACCTCTGGCTCCCGCGCAGCGCGTGCCCGCACTGCGGCCACGTCTTGCGCGCCTGGGAAAACATTCCCGTGATCAGCTGGGTCGCGCTGCGCGGGCGCTGCTCGCACTGTCATGCGCGCGTGAGCTTGCGCTATCCGGTCATCGAAATCGCGAGCGCGGCTTGCGCAGCCGGCGCGTTGCTCGCCTTCGGGCCCACGGGCAAGGCGCTCGCCGCCTTCGTGCTGTGCGCCGCGCTCATCGCGGCGAGCGCCATCGACCTCGAACACCAGATGCTGCACGACGAGATCACGCAGCCGCTGTTGTGGGCCGGGCTGCTGGTCAACTTTGCGGGCACCTTCGTCACACTGCGCGAAGCTGTGATTGGCGCGGTCGCGGGCTATCTGGCGCTCTGGTGCGTCTATTGGGTCTTCAAGCTGTTGCGTGGCGTAGAAGGCATGGGCCACGGTGACTTCAAACTGCTCGCCGCGCTCGGCGCCTGGCTCGGCTGGAGCGCGCTGCCGCAAATCGTCGTGATCGCAGCCGTAGCCGGCGCGCTCGTCGGCATCATCGCTACGTTGACGGGACGCATGCGCTACGAGGAGCCGCTGCCGTTCGGCCCGTATCTGGCCGCAGGCGCGCTCATCACATTGTTTGCAGGCACACCGCTGTATAGCGTATTTGCGTGGGGGAACTGATCAAATGTTCGCGGTCGGATTGACAGGTGGCATCGGCAGCGGCAAGTCCACCGTTGCGGATTGCTTTGCCGCGCGCGGCGTGACGATCGTCGACACCGATCTCATCGCGCATCGCATTACCGCGCCGCATGGCGTCGCGATGGCGCAGATCGCCGCTGAATTCGGGGCTGAATTCGTCGCGCCGGACGGCTCGATGGACCGCGCGCGCATGCGCACACTCGTATTCGGCGACGAAGCCGCGCGCAAGCGGCTCGAGGCCATCACGCACCCGCTGATCCGCTCCGAGACAGAACGCGAAACGCGAGAGGCGAGCGGCCCTTACGTGATCGTGGTCGTGCCTTTGCTCGTGGAGTCGGGCACCTGGAAGACACGTGTCGATCGCGTGCTTACCGTCGATTGCAGCGTGGAAACCCAAGTCTCCCGTGTCATGCGCCGCAATGGCTTTACGCGCGAGCAGGTGCTCGCGATCATCGCGCGGCAAGCCACGCGCGAGGCACGCCTCGCGGCCGCCGACAACGTGGTGGTGAACGACAACGGGGCCACGCTCGAAACACTCGCCCAGGACGTCGACGCATTGCATCAGACGTATCTCAAGCTCGCTGCCGCAAAGGCCAGTCAAACTTAAAGCGCGCCACCTGCGTGCAGGAAACTCACGCTCGCCACGCCAGTCGAAACGCATCGCGGGACAATGCTCAGGGCAAATTAGCGGGACATATCGGCAAAGGGCCGAGCCGGCGCGATTGCGACCGTAGTCCCACGGCATTAGAATGTCCTGCAATCCGTCACCTACCACGCCCGAGGCGAGCGCGCTTGATTCTTTACGAGTATCCCTTCAACGAGCGAATCCGAACGCTGCTGCGCCTCGAAGACCTGTTCGAGCGCTTCACGTTTTTCCTGACCCAGGAGGATCCGAGGGAACATCACGTCGCGCTCACGACGCTCTTCGAAATCGCCGAAGTCGCAGGCCGTGCCGACCTGAAGTCGGATCTCATGAAGGAACTCGAGCGGCAGCGCCAAACGCTCGCGCCGTTCCGCGGCAATCCCGGCATCGAGCAGAATGCGCTCGAAACCGTGCTGGGCGAAATCGAGCAAACGCTGGCCGGCCTCACGCAGATGCAAGGCAAAACGGGCCAGCATTTGATGGACAACGAGTGGCTCACGAGCATCCGCAGCCGCGCGATCATTCCCGGCGGCACCTGCAAGTTCGATCTGCCGTCGTATTACGCGTGGCAGCAGCTGCATCCCGATCAACGCCGCCAGGACATCGCGAAGTGGGTCACGCCGCTGCTGCCGCTGCGCGACGCCGCCGCCATCGTGCTGCGCCTTGCGCGCGAGTCGGGCCAGGCGTCGAAAGTGATGGCCATGCAGGGCAGCTATCAGCAAATGCTGTCGGGCCGTGCGTATCAGCTCATGCAAGTGCGCGTGGCGCCGGAGCTGCGCATGATTCCCGAAGCGAGCGCCAACAAGTACATGCTGTGGGTGCGCTTCACCGTGCAGGATGGCGATCTGCGTCCGCGCGCCGTCGATCAGGACGTGCCGTTCCAGCTCACGCTCTGCAGCCTGTGAATCAGCCTGTGAAGCCGAACGCCTCGCCACGCCAGACACAACGCAACCCAAGTTCTATCGCATGACCACTGTCGTCAAATGTCCGACCTGCGGCAAGGAAGTCCGCTGGGTACCGGAAAACCGCTTCCGGCCTTTCTGCTCCGAGCGCTGCAAGCAGATGGATCTCGGCGCATGGGCGGCCGAAAAGTACCGCATCGGCGGCGCCGACGACGAAACGCCGCCTGAAGACGCGCCGCCCACGGATACGCGTCAATAAGCGAAGCGACGCGCGCACCAAACGAAAAAGGCCGCTGCATCTCGCACAGCGGCCTTTTGCATCGTAGCGGCCCGGAACGTGTTACTCGGCGGCCAGCCACTCCAGCACGGGAATCGTCGCAGGCAAGAGCGGCTCGACGCTCGCCGGCAACGACTGCCAGACAAACGCCTGACCTTCGCGGCCATGCGGCTCGCCAGTCCACTCCGTCACCTTGCAGAAGAAGAGCCGCACATAGGCGTGCGGGTAATCGTGCTCGAGCGTGTGCCACAGGTGGCACGCCTTCACGTCGATGCCCAGTTCCTCGTGCAGTTCGCGCGCAAGCGCGGCTTCGACCGTCTCGCCCGCTTCCAGCTTGCCGCCCGGGAACTCCCAGTAGCCTGCGTACGGCTTGCCTTCGGGGCGCTGCGCGAGCAGATAGCGGCCATTGGGCTGCACCAGCACGCCCACCGCGACTTCCGTCACGGGGCGTGCATTTGCGGACGCGTCCTTTGCGGCGTTGCCTTCGGCGCTCATGCCTCTTGCGCCTTCTTGCCCGACCAGTCGCGTGCGAACTGCCATGCCACGCGGCCCGAACGCGAGCCGCGCTCCAGCGCCCAGACGAGCGCGTCGCCGCGCGCCGATTCGACTTCGGCGTCGCCGCAGCCGAAATGGCGCAGCCAGTGGCCGACGATCGTCAGGTAGTCGTCCTGCTTGAACGGATAGAAGCTCACCCAGAGGCCAAAGCGCTCGGAGAGCGAAATCTTCTCTTCCACCACTTCGCCCGGATGAATCTCGCCGTCGGGCATGTGCTTGTACGTCTCGTTGTCGCTCATGTACTCGGGCAGCAGATGGCGGCGGTTCGAGGTCGCGTAAATGAGCACGTTGTCCGACTGGGCGGCCACCGAGCCGTCCAGCGCCACCTTCAGCGCCTTGTAGCCCGATTCGCCTTCCTCGAACGAGAGGTCGTCGCAGAACACGATGAAGCGCTCGGGGCGCGTCGAGATCAGATCGACGATATCGCCGAGGTCATGCAGATCGTCCTTATCGACTTCGATCAGGCGCAGGCCGTCCCTCGCGTACGCGTTCAGGCAGGCCTTGATCAGCGACGACTTGCCGGTGCCGCGCGCACCGGTCAGCAGCACGTTGTTCGCAGGCTTCTTCTGCACGAACTGGCGCGTGTTGCGGTCGATCAGATCTTTCTGTCGGTCGATGTTCTGCAGGTCGTCGAGCGAGATCAGCGAGATCGCGGGCACCGGCTGCAGGAAGCCGCGGCCCTGGCGCTTGCGCCAGCGAAACGCAACAGCCGCGTTCCAGTCGACATCGGGTGCCGACGGCGGCAGCACGGCTTCGAGGCGGCCGAGCAGCGCTTCGGCGCGGGTCAGAAACTGTTCGAGCTTGTCCATGTGATAGAGGCGTGAATCAGGAGCAGCAGTTAGGAACCGCAGTTATGAACGATAGTCGGCGTTGATGCTCACGTAGTCGTGCGAGAGGTCGCAGGTCCAGATCGTGGCCTGCGCATCGCCACGGCCGAGCAGCACGCGGATCAGGATCTCGCTCTTCTTCATGACGCGCTGGCCGTCCTCTTCGCGGTACGCCGGGTTACGGCCGCCCGCCTTGGCGACGAGCACGTCGTCGAGATAGAGGTCGATCTTGTCGACGTCGAGGTCCGTCACGCCCGCGTAGCCGATCGCGGCGAGGATACGGCCGAGGTTCGGGTCCGAGGCGTAAAACGCCGTCTTCACGAGCGGCGAGTGGCCGATTGCGTAGGCGATCTGACGGCACTCGGCCACGTCCTTGCCGCCTTCCACCTGCACGGTCATGAACTTGGTCGCGCCTTCGCCGTCGCGCACGATCAGTTGCGAGAGTTCCTGGGCGACGGCCGTCACGGCGTCGCGCAGCGCGGCGTAGGCGGGCGCGTCCGTCGACGTGATCGCGGGCAGGCTCGACTTGCCCGAGGCGATCATGATGAACGAGTCGTTGGTCGAGGTATCGCCGTCGATCGTGACGCAGTTGAACGAGCGGTCGGCCACGTACTTCACGAGCTCGTCGAGCACAGGCTGCGCGACGTTCGCGTCGAAGGCGAGGAAGCCGAGCATGGTCGCCATGTTCGGCTTGATCATGCCTGCGCCCTTGCTGATGCCCGTGAACGTGATCGTGTGGCCGTCGATCACGACCTGGCGCGACACGGCCTTCGGCAGCGTGTCGGTCGTCATGATCGCCTGCGCGGCGTCGTACCAGTTTGCGGCCTTGCGGTTCTCCAGCGCGGCGGGCAGGCCCGCCTTCAGACGGTCGATGGGCAGGGGCTCGAGAATCACGCCCGTCGAGAACGGCAGCACCTGCGAGGACTCGAGGCCCGCGAGGCGCGCGAGTTCATCGCAGGTCTCGCGCGCATGCTTCATGCCCGGCTCGCCAGTGCCGGCGTTCGCGTTGCCGGTGTTCACCACCAGCGCGCGGATACCCTTGCCGCCTGCGCGCACCTTCGCGAGATGCTCGCGGCACACCGTCACCGGCGCGGCGCAGAAGCGGTTCAGCGTGAACACGCCAGCCACGCTCGCGCCTTCGTCGACGGAAATCACCAGCACGTCCTTGCGATTGGGCTTGCGGATATTGGCTTCCGCCCAGCCGAGCGTCACGCCGGCGACCGGATGAAGTTGAGCGGGATCAATCGAGGGGAAATTGACAGCCATGGTGGCGACCTGTCGAAAAGGCGATGCCGGCCAAGGCGCTGGAGCCTGGCCGGCATCGGGATTCAAAACGCAAGGCCCGCCAGAAGGAGCGGGCCACCGGAATCTATTAAGCCTGCGTCACGCGATCTTGCCGTGACACTGCTTGTACTTCTTGCCGCTGCCGCACGGGCACGGATCGTTGCGGCCCACCTTGGGCAGCTCGCCGCCCACCGGCGGCGTGTGGCTCATGGCCGCGCCCACCATGGCGGCGGCGGCGTCCGCGGCCACCGGTGCGGCACCCGCGGGAGCCGATGCTGTGTCGGCTTCGGCGAATTCGGCATGGCGGAACTCGACGTTCTCGACGTGATGGCCCTGCTCTTCGATCTGCTCGGCCGCCTGTTCGAGCTGCTCCGGCGACTGGATCTGCACGTTCATCACGATACGCGTGACTTCGAGCTTCACGGCTTCGAGCATGGCGGCGAACAGTTCGAACGCCTCGCGCTTGTACTCCTGCTTCGGGTTCTTCTGCGCATAGCCGCGCAGATGGATGCCTTGACGCAGATGGTCGAGCGCCGCGAGGTGTTCGCGCCAGCTGCGGTCCAGCGTTTGCAGCATGACCGAGCGCTCGAACGCGCTGAACGATTCGCGGCCCACGAGCCCGACCTTCTGCTCGTACGCTTCGTCGCCGGCGGCCTGCACCGCTTCGAGAATTTCATCGGCGTCGATCGACGACGACTCGTTGATCATCTCCTGGATCGCGAGGTCGAGCTGCCATTCGTTGCGCAGCACTTCTTCGAGCTCGGGCACGTCCCACTGCTCTTCGATACTGCCGTGCGGCACGAACTGGCGCACGATGTCGGTGATCACGCCATGACGCATCGCGCCGATCGTTTCGGTGATGTCATGCGCTTCGAGCAGTTCGTTGCGCTGCTGGTAGATCACCTTGCGCTGGTCGTTCGACACGTCGTCGTATTCGAGCAGCTGCTTGCGGATGTCGAAGTTGCGCGCTTCGACCTTGCGCTGAGCCGACTCGATCGAGCGCGTGACGATGCCCGCCTCGATCGCCTCACCTTCCGGCATCTTCAGGCGGTCCATGATCGCGCGCACGCGGTCGCCCGCGAAAATGCGCAGCAGCGGGTCTTCGAGCGAGAGATAGAAGCGCGACGAACCCGGGTCGCCCTGACGGCCCGCACGGCCTCGCAGCTGGTTGTCGATCCGGCGCGACTCGTGACGCTCGGTGCCGATGATGTGCAGGCCGCCAGCGGCCTTCACCTGATCGTGCAGCGTCTGCCACTCGTCGTTCAGTTGCTGGATGCGGCGCGCCTTTTCGTCGGCGGGAATGGCATCGTCGGCTTCGATGAACGCCGACTGCTTCTCGACGTTGCCGCCGAGCACGATGTCGGTACCGCGGCCCGCCATGTTGGTGGCGATGGTCACGCGCTGCGGACGGCCGGCTTCAGCAACGATCGCGGCTTCACGCGCGTGCTGCTTCGCGTTGAGCACTTCGTGCGGCAGAGCGGCCTTGGTCAGCAGGTTCGAAAGCAGTTCGGAGTTTTCGATCGACGTCGTGCCGACCAGCACCGGCTGGCCACGCTCGTAGCAGTCGCGGATGTCGCGAATCACGGCGTCGTAGCGCTCCTTCGCCGTCTTGTAGATCTGGTCCTGCTTGTCGATCCGCTTGGGCGTGCGGTTCGTCGGGATCACGACCGTTTCGAGGCCGTAGATCTCGTTGAATTCGTACGCTTCGGTATCGGCCGTACCCGTCATGCCCGAAAGCTTCGCGTACATGCGGAAGTAGTTCTGGAACGTGATCGAGGCGAGCGTCTGGTTCTCGCTCTGGATCTTCACGTGCTCCTTCGCTTCCACGGCCTGGTGCAAACCGTCCGACCAGCGGCGGCCGGCCATGAGACGGCCGGTGAATTCGTCGACGATGATGACTTCGCCGTTCTGCACCACGTAGTGCTGGTCCTTGTGGAACAGCGTGTGGGCGCGCAGCGCGGCGTACACGTGGTGCATCAGCGTGATGTTCTGCGGCGCATAGAGGCTTTCGCCCTGGCCGATCAGGCCCCACTCGGCGAGCATGCGCTCGGCCTTCTCGTGGCCCGATTCGGTCAGGAAGACCTGACGCGCCTTTTCGTCGAGCGTGTAGTCGCCCGGCTTTTCCACGCCCGTGCCGTCGGCCTTCTCTTCGCCGATCTGCTGCTCGAGCAGCGGCGGCAGTGCGTTCATGCGCACGTAGAGTTCGGTGTGGTCTTCGGCCTGGCCCGAGATGATGAGCGGCGTACGCGCTTCGTCGATCAGGATCGAGTCCACCTCGTCGACCACGGCGAAGTTCAGCGCGCGCTGCACGCGCGCCTCGGTCTCGTAGACCATGTTGTCGCGCAGGTAGTCGAAGCCGAACTCGTTGTTCGTGCCGTAGGTGATGTCCGCCGCGTAAGCTTCCTGCTTCGTCGCGTGGTCCATCTGCGACAGGTTGATGCCGACCGAGAGACCGAGGAAGTTGTAGAGGCGCGCCATCCATTCGGCGTCGCGCTGGGCGAGGTAGTCGTTCACCGTCACCACGTGGACGCCGCGGCCCGACAGCGCATTCAGATACACGGGCAGCGTGGCGACGAGCGTCTTGCCTTCGCCGGTGCGCATTTCAGCGATCTTGCCGTAATGCAGCACCATGCCGCCGATCAGCTGCACGTCGAAGTGGCGCATCTTCAGCACGCGCTTGCTCGCCTCGCGGCAAACGGCGAACGCCTCGGGCAGCAGTTCGTCGAGCGAGGTGCCTTTGGCCACGCGCTCGCGGAACTCGACCGTCTTCGCGCGCAGTTGCTCGTCGGTGTACTGCTCGATCTTCGGTTCGAGCGCGTTGATCGCCACGACCGTCTTCTGATATTGCTTGATCAGGCGCTGATTGCGGCTGCCAAAGATTTTCTGTAAGAAACCGGTGGTCATCGGATCGGTGTCTGCGTCGCGGCTTCGGCCGGGATTCCTGAGGGTGGGTTCAGCGGGTCGTGCAACGTCTACCGACGTCGGCACTACGCATCCGGACCGGAGGGACCTCGGCGGCTTTAGCCCAAAATTGGTGGATTCGAATCGGGCATTTTAGCACGCGCCCTCTCACCCGCCTGTGTCAGCGCGAAGACGGCTCTGGCGCGTGCGATGCCCGCACGGACGGCCTTCCCGCCGTGCGGCGAAGGGCCGCGATGCGGCCCTGGCCGAATGGCCTGAAGGCGCTTGAATGAGCGATGCGCAGGCTACAATGACAGCATCGCAGGCAACGAGACGCCGCTTGCGCTCTCCCATCCTTACGCCACATGAGCCGTTTCTCGCCGTTTTCAAGGTCCAGGGCACCACGCGCCCCGCAGCCGCTCGCCGAAGTGCTGAGCCGCACGGACGCGTTCGCGCCGCTGCGCGCCGGCGTCGAGCAGATCGCGGCGATCCAGCGCGACCTGAACGCCTTGCTGCCCGACTATCTCGCGGCGAGCGTGGAACCCGGCTTCATCAAGGACGGCACGCTGGCCCTTTTCACTGCGCACAATGCGCTCGCGGCGCGGCTGCGGCATCTGGAGCCGCGGCTCGTGGCCGACCTGCAGGCGCGCGGCTGGGCGTTGAACACCGTGCGCATCCGTGTGCGCCCGCAAGCCGTGAAAGATCCCGCTCCGCCCAAGCAGGCGCGCATGTCACCGGCTGGCGCAGCAGCGCTCCAGGCGCTCAGCGAAACGCTCGAAGCGTCGCCGCTGCAAGCGGCCCTCGCGAAGATGGCGGCGCGCCACACGAAAAAGCGCTAATCCGGCGGGCGCAAATCTTACGAAACTGCGCTCACGGCACTGCACTGCAAAGCGCACAAAAAGAAAAAGGGCAGCTTGAAGCTGCCCTTTTTACTGGCAAAACGCGCCTGAAACTCAGGCGAATGCCGTCTGCGCCTCGTAACCGAAGCCGCGCGGCGCCTTTTGCGGATCGTCGAACGTGACGATCTCGTAGGCGTCCTCATTCGCGAGCAGCTCGCGCAGCAACGCGTTGTTCAGGCCGTGGCCCGACTTGTACGCGTCGTATGCCGCCAGCAGCGGATGGCCGACCACGTAAAGGTCGCCGATCGCGTCGAGCATCTTGTGCTTCACGAACTCGTCGTCGTAGCGCAGGCCGTCGTTGTTCAGGATGCGGTACTCGTCCAGCACGATCGCGTTGTCCATGCTGCCGCCGCGCGCGAGGCCCAGCTCGCGCATCATCTCGACTTCATGCGCGAAGCCGAACGTGCGGGCGCGCGCGATTTCGCGCACGTACGAGGTATTCGCGAAGTCCACTTCGAGCGCCTGCCCCGTCTTGTCGACGGCCGGGTGGCGGAAGTCAATCGTGAACTTGAGCTTGAAGCCGAAGTAAGGCTCGAGGCGTGCGAACTTGTCGCCGTCGCGGATCTCCACCGGCTTCTTGACCTTGATGAACTTCTTCGGAGCGTTCTGCTCCTCAATACCCGCCGACTGGATCAGGAACACGAACGAAGCCGCGCTGCCGTCCATGATCGGAATTTCTTCGGCGGTCACATCCACATAGAGGTTGTCGATGCCAAGGCCTGCGCAGGCGGACATCAGGTGCTCGATCGTCGAGACACGTGCGCCGTCTTTCTGCAGCACCGAGGCGAGGCGAGTGTCGCCGATCGCCATCGCCGATGTGGGGATGTCAACCGGCGTCGGCAAATCCACGCGCGAAAACACGATGCCCGTGTTCGGCGCCGCCGGACGGAGCGTCAGGTCGACCTTGCGGCCCGAGTGCAGGCCGATGCCGACTGTCTTCACGATTGATTTGATGGTTCGCTGCTTCAACATGGTCTTCTTGCTCATTGAAAATCCCAATCGGGATTTTTTAACTCATAGCACGAATTATACTCCAGTTGCACCGAGTCCGTTGTTTTCACCGGCGTGACAAACTGTTTCCCTGTATTACCCACCAGGGATGGACCGCGGGCCGATGCCCGGAACGGAGGCGTTCCCGGGGTGATCGGCCCGCTGGGCTCACGTAACCGCCTGTCACATTTGCGCCGCAGGTGCGCGTTGCATCAGGGCAACGCAGCGCCCGCAAACGCGCTCATGGGCGGGTCAACGTGACAAGTATGCTCGCAGCATCGCTCACTTCGAACTTGCCGGGTGCTTCGAGGTGCAGCGTCTTGACCACGCCGTCGTCGACCACCATCGCATAGCGCTGGGAGCGGATTCCCATGCCACGCGCCGACAAATCCTGCTCCAGTCCGAGTGCACGAGTCAACGCTGCGCTGCCGTCGGCCATCATGCGTACCTTGCCCGAGGTACGCTGATCGCGTCCCCACGCGCCCATGACGAACGCGTCGTTGACGGACACGCACCAGATCTCGTCGACACCGGCCGCGCGCAGCGCGTCAAAGTGTTCGACGTAACCCGGCACGTGCTTCGCAGAGCACGTAGGCGTGAATGCGCCAGGCAATCCGAAGATCACCACGCGCTTGCCCGCCGCTTCCTTTCGCACGTCGAAGCTGTTAGGCCCCAGCGTGCAACCCTCGCGTGCGTCTTCGACGAACTCGAAGAGGGTCGCTTCGGGCAGCGTTTCACCCTGTTTGATCATGACTCGTCCTTCGCAACGATGTTCAAGCTTGTTCAAGCCTCATGCGCTTACAGATTGCAATGTTGGGCAACGATGTACTCCAAGGTTACACAGGTTCGCCCGGCGACACCGCGCCTGTCCCCCACGCTCAACGCGTGGCGGGCAACCGTCCCTGCCGCGCATCCTCGCGGATGCGGCCTTGCTGGTCTTGCTCGCCTTCATTGCACCGCCGCGCACTATCTGTCTGCGGGCGAGGGCAACGCGTGCCCTGCCGCAGTCAGATTGGCTCGCGTCAGTCCGCCTGCTTGCGCAGGAACGCCGGGATATCGTACGTGTCGACGCCCTTTTCCTGCAGCGCCTGCACGTGCGAAGCCGCGGTGTCGCGCGACGTGCGCCACACAGCCGGCGTGTCGAGCGCGCCGTAGTCGGCCGTGTTGCCGTGGCCGCTGTGCTGCGGTGCGTACGCACCTGCCGCAGCCGGGATCGGCTGATTGTCCGTGCCCGTGCGCAGCAGTTGCATCGGCGCGGCTTGCTGCTTCTTCGCAGCGCGGCCAAGGCCCGTTGCCACCACCGTCACGCGCAGCGCGTCGCCCATCGCGTCGTCGTACACCGCACCGAAGATCACCGTTGCGTCTTCTGCCGCGTAGCTCTTGATGGTGTTCATCACTTCGCGAGTTTCCGACAGACGCAGCGAACGGCTCGACGTGATGTTGACCAGCACGCCGCGCGCGCCCGACAGATCGACGCCTTCGAGCAGCGGGCTCGCCACGGCCTGTTCCGCCGCGAGGCGTGCGCGATCGACGCCGGCAACCGTCGCCGTGCCCATCATCGCCTTGCCTTGCTCGCCCATCACCGTCTTCACGTCTTCAAAGTCGACGTTCACGAGACCGTCGACGTTGATGATTTCGGCGATACCGGCAACTGCGTTGTTCAGAACGTCGTCCGCGCACTGGAAGCACTTGTCCATCTCGGCGTCATCGCCCATCACGTCGAACAGCTTGTCGTTCAGGACGACGATCAGCGAGTCGACGTGATCCTCCAGTTGCTGCGAGCCGGCTTCCGCCACGCGCATACGCTTGCCGCCTTCGAACTCGAACGGCTTGCTCACCACGCCAACGGTGAGAATGCCCATTTCCTTGGCGATTTGAGCGACGACCGGAGCTGCGCCCGTGCCGGTGCCACCGCCCATGCCGGCGGTGATGAAGACCATGTGCGCGCCGCGCAGTGCGTCGGCGATGCGCTCACGGGCTTCTTCAGCGGCCGCGCGACCCATCTCCGGCTTTGCACCGGCGCCGAGGCCCGTGTTGCCGAGCTGAATCACAGCCGATGCACGCGAGCGCGAGAGCGCCTGTGCGTCCGTGTTCATCACGATGAAATCGACGCCTTGCACGCCGCGGTTGATCATGTGCTGCACGGCATTGCCGCCAGCACCACCAACGCCTACCACCTTGATGATGGTGCCGTTGGTTTCCGTTTCCAGCATCTGGAATTCCATGTTGCCTCCGTCAAGAAAAAGATTCCGCTCCTCGGCCGTTATCCAGTGGAAGATCGGGCAACCTTCCACTGCGCGCTAGCCGCCGTCACCAGCGCGATTTTTCGAAGCTTGTACTTCGCCTTCTGTCCTGCGCCTGCTTTTAGAAGTTGCCGAGGAACCAGTCCTTCATGCGTGAGAAGACCTGACCCATCGACCCCGACTGCACTGCAACCTTGCGCCCGCGCATGCGCTGCGAGCGGCCTTCGACGAGCAAGCCCATTGCCGTCGAGTAGCGCGGATTGCGCACTACGTCGGCCAGACCGCCCGCGTATTCCGGCACGCCAATGCGCACCGGCTTCAGGAAAATGTCCTCGCCAAGCTCCACCATGCCCGGCATCATCGCGGCGCCGCCCGTGAGCACGACGCCCGAGCTCAGCAGTTCTTCGTAGCCCGACTCGCGCACCACCTGCTGCACGAGCGAAAACAGCTCTTCCACGCGCGGCTCGATCACGGCGGCGAGCGCCTGGCGCGACAGCGTGCGCGGACCGCGCTCGCCAAGACCCGGCACTTCGATCATCTCGTCCGGATCGGCGAGCGCCTGCTTCGCGATGCCGTAGCTCACCTTGATGTCTTCCGCGTCGGGCGTGGGCGTGCGCAGCGCCATGGCGATGTCGCTCGTCACCTGGTCACCCGCGATCGGGATCACCGCGGTGTGGCGAATCGCACCTTCGCTGAAGATCGCGATGTCGGTCGTGCCGCCGCCGACATCGACGAGCACCACGCCCAGTTCCTTCTCGTCCTCGGTCAGCACCGCCAGCGACGACGCGAGCGGCTGCAGAATGAGGTCGTTCACTTCAAGCCCGCAGCGGCGCACGCACTTCACGATGTTCTGTGCCGCGCTCACCGCGCCCGTCACGATATGCACCTTCACTTCCAGACGGATGCCGCTCATGCCGATCGGCTCGCGCACATCTTCCTGGCCGTCGATGATGAATTCCTGCGTGAGGATATGCAGCACCTGCTGATCGGTCGGGATGTTGATCGCCTTCGCCGTTTCGATCACGCGCGCGACATCGGCCTGCGTGACTTCCTTCTCCTTGATGGCGACCATGCCGCTCGAGTTGAAGCTGCGAATGTGGCTGCCCGCAATGCCGGTGAATACGTTAGTGATCTTGCAGTCGGCCATGAGTTCCGCTTCTTCGAGCGCTCGCTGGATAGACTGCACAGTGGCCTCGATGTTCACCACCACGCCCTTCTTGAGACCTTTCGATTCGCTCTGGCCGAGACCGATCACTTCGTAGTGGCCTTCGCCCTTTAGTTCGGCGACGACGGCCACCACCTTCGACGTCCCGATGTCGAGGCTGACCAGCAGATCCTTATAGTCTTTACTCATATCGTGCTCGTTGCGTGTGATGTCTTGTTACTTCTTGCCCGGAGCGGGCGTGTCACTGATGAAGCGCATGCCGGCCGCTCTTATCGCAAACCCATTCGGATAACGCAAGTCCGCGTATTCGATCTCTTTGCCCCAACGTTGCGTGACTGCCGTCCATGCCGCGATGAGGCGGTGCGAACGCTCGCTCAATGTGTCGGCGTTGCGCTCGCGGCCCAGCTCCAGCTGCATGCCGTTCGAGAGCTTCACCGTCCACGCGTAGCGCGCCGAGAGCGTCACCTCATCGGGCGTGAGCCCGATTGGCGCGAACCACTTCTCGAGATCCCGGTAGCGCGCGACCACTTCGGGCGCGGTACCGTCGGGGCCATCGAACGCGGGCAGTTCTTCGTCGAGCTCGCCCTGGTTCGCCGTGAACAGCTCACCGTCTGTGCTCACGAGCTGATCGCTGCCCCACGTGCCCAGCGGTTTGTACTCCTCGAGCGTGACAGCCAGCGCGTTGGGCCACACGCGGCGCACGCTCGCGTGGCGCACCCACGGCATCTGTTCGAACGCGGCGCGCGCCGCATCGAGATCGACTGTGAAAAAGTTGCCCTTCAGCCGGCCAACGACGCTTGCGCGCACGGTGGGCGAATTGATGTGCTCGGTGTCGCCCTCGATGCGGATCTCTCGCAGCGCGAAGTTCGGTCGCTGCACGAGCCAGTAGCAGCCAGCCGCCAGAAGCGCGAGCGCAAGCAGCGCGTGCAACGCGTTGGCGGCAAGGTTGAGCTGGCGTACGTTATTCCACATTTCGAGATTGTCGGGTTAATACGGGTTCGGCAATTCGTCGGTCAGCGATTATTTAGGGGTTCAATCTTTCAGCGTCAGCGCAAGCACGCGCACCACGAGGTCGCGATATTCGATGCCCACCGAGCGCGCGGCCTTCGGCGGCAGCGAGTGATCGGTCATGCCGGGCGCCGTGTTCACTTCGAGGAAATACGCGTTGCCTGCGCCGTCCATCATGAAATCGGCGCGGCCCCAGTCGGTGCAGCCGAGCACGTCGAACGCGCGGCGCGCGAGCTTCTTCAGTTCCGCTTCCTTCTCGGGCGCAACGCCACAGGGAATCAGATACTGCGTCGTGTCGAGGATGTACTTCGCGTCGTAGTCGTAGAACTCGCCCGCCGGCACGATCTTGATGATCGGCAGATCGAGGTCGCCCGCGATGCACGCGGTGTACTCGCCACCGCCTTCGATGCTCTTTTCCACCAGCACGATCTTGTCGAACTTCGCGGCTTCTTCGAGCGCCGGCACGAGTTCGGCTTCGGCCTTCACCTTGATCACGGCCACGCTCGAGCCTTCGCTCGCGGGCTTCACGAAGAGCGGCAGGCCGAGCTTCGCGACGATCTGCGGCGCGCGCGCTGCGTAGTCGTCGCCGCGCAGCACCGCTTCGAACGGCGGCGTGGGAATGCCGAGCTGCTGCCACACGAGCTTGCTGCGGAACTTGTCGAGCCCGAGCGCCGAGCCGAGCACGCCCGTGCCCGTATAGCGGATGCCGTAGAAGTCGAGCGCGCCCTGGATCTGCCCGTTCTCGCCATAGCCGCCATGCAGCGCGTTGAACGCGCGCACGAAGCCTTCTTCTTTCAACGCCGAAAGCGGACGCACGGACGGATCGAACGGATGCGCGTCGATGCCGGCGCTCTGCAGCGCCTGCAGCACCAGCGTGCCCGACTTGAGCGACACCTCGCGCTCGGCGGACACGCCGCCGAACAGCACGGCTACCTTGCCAAATTGCTTCGGATCGAAATTGGGATCGATACTGCTCATGTCACTCACGCCTTCTGTTCCTGAGCTGCGATCCGGCCCGGCACACCGCCGATCGAACCCGCGCCCATCGTAATCACCACGTCGCCGTCGCGCACGACTGCCGCGAGCGCCTCCGGCACTTCATCCACGGTCTCGACGAATACCGGCTCGACCTTGCCCGCCACACGAATCGCGCGTGCGAGCGCGCGGCCATCCGCTGCGACGATCGGCGCTTCGCCGGCCGCATAGACATCGGTCAGCACGAGCGCGTCGACGGTCGAGAGCACGCGCACGAAGTCTTCGAAACAGTCGCGCGTGCGCGTATAGCGGTGCGGCTGGAACGCCAGCACGAGACGCCGGTCGGGAAACGCGCCGCGCGCCGCTGCTATGGTCGCCGCCATTTCCACCGGGTGATGGCCATAGTCGTCGATCAACGTCCAGGCGCCGCCGCCGTTGACGGGGATCTCGCCATAGCGCTGAAAACGACGGCCCACGCCGTTGAATTCCGCGAGCGCGCGTTGAATGTCGGCGTCCTTCACTTCGAGCTCGGTCGCGATCGCAATCGCGGCCAGCGCGTTCTGCACGTTATGCGTGCCCGGCAGGTTCAGCACGATGTCGAGCGACGGCGCGTCTTCGCGCATCACCGTGAAGTACATCTTGCCGTCGCGCGCGACAACGTTCACCGCGCGTACCTGCGCGTCGGACGCGAAGCCGTAACGGATGATCGGCTTCGAGACGAACGGCAGAATCTCCTTCACGTTCGGATCGTCCACGCACAGCACGGCAATGCCATAGAACGGCAGGCGGTGCGTGAATTCGATGAACGCCTGCTTCAGGCGCGCGAAGTCGTGCCCGTAGGTGTCCATGTGATCGGCGTCGATGTTCGTAATGACTTCGATCACCGGGAAGAGGTTCAGGAACGACGCATCGGATTCATCGGCTTCCGCCACGATGAAGTCGCCCGTGCCGAGACGCGCGTTCGCGCCCGCGCTGATGAGCCGCCCGCCGATCACGAAGGTCGGGTCGAGCCCGCCCGCCGCCAGCACGCTCGCCACGAGCGAAGTCGTGGTGGTCTTGCCGTGGGTGCCCGCAATCGCGATGCCCTGCTTCAGGCGCATCAGTTCCGCAAGCATCACGGCGCGCGGCACGATGGGAATGCGGCGATGGCGCGCCGCGAGCACTTCGGGGTTGTCGCTGCGCACCGCGGTCGAAACGACCACGGCATTGGCGCCTTCGATGTTCTCTTCGGCATGGCCGATCGCGATGCGCGCGCCGAGCGCGGCGAGTCGATCGGTGACCGCGTTCTTCGCGAGGTCCGAGCCGCTTACCTGATAGCCGAGATTGACGAGCACTTCGGCGATGCCGCTCATGCCCGCGCCGCCGATGCCGACGAAATGGATATGTTTGACGATGTGTTTCATTGCTTTCCTCCCGCACTTACGCCCGCCACGGCCGCGCAGATGCGCGCGACCTGATCGGCGGCGTCGGGTTTCGCGAGCGCGCGGGCGCGCCCGGCCATTTCCGCCAGCGATATTCTGGTCTGATGCCGCAACCAGTCGGCGAGTCCTTCCGCCGTCAGGTCGCGCTGTTGCACCACGAGCGCTGCGTCCTTGTCGGCAAGGAACGCGGCGTTGGTGGTCTGGTGGTCGTCCACGGCGTAGGGGAACGGCACGAAGCATGCCGCCACGCCCACTGCCGCGATCTCGGCCACCGTCATTGCGCCCGAACGGCAGACCACGAGGTCCGCGTTCCGGTACGCGCTCGCCATGTCGTCGATGAACGGCACGAGCTGCACCGTGTCATTCAGTTCGAGTCCGGCGTCGAGATAGTTTTGACGCAAGGCGTCGATGTGCTTCGCGCCCGCCTGATGCACGATGTGCGGGCGCTCTTCAGGCGCGAGCAGCGACAGTGCGCGCGGCACCACTTCGTTGAGCGCCGTGGCGCCGAGACTGCCGCCCACCACGAGCACGCGCAGCGGACCGCTGCGCGCCGCATAGCGCGCCGCCGGGGCGTCGACGTGTTCAAGTGCCTCGCGAATCGGGTTGCCCGTCCACTCGGCGTTCGGGAGCGCGCCCGGAAACGCCACGAGCACACGCTTGGCCAGCTTCGCGAGCACCTTGTTCGCGAGACCGGCAATCGAATTCTGTTCATGCAGCACGAGCGGACGGCCCGAAAGCGCGCTCATCACGCCGGCCGGGAACGTGATGTAGCCGCCCATGCCGAGCACGACATCGGGCTTCACGCGGCGCAACGCCGCGAGGCTTTGCATGCACGCGCGCAGCAGGTTCAGCGGCAACATCAGCTTGGTCTTGATGCCCTTGCCGCGCACGCCGCCAAAGCGCACGTATTCCATCGTGATGCCGTGCTTGGGCACGAGCGTCGCTTCCATGCCTGCGGGATTGCCGAGCCACACCACGCGCCAGCCCCACTGCTCCATGCGATGCGCGACGGCGAGACCCGGGAACACGTGTCCCCCGGTGCCACCGGCCATCACCATGAGCGTGCGCGTTGCTGCGGTCATACTTTGCCTCCACGCATCAACATGAATGACGAAAAATACGCTTTGGCTGCGGCGCTGCGCGCCTTCGCCGAAATCGTGCGCTGTTGCATGGGGGTCATACCTTCCCCCCACGCATCAGCACACGATTTTCATAATCGACACGCAGCAGCAACGCCACTGCGACGCAGTTCAGCAAGATGCCCGAGCCACCGTAGCTCACGAGCGGCAGCGTCAGCCCCTTGGTCGGCAACAGTCCCAGATTCACGCCCATATTGATGAAGGCTTGCGCGCCGAACCACACGCCAAGACCTTTGGCGACGAGGCCCGCGAACGTGCGGTCGAGCGCGAGCGCCTGGCGGCCGATCTCGAACGCGCGGCGCACGATCCAGTAGAACAGCAGGATCACGACGAGCACGCCGACAAAGCCGAGTTCCTCGCCGATCACGGCGAGAATGAAGTCGGTGTGCGCTTCCGGCAGATAGTTGAGCTTCTCGACGCTGCCGCCGAGACCCACGCCGAACCATTCGCCGCGGCCGAACGCGATCAGCGAGTGCGTGAGCTGGTACGCCTTGCCCTGCGCGTAGCGGTCGTCCCACGGATCGAGGTACGCGAAGATCCGCTCGCGGCGCCACGGCGACGCCCACACGAGCAGCGTGAAGGTGCCCACCGCCGTGGCCACGAGGCCGCCGAACAGCTTGCCGTTCACGCCGCCGAGGAACAGCACGCCCATGGCAATCGCAGCGATCACCATGAACGCACCCATGTCGGGCTCGAGCAGCAGCAGCGCGCCGACCACGCCCACGGCAAATGCCATAGGCAAGAAGCCCTTCGCGAAGCTATGCATGTACTCCTGCTTGCGCACCGTGTAGTTCGCCGCGTAGATCGTCACGGCGAGCTTCATGATTTCCGACGGCTGCATATTCGTGACGCCGAGCGGAATCCAGCGCCGCGCGCCATTGACGCCCTTGCCGATGTGCGGAATCAGCACGACCACCAGCATGGCGAGCGCGATGAGAAAGAGCTTCGGCGCGTAGCGGTCCCATGTGGAAACGGGAATGCGGAACGCGATGAGCGCCGCGACCGTGGCGATCGCGAGCGAAACGATGTGGCGCACGAGAAACGCCCAGTCGCGGTACGAGGCGTACTTGGGCGAATCGGGCATGGCGATCGAGGCCGAGTAGACCATCACGACGCCAAGGCCGAGCAGCGCGATCACGGCCCAAAGCAGCGAGTGATCGTAGTCGAGCATGCGCGAGCGGCCGGGACGCACGCCGTTGACGACGCTCGCAAGGCCGCCCGAACGCGCGCCGCCGCCCGACGAACCGCCGGCCTGGCCGCCTTCGCGCGAGAGGCGCGCACCGAATCGCTCGGACCAGCTCATATCATCGTCCCCCGTTCTGCGGCGATTTCTTCCACCGTGTCATGGAACACAGCTGCGCGATGGGCGTAGCCCTTGAACATGTCGAAGCTTGCGCACGCAGGCGAGAGCAGCACGACGTCGCCGGGTTGCGCAAGCGCCGTGGCCGCGCGCGTGGCTTCTTCGAGCGTCGCGTGGTCGCTCATTGCGATGCCCGTTTCTTCGAGCGCCGCTCGGATCTTCGGCGCGTCGCGGCCGATCAGCATCACGGCGCGGCACCAGCGCGCAACCGGCGCCGCGAGCGGACCGAAGTCCTGGCCCTTGCCGTCGCCGCCGGCGATCAGCACCGCGCGCTGCGCGAGGCCGTCGAGCGCCGCAACCGTCGCGCCCACGTTCGTGCCCTTGCTGTCGTCTACGTAGTCGATGCCGTCGATCGAAGCGATTAGCTCCACGCGGTGCGGCTCGCCGCGATATTCGCGCAGGCCATGGAGCAGCGGCGCGGGCGCGAGGTCGATCGCGCGCGTGAGCGCGAACGCCGCGAGCGCGTTCGCCGCGTTGTGCAGGCCGCGAATGCGCAGAGCGTCGGCGGGCATGAGACGCTTCATGCCGAGATTCACCGGCGCCGCTTCCTGCTGCTTGCGGCGACGCGGGGACAGAGGCACGTCAGCCGGGTCGAGATCGTGAGCCTGCACGAGCCACTGCATGCCGTTCTCGCGCAGCAGACCCAGGTCGCCGTCGCTCTCGGGCTCGTTCAGGCCGAAGGTCACGACCTTCGCGTCGCCACTCGCCTTCACGTTCGCGAGCGACATGACGCGCGCGTCGTCGCGGTTCAGCACACGCGTCGTACGCGGCCCGAAGATGCGGCCCTTCGCGGCAGCGTAGGCGTCGAGCCCGCCGTGCCAGTCGAGGTGGTCCTGCGTGATGTTGAGGACCGCTGCGGCGTCCGGCTCGAACGTATGCGCCGTCTCCAGCTGGAAGCTCGACAGCTCGAGCACCCAGACATCGGGCAGCGCGGTGTTGTCGATGGCTTCGGCGAGCTTGTCGAGCATGGCCGGGCTGATGTTGCCTGCCACCGCCACGCGCTTGCCCGCACGCTCGCAGAGCATGCCGGTGAGGCTCGTCGTGGTGGTCTTGCCGTTCGTACCTGTGATCGCCAGCACCTTCGGTGCGTAGCCGCTCTCGCCGAGATGACGCAGCGCCTGAGCGAAGAGTTCGAGTTCGCCCCACACTTCGATGCCGCGCTCGCGCGCCGCCGCGATCAGCGGCACAAGATCCTCGGCGAGCGGCGAGAGACCCGGGCTGATCGCCACGAGTTCTACGCCGTCGAGCAGCGCGGTCGTGAACGGGCCGCCCGTGAAATCGGCGTCGATGCCGCGCGCGGCGAGTTCCGGCAAGTTCGGCGGCGCTTCGCGCGTGTCGGCAATGCGCAGGCGGCAACCATGCCGCGCGCACCAGCGCGCCATCGCGAGACCCGATTCCCCGAGTCCCAGCACGAGCACCATCGGCTTTTGCCGATCCCGAAACTTCTCGCCAAACATCGCTTGCTTCCCTTGCTTGTTTAAAGGCTCAACGCAGCTTGAGCGTGGACAGACCGATCAGACACAGCATCAGCGTGATGACCCAGAAACGCACGACAACCTGCGTCTCTTTCCAGCCAGACAGCTCGAAATGGTGATGCAGCGGCGCCATCTTGAAGATGCGGCGCCCTTCGCCGTAACGCTTTTTCGTGTACTTGAACCAGGTGACCTGGAGCATCACGGAGAGCGTCTCCGCGACGAAGATGCCGCCCATGATGAAGAGCACGATCTCCTGACGCACGATCACCGCAATGGTTCCGAGCGCGCCGCCGAGCGCGAGCGCGCCCACGTCGCCCATGAACACCTGCGCCGGATATGTGTTGAACCAGAGGAACGCGAGCCCTGCCCCGCCCATCGCCGAACAGAAGATGAGCAGTTCGCCGGCGCCGGCAATGTGCGGAAACAGCAGATACTTCGAATAGACCGAGCTGCCCATCACATACGCGAACACGCCAAGCGACGCACCGACCAGCACGACGGGCATGATGACGAGACCGTCGAGGCCGTCGGTGAGGTTCACGGCGTTGCTCGCGCCGACGATCACGAAATACGTGAGCGCGATGAAGCCCCACACGCCGAGCGGATAGCTGATCGACTTGAGGAACGGCAGCAGCAGGTCGGCGCGCGCGGGAAGCCCCATCGACAGGCCGCTGCGCACCCACGCCATGAAGAGATCGAACACGCGCACGTTGCTCGCTTCGGACACGCTGAACGCGAGGTATACCGCGGCGAACAAACCGATCACCGACTGCCAGAAGTACTTTTCGCGCGAAGACATGCCGCGCGGGTCCTTGTAGACGACCTTGCGATAGTCGTCGACCCAACCGATCGCGCCGAAGCCGAACGTGACGAGCATCACGATCCAGATGAAGCGGTTCGTGAGATCGCCCCACAGCAAGGTCGAAACCGCGATGCCCAGCAGAATGAGCACGCCGCCCATGGTGGGCGTGCCGGACTTCACGAGGTGAGTTTGCGGGCCGTCCGTACGCACGGCCTGGCCGACCTTCATTGCGGTGAGCTTGCGGATCACCCAGGGGCCGAGGAAAAGCCCGATCGCCATCGCGGTGATGGTGGCCATCACCGCACGGAACGTCAGATAACTGAACACGCGCAAGAAGCTTGCGTCATTCTGCAGCCATTGCGCCAGCGCCAGTAGCATGCCTTGTATTCCTTAGTATTTCAGTGCGCACCGGACTTGGCGTCCGGCGCAGGGTTTTGCGGATTCGTCAAAGCCGCCACCACGCGCTCCATCTGCATGAAGCGCGAGCCTTTCACGAGAATCGTTGCGCCAGCGCCGTAACCACCGCCAGCCAGCGAGCGCACGAGTTCGCCCACGTCCGCCGAATGCAGCGCCTGCGCGCCGAACGCCGCAGCGCTGTCACGCGCTGCGTCGCCGAGCGTGTAGAGCGCGTCGATGCCGCGCTCTTTCGCGTAAGCGCCCACCTCGCGGTGAAACGCGGGACCGTCGTCGCCGACTTCGCCCATGTCGCCCAGCACGAGCACGCGCGGCGACACGCTCGAAGCCAGCACGTCGATCGCCGCACGCACCGAATCGGGATTCGCGTTGTAGGTGTCGTCGATCACCGTCGCACCTGCCAACTCGCCGAGCGCCGCACGCTTCACCTGCAGGCGGCCCTTCACCGGCTCGAACGCTTCCAGCCCGCGGCCAATCGCTTCGAGCGATACGCCCGACGCAATCGCCGCCGCCGTGGCCGCGAGCGCGTTGTGCGCGTTGTGCGCGCCCAGCACCTTCAACTCCACTTCGAGATGACCTTCCGGCGTCGAGATCGCAAGACGGTTGCCACCCAGCTTGCCGGTGACGGCCGCTTCGACCGCGCTCGTGCCCGTATGCAGCGCGAAGTCGAGAATGCGCGACCCCGTTGCCGCCACGCGCCAGATGCTCGCGTAAGCATCGTCAGCGGGAAACACCGCGACGCCCGTGGGCTTGAGCGCATGGATCACGCTCGCATGCTCGAGTGCGACGGCTTCCACCGTTGCCATGAATTCCTGATGCTCGCGCTGCGCGTTGTTCACCACCGCGACCGTCGGCTCGGCGAATTTCGCGAGCAACTCGGTCTCGCCCGGGTGATTCATGCCGAGTTCGACGACGGCCAGCCGATGAGCGCCGCTCAAACGCAGCAACGTTAACGGCACGCCGATGTCGTTATTGAGGTTTCCGGTAGTCGCAAGACGCAAATTTTCACCAACCGCCGCCGCGAAGATCGACGCGATCATTTCCTTGACCGTCGTCTTGCCGTTGCTGCCCGTCACGGCGACGAGCGGCATCGAGAAGCGGCGGCGCCAGCCTAGCGCGAGCGCGCCGAGCGCCTTGCGCGTGTCGTCCACGCGCAGCGCGGGAATACGCCAGTCGCCTGGGCTGCGCGAAACGAGCGCAGCGCTCACGTGACGGTTCGCCACTTCGCCGAGAAAGTCGTGCGCGTCGAAGCGGTCGCCCTTGAGCGCGACGAAGAGATCGCCGGGACCCGTGGTGCGGCTGTCGGTCGAAATGCGCTCGAACGTCGCGTTCTCGTCGCCGAGCACGCTCGCGCCCGGAATCAACGCCGCGGCTTCGCGCAGGGAAAGCATCGTCATTCACCACCTCCGCGCCCGTGCGTGGCACGGGCGGCGAGTGCAAGCCGCGCGTGGTCCTGATCGGAGAACGCGCGCTTCTTGCCCATGATTTCCTGGGTCGCCTCGTGGCCCTTGCCGGCCAGCAAGACGACGTCTTCTCGTGCCGCGCCACGCACCGCTTGCAGGATCGCGCTGGCGCGGTCCTCGATGCGGCGCGCCTTCGCGCTCTCGCGCATGCCTTGCGCGATCTGGTCGATGATCGCGGCGGGCGATTCGCTGCGCGGGTTATCGCTCGTCACGACGACCTGATCGCCGAGGCGCTCCGCAATCGCGCCCATGAGCGGGCGCTTGGTCGCGTCGCGATCGCCGCCGCAGCCGAACATGCAGATGAGTTGCCCGCCGCGAGCGGCAGCCATCGGGCGCAGCGCTTCGAGCGTTTTTTCGAGCGCGTCCGGCGTATGCGCGTAGTCGATCACGACGAGCGGCTCGTCGTGATCGGCGCGGCCGCCAAGGCGCTCCATGCGGCCGTTCACCGGTTGCAGCTTCGCGATCTCGTTGAGCGCCGCGACGAGCGGCACATTCGCCGCAAGCAGCGCCCCGAGCACGCCGAGCAGATTGCTCACGTTGAAGAGGCCGAGAACATGCACCTCGACTTGCGCCTCACCCCAGTCCGACGTTTCCAGGTGGAACGCCGTGCCCGTAGCGGTCGCCCGCACATCGTTCGCGCGCAGCCAGGCATCGGCAACGGGTGCGTCGGCGGCGGGCGTCGCCACGCCATAGGCGATCGTGCGCGCCTTGCCGCGCGTGGCGGCGATCAGGCGGCGGCCCGCTGCATCGTCGGCGTTGATGATCGCCGCACGCAGGCCCGGCCACGCGAACAGGCGTGCCTTCGCGGCTTCATAGGCCTCGAACGTGTGGTGATAATCGAGATGGTCTTGCGTGAGATTCGTGAAAACGGCGATGTCGAACGAGGTGCCGTTGACGCGGCCCTGATGCAGCGCGTGCGAGGATACTTCCATCGCAATAACCTGTGCACCTTCGCCACGCAATTGCGCGAGACTGCGCTGCAGTTGCGGCGCATCGGGCGTGGTGAAGCCCGTGTGCACGAGCTGGCCCGGAAAACCCGTGCCGAGCGTGCCGACGATCGCGCACTTCTGGCCGATGGCCGTGAACGCCGAGGCGATCCACTGGCTGCACGACGTCTTGCCGTTCGTGCCCGTCACGCCGACCACGACCATCGCATCGCTCGGGTCGCCGTACCAGCCGCTGGCGATTTCCCCTGCGAGCGCGTCGAGTTGCGGCACAGCGAGCGCGATCGACGCGTCGAGCTTGTCGCCCGTATAGCCTTCCGGCTGATACAGCACGGCTGAGGCGCCACGCTCGATGGCGCCCGCGATGTGCGGGCGATTGTCCGCGCCCTCGACGGCGTAAGCGAGAAACACGTCGCCCGGTTTGAGCGAGCGCGTGTCGGCGTGCAGGCCAGCCGCGGGCGCGACGTGCGCGCGCAGCCATGCGAGCGCGTCCGCGATCTGCCGTTGCGCGGGATGCTGGTTGCGCGTGGCGCTCATCGGACGACTCCGGGTCGATTTTTCGCGTTGTCCGCGACGGTCATGTGATGCGCAGCTGCGGTGCTTTTGTTTGCAGGTGCGTTCGCCACGCGCTTCACTGGCGCAGCCGGCGCGTTCGCAACGGCCGGGGCCGAAGCGGCGGCGCTATTGTCTTCGACGACGAGCTGCTTCACCGGCATATCCGGCGGCACGTTGAGCGAGCGCAGCGTATCGCCGACGATGCCCGAGAACACCGGGCCCGACACCGCGCCGCCGAAGTGGCTGCCAGCAGTCGGTTCGTCGACTGTGACGGCCACGACGATGCGCGGATTCGGCATCGGCGCCATGCCGACGAACGACGCGCGGTACTTCGAATGATCGTAGCCGTGCGGACCATGCTTGTACGCCGTACCGGACTTGCCGCCCACGCGGTAGCCGGGCACGGCGGCGTCGGGCGAGGTGCCGTCTTTCGACACCACGCTCTCCAGCATCGTGCGCACTTCACGCGCCGTGGTCGGCGCAAAGACCTGGGTGCCCTGCACGGGTTGCGTGTCGCCAGCGTGGCGGAAGATCGTGACCGGCAGAATCTGGCCGTCATGCGCGATCGCCGTGTACGCGCGCGCGAGCTGGAACAGCGAAACGGAGAGGCCGTAGCCGTAGGACATCGTCGCCTGCTCGATGCGGCGCCAGCTTTTCCACGGACGCAGACGGCCCGCCGCCGCGCCGGGGAACCCGACCTTCGGCGCCTGACCGAGACCGATGCTGGTGTACATGTCCCACATTTCTTCGGGCTTGAGCGTCATCGCGATCTTCGTCGCGCCGATATTGCTCGACTTCTGGATCACGCCACCGACCGTGAGGACGCCGAACGCCGCGTCGTCGGTGATGGTCGCGCCGTCTAGCGTGAAGTGGCCCGGTCCCGTATCCACCAGTGTACTCGGCGAGACGCGGTGCAGATCGAGCGCGAGCGACACCGTAAACGGCTTCATGATCGAGCCCGGCTCGAACACGTCGGTGAGAATGCGGTTGCGCAACTGCTCGCCCGTGAGGTGCGAGCGGTCGTTCGGGTTGTAGGTCGGATAATTCACGAGCGCGAGCACTTCGCCCGTGCGCACGTCCACCACCACCGCCGCGCCGGCCTTGGCCTTGAACTTCTCGACGGCGGCCTTCAGGTTCGAATAGGCGATGTACTGGATCTTGCTGTCGATCGACAGTTCGACGTCCTTGCCATCGTGGGGCACGACCGTTTCGTCGACGTCCTCGATGATGTGACCCATGCGGTCCTTAATGACGTGGCGAATGCCCGGCACGCCCGCGAGCACCTTCTGGTCGGACAGCTCGACGCCTTCCTGGCCTTCGTCCTCGACGTTGGTGAAGCCGATCAAGTGCGCGGTGACGTCGCCTTCCGGATAGAAGCGCTTGTACTCGTTGCGCTGATACACGCCGGGAATGTCGAGCGCCGTCACTTGCTGCGCGACATCGAGCGGCACCTGGCGCTTTACATAGACGAACGTCTTGTCTTCGGAGAGCTTCGCGCGCAGCTCTTTCGTGTTCATGCCGAGCAGCGTGCCGAGCTGGTTGAGCTTGTCGGCACCGAGATCGTCGGGCACGGCTTCGGGAATCGCCCAGATTGCGCGCACGGGCAGGCTCGTAGCGAGCACGAGCCCGTTGCGGTCGAGAATCTTGCCGCGCGTGGCCGGCAGCTCGATCGTGCGCTGGTAGCGGCTTTCGCCCTGCTTCTGATAAAACGCGTTGCCCGGACCCTGAATCCAGAACGCGCGCGCGGCAAGCGCGACGAACGCCATGAACAGCAGGAACACGACGAGCTTCGAGCGCCACATCGGCAGGCGCACGGAGAGAATGGGGTTGGCGCTGAAGGCGACGCTCTTGCGGCGATTATCCTTTTTCATCGCGTGCCTCCGCGGCGGGCAGGCGTGGGCGCGGCGCCCTGCGCGGGCGCCGAGGTCGGCACGGGCGCGTCGACGGCACTGGCGCTGCCGGGCGCGAGCGTCAGATATTGCGTGCGTCCGGTCGTGACAGGCTGCATCTTGAGCGAGTCAGTGGCGATCTGTTCGATGCGCGACGTTCTCGACAGCGCGCTTTGCTGATATTGAAGCTGTGCGTAGTCCTGCTGAAGCTGATGCTCCTGCGACTGCGCGCGTTGCAACTGGATGAAGATCTGGCGCTGCTGATTGGTGGCGTTCACGACGGAAAGCGCGCACCCCATGACGACGATCAGCAGGAAGATGTTCAGACGATTCATGGCGTGACGCGCTCCGCGGTGCGCATCACGGCCGAGCGGGCGCGCGGGTTCGCGGCGACTTCCTCGTCGCTCGCGAACACGCGGCCGAGCAGCTTGAGCGGCGGGCTCGGCAGGTCGACGGCGCGGATCGGCAAGCGGCGGTCCACCGCCGGCGCAGTCGAATGCGCCTGCATGAACCGCTTGACGATCCGGTCTTCGAGCGAATGAAAGCTGATGACCACCAGCCGCCCCCCCTGTTCCAGCAACGACAGTGCTGCTTCTAGAACGACCTGCAGCTCCGCAAGCTCTTGATTGACGTGAATCCGTATAGCTTGAAAGGTGCGGGTTGCCGGGTCCTTACCCTTCTCACGGGTTTTGACGACGTTAGCCACGATTTGGGCAAGCTCGCCCGTGCTGTCGAGAGGCCCGAGACGGTCGGACTCTGCCCGGCGAGCAACAAGCGCCTTTGCAATCTGAAAAGCAAACCGTTCTTCCCCATAATCCCGAATTACCTCCGTCAGTTCCTGCACCGTGGCCCGAGCGAGCCAGTCAGCGGCGGACTCGCCGCGCGTCGGGTCCATCCGCATGTCGAGCGGGCCATCTGCGCGGAAACTGAAACCGCGCTGCGGATCGTCGAACTGCGGCGACGACACGCCAAGGTCCAGCAACACTCCCGACACACGCCCTACCCCGCGCGACGCGAGCTCGTCGCGCAGCGAAGCAAAACTCTCATGCACGATCGAAAACCGCGCGTCGCCAACGGTTTGCGCCGTGGCAATTGCCAGCGGGTCCTTGTCGAACGCGATCAACCGTCCCGCCTCTCCGAGGCGAGCGAGGATCGCGCGACTGTGCCCGCCGCGGCCGAATGTGCCGTCCACATAAACGCCGTCCGCGCGCGTGATCAGCGCGTTGACCGCTTCGTCTAGCAGCACCGTGCGATGCTGCAGTCCCTGTCCCATCGCAGATGCCATAGCTTTTTAACCGCGATCAGAACGTGAAATTTTTCAGGGCGTCGGGCATGCCCTGAGCCATCGCCGCCTGTTCCTTGGCGGCGTAGGTCTGCGCATCCCACAACTCAAAATGACTACCCATGCCGAGCAGCATGACTTCCTTTTCCATTCCTGCCGCCAGACGCAATTCAGGTGAGACGAGTACGCGGCCCGCACTGTCGACATCGACGTCGGACGCATTGCCGAGAAAAATGCGGCGCCACCAGTGCGCGTCCATCGGCAAGGCGGCGACTTTCGAGCGAAACACTTCCCATTCGGGGCGCGGAAATAGCAACAGGCAGCCGTCCGGGTGCTTGGTGATCGTCACCCGTCCTTCTGCCTGTTGTTGCAGCGCTTCCCGATAGCGGGACGGAATAGACATCCGTCCTTTCGCATCGAGTGTCAGCGCCGACGCCCCCTGGAACAATTTGCTCCCCCTAATGCGGCGCTTTTCGCCGCCCGCCTAAATCTCGGAAAATCTACCTGAATACGCGCCTGAAATCACACAAAAATACACTTTCTCACACTGTCTCCCACTTTAGAGGAACACCCAACGAGGGTCAAGGGAGACCGGACGTTTTTTGACGAAATTTATCCGCTAGAACAAGGACTTAGCGGCACTTGTTGAAGTCGCGACAAAAGCCAAAAACCGTTATGAATGAATGAGCTAACGCAGGTTCTGAAGGTGATACGTGAAAAGCGCGGCGATAAACGGCCTATGGCGGGATCGAGCGGGGGCTTGCGGGGATTAAAACCGGGGGGCTGAAAGCTCTGAAAGATTAATACGGGTTTGGGCCGACAGCGATTGCCGGCCCAAGTCGTCTAATCAGATGTAATAGGCCGTGCGCGTCATGACTTTCGATGCTACACGCATGAGCGAACGCACTGGCAACGGCAATTCGACTCCGCCCAGATCGGCGGCCGATTTCGCGTGCGCGATTTCGTCGGCACGCATCTGCTCGACGACCGCACGCGACTCGAGATCGGCCGGCGGGAGGCTGTCGAGATGGCTGTCGAGATGATGCTCGACCTGGCGCTCGGTTTCGGCCATGAAGCCGAGGCTCACCTTGTCGCCGAGGCGGCCGGCGGCAAAGCCGATCGCGAGCGCGCCAGCGTACCAAAGCGGATTGAGCAGGCTCGGACGCGAGTCGAGCGCCTGCAGACGGCGAGAGGTCCACGCAAGATGATCCTCTTCTTCGCGCGCGGCCTGCTCGAAGGCAGCCTTGAGCGAGGGCGAGCGCGCCGAGATTTTTTGCGCCTGATACAGCGCCTGGGCACACACTTCACCCACGTGATTCACGCGCATGAGGCCGGCGGCATGCGTGCGCTCGGCGGCCGTGAGTTCGCTGCCGGCCGGCGCGGCTTCGCCCTCGGGCGTCACTTCGATGGTAACGGGGGAAGGCTGCGGCATCGGACGCGTCATGCGCGACACGCCGGTGAGGGAGCGCAGGCCCCGGTCGAATTCGGTAATCAAGTCGTCTAGCAGCATCCAGCCTCCCATTTGTTTCTTCGGCGAGCCGGAATTTCCCGCGCGCCCGGACTGCCCTCCCACCACTACACAAACTCACGGAGATCCGTCAATCCGGGGCAGCGCCGATAGATAGCCGCGTATTCTAGACCATGTTGTGTAAACGAAACAGGTACTTAGCGGTGGCCTGGCTTTTCCTTTGTGACTATTAACCCTTTTGTTACATTACGTGGCAACTTCTCGCGAAGTTAGAAGGACGGGACCCACGCACGATAAAAAACCGGTTCCGTTACAAGACGCAAAAGATTCGCAAACACTGGAGATCATTCAATGAAGAAGTCGCTTCTCGCGCTGGCTGCGCTGGGCGCGTTCGCGGGCGTTGCTCACGCTCAGAGCAGCGTCACGCTGTACGGTATCATCGACGAAGGTTTCAACATCAACACGAACTCGGGTGGCAAGCACCTGTACAACCTGTCGAGCGGCGTGATGCAAGGCAGCCGTTTCGGCCTGCGCGGCGCTGAAGACCTCGGCGGCGGCCTGAAGGCAGTCTTCGTGCTCGAAAACGGTTTCGACGTGAACACCGGCAAGCTCGGTCAGGGCGGCCTGATGTTCGGTCGTCAAGCGTATGTCGGCCTGTCGAGCTCGCAGTTCGGCACGGTCACGCTGGGTCGCCAGTACGACTCCGTCGTCGACTACGTCGGTCCGCTCGAAGCCGGCGACCAGTGGGGCGGCTACATCGCTGCTCACCCGCAGGATCTGGACAACTTCAACAACGCTTACCGTACGAACAACACGGTCAAGTTCACGAGCGTGAACTACGCTGGCCTGACGTTCGGCGGCACGTACAGCTTCGGTGGCCAGGCAGGCAACTTCACGGCGAACCAGATCTGGTCGTTGGGCGCTGGCTATAACAACGGTCCCCTCGTCCTCGGCGTTGGTTACCTGAACGCACGCACGCCGAACGCGACGGGCGGCCTGTTCAACAACGGCGGCTCGGCTGGCGCTTCGGCAGCTCTGACGGCGACGGGCAACCCGGTCTACGGCGGCTTCGCTTCGGCCAACACGTACCAGGTTATCGGTGCAGGCGGTGCTTACACGTTCGGCGCAGCGACGTTCGGCGTGACGTACTCGAACGTCAGCTTCCGCAACCTCGGCGCGACGTCCACGTCGCTCTTCGAGCGCGGCACGAATGCCAACTTCAACAACGTCGAAGCGAACATCAAGTACCAGTTCACGCCGGCCCTGCTGGCAGGCTTCGCGTTCGACTACACGGACGGCAGCAGCGTCACGCGTGCGAACGGCTCGAGCGACGGCGGTGCGAAGTACTTCCAGTACGCACTGGGTACGGACTACTTCCTGTCGAAGCGTACGGACGTCTACCTGATCGGCGTGTACCAGCATGCTACGGGCACCGACTCGACGGGCAACTCGGCTGTTGCCTCGATCAACGGTCTGACGCCGTCGAGCACGAACAACGTGTTCACGGCTCGCGTCGGTATCCGTCACAAGTTCTAATAAGAACATTCGTTGTAGTCTCGAAGGCGCCTCCGGGCGCCTTTTTTCTTTTGCGCACGCCTTGCTTCGCGACGGTGCGCAGGGCAAAAAAAACCGGCCTGCCCTCGATGGGCAGGCCGGTTTCGCTTGTAGCTCGCTAGCCTTTCGCTTCGTTCTTTCGCGTTCAGGCGCGACCGTCGCGCAACTCGCGGCGCAGGATCTTGCCGACGTTGCTCTTGGGCAGATCGTTGCGGAACTCGATGATCTTCGGCCGCTTGTAGCCGGTGAGCTGAGTCTTGCAGTAGTCGAACACGTCCTTGTCGGTGAGTGCGGGGTCCTTCTTGACGATATAGAGCTTCACCGCTTCGCCCGAGTTCTGGTCGGGTACACCCACCGCCGCCACTTCGAACACGCCCGGCAGCTTCGCCACGACATCCTCGACTTCGTTCGGGTAGACATTGAAGCCCGAGACCAGAATCATGTCCTTCTTGCGGTCGACGAGCTTGATGTAGCCCCGCGCGTTAATGAGGCCGACGTCGCCCGACTTGAAGTAGCCGTCGGGCGTCATGACTTTCGCCGTTTCTTCCGGGCGCTGCCAGTAGCCCGCCATCACCTGCGGCCCGCGGATGCAGATCTCACCGGCTTCGCCAATCGGCAGTTCATTGCCGGCGTCGTCACGAATCGAGATTTCAGTGGAAGGCAAAGGCAAGCCGATCGTGCCGGTGTATTCCGTTGCCGTGACCGGATTGCAGGTCACGCTGGGCGAGGTTTCCGAGAGCCCATAGCCTTCGACGATCGGCGTATGCGTGCGCTCGTACCAGCGCTTGGCCACGGCTTCCTGCACGGCCATGCCGCCACCGTTTGCAACGAGCAGGTGCGTGAAGTCCAGATTGGCGAAATCCGGATGGTTGAGCATCGCGTTGTAGAGCGTGTTGACCGCAGGAAAACACGTGATCGAGTAGCCGTGCAGTTCCTTGATCATGCCGCCAATGTCACGCGGATTCGGAATCAGGATCGCGAGACCGCCGGTGCGCAGCGTCAGCAGCCCGCAAACGGTCAGCGCGAACACGTGATAAAGCGGCAGCGCCGCGACCGTCACCGGCTGCGTACCGGATGGCAGTTTCGCAAGCGCGGGCTCGGTCCATGCCGCCGACTGCAGCACGTTGGCAATCAGGTTGCTATGCAGCAGCGTCGCGCCCTTGGCCACACCGGTCGTGCCGCCCGTGTACTGAAGGAAGGCGACGTCCTCGGGCGTCTGCTCGACGCGCTTGAAGCCTTTGCGTGCACCTTCGGCGAGCGCGTCGTTAAAGCGCACGTGGCCGGGCAGACTCCAGGCGGGCACCATCTTCTTCACGCGCCGCACGACGAAGTTGACGACAAAGCCCTTCGCGCCAAGCAGATCGCCCATCGCCGCGACCAGTACGTGCTTCACGCGCGTATTGGCGATGACCGCGCTCACGGTGCCGGCGAAGTTCTCGAGGACGACGATCGCTTCTGCGCCGCTGTCCTTCAACTGGTGTTCGAGCTCGCGCGGCGTGTAGAGCGGGTTCACGTTGACGACGACATAGCCCGCGCGTAGTACCGCAGCCAGCGCGACCGGATACTGCAGCACGTTGGGCATCATGAGCGCGATGCGCGCGCCACGTGCAATACCGCGCGACTGAAACCATGCGGCCAGACGCTGGGAGAGTTGGTCCAGCTCACCGTAGGTGATCGTCTTGCCCATGCATGCGAAGGCGGGCTTTGCACGGAATTCGCTGAAGCTCTCTTCGAGCAGCGCCGTGATGGACGCGTAACGGCTCGCGTCGATTTCAGCGGGAACGCCGGGCGGGTACGATTTCAGCCAGACTTTTTCCATGCAGCGTCTCCTCCTTGATTTTTCGAATGGTCGTGCTAAAAAATTGGATCGTAGCATGGCGACCCAGCTTTTATGTCAGCAAATCAGCGAGTTAGAAAGGCCCCTCGAACGGGCATTGTGGGGCCGTTAGCTATGCCATGAGGCGCTTTCAGATGCGCTCGACCTCGACGAGGCAATCGTAGAAAGTCGCCGAGCCGCCAAGGTCGGTGAGCGCCTGGCTCGTCACTTCGTTGGCGTTGCGGCCGTCCGGCGCCAGCTTCTTCCACCAGATCGACAGGCCCACCACGAGGCCGCTGCGCGCCCGGTCGGTCACGCGCGCCCGCGCGCGCATCGAGCCGCGGTCGTTGAATACGCGAACCTCGTCGCCGTCGGCAATCTCGCGGCGGGCGGCATCGGCCGGATGAAGGTCCACGTGCGGTTCGCCCTCGGTCGCGCGCAGGCTCTCCACATTCACGAAGGTGCTGTTCAGAAAGTTGCGCGCGGGCGGCGAGATCATCGCGAGCGGATAGCGTGCGGCAAGCTCGGGCGCGCCGTCTTCCGACTCGTGCGGCGGCAGGTAGTCGGGCAGCGGATCGAGCCCGGCCTTCGCAAGCGCCTCGCTATGGAACTCGCATTTGCCCGTGGGCGTGCGAAAACCGCCGTTCGCAAACGGCGCTTCAGGAATATTCAGCTCGAGCCAGCCTTCGCGCTTGAGCGCGGCCCAGTCGGCTCCGCCTAGCGCGGGATCGCTCCAGTCGAACGCGCGGGTCGCCACGTCTTCGTCGCTTTCGAACAGCGCCGGCTCGGTCAGGCCCATCGTGCGCGCGATGGAACGGAAAATCTCGGTATTCGGCCGCGCCTCGCCAACGGGCGCGATGGCAGGCAGGTTCGCCATGATGTGTGTGTGGCCGTAGGACTTGTGAACGTCGAGATGTTCAAGCTGGGTCGTGGCAGGCAGCAGCAGGTCGGCGTAATCGGCGGTGTCGGTCTGGAACTGCTCGAGCACGATGGTAAAGAGGTCCTCGCGCGCAAAGCCGGCGGCGACCTTCGCCGACTCGGGCGCAACCGCAACCGGATTCGAGTTGTAGACGACGATCGCTTCGACCTTCGGCCCGAATGCGGCGTCGCCTGCGTGCGTGAGCGCGTCGCCGATCTGGTTCATGTTGATGATACGCGGCTGATGCTGCGGCCAGCCCGGAATCAGATCGGGACGCTGGAGGGCGTTCGTATCGACGGGGGCCCAGCCCGACGACGAAAGCAGCACGCCGCCCGCGCGCTCGCGCCACGCGCCGGTCAGCGCGGGCAGACAGGCGATGGCACGCACGGCGTTACCACCGCCGCGCACGCGTTGCAGGCCGTAGTTCATGCGGATTGCCGCCTTGCGCGTCGACGCATAGAGGCGCGCAAGATCGACGACGACCTGCTCCTCGATGCCGCAGATCCCGGCGACGCGCGCCGGCGTGTAGGTGAGCGCACGCGCCTTCAACGCGTCGAAGCCGTGGGTATGGGCCGCAATGTAATCGTGGTCGAGCCGGTCCTCGGTGATCAGCACGTGCATCATGCCGAGCGCGAGCGCGCCGTCTGTACCGGGCTTGAGCGCAATGTGCTGGTGGCATTTCTCGGCCGTCAGCGAGCGATACGGGTCGATCGCGATCAGCTTCGCGCCGTTGCGTTTCGCTTCTTGCGCGCGAGTCCAGAAGTGCAGGTTCGATGCGATCGGGTTAGCGCCCCAGATCAGGATCACCTCGCTTTCTGCGAAATACTCCGTGAGCATGCCGAGGCTCGAGCCAAACGTATAACGCAGGCCGGCGGCGCCCGCCGCCGCGCAGATCGCGCGATCGAGACGCGACGCGCCAAGCTTGTGAAAGAAGCGCTGTGCGATGCTATCGCCCTGAACGAGCCCCATCGTACCGGCATAGCTGTACGGCAGGATGGCTTCGGGTGCGCGCTGCGCGAGTTCGCCCAGGCGTTCAGCGGCAATCCGTGTGGCCTCGTCCCAGCTGATTGGTTCGAAACGCCCTTCCCCCTTGCGTCCAACCCGCTTCATCGGCTGAGTCAAACGCTTCGGGTGATGGACTCGCTCGGCATAGCGGGTCACTTTCGTGCACAGCACGCCCTGGGTGGGCGGATGATCCGGGTCGCCGCTCACTTTGATTGCCCGGCCATTTTCAACGGTCACGCGCATTGCGCAGGTATCGGGACAATCGTGCGGGCAAACTGCACGGGCAAATTCGCGGGCAAATTCGGCTGGGGCGTTCATCGGAAATCCGTGGGTGAGGCGTTCTGTCGTAGGTGCAATTTTATTATGTCCAGGGCGCGCACCCTGTCCGCACCCAGGGGGTTGGCGCGAAAAAAAAGGTTCGGCGTAGAATGGTTTGTCTAGACCCGGCCTGATTTGGAGACAAAGGCCGGGCGCCCACTTTTCGAGCACCGTCCGCCATGAAACTGATTCCGGAAATCCAGGCCGCCCAAGGCGAAATCCAGGGCCTCCGACGAACGATCCACGCGCACCCCGAACTGCGCTACGAAGAAACTCAAACCTCCGACCTCGTCGCGGCAAAACTCACAGAATGGGGCATTGAAGTGCATCGTGGCATGGGCAAGACCGGCGTTGTCGGTGTGCTCAAGCGCGGCACTGGCAAGCGCATGGTCGGTTTGCGCGCCGATATGGACGCCTTGCCGATCCAGGAACTCAACACGTTCGATCATCGCTCGCGCAACGAAGGCAAGATGCACGCGTGCGGCCACGACGGCCACACGGCGATGCTGCTTGGCGCAGCACAACATCTCGCGCGGCACGGACAGTTCGACGGCACGATCGTCTTCATTTTCCAGCCCGCTGAAGAAGGCGGTGCTGGCGCGAAAGCCATGATCGACGATGGCCTCTTCGAGCAATTTCCCGTGGACGCCGTTTTCGGTATTCACAACTGGCCCGGCATGCCGGCTGGCTACTTCGGTGTGACCGAAGGGCCGATTATGGCTTCTAGCAACGAATTTCGCATTGAAATCAATGGCGTAGGCTCGCACGCCGCGTTGCCGCACAATGGTCGGGATCCGGTTTTCACCGCGGTGCAGATCGCGAACGGGTTGCAGAGCATCATCACGCGCAACAAGAAGCCGCTCGATACGGCCGTGCTCTCGATCACGCAGATTCATGCCGGCGATGCGGTCAACGTGGTGCCGAACACGGCATGGATCGCGGGAACGGTGCGTACCTTCACGACGGAAACGCTCGATCTGATCGAGTCGCGGCTGCGCAAGATCGCCGAGAGCACGGCTGAGGCGTATGACTGCTCGGTCGACATCGCTTTTCATCGCAATTATCCGCCGACGGTGAACAGCAGCGCGGAGGCGCAGTTTGCCGCGGAGGTGATGCGGGAGGTGGTCGGCGCGGACCACGTTGACGCGAACGTCGAACCAACCATGGGCGCCGAGGACTTCTCGTTCATGCTGCTTGAGAAGCCCGGGTGCTATGCGTTTCTCGGTAACGGCGAAGGTGGTCACCGGGATGCGGGCCATGGTGCAGGCCCTTGCATGCTGCACAACGCGAGCTATGACTTTAACGATCAGTTGCTGCCGGTGGGATCGTCGTTTTGGGTGCACCTGGCGACGAAGTTTTTGGCTCAGCAGTGAGTCGCGCGCCAATGCAAAAAAGCCGTCCAATGGACGGCTTTTTTGCTTCCTGGCT